>CAZJHQ010000033.1:0-36628 GCA_964545915.1 uncultured Candidatus Kuenenia sp. | reverse complement strand
GCTCGCGCCGGGCGACTGCTCGCCGTCGCGGAGCGTGGTGTCGAAGATGCGGACGGATCGGGAAGGCGTCATGGCGTCGGGCCGCAGGCAAACTCGGGGGGACGGTCGATCGGCCACGGGCCGGATCGACGGGGAATCGGGCGAGTTGGCATCCTACACGCCGCGTCAGTCGCGGGCATCCCGGTCGTGACTCCCCCGCGGGATTCGGGTTTTCGTAGAATCGGTGGGTGGTGTCGCCCCAGCTGGTCGGCACGGGCCGGTCGTTCCGGAGGAGCGCGGATGGTTTCGGAAACGCGTGATGATCCGCAGGTGCGGGCTGCCGTCGAGCCGCAGGCCCGCGGGCACCATCTGCCGCAGCCCCGCGGCTCCGGCTGGGGGCGGCTGCAACGCGGCCTAACCGGGGGGGCCGTGTTGGCGGCCGGGGCGGCGGCCTGGTGGTGGCTCGCGACGCATCACTTCGGGGATGTCGGCCATGCCGACGTCGCCCCGCGCGCGTCTGCCGCGCCGGCGGCCGATCTCGTCACCCTGCCGGCGGGCGATGCGGCCGCGCGGATCACGCTCGTGACGGCCGAGCGGCGCCGGCTGCGGGATCACCTCACCGTGCCGGGCCGCCTCGACTACGACGCCCGGTATCGCCTCGACTATGAGTCGCCCGTGGACGGCATCGTGTCCCGCGTCTTCGCCAAGGTGCGGCAACGCGTCGCCAAGGGGGAGTCGCTCGCCGAGGTGTCGAGCCCCGCCGTGGGCACCGCGCGGGACGACGTGCGCAAGCGGGAAGACGACCGTCAGATCGAGCGCAAGGCCGCCGAGTGGGAGGCCACGATCGCCACCAACGTCGCGGCGCTGCTGGCGGCCCTCGAAAGCCATCCGCCTCTCGCGGAGATCGAGGCGCAGTTCAAGGACCGCGTCCTGGGCAACTACCGGGAGACGATTCTCGGGGCGTATTCGCGGCTCCTGTTCGTGGAGAAGGTCGATGTCGGCACCCGGCAGCTGGGGACGGGGGGCGTGCTCTCCGGCCGGATCGTAGACGAGCGGACCAGCAACCTGGAGGTCGCGAAGGCGAGCTTCACCGCCACCTGCGAGGAGGCACTGTTTCAAACCCGCCAGAACCGCGACAAGGCCCGGGCCCGTCTCGATCAGGCCGAGCGGCTCGTGCAAGTGGCCCGCGAGCATTTGCGGACCCTCGTCGGCAGCAAGCTCGAGGCTGACGTCGGCGGCCAGGGAGCGGCGGACGGCGTGGCCGACGTCGAGGGGCGGGGCGATGCCGGAACCTTGAGCACGCTCGTGCTGCGGACGCCGTTCGCGGGCATCGTGGAGGACGTGTTCGTGGCCCGGGGCGAGCGGGTCCAGGCGGGCGACCGGATGTTCGTCGTGGCCGACACGGCCACGCTCTGGGTGCGGGCCCAGATTCATGAGCGGCAGTGGACGACGGTCGAGGTGGAGGAGGGGCAGGAGGTGGCCGTCAACGTGCCCGGATCGGTCGAGCACAACACGACGGCCCGGATCAACCACGTGGGCGCGACGGTCGAAGCCGAGTCGCGAAGCGTGCCCCTCGTGGCCGAACTGGAGAACGACGACGCCCACTACAAGCCGGGGATGTTCGTGTGGGTCGATCTGCCGCAGGGGCAGGAGCGGGAGGGGCTGGCGGTGCCGGCGGCGGCCGTGATGCGGCACGCCGGCCAGGCGTTCGTGTTCGTGCCCGCCGGCGTCGGCCGCTACCGCCGCGTCGACGTCGTCGTCGGCGACGGCGCGGAGGGCTACGTGGAAGTGAAGTCCGGCCTCGAGGCGGGGCAGCAGGTGGTGGCCGAAGGTGCGTTCCTCCTCAAGAGCGAACTGCTCCTCGAGCAGGAAGCGGAAGCGGCCGGTTGACCGGCGGGAAGGAGGCGCGGTGCTGACAGGCGTCATCGAGTGGTCGCTCGCCAACCGCGCGCTGGTGGTCGCGCTGTTCGTGCTCATGGCCGTCGGCGGTCTGTACGCCGCCACGCAGATCCCCGTCGACGCCGTGCCCGACCTGGTGAACGTCCAGGTGCAGGTGGTCACCGAGGCGGGCACGCTGCCGCCGCTCGAGGTGGAGCGGTCGGTGACCTATCCCGTCGAGATGGCGATGAGCGGCCTGCCCGACGTCGAGGAGATGCGGAGCATCTCCCGGCTGGGCATCTCGCTGGTCACGATCGTGTTCCGCGAGGGCACCGACATCTATCTGGCCCGGCAGCTGGTCGCCGAGCGGCTACCGGCGGCGCGGGCGGGCGTGACGCTCGCCGCGGCCGACCCGCAGCTCGGTAGTTTGAGCACGGCCCTCGGCGAGATCCTGCAGTTCGAGGTCCGCGGGCCGGGCCGGAGTCTGATGGACCTGCGCAGCATCCTCGAATGGGACATCGCCCCGGTGATGCGCAAGGTGCCCGGGGTGACCGACATCAACTCCCACGGCGGCCATGCCAAGAGTTACGAGGTGCAGGTCGATCCCGACCGGCTGGCGTCGCACGGGATCGCGCTCGGCGAACTACTGGCCGCCCTGGAGCGGAACAACTCCAGCACCGGCGGCGGCTACATCGTCAAGAACGGCGAGCAGCGGTTCATCCGGGGCGAGGCGCTGCTCACGAACGCGGCGGACATCGAGAAGGTGGTCGTCCGCAGCCCCGCCGGCGGCGTGCCGGTGCTCGTCCGCGACGTCGGCACGGTGAGCGTGGCGCCGCTGGTCCGGCAGGGCGCCGCCACCCGGGACGGCCGCGGCGAGATCGTGACCGGGATGGTGATGATGGTCCGCGGTCAGAACAGCCGGCGGGTCGTGGCGGCCGCCAAGGAGCAGCTGGCGGCCATTCGTGGCACGCTCCCGCCCGGCGTGGAGCTGGACATCATCTATGATCGTTCGGAGCTCATCGCCCGCACGCTCGACACGGTGCTGCACAACCTCGCCGAAGGCGGCCTGCTCGTGATCGGCGTGCTGCTGGTGCTGCTGGGCAACGTGCGGGCCGGCCTGATCGTCGCCCTGGCGATCCCGCTCTCGATGCTCTTTGCCGCGAACCTGATGTGGGCCGTCGGCATCCCGGCGAGCCTGATGAGCCTGGGGGCGATCGATTTCGGGCTCGTCGTCGACAGCTCGGTGATCATGGTGGAGAACTGCGTGCGCCGGCTGGGCCTCGCGCCGCCGGGGGCCGCGAAGCTGGCGGTCGTCCGCGATGCCGCGGTGGAGGTCCGCGGGCCGACCATGTTCGGCGAGCTCATCATCGCCGTCGTCTACCTGCCGATCCTGTTCCTGGAGGGCACCGAGGGGAAGCTGTTCCGGCCGATGGCGCTGACGGTCCTGTTCGCGCTGGCGGGATCGCTCGTCATCTCCCTGACGCTCATGCCCGTGCTGGCGGCCACCGTGCTCGGCCGCGAGGAGGAGCACGAGCCGCTCGTGATGCGGGCCTTTCACCGCCTGTACCGCCCGCTGGCCGGATTCGCGGTCCACCATCCGCTGGTCATCTCGCTGGCGGCCGCCGGGCTCGTGGCGGCGAGCGTGCCCGTGGCGCTGCGGCTGGGGGCGGAGTTCATGCCGCGGCTCGACGAGGGGGACATTCTCATCGAGGTCACCCGGTTGCCGACCGCCACGCTCGAAGACGCCGTTCCCATGGGCACGCGGATCGAGCGGCTGCTGGGCGAGTTTCCCGAGGTGCGGACGGTGTTCTGCAAGACGGGCCGGCCGGAGATCGCCAACGACATCATGGGCGTGCAGCAGACCGACGTCTGGGTGATGCTCCGGCCGCGCGGGCAGTGGCCGCGGGAGGTGTCACGGGACGCGCTCGTGGAGCGGATGTCGAAGGCGCTGACGGCGGCCGTCCCCGGCGCCACGTTCGGATTCAGCCAGCCGATCGAGATGCGGGTCGACGAACTGGTGGCCGGCGTGAAGGCCGACGTGGCGGTGCTGGTCTACGGCGACGAGCTGGCGACGCTCGGCGACCTCGGCAAGCGGATCGAGGGCGTGCTGCGGGGCATTCCCGGCGCGGCCGACGTGCGGGCCGACTGGCAGGCCGACGTGCCCACGCTGCAGGTGGACGCCCGCCAGGACCAGCTCGCCCGCCATGGCATCGACGGCGCCGACGTCATGCAGACGGTGGCCGCGCTCGGCGGGATCCAGGTCGGCGTGATCTACGAGGGCCGGCCGCGGTTTCCGCTGATGGTGCGGTTTCCCCGCGCGTGGCGCGAGAACGAGGGCCTCGTGCCGCAGATTCCGGTCGGTGCCGCGGGCGGCCGTCCCGTGCCGTTGGGCGAGCTGGCCGATGTCCGCGTGGACGAGAGCCCGCCGTCGATCGAGCACGAGAACTCGCGGCGGCGGACGTTCGTGTCGGCCAACGTCCGCGGCCGTGACGTGGCGAGTTTCGTGCAGGAAGCCCGGGCGCGGATCGCCGCCGAGGTGCCGCTGCCGCCGGGCTACGCTCTCGGCTGGGGGGGCGATTTCGAGAACCTGCTGTCGGCGAGCCGCCGGCTGGCGCTGATCACGCCGCTCGTGCTCGGCCTGATCGCCATGCTCCTCTACGCGAGCTTCAAGTCGCTGCGGCTGGCGACGCTGATCTTCGTGGCCGTGCCCGTGGCGGCCTCCGGCGGCGTGGCGGCCCTGGCCCTGCGGGGCATGCCCTTCTCCATCGCGGCCGGCGTCGGGTTCGTGGCCCTGTTCGGCGTGGCGGTGCTCAACGGGCTGGTGTGGGTGGCCGGAGCCGAGCACGCCCGGGAGTCGGGGCTCGGCCCCCGGGAGGCGGCGCTTGCCACGGCCGACGTGCGCATCCGGCCGGTCCTGATGACGGCGCTCGTCGCCGCGCTCGGCTTCCTGCCGATGGCGCTGGCGTCCAGCGCCGGGGCGGAAATCCAGCGGCCGCTGGCGACCGTGGTGATCGGCGGCATCGTGACGAGTACGCTGTTGACGGCGTTCGTGGTGCCGGCGATCTACCCCTGGTTCGCCCCGCGGACGCGGACCGCCACCCCGCACTGAGGCCGCCGACCGGCCCGAAGGCTCTCCCCCTGATGACGCTCCGCGAGTTTCAGACGCTGATCCGCACCATGTATCACGACAAGGACGCGGCCCGCGGCGTCGAGGGCACTTTCATGTGGCTGACCGAGGAGATCGGCGAGCTGGCGACCGCGCTGCGCAGCGGCACCCACGAGGAGCGGGCCCTGGAGTTCGCCGACGTGCTGGCCTGGCTGGCGACGATCGCCAATGTCGTGGACGTCGATTTGGAGGAGGCGGTCGGCCGCAAGTACGGCACCGGCTGCCCCGGCTGCGGCCGCTTCGCCTGCACCTGCCCCGACGCGGAGAAGCCCTGATGCCCCCGGCGTCGGTCTGGTGGCTGGGGCTGCTCCCGGCGCTGCTCCTCGCGGTCGGCCGGCCGGCGCCGGCCGCGGAGCCGAAACCGGCTGACTATGCCGTGGCCGTGGGGTTCGACGGCGGCTATCGCACCAACGCCTGGACGCCGGTGACCGTGACGGGTGAGGGCATCGCGCCCGGCGACGTGCTCCACGTGTGGGCCGAGGATCCCGACGGCCAGTTCGTCCGCTCGCCCCCCGGCGTGGCCGCTGCCGGCGCCGCCGGCCGCCCGGCGGCGCGGTTCACGGTGCGGTTCGGCAGGCCGACGGGCCGACTCCGGATCGAGCGGGCCGGGGCGACCGGTGCCGCGATCGTCGAACACCGGCTGCCCGAGCCGTTGCCCTCGACCGCGCGGCTCGTGCTCTGCGTGGGCGACCTGGGAGCGATCGACGAGGCCGCGCGGATGATCGCCCGTGAAGGCGAACCGGCCCCGCGGGTGCTGCCGCTCGCCGCGGGCCGCACGGCCGCCGGTGCCGCGGCCCGCGACTACGACGCCGTCGAGGCGATCGTCGTCTGCGGCCGCGCCGTGGCGGATCTCCCCGCCGACGTCGTGCAGGGCATCGATGCCTGGGTGCGGCGCGGCGGCCGGCTCGTCCTGGTGGCCGGCGGCTCGGCGGCCGGACTGCCGCCGACCGCCGCCGTCTGGCTGCCGGCGGCCTGCGAACGGACCGTGACCCTGCGGCGGCTCGCCGGTCTCGAGACGCACGCCCGCGCCGGGCGGCTGCCGCCCCGCGCGGCGGCCGGCGTGCGGGTGCCGGTCTTCTCCACCGCCGGTCCGCTGCCCGGCGTCGTCGACGTGACGGAGGGGGCAGCCGACTCCGGCACGCCGCTGGTCGTGCGGCGGTGCCACGGTCTGGGCACGATCGCCTGGCTCGGCGTCGACATCGACGAGGAGCCGTTTCGCGACTGGCCCGGCAGCGCCACGCTCCTGGCAAACCTGCTCGGTGGCCGCCCCGAGCCGCTCGATGGCGAGGGGACGACCGCGGGGGCTGGCCGCGACACCGATCTGGCAACGCAGCTGCGGACGGCAATCGAGCGGTTCGCGGCCACGGAGGCGGCGCCTGCCGTGACGCCGGTGCCGTTCGAGGTCGTCGCGGCGATCGGGCTGCTCTACGTGCTTTGCCTGTACCCGCTCGACTGGTGGTTCGTGTCACGGGCCGGCGGCCGGCCCTGGGTGGCGTGGGGTTCGTTGGCGGTGCTCGTCTCGTCTTTCACCGCGCTCGCCTGGGGCGTGCATGCCGCCCGCCAGCCGCGGTCCGCGCCGGGGGGCCGGACGTGGAACGTGACCGAAGTCGTGGACATCGACGCCGTCGGCGGCGGCGTGCGCGGCAGCGGCTGGGGGGCCGTCTACTCGACCTTCAACGAACGGCTCGACGTGGGCCTCGCCGTCGAGCCGGCCGCCGAGCGGGCGGTGACCTGGTGGGGAGACGCCGGCCGCGGCTTTGCGGCCGTCGATGCGGCGATGCCGCACCCGGCGCTGGCCGCCGCCGACTACGCCTATGCGGGGTCGCTGGCGGCGCTGGAGAGCGTGCCGATCGCGGCGGCGTCGAGCCGGGTGTTCGAGGCGGAGTGGCACGCGCAGCGTTCACAGGCCTCGGTCACCGCCGACCTCGTCGCCGCGGCGCAGGGCACGCTGCGCGGCACGCTGGCCCACCACTTGCCCATCCCGCTGGAGGACTGCCGGCTCGTGCATGGCGGCTGGCTGTATGACGTGGGCCGGCTGGAGCCCGGGCAGCGGTACGACACGGTGGGGGGCCGCGGGCCACGGTCGCTGGCCGCGGCGCTCACCCGCCGGTCGGCCGTCAAGGAGCGGGACGTCGCCGCCCGCTGGAATCCCGCCGCGGCCGACGTGGAGCGGATCCTGGAGGTCGCGGGCTTTCACGCCGCGGCCGGGGGCGCGGCCTACACGCTTGGCGATGGGGGCCGGCTCGCGCGGCTCGACCTCACGCCGCTGGTGCGGCTCGATCGCGCGGTGCTCGTCGGGGTGGCGGCCCGGGGGCAGGCGGCCTGGTCGTTCACGGGGGGGCAGCCGCCCGCCCGGGGCCTGTATCGTATCGTGATCCCGGTGGCTCCGGCCGCCGCCTCGGAACGGTGACAACGGCATGATCGAGACCATCGACCTCACCAAAAAGTACGGCGACTTCTTCGCGCTGGAGTCGCTCGACCTGCGGCTCGCGCAGGGCGACCTGTTCGGCTTCATCGGCCCCAACGGCGCCGGCAAGACGACGACGATCCGCATCCTCTCCACGCTCCTGGCCCCGACCTGGGGCGAGGCCTACGTCTGCGGCCACTCCATCTACACCCACCCGCGGGAGATCCGCCGCGCCATCGGCTACATGCCCGACATCTTCGGCGTGTACGACGACATGCGGGTCATCGAGTACCTGGAGTTCTTCGCCGCCGCCTACCGGATCACGGGGCCCGCGCGGCGGCAGGTGGCGGAGCGGTCGCTGGAGCTGGTCGACCTCGTGGCCAAGCGCGACGAGCTCGTCACGAGCCTCTCCCGGGGCATGACCCAGCGGCTGGGCCTGGCGCGGGTGCTGCTCCACGATCCGCAGGTGCTCCTGCTCGACGAGCCGGCCAGCGGCCTCGATCCGCGGGCCCGGATCGAGATGCGCAACCTGCTCAAGCGGCTCCAGGGCATGGGGAAGACGATCCTCGTCTCCAGCCACATCCTGCCGGAGCTGGCCGACATCTGCAATCGCGTGGGCATCATCGAATACGGCCGGCTCTTGGCCTGCGGAGATGTGCAGGACCTGCTCGCCCAGGTCCGCGGCCGGCCCACGCTCCGCATCCAGGTCGCGGGATCGCCCGCGGCGGCGGCCCGGTCGCTGGAGCGGTGCCCCGAGGTCGCGGCTGTGACGGTCCGTGACGGCGAACTGGTGGTCGCGGTCGCCGACGGCGTGGTCGACCGGTCGCCGATCGCCACCCGACTGGTGGCCGACGGCCACGGCCTGATTTCGTTGCGGGAGCAGGAAGTGAACCTGGAGACCGCGTTCCTGGAACTCACCCGGGGCTCGCTGGCCAGGCCGGCGGACGGGTAGTATTGGGAGATTCGGACCGGCGTGGACCGGCCCGATGTTCGTCCTGGAGGAACCAACGCATGGCAATCGACCGCGTGGTGTGCGGATGGTGCGTCGTGGCAGCGTGCCTGATGGCGGTCCGCGGGGATGCCCAGGGCCCGGAACCGCTCGCCCCGCCCGCGGCCACCGCCGCGTCGCCGGCCGACATGGGCTACGCGCTCGGCTACCGGATCGGCGAGCAGATCGCCGCCGAGCATCGCGAGATGGGCACGCCGATCGATCACGCGGCGCTCGCCCGCGGGCTGACCGACGCGGTGACGGCCGTGAAGCCGCGGCTCGACGAGGCGGGTTTTCGCCGGGCGCTCGCGGCGCTCGAAGCCGCCATGCAGCAGAAGCAGCGGGAGTTCGCCGAACGGATGCGGGCTGCCGCGCAGACGAACCTGCAGAAGGGGGCGAAGTTTCTCGCGGACAACGCCACCCGCAAAGGAGTGACCGCGCTGCCCAGCGGCTTGCAGTATGAAGTGCTCGTGGACGGCGCCGGCCCCAAGCCCGCGGCCGACCATGTCGTCGTGGCTCACTATCGCGGCACGCACATCGACGGCAAAGAGTTCGACGGTACCGATCCGCAGGGCGATCCGGCCTCGTTTCCGCTTCGCGGCGTGGTGCCGGGCTGGCAGGAGGCGTTGCCGCTGATGAAGGCCGGCTCGAAATGGCGGATCTATCTGCCGCCGGCCCTCGGGTATGGCGAGCAGGGGTCGCCCCCGGCGATCGAGCCGAACGAGGTGCTGGTGTTCGAGATCGAGCTGATCAGCAGTCGCCCCGCCGGCGCGGGCCGCTGAGCACTGGGCCGGCGCGGCCGGGGGCATGACCGTGAGTCGATGCGGGCTTTCCGTCGGTCCAGTCCGGGCCGGCCGCGTCTCCGGACGCCTGCGTGTGGACGTCCTGCGGGTTTCGTCGGCGGTCGCCCTCGTGGCGGCGGCCTGGGCCGCGATCGCCGCCGCGCCGCCGGCCGACCGGTATGCGGCCGCCCGCGAGCGGATGGTCCGCGACGAAATCGCCGCCGGCGGCGTCGTCGATCCCCGGGTGCTCGAGGCGATGCGGCTCACGCCCCGGCACGAGTTCGTGCCGGCCGGGCAAAGGCACCTCGCCTACTTCGACATGGCCCTCCCGATCGGCGCCGCCCAGACGATCTCCGGGCCGTTCGTGGTCGCCTCGATGACGGAGCAGCTGGCGCCGAAGCCGACCGACCGCGTGCTGGAGATCGGCACCGGGAGCGGATATCAGGCGGCGGTGCTGGCGCCGCTGGTGGGGATGGTGTATTCGATCGAGATTCACGAGTCGCTCGGGGAGCGGGCCGCCCGCACGCTCGCCCGGCTCGGCTATCGCAACGTGGTCACGAAGATCGGCGACGGCTTCCGCGGCTGGCCCGAGCACGCGCCGTTCGACAAGATCATCGTCACCTGCTCACCGGAGAACGTGCCGCAGCCGCTGGTGGATCAACTGGCCGAGGGGGGGCGGATGGTGATCCCGCTCGGCGAGCGGTTCGAGCAGACGCTCGTTCTGCTCACGAAGCGGGACGGCAGGCTGACCCGCGAGGCCCTGGCGTCCACGCTCTTCGTGCCGATGACGGGCCAGGCGGAGGACGAGCGGCAGGTGAAGCCCGATGGTGGCCGGCCCGCGGTGCGCAACGGCGGCTTCGAGGCCGCGCTGCCTGATTCGCAGCAGCCGGCGGCCTGGTACTACGGCCGCCAGATGGAAGTCGTCGCCGAGGCCGCCGTGCCGGAGGGAAAGCGATTCCTGCGGCTGGCCAACGCGCAGCCGGGCCGGCCGGCGCAGGTCTTTCAAGGATTTCCGGTGGATGGCTCGCGAGTCGGAAGGTTGCGGATCGAAGCCTGGCTGCGCGGCGACCGGCTGCAGGCGGGCGCGGCGGCCGCGGAACTCCCCGGGATCGCCGTGCGGTTTCAGGACGAGACGCGGGCCCGGTCGAGCAGCAGCCGGATCGGCCCCTGGGAAGGCACGTTTGCCTGGCGGCCGGTGGATGGGGTCGTGCTCGTGCCGCCCTGGGCCCGCGAGGCCATCATCCAGGTGGGGATGATGGGGGGCACAGGCCGCCTCGACGTGGACGACGTGCGGATCACCGGACTGGAGAAATGACCGTTCCCGGCGGGCGACAGGCTGTTTTTTCCGGGAAAACAATGGTTTTTGCACCGCTTCGAGCTGGCACACAGAAGACCGCAAGGTTTCTCCAGACTGCTTGATTTACGCAATCGGCAAACTATCTTTGCCCTGTCGAGCGTCCCTCCCCCCTGAAATTGGTTCGGGGTCGGCGACGTCCGCAGCGGGAAAATCCACGGAGAATGATCGCAATGTTGGCGCAGCGTCGCTGGATGAGAATGGCTGGAGTCGTCACGTTCGTCGCCGTCGCCGCGGCGGCCTGTGACGTGCAGGCCGGATGGCATCATCGCTATCGCGGCTATGGTTCGTCGGGTGGCTCGTCCGGCGGCTCCTCGGGCGGCTCCTCGGGCGGATCGTCTGGGGGCAGCTACAGCTCGTATGGCGGCGGCTCGTCCGGCGGCAGCTACGGTTCGTACGGCTCCTACGGCTCGCATGGCAGCTGGGGTTCGCATCACGCCTACAAGCGGGCCATGCGGGCCTATCGCCATGGCTCCTTCGGCGGCTCGTCCGGGGGCTCCTACAGCGTCGACTATGGTTCGTCGGGTGGCTCGTCCGGCGGTTCGTCCGGCGGTTCGTCCGGGGGCAGCTCGGGCGGTTCATACGGCGGCTACGCCGCGCCGGCCTACTCGGCGGGCTATGGCACCGGCTATTCGTCCGCGATGCCGATCGAGTCGTATCGCGTGATCGGCGAGACCCCCTCGATGCCGGGTGGCGAGATCATCGGCGCGCCCGTTCCGGCCGCGACCGATTCGACTCGCGTCGAGACGGTGCCGGCCGACGGTGCCCTGCTGGTCGTCGAGGTGCCCGCCGCCGCGAAGATCTTCGTGAACGGCGCCGCGACCTCGTCGCAGGGGACGGTGCGGCGGTTCCTGTCGCGCGGTCTCGTGGCCGGCAAGCAGTATGAGTTCGTCGTTCGCATGGCGGTCGATCGGGACGGCACCACGGCCGAGGAGACGAAGGTCGTCTCCCTGACCGCCGGTGGCCGCTCGCAGGTCGCGTTCTCGACGGCGGCTATGGCCCCGGCGAAGACCAGCCTCACGCTGCACGTTCCTGCCGACGCCAAGGTCTGGCTGGCGGGCAGCGCGACGGCTTCCACGGGTGCCGTGCGGCAGTTCGAGACCTCGAACCTGAAGGCCGGCCAAACCTGGCGGAACTACGAGATCCGTGTCGCGACCGTCGTCGACGGTCGCGAGCAGACGGTGTCGAAGGTGATCGACCTCGCCGCCGGCCAGGCGGTGGAGTTGACGCTCGACCCGGCGAACCGGACGGCCGCGGCGGACACCACCGCCAGCCTCCGCTGATCCGCCCGGAGCGGCTGATTTCCTGACGCACGCGCTCCCGCGCGGCCCCGTGCCGCGCGGGAGCGTCGCGTTTCCGGGGCGGCGTTCGGGTACCATGGGGCCGGCCGTGCCATGGCATACCGATCCCTCAAGAACATCCTCGGCGAGACCAGCCTGGAGCGGAAGTGCCGCTTCCTGTTCGGGTTCTGCCTGTTCGTGCTCATCGCCGGCAGCTTCTGGTGGTACGGCAGCCGGACCGAGCAGCTGGTCTACGCGACCACGCGGAACACCGGTCGCCAGCTGGTCGATGCCTACATGCTTCAGTACCACTGGCAGAAGCTGGAGCCCGAGCAGAAGTACACCGACCTCATCAAGCGGCTGGCCAGCGACCTCGGCAATCCCACCTTCGACTCCTCGCAGCTGCTCAGGCCCGACGCCACGGCGGCCGAGCGGTCCGCATACAAGCGGCTCGACCTCGCCGTGCTCGACTACTTCCGGGCCCGGCCGGCGGCCGCTGCCTCCGCATCCGCCGCCGGCGGTCCGGTGGGCTTCGGCGGAGACGCCGGCGAGTATCGCGAGTTCCGCACCGAGGACAACTCCGAATACCACTATTACCAGCCGATTCGGGCCAAGCAGAACTGCCTCGTCTGCCACGTGGCCCGGAGTGGCGCGGTGGGGGCGGCGGCCGAGGCGAGCGGGCAGCGGCTCGCCGAAAACGACCTGATGGCGGTGGTGAAGGTGGTCATGCCCGACAAGGCCACGCAGGAGGCGATCAATCTCAACCGGGCGATCCTCCTGGCGACGGCGATCATGACCGTGTTCCTGGCCATGCTCGCCGCCTATGCGATCGTCCGGTACGTGATCGTCAAGCCGCTGGAGCATCTCCGCGACGTGAGCGACGAGATCCGCCGCGGCAACGTCCAGGCCCGGGCCGAAATCCACACCGCCGACGAGTTCGAGGAGCTCGGCGTGGCCTTCAACCGCATGCTCCGCGGCCTGATCGACTCCCAGGAGGAGCTCCGCAAGACCAACGCCACGCTCGACGAGAAGGTGGACGAGCTGGCCCAGGCCAATCTCAACCTCTACGAGATGAATCGGCTCAAGGGGGACTTTCTCGCCACCATGAGCCACGAGCTGCGGACCCCGCTCAACAGCATCATCGGATTTTCCGACGTGCTCGGCTCGATCCAGTCGCTCGACGACAAGCAGCGCCGCTATGTGGAAAACATCCGCAACTCGGGCCGCATGCTCCTGGAGATGATCAACGACATCCTCGATCTCGCCAAGATCGAGGCGGGCAAGATGGATGTTCGGCCGGCCACGTTTCGGGTCGAGACGGTCGTCTCTGCCCAGTGCGACATGGTGCGGCCGCTCGCGGAGCGGAAGCGGATCGACCTGTCGTACGACGTGGGGCCGGGGCTCGACGCCGTGGAACAGGATCAGGCCAAGGTGCAGCAGATTCTCGCGAACCTGCTGTCCAATGCCGTGAAGTTCACGCCCGAAGGGGGGCAGGTGGAGGTCGTGGCCCGGCTCGACGCGCCGGGCGACCAGCCGGCCGCCGACTTCGTGCTCGAGGTGCTCGACACGGGCGTCGGGATCGCGGAGGAAGAGCAGCAGACGGTCTTCGAGAAGTTCCGGCAGGGCCGGGTGTTCCAGCAGGGTGACGACGCCATGACCCGGGAGTACTCGGGCACGGGCCTCGGGCTCTCGATCGTTCGCGAACTCTGCCGCCTGCTCGGCGGGGACGTGGCCGTGGAGAGCCAGCTCGGCCGCGGCAGCCGGTTCACCGTCCATCTGCCGCTGCGGCTCGCCCGCGCGGATGAGGCGGGGGGCGGCGGGGCGGTGCCGCCCGCCGTGGCGGCCCGCGCGGCAGGCTGACGGGACATGGCCTCACGACCAGGGAGCGGCGCGATGTCGGGAGACAAGAAACAGGCGGAAGTCGTGCTCTTCACCGACGGGGCCTGCAGCGGCAACCCCGGCCCGGGCGGCTGGGCGTTCATCCTCCGCCACCCCGGCACCGGCCGCGAGACGCAGGACTCCGGCGCCGAGGCCGAGACCACCAACAACCGCATGGAGCTGACCGCGGTGGTGCATGGCCTCAAGCAGCTCAAGCGGCCCGCCGTGGTCGAGCTCGTCACCGACAGCGTGTACGTCGGCACGGGGCTGGCGGAGTGGCTCCCCCGCTGGAAGCAGCAGGGCTGGCGGCGCAAGGAGAAGGGCCGCCTCGTGCCGATCAAGAACGAGGACCTGTGGCGGGAGCTCGACCGGCTCGCGACGGCCCACACGATCCGCTTCTCCCACGTCGCCGGCCATTCCGGCCATCCCGAGAACGAGGCCTGCGACCGCATGGCCGTGGCGGCCTACAAGCGGCTGCAGGGGCGGGCGTAGGGGGCGTCGGGGTTTGCGAGCGGGGTGGCTGTCACGCGACAAGAAGCCCCGGGTGGAAACCCGGGGACACCGGGCATGAAAACCTCCCCGCCATCCATGCAGCACGAGGGCATGTGCTGCGCCGGTTCAAACCCACATCGCATGGCATGCGGGACGAGATACGACCCGGAGTCCCCCGGCTTCCGCCGGGGGCTTTTTGGGCCGTGCGCGCGTGTCATCCCGCGAGCCGTGCGACGGGCGTCACGGCTTTGGTTACGACCCTGCAGGTCGCTTAAACTGCGGCCATGACCGCACCCCCTGCCGATCGCGAGCCGAGTCTGGGGACGCCGCTGGAGCGGCTCGTGGGCGTGGGCACGGCGCGGGCCGAGAGGCTCGCCAAGCTCGGGCTCGTCACGGTGCGGGATGCCGTGATGCACTTTCCTCGGGAGTACCGCGACTTCTCCGGAGCCCATGCGGTGGCCGACCTGCGGGCCGGGGAGCACGCGTCGGTCGCCGGCGAGGTCGTGGATGTCGGCACGAAGACGCTGTTCTCGGGGCGGCACATGCTCTCGGTCCGCATCGCCACCGCCACTGGGAGCGTGCGGGCCGTGTGGTTCGGGATGCCGTTCATGGCGAAG
The DNA here is from genome assembly GCA_964545915.1 of uncultured Candidatus Kuenenia sp. Classification (GTDB taxonomy): domain Bacteria; phylum Planctomycetota; class Planctomycetia; order Pirellulales; family UBA1268; genus QWPN01. The sequence continues at coordinate 21,807 of CAZJHQ010000033.1, read as the reverse complement.
CGGTTTGCGAAAGGGATGCGGGTGGTGATCGCCGGCCAGCCACGGCACAAGGCGGGTGTCTGGGAGTTCGCCCATCCCGACGTGCGGTGGCTCGGCGAGACCGAGGAGGCCCACGCCTCCGACTGGCTCGCCGTCTATCCCCTGGCGGAGGGCGTGCAGCAGACGCACGTGCGGATGGCCGTGCTGGCGGCCCTCGGCCATGCCGCCGGCATCGTGCCCGAGGCGTTCCCGTCCGCCATGCTGGCCGCGAAGGAACTGCTGCCGATCGAACAGGCGCTCCGCGAGATCCACGTGCCGTCGAGCCGGGAGATGATCGACGCCGCCCGGCGGCGGTTCGTCTACCAGGAACTGTTCATGCTCCAGCTCGCCCTGCGGATGCATCGTCGCCACCAGCAGGTGCGACGCACCGCACCGCCGCTGCCGGTGGATGCCCGGCTCGACGCCCGCATCCGGGCCCGATTTCCCTTCGCGTTCACGCCGGCCCAGCGGCGGGTGTGCGGCGAGATCGTGGCCGACCTGGGACGGGCCGAGCCGATGAACCGGCTGCTGCAGGGGGACGTGGGCAGTGGCAAGACGGCCGTCGCGATCTACGCCATGCTCGCCGCGGCGGCGACGCCGGTGGCCGCCGCGGAGGGTGCGGGGGCCGTGATGCTCACGGAAGGCAGGCCGCTGCGGCACCAGGCGGCGATCATGGCGCCGACGGAACTGCTGGCCCGACAGCACATGGCGACGCTCGAGCGGCTTCTCGCCGGCACCGGCACCGAGGTGCAGATGCTCGTGGGCGGCCAGACGCCGCGGCAGCGGGAAGCGGTGCTCGGGCGGATCGCCTCCGGCCAGGCGGCGATCGTCGTCGGCACGCAGGCGCTGGTCTGCGGAACGGCGCGATTCAAGAGCCTGGGCCTCGTCGTCATCGACGAGCAGCACCGCTTCGGCGTGCTCCAGCGGGCGGTGCTGCAGCAGGGCGAAGCGGAGCCGCACACCCTGGTGATGACGGCCACGCCGATCCCGCGGACGATCGCCCACGCCGTGTACGGCGATCTCGACGTCTCGGTGCTCGACGAGCAGCCGCCGGGCCGGCAGCCGGTCGCCACCTACCGCGTCGGCCCCGGCGATCTCGACCGGTGGTGGGACTTTTTCCGGAAGAAGCTGGCCGCGGGCCGCCGCGGTTACGTGGTCGTGCCGGCGGTGGAGGAATCGAAGCGCGACCTGGCGAGCATCGCCAGCGCCTACGAATCGCTGGCGAACGGCCCCCTGGAAGCCTTCCGGCTCGGCCTGGTGCATGGGCGGATGAAGGCCAAGGAGAAGGCGGCCGTGATGGAGGCCTTCCGGTCCGGGGCGATCGACGTGCTCGTGGCGACGAGCGTCATCGAGGTGGGGATCGACGTGCCGCAGGCCACGATCATGACGATTCTCGACGCCGAGTCGTTCGGCCTGGCGCAGCTGCACCAGCTGCGCGGCCGCGTGGCCCGCGGGGCGACGCAGGGCATCTGCGGGGCCGTCGTCGCTGTTCAGGACGAGCCGCATCCGCGAATCGACGCCTTCGTGGCCACGACCGACGGCTTCGTGCTCGCCGAGCGGGATCTCGCGCTCCGCGGGCCGGGCGACCTGGTGGGCACGCGGCAGAGTGGGGCGCCGCCGCTGTATCTCGCCGACCTGCTCCGCGACGGATCGGTCGTGGCGGAGGCCCGCGGCGACGCCCTGGCCCTCTTCGAACGCGATCCGGAACTCTCCGATCCGGCGCTCGAGCGGCTCAAGAAGCTGATCGTCGACCGCTGGGGCGCGACGCTCGGCCTCGGCCAGATCGGCTGACTCGTCGGCACAGCCCTCGGCCGGTCACTCGGCCGCGTCGGCAGCTCGCTCCGCCCGCAGCCAGCGGGCATCGTGGGCCGCCAGGGGCACCGGTGCCCCCGGGGCGAACTCCGCGCCGGAGATCGCGTCGCTCAGCCGCCGGTAGCGAACGCCGTCCAGCCGCAGGGTCGCTTCCCGGGCCGGGCCGTCGTTGACGAGGAAGTAATGATCGGCCGCTGGGGCGGCGAGGCGGTAGACGATGGCGTCGGCGCAGGAGAATGGGGCCGCGAGCCCGCCGAGCGTGTGCTCCCGCAGCAGGGCCTCGCCGGCGGCGTTGTGGGGGCGATGGCACAGGCCCGACGCCTCGAAGCCGAGAATCACCGCGGTGCCTCGGCCATGCCGGTGCTCGGTGATCGCCGGGCGGCCGTCGTCGTACCGGGCCACCACCCGGGCCGGTCCCGGCGTCAGCGACGCGACGAAACCCGCGAGTCGGTGCTCGCCCAGCCGAAGCTGGCGGTTGACGCCGGAATACTGGAAGTCGTCGAGCGTGGCGCCGAACACCTTGGCGAACGTCGAGCCCTGGCCGGTGGGGAAGAGCCGTGTGTATTCGTCGTACCAGGCCGAGGGCAGATCCATCACGAGGCGACCGCCGTCGGCCACGTAGTCGGCGAGCAGATCCAGCACGTCCCGCTGCAGGGCGAGCACGGCCGGCAGGTAGATCACCCGGTACCGGCCGGCGAGCCCACGGCGGAGGTTGGCGGGCGTGACGTATTCGAAGGGGACGTTGCCGTTGATCAGGGCGCGGCTCACCCCGATCCGCGCCTGCACCGGCTGGAGGCGGAAACTCGCCCGCCCGACGGACGACATCGCCGCCCAGACCGCCTCGTTCTCCCAGTCGCAGAATACCCCGACCAGCGGCTCCTTGCGTGCCTGCCAGAGCTCGACGCGGTGCCGTTGCATGGCCTGGGCGAGCTGCCCGATCCGCACGGCTCGGTCCGTCACCGCTCCGTTGCGGTCCAGCAGGCTGTACTCCCCGGCCTCCATGCCCGCCGACCGTGCGTTCCAGCACCAGATGCCGAAACCGCGAAAGCCGCCCGCCAGCTGGCTGAGGAAGAGCTGCATCAGCTCACCCGATCCGACGAAGTACGCGTTCGGGGTGCCGCTCTCCCCCTTCCCGTCGAACTGCTGGGGGCCGCCGGTCGATTCCCAGCCCCCCGTCCACCCGCCCTTGAACAGATCGGCCATCAGCGCTGCCTGCATGTAGAACGGACGCGCCAGCTCGTGGTCGACCTGGTCGAAGTGCCAGGAGAAGTGCATCGACGGATAGAAGGAACCGTGCTCGGCCACCGCGCCGGCGATGCCCTCGAGGTCTACCCCGAGCCAGGCCACGGGCATGAACAATCCGGTCTCCCCGCCGCCGCGAAAAGGATACAGGGGATCGAACGCGGCCAGTTCCCGGGCGTAGCCGCGGATCCGCCCGATGCTGTGGTCCGCCTTGAAGCGGAGGATGTCGCGGGTGTGTCGGTACTCCCGCTGCGGCATCCGCTTCCACAGCGCCGCCACGTCGTCCCAGGAACGGAGGGTCTGGCGGTCGCCGATGACCAGCCCCGCATGTCCCTGATTCCACGCCTCCTGGAGCCGCTCGACCGAGCCGTATGTCTCCCGCAGCCAGGCGAGGAACAGTTTCTCGCCCGCCTCCGTGAGCTCGCGGCCGCGGCCGCCGCACTCGGGATCGAAGGCGACCGAGCCGGTGCGCAGGAACTGCCGCTTCGGGTTCTGCTGGATGAACTCGGCCGTCCGCTCGATCCGCCGCCGCAACTGCCCGTGCTGGTGGGCGACCATGGCCGGATGCCGCAGGGCGTCCACCGGCGACGTCTCCACAGGCAGCCCCAGCCGGGCGGACAACTCCGGCGTCACCGGCTCGTAGCCCCCCTCGCCGAACCACCAGGGAATGATTCCCTCTTCGAGCGCGATCAGTTGGATCTGCTCCACCGTCCAGTCCGGCAGCGGCATGATCTGCTTGAGCGCGTTGAAGCCGAGTTCCCGCATGTGGCGGAAGTGGGCCCGCATCTCGCGTTCCCCCTCGCCGGGCTGCTGGATGTAGACCACGCCCGCCGGCATCGGCGCCAGGGCCCGGAAGCGGCGCTGCGCCGGGGTGTCGTGGAGGGAGTCGTACCGGTCGACCAGATAGGGGTCCGCGGCGGCGGACCCGATCGGCACCGCGCACAGGACCGCGGCAAGCCACGCGGGGAGTTTCACGGCCCCCCCCTTCGATCACACCGTTCGGGCCCCAGTTCACGGTCGATGGCCTCCGCCATGAGCAGCAACGCCCGCGCGGACCACCGCTTCTGGCCCGTCGGTTCGGTGTTCGAGCCGAAGCATGCGACGATCGTCCCGTGCCCGGGATGCACCCACAGCATCTGCCCGGAGTGGCCCTGGTGGACGATCGCGCCATTCTTGGAATACGAGTGGTTGCGGTAGCGGTAGTCACGCATGATCAGCAGGCCCTTGCCGGAGGTGTTTTCCTCGAGCCACGCCGGGTCGAAGACCCGCGTGCCATCCGGCGCCAGGCCGCGATTGGCCCAAATCGTGCCGTAGCGGGCCAGGTCGCGGAGCGTCGAACTCAGCCCTCCGCCGGCGAAGGGCACGTCGTGGCGGTCGACGCTCACCACGGCGTCGGCCACTGCCCCGATGTGCCGCCAAATGCTTTCCTCGAAGTATTGCTGCATCGGGCGGCCGCTCTGCTTCTCGATGATCCAGGCCAGCGTCTGGCTGTTGGACCCCGTGTACCGCACCTTCTGCGCCGCCTCGCCGACGGGCCTGGGCTGCCGCTCGATGGTGAGCAGCAGCTGCTTCACGCCGCCCGGCCACAGGCCGTCGTCGGTGAACCAGCCGATGGCCCGCCCCCATTTCCAAAACGGAGACGTCGGCGAGGTGTAATTGGACTCGTTCATGTCCACGTCGGCGTCCATGTCGGCCAGCTCCTGCACCGTGAAGCTTCCATAGCCCTTGCCCTTCAGCTCCGGCACGTAGTCCTCAACCTTCCGGGCGAGGTCGAGTTTGCCCTCCATCACCAGCCTGCCCATCAGCATGTTGATCGCCGACTTCGAGATGCTCATCCAGTGGTGCCGCTGGGAGGGATCCATGCCGGGGTAGTCTTCGAAGACGATCTTGCCGTGCCGGACGACGAGGATGCCTTGGCCGTTGCTGGCCTCGAAGATCCGCCGGGCCGCCAGGGGCACGTCGCGGTGCGGAAAGGTCTCGTCGGGGATGGTCACCTGCGTCCGCTCGAGCAGGTCCGGCTGGCGGGCGCTGCCGAACATCCACACCGGCCCCGGGCCGCGGCCGATCTCCGCGCACCGCACCACGCGGTCGAACTGCAGCAACGCGTAGACCCGCATCCACCCGTCGTGAAACCAGGTGTCGAGCGTCAGTCCGGCCGGCCGCTGCAGCATCCCGGGCGGATACTCGCCTGCGAACAGGCCTTCGCGGGGCGGCAGGCCGGGCTCGAGCGCGTCCCACCGCCACGGTGGCGGCTCCGGGGTCGGCGGCGGGGCTCCGGCGGTGGCGGAAACCGCGATCAGCAAGAGCACGAGCGTCGTCATGGCGAACTCCGCAGGGGTGATGAACGCCGGGCGACGCGGGCTTCCTGCACCGGCGGGTGCAGCCGAGGATTATGCCGTGGGTGTCACGCGGCTGCCACGAAATCAGCCGCCCGGATGGCCGCGGTGCCGCGGGCTCTGCCAGGCGTGGCGGAGGGATGCGGCGGCGAGGAGCAGGCCGCCGAGGGCCAGGCCGGTGACCGCCTCGGCGAGGTGGCCCAGGAGCCCGGCCGCCGGAAGGGCGTGGGCCGCGGTCTCGATGGCGTGGTGCAGGGCGGGCCATGAGTGGACGACGATCCCGCCGCCGACCAGGAACATCGCGACGGTGCCCGCGATCGCGAGGCCGCGCATCAGCCACGGTGCGGCGGCCACGATCGCCCGGCCGACGAGCCGCGGGCCGGGCCGGCGGGCCGCCGCCAGCCACAGGCCGAGGTCGTCGAGTTTCACGATCGCGGCGACCAGGCCATAGACGCCGACGGTCATGCCCAGGCCGAGGGCTGAGAGGACCGCGGCCCGCACGGCGAAAGACGACGCCGCGGCGACGCCGAGGGCGATCACGATGATCTCCGCAGAGAGGATGAAGTCGGTGCGGATCGCGCCGCTGATCCGCTCGCGCTCGGATGGCTGGTGCGGCTGCGTGCCGTGGGCGGCCTGATGGCGGCCGTGGTGCCAGGCATGCCAAATCTTCTCGGCTCCCTCGAAACAGAGGTACGCCCCGCCGACGAGCAAGAGCGGCTTGATCGCCGACGGGGCGAGGGCCGACAGGGCCAGCGCGGCCGGCACGAGGATCAGTTTGTTGAGAAACGACCCTTTGGCGACGGCCCAGACGACGGGCAGTTCCCGGTCGGCCCCGATCCCGGAGACCTGCCGGGCGTTGAGGGCCAGGTCGTCGCCGACCACGCCCGCCGTCTTGTGGGCCGCCGCCTTCGTGAGCGTGGCGATGTCATCGAGCGCACTGGTGATGTCGTCGAGCAGCAGGAGCAGGCTGGAAGCCATCGATTCCTCGGACCTTCAGCCCGCCCGGATCGGCGCGGCGGACCGCCACGCCGTGCCGTCACGCTGGACCCGATGGTAGAGCGTGTCACGCTCCACGGGCTCGCGGCCGGCCTCGCGGATCAGCCGCTTGATCTCGTCGACGGAGAGCACCTCAGGGGTCGTGGCCCCGGCGTCGTGATAGATGAGTTCATGCCGCACCGTGCCGTCGATGTCGTCGGCGCCGTAGGCGAGGGCCGCCTGGGCCGTGCCGATCCCGAGCATGATCCAGTAGGCCTTCATGTGGTCGAAGTTGTCGAGCACGAGGCGACTGATGGCCATGGTCCGCAGGCTGAAGGCCGCCGAGGGCTTGGGGATGTGCGCGAGCCGCGTGTTCTCGGGGTGGAAGGCCAGGGGAATGAACGTCTGGAAGCCGCCCGTCTCGTCCTGCAGCTCGCGGAGCCGCAGCAGGTGGTCGGTGCGGTGGAAGGCGTTCTCGATGTGGCCGTAGAGCATGGTGGCGTTGCTCCGCAGGCCGAGTTCATGGGCCGTGCGGTGGATCGCGAACCACTCCTTCGTGTCGGCCTTGTGCTCGCAGATCTTGTCGCGGACCTCGGGGTGGAAGATCTCGGCGCCGCCGCCGGGCAGGCTGCCGAGGCCGGCGTCCTTCATCTCCACGAGGATGTCGCGGATCGACCGCTTGGTGAGATGGGAGAACCAGTTGATCTCGACCGGCGTCCAGGCCTTGAGGTGGAGCGTCGGGTAGGCGTCGTTGAGGAGGCGGATGACGTTCAGGTACCAGTCGTAGTCCTTCTGGTGGTGCAGCCCGCCGACGATGTGCATCTCCGTCGAGCCGGCCTCGACGGCCTCCCGGCCGCGGGCCAGGATTTGCTCGTCGCTCATCACGTAGCCCCGGGCCTCACGGAGGTCGGCCCGAAACGCGCAGAACGTGCACCGATAGACGCAGACGTTCGTGGGATTGAGATGGGTGTTGATGTTGTAGTAGGCGAAGTTGCCGTTCTTCCGCTCGCGGACGAGGTTCGCCAATTCTCCCAGCTCGTGGATCGAGATCCGCTCGTCCCAGAGCAGCTCGGCTTCGGCGGCGGACAGCCGCTCGCCCGCCTCCACCTTTTCGCGGACGGGCTCGAGAGAGGGGGTGACGGCGCGGATCATGCGAAGCTTCTCCTGGCGAAGCGGTGACGGTTCCTGTCACAAGAACCGCACGCGACGGAATTTCGCAACCGGCTGGGCCAAGGCCCCCGGATTTCGCGGGGCCGACGGTCTTTCAGCCGGCGGCACGCCGCGGCCGGCGAAGTGCCGCATCCATGTGGGTTTTCGCCGCGTCGGGGCCGGGGCGAACCACGAGTCGGCTGCGGCCAATCCCCACAGCGGCGGGCGTCTCGCCCGCGATCAAGGCGGAGTAGACATCGGCCGTCGCCGCGGCGGTCGAATCCCACGAGTGGACCGCGGTGTAGCGGCGGGCCGCCGCCACGAGCATCGCGCCGAGGTCCGGATCGGCGGCCAGTTTTTCCGCCGCCCACACGAGCTCATCCACGGCGCCGGGAGCCGTGAGGAGCAGGCAGGGCTGCTCGCGGGAGATGCCCTGGAAAGCCGGAATCCGGCTGGCGATCGTCGGTTTGCCCGAGGCGAGCGCCCAGGTGATCGCGCCCGACGCGGACAATGCCACGTCGACGTAGGGCGCCAGGCAGATGTCGGTCGCCGCGTAATACAGTTCGGCCTCCGCCTCGGCCAGCCATCCCGTGACCGTGACCCGCTGCTCGAGGCCGAGTTTCCGGGCCAGCCGCACCACCCGCGCGAGCGTGTCGTCGTCGGACTCCGGATGGGTGCCGCCGCAGATCGCCAGGTGAAACCGCTCGGGCAGCCTGGCCAGCGCCCGCACGGCCACGTCGTGCCCCTTGTAGCTGCCCAGGAACCCGAACATGGTCAGCAGCACGGCCGACCCGGGAAGGCCGAGCCGCTCCTTGGCCGACAGGGCGTCGAGCCGCAGGTCACGCTGCGGCAGGCAGCCGTGCGGGACGATGTGCACGGTCTCCGCCGGCATGCCGCGGCGAATCAGGGAGCGCCGCGTGGCGGGCGTGTGGGCGATGGCCACGGTTCCGGCAGCCGGGGCCTTGAACCTGCGGCTCACGTGCCGCTGCCAGGCGAGCCGCCGGCCCCAGTTGCGGACCGCGTTGGGGACCGCGAACCGGCCGCTGGTCGAGGCCGAACCCAAGGGCTCGGTGTGGAAGGTGGTGACGGTCGGCCGGCCGGCCCCCTGCACCAAGTGGAGCATGGTTCCGTAGTTGCGGGCCGCGGCCTTGTAGCTCACCGCGTGGCCGTAGAGCCCATGCTCGTGCTGGAAGTGCACGAGGTCGTAGCGGCGGGATTGCTTGGCGACGTCGGCGAGGAGTTCGGCCACGTCACCGGCAGCGAAGGTCGCCCAGCGGTGCGGCGCCAGGGGGTAGATGTCGCTGTGAACGCCGTGGCCGTCGAGCGCCCGGACCAGATTCGCGCAGTATGTGGCGATGCCGCAGGGCACATCCCAGGTGGAAACGTGCAGCACGCGCATGCGAAGGGCTCCTCGGGCCGCGGTCGGCGCCGATGCGGCGGTCCACGGGGATGGGAAAACTAGCCGGGCCGCGGCGGGCGGGGCAACGGCAAAAACACCCCTTTCGCTCTAGGACAAAGGGCGTTCATCGGTCATCCTGCCGCCGCCGCGTCCGGCAGGGGCCGGGAGATGGAGGGCGAGCGTGATGCTGCGAACCGGTGGGCGAGCCAAGCCGCAGGTGGTCCTCTCCGGATTCTTCGGCCGCGGCAACTGCGGCGACGAGGCGCTCCTCCAGGCCCAGTACGAATTGCTGTCGCCGCGCTACGACATCGTGATCAGCGTCGACGAGCGTGGGGCCCGTGACGGATTCTGGGACTGGTATCCCTACGACCGCTGTCGGATCGTGCACCAGGGCAACCTCGCGGTCCTCGCCGAGAGCGGAGTGATCGGCATCCACGTCGGTGGCGGCGGACTGCCGCACGGCTTCAATGCGGCGCAGGTGGTCCATGCCCGGAGTCACGGCAAGCCCGCCTTCCTCACCGGCGTCGACGCGCGGCCCGTGGGGTCGGCCGCCGCCGCGACGGCGGTGAGCCGCTATCTCGAACTCTTCGATTTCGTGTCCGTCCGCGCGGCCGCCGCGTGGCGGACCATGGCATCACTCGCGCCTGCATGCCATCACGGCGCGGACTGGGCCCTGGCGCTGCCCACGGACGAATCGGCCGTGGGTCCACGCCGCGGCGGTGTGCTGGTGACGATTCGCGAGTTCCCCGCCGATCTCGTCTCGCGGCGGTATCGCGGAGACGTCGCCGATCTCCTGGCCGTCCTGGCTGATCGGTGCGGCGCGGTCACACTGCTGCCGTTCTGTCCGGAGGACGAGCGGTTCCTCGACCACCTGCCGATGGCGGGGCGGCTGCCGCGGGAGGTCCACTGGTGGAACCCGCGCCGCATGCAACGCGTGATCGCCGACGCCGATCTCGTCGTCAGCCTGGGCCGTCTGCACCCCATGGTGTTCGCCGCAAATGTCGGCACGCCGGCGATCTTCGCCGAGCCACTGGGCCACGATCCCCGCTGGCCGGTCTGCACGAAGGCCCGGGACCTGGCCGCCGAGCATGGCTGGCCCATCGAGGCAAGCATCGCCGACCTCACCGCTCGGCTGCGGCGGTCGGAAGGGATGCCCCTGGCGCCGGCGGCCTTCGCTGCGGGCACCCGCGACCGCTGGCGGGCGATGGCTGATGCCCTGGAGGCCTGTCTTGCGGCCGCAACTCAGGGGGATATCGTCACGAAGCCCCTCGCATGGGCCGGGTGAGCGTTGGCCGGGTGTCGCCCGCTCCAGCCAGGCCGCCGGGCTGGCACGACCAGGCAGTTGACGGGCGGCCGCGTACCGGTTAAATTGCGTTCACGGCCGGAAAAACCGGCCCATTTTCAAGGAGCAGCTACTGACCGCGTGCGAATGACGTTACGGGAAAAGTTCGGCGATCTGGCCGTACCCGTCGCATGCATGGGAAGTAGCGTGTCTCGTTCGGCGGTTCTTGCCGCAGTTCCTTGATCTCTCCCCTCTGCGTGCTTCGCACGTGGTGATTTTCTGCTCCGGTCGTCACCGCCGGAAACCAGGAACCCCAGAGGATGTTCGCCATGGTCCGCTCGCAGCCGCAACTCGCCTTCGCCCTCGCTCGCCGTCTGTTGGGAATGGCGGCCGTCGCCGCGGTCATCGCGACCACGGCCGCGACGGGCTGGGCTGATCCGCTGCCCCCCGCCTTCATCTACGGCATCGACAACAACAACGACATCTACGAGATCGATCCGGTCGCCAAGACCTCGACCCTCGCCCTCGCACAACCGGCCGGTGGCTTCTCGAACTCGCTGGCTTTTGATACCAATCGGAACCAACTGTTCTTCATCGGTCCCGACAACGGCTTGAAGTATTGGGTGCAGGGGAGCGGTACCACGGCCAGTGCCGTTTCGGGGCCTGGCCTCGTCGAGGTCGACCCCAACAATGCCGCGTATTACAACAACGCGTATTGGTTCTTCGAGTTCAACTCCAATATTCTCAAGCAGGCGAACCTGACCTACACAGGCACGGGATCAGCGGCAGTGCCGTCGATCTCCACTGTCGACCTGTTCGAGATCACGGGGATGGGCCTGCCCCCCACGGGTTCGGTCAACAATACGAACACGTTCGGTGACATCGCCATCAATCCGACCACGGGCATGCTTTACGCCTCGACGAGTCGCGGCCGGTTCTACTCGGTCGATCTGGCGACGAAGGCATTCACGGAATTGGCGGCATCGCTCGGCAACGACAACACCGTCGGCCTACAGTTGTCGTTCAATACCGACTACAGCGTTCTTTATGGTCACAGCTACGAGAATGGTGCGTGGTATGAGGTGAGCACGATCAATGGTGCACGGACGCTGATTTCGGATTTCTCCACCACGCCCTTCGGGGGCAAGGGCTTCCGCGACCTGGGCGGCTCCGCCGTGGCGGCCGTGCCGGAGCCCTCGTCGATCGCCCTGGCCTGCGTCGGTGCCGGCGGATTTGCGTGGCGGGTCTTGCGGCGTCGTCGTCGGGCCGCCTGAGCGGCGGTGCCACGCCGCCGACCTGCGTCAGAACCACAGGTCGGCGGCGATCGCCACGAGCAGCACCAGGCCGATGGCGGCGTTGGCCGTGAAAAACGCCTGATTCACCCGCGACAGATCGTCGGGCCTCACCAAGGCGTGCTCCCAGACGAGCAGTCCCGCGATCGCGGCCCAGGCGAGCCAATAGATCCCGCCGAGTTCCGGCACGACCGCCGGCAGAGCCGCGAGGACGACGAGCGTCGCGGCATGCAGCCACTTGGCCAGACCGAGGGCCCGCGGCACGCCAAGGCGGGCGGGAATGCTCCGCAGGCCGTGGGCGGCGTCGAAGGCGGCATCCTGACAGGCGTAGATGATGTCGAAGCCGGCCACCCAGAGCGTGACGGCGCCGCCGAGCAGGGCTGCAGGCAGGAGGTCGCCGGGCGTTGTGAGGATCGTCAGGCCGCGGAGCGCGATCCAGGCCGCGACCGGAGCGAACCCGAGCGCGGCCCCGAGCCACAGATGGGCCAGGGCCGTGAACCGCTTGGCGTAGCTGTAGCCGAGCAGCCAGGCGAGGACCGGCACCGAGAGCACCAGCGGCATCCAGTTGGGGAGGAAGAACAGCGTCGCGCCGATGAAGGCGGCCGACGACGCGACCACGAGACCGAGCACCTCGGCCACGCCCACGTCCCCCCGGGGCAGGTGCCGCGCGGCCGTCCGTGGGTTGGCGGCATCGATCGTGCGGTCCACGAGCCGGTTGAACGCCATGGCCGCCGTCCGGGCGGCGACCATGCAGAGCAGGATGCCGGTGGCGGGGCGGAGCCAGCCGGCGGCTCCGGACACCAGTTCGGCGTCGATGCCGCGCCGGGCGGCGAGGAGGGCGGCGATCACCGCGAAGGGCAGGGCGAAGACCGTGTGGCTGAACCGCACCAGTTCAAGGTAGGTTCGCAGGCGGCCGAGTGCCGACATGGGCCGCGCGGAGTCGCCCGTGGTGACGGTCGCCATCAGGTCGCCTCCCCCCAGCGCCGCATGAGCGCATGCGGCACGCCCAGTTGGTCGCAGATCCGCGCCACGACGAAGTCCACGAGGTCGGCCACGGTCGCGGCGCCGTGATAGAAGCCGGGCGCCGCCGGCAGCACGACGGCCCCGGCCTCGTGGATGGACTGCATGTTCTTCAGCTGCGGCAGCGAGAGCGGCGTCTCGCGGGGCACGACGACGAGCTTCCGCCGCTCCTTGAGATGCACCTCCGCCGCGCGGTGGACGAGGTTCTCGCCCATCGCGTGGGCCACGGCGGCCAGCGTGCTGCCGCTGCAGGGGCAGATGACCATGGCCGCGGTCAGGAACGAGCCGCTGGCGATGGGCGCCATCAGGTTCTTGTAGTGGTGGTAGGTGCAGCGGCCGGCGGCTGGCGGTGCCTGGCCGAGGAGGGCGGAGAGATCAAACCGGTCGAGATCGATGCGCCGGTCGGTCTCCGTGGCGAACACGGCCTGCCCGGAGGGGCTGACCGTGAGATGGATGTCGCAGCCGGCGGCGAGCAGCACCTCGACGAGCCGTATGCCATACGGGGCGCCGGACGCTCCGGTGATCGCGACGACGATGGGAAGATCGGCCACGTCAGCCCGCCTTTCCCGAGACGCGGGTCGCCAGCGTGAGCGTGGCGATGCCGAACGTGAGCGGGATCATCTCGACGGTGTCGAAGCCGGCGGCCCGGACCAGCGTGGCCAGCCGCTCGCCGCTGGGAAACTCCTCGACGCTCTTGTTGAGGTAGGTGTAAGCGTCGGAGCGATTGCGGGCCACGGCGTTGCCCAGGAAGGGAAGCACGCGGCGGAAATACCAGAGGTAGCCGCCGCGGACGAGGGCGTTTCGCGGCAGCGAGAACTCGAGGATCGCGAGCCGCCCGCCCGGCTTGAGCACGCGGCCCATTTCGGCGAGCCCGCGGGCGGTGTCGGCGATGTTCCGCAGGCCGAAGGCCACCGTCACGAGGTCGAACTCCGCGTCGGGGAAGGGGAGGGCCTGGGCGTCGGCCTCGATCCACTCCACGCTTTTGCCGGCAACGCGGGCCTTCTCCACGCCGCGGTCGAGCATCGGCCGGCAGAAGTCGCTGGCGACGATCCGCACTCCCGGCGTGGCCGCGCGGGCGTAGGCGAGAGCCAGGTCGCCCGTGCCGGTGCAGACGTCGAGAATCGCCCCGGCCGGTGGCGGCGGGGCCCGGCGGACGGTGACGTGCCGCCACCAGACATCGATCCCGCCCGAGAGCATGCGGTTGACGAGGTCGTACCGCGGCGCGATCTCGGCGAACATGCCGCGGACCTTCGCCCCGCTCTTGTCGACCGCGTTGAGCGCGGCGGCCGGCTGGCCTATGGTGGCGGTCGATTCGGCGATCACGCGGTCACTCCCGGACTTCGGCCATGCGGTGGCATTGTCACGAACTCTTTCATCGTATGCCGGAGGGGGCGGTCGCGGGAGGGATTGCGGTGGTGATCGACGTCCTCCGGGCCTCGACGACGATCATCACGGCCCTCGCCAACGGGGCGTTGCGGGTGCGGCCCATGGCCGATATTGCGGCGGCACGGGCCTACGCCGCGGACCTCGGCCCAGGCGCCGTCCTCGGGGGCGAGCGCGGGGGCGTGCGGATCGCCGGCTTCGATCTGGGCAACTCGCCGGCCGAGTATGCCCGCGACCGCGTCGTCGGCCGCACGATCGTGATCACGACGACCAACGGCACGGCGGCGCTGGCGGCCTGCCGAGCCGCGCGGGAGATCGTGGTCGGGGCGATCGTCAACCGGTCGGCCGTGGCGGCCGCCGTGCGGCAGCTCGCGGTGGCGGCGGACTGCGGCGCCGTGCACCTCGTCTGTGCCGGCACCGACGGTGCAGTGACGGCCGAGGACGTGCTCGCCGCCGGGGCGATCCTCGACGCGGCGCTCCGCGACGCCCCGGCGGACGAGCTCGACGCCCCCGCGGGTGCCGCGCTCGCAGCGTTTCGCGGCGTGGCCGCCGCGGCCGATCCCAGGGCCGCGCTGGCGGCGGAGTTCCGCCGGGCGCCGGGCGGGGCGAACCTCGTCGCCCTGGGCATGGAAGCCGATCTGCCCCGCTGCGCGGCGCTCGACACGCTCCCGGTCGTCCCGCGGCTCGACGTGGCCAGCGGCTGGCTGACTGAAATGGTGCCGAACGCCGAATCTGGGTAAGGTACCGACCGCCCCGGATTCGCCAGACGTGGTGGCTGGCACCTTTTCGAGAGTCATCATGCAGAACCAGAACGACCAGTCGCGGATGGACCGGATCGTGTCCCTCGCCAAGCGGCGTGGCTTCATCTTTCAGTCGAGCGAGATCTACGGCGGCTTGAACGGCTTCTGGGACTACGGCCCCCTGGGCGTGGCCCTGAAGCGGAACCTCAAGGACGCCTGGTGGCACGACATGGTCGCCGGCCACGACGAACTCGCCACGCTCACCGGCGCCCCGTCGCCCTACGAGATGACCGGCCTCGACTGCACGATCATCATGCACCCGCAGGTCTGGAAGTGCTCCGGCCACTTCGACCTGTTTCACGACTGGATGATCGACTGCCGGGAGTCGAAGCGCCGCTACCGCTACGACCACCTCCACGGCCGCTGGGCGGCCCACCGCGGCAAGAAGGTGTTCGTGACCACCGACGCCTCGGGGGACGAGGCGGCCCCCGCGACCGTGGCCCGGGCTCAGAAGTTCTTCGGGCTGCGTGCCAAGCAGGTGGACGAGATCGAGTGGGGCGGGGGCCTGGAGTCGCTCCAGCAGGCGATCGCGGCCGGTTCCGCCACCCTGGCCGACACGCTCGGCCCCGACGCCGCCGCCCCCGGCTCGCTCACCGAGCCCCGGGAGTTCAACCTCATGTTCGAGACGCGGATCGGGGCCCTGGCGGGGGACGACGAGGATCGCGCCTTCCTCCGTCCCGAGACGGCCCAGGGGATCTTCGTCAACTTCAAGAACGTGCTCGACACATCGCGGGTTCGCGTGCCGTTCGGGATCGCCCAGGTGGGCAAGAGCTTCCGCAACGAGATCACGCCGCGGAACTTCACGTTCCGCTCGCGGGAGTTCGAGCAGATGGAGATCGAGTTTTTCTGCAAGCCGGCCGACTCGGCGGCCTGGTATCGCTACTGGCGGGATCGCCGCTGGAAGTGGTACCTCGACCTCGGGCTCACGGCGGGCAGGCTGCAGCTTCGCGAGCACGCCGCCGACGAGCTCTCGCACTACTCCGTGGGCACGGCCGACATCGAGTACGCGTTTCCGTTTCTCGCCGCCGGCGAGTTCGGCGAGCTCGAGGGCATCGCCCATCGCGGCGACTTCGACCTCCGCAGCCACATGGAGGGCAAGCTCGTCCGCAAGGACGGCGAACTGGTCGTGGAGACCGGCCCGGACGGCAAGCCGCGGCACAAGGGGAGCGGCAAGGATCTCTCCTACTTCGACGACATCACTCGGGAGCGGTTCGTGCCGCACGTGATCGAGCCGTCGGCCGGCGCGGACCGGGCCACGCTCGCCTTCCTCTGCGACGCCTACCACGAGGACGAGGTGCCCGACGAGGACGGCAAGCCGCGGAGCCGCACCGTGCTCAAGCTCCATCCGCGGCTCGCGCCCATTAAGGCGGCGATCCTGCCGCTGGTGAAGAAGGACGGGATGCAAGAGGTGGCGATCGATCTCTACCGGGCCCTCAAGCCGCACATGGCCTGCCAGTACGACGAGAAGGGCTCCGTGGGCCGGCGCTACGCCCGGCAGGACGAGGCGGGCACGCCCTGGTGCCTGACGGTCGACGGCCAGTCGCTCGCCGACCGGACGGTGACCCTCCGCGACCGCGATTCGCTCGTGCAGCAGCGGGTGGCGATCGACGAGGTCGTGGACCTGCTCCGCGACAAACTGTCATGAAGCCCGCCCTGGCCACCGTCTCGAGCCTGCAGGCGCCTGTGGCGACGATCCTGGAGGACTACGCCGCGGGCCACGTGGACGCGATCGACCTGTGGCTCGGCCATGCCGACGCGTTCGTGGCGGAGCAGGGCGTCGCTGCCCTCGCGGATCGGCTCGCCGCCCACGGCATCACGGCGGTGGCCGCGTCCTTTCAGGGGGGCCTGCTCACGAGCCAGGGCGACGCCCGTCGGGAGCACTGGCGGCACTTCGAAGCCCGGCTCGCGCTGTGTCGTGATCTCGGCATCCCGGTGCTCGTGGTTGCTGGCGACGCCTTCGGCCCCCTGTCGCCGGAAGATCTCGGCCGCCTCTCGGCCAGTCTCGTCGAGGCCGCGAAGCGGGCGGCCGACGTCGGCATCCGGTTGGCGCTCGAGTTCGACGCCCGGGCCAGCTTCCCCAACAACCTGCAGTCGGCGGTGGCGGTGGTCGAGGACGTCGGCTCACCGGCCCTCGGCGTGTGCCTCGACTGGTTCCATTGGACCGTGGGACCGAGCAAGCCGCTCGACCTCTGGCTGCTGTCCCGAGACAACCTCGCCCACGTGCAGTTGTCGGATATCGCCGACGTGCCGCGCGAGATGGCCGCCGACGCCGACCGGATCCTGCCGGGCGAGGGCAGTTCTCCCTGCGACGACCTGATTCGCCGGCTGCGGGAGATCGGCTACGCGGCGGCCGTCGCCGTCGAGACCCCCAATCCCCGCCTGTGGAGCATCCCGCCACGGCAGTTTGGCGAGGTGGCGTTCACGGCGGTGCGAAAGCTGCTGGGCCAGGCGGACGACGCCTGAGATTCATATGGGCGTGGCTCGTGTGTCGTCCAACAAGCCCCGGGCGGGAGCCCGGGGACTCCGGGTTGAACGCCTTCCCGCGTGCCATGCCCATGGACATCACCGACGAATCGCGTGTGACGTTTGCGGCATTGATGGCGGGGTGGTTTTCGTGCCCGGAGTCCCCGGGTTTCCACCCGGGGCTTCCTGCCGCGCTGGCATCACAAAAAGCCCCCGGCGGGAGCCGGGGGACTCCGGGGATGCAAACCATCCCGGCCTGACGCAGCGCACGTTCGCGCCTGGCGGGCTGTCAGGGATATTCCTTGAGCAGGTTGCTGCGGGCCTCGATCTCGTCGATGGGCCGCAACCGGTGTGACGCTCCTGGCGGCAGGATCGGGAAGTGGCGCGAGCCGGTCAGCGCGTCGACGATCTCGTGGCAAAACCCCGGATGGGTCACCCAGAGCGACGGATCGTAGCGCCGCAGATCGACAGCGACGGAGTAGCTGCGGAGCGTCTTGCGGCGTCGCTTCACGTATTGCGGAAAGAAGGAAAGCGCCAGTTCCCGCAACGTGCGATAAATCGGGTCCCGGTGCCGGAGGAATGGGCTGTTGCTCTTCGAGATCGCACCCCAGTAGCCGCCGCGGCGAAACAGGGCGATCACGTGATCGACGTCGCCCCGGGCCGCGCCCAGGTCCATGAGCAGCGGCGGCTCCCCTGCCAGCCAGAGGCCACAGGCGGCGACGAACGCCGCCTCGACGCAATGGGCGTTCCCGGCCCGCAGCGTTTCTACGACGGAGCGGGCCGTGGGGCCGTCGTGCTCGTGGTTCCAGGGGATCGCGTTGACGAAGTCCTGGATCCGCTCGGGCGTGCGCAGATTCCCCAGCCGGGCCGCAAGCGGCCGCGGCAGGCCGAGGCTGATTCCGAGTTGCACGCCAGTGGCGCGGGCCATCACCAGATTCCGGAAAGTGCGAGTCCGTGACGCGGAGCGTACCACCGGTCGCCGCCCGTGACAGCGGTGCTGGCGCCTTTTGATGGTGCACTGAGTGGCTCGACAGAGCGTCGCCGCTGCAGGAATCCGGTTGCAAACGTTGTTTTGCAGGTCCTGTGAATTGGGAATCGATCTCATCACCCGTCCAAGAACCCCCGGGTGGAAACCCGGGGACTCCGGGCATGAAAACCACCCCGCCATCCATGCCGAATGACGGTGGGCAATTTCCCGGTGCAAACCCAGATCGCATGGCACCCGGGAAGGCATGCAACCCGGAGTCCCCGGGCTCCCGCCCGGGGCTTTTTGTGGGTCTATCGCGCGAGTCCCAAGAAGCCCCGGGTGGAAACCCGGGGACTCCGGGCATGAAAACCACCCCGCCATCCATGCCGAATGAAGGCACAGGAAACCCAAAAGTGGCTGGCCGGCGGCCCGATCCCATACAATCCACGGCGTCGCGGATCGAGTGCCCTGGAGATCTTTCTCGATGAGAAGGTTCCGGTTTGCCGTCGCGTTCGTCGTGGCCCTGCTGGCCGCCGGCTTCTCGGCCGAGGCCCGGGCCGGCCGATTCTGGTGTCGTGGCCCTTACGTCGCGCCGACCTTCGCCTACGGCAACGTCGGCTACGCCGCCGGCTATAGCACCGCGGTGACCCGCTGGGGCTGGGGCGGCTGGTGTGGTCCGCGCTGGGGCGGCTGGTGCGCGCCGCAGTGGAACTGGTGCGGCCCGAGTTGGGGCTGGGGATGCAGGCCGTGGGGCTATCGGACTTGGGGTTGGGGATGCTTGCCCTGGTATGGCGCGACGACGTGGGGATGCGTGGACGCCGTCTCTCTTTCCGTATCGGGCGGCAACGCGACGTTCTTCTCCGGATCGCTCGTGCCCTATCCGGTCTATGGCGGCTGGGGCTATCCGGCCGCATGGGTGCCTGGTGGGTACGGCTGGTACGGCTATCCGTTCGGCACGGTGCTGCCGGCGGGATGTGGGCCGCAATTCGGCCCGGCCGGCGTGTTTCCCTTTCTCGGCCTCGGCGCCGCGACGGCCAACGCGAACGCCGGGGCGCTCGTCGCGCGCTCGTCGTCTGCGTCGCGGCCGGTGATCGCCGCCGCGCCGCAGCCATCGGGTCGGCCCGCGTTGGTTCGCGCCAGTACGGGCACCGCGCGGCTCCGGGCGGCGCGGCTCGTGGCCGTGGGCGACCGGCATCTGCGGGGGGCGCACGGTGATCCGGTGCGGCTGACGGCCGCGCTCGACGCGTATCGCCGGGCCGCAGCCATCGCTCAGGACCAGCCCGACATCCAGTTGCGGCAGTCGCTCGTGCTCGTGGCGCTCGACCGCCAGGACCAGGCTGACGCGGCGATCGGCCGCGCTGTGGCCATCGACGGTCGCCTCGCGGCAGTGCCGGCCCCGCCGGCGGCCGGGCTCGCCGTCGCGGCCGATCCGGTCTTCGGCGACCGTCCGGCCGGCGGGCCGCCACCGTTCGCGGTGCGTGGCGCCGCGATCCTGCGGGAGATCGCCGCCCAGGCCGAGGGGGCGGATGGGGCCGGCCGCGTCGTGGCGACGCTCGCCGACCGCTGGTCGCAGCGGTTCGACGGCCGACTCGGGGCGCTGGCCCTCGACGGTGTGCCGGCTCCCGGGCGGCATGAGTTCACTCGCTGACACGCTCGTGATCCTCACGCCGACCCTGTCGCCGCCCTGCCGGTTGGCCCATTTCGTTCCCTTCTCGGCAGGTGTTGCCTGGTGCGGCTCGTCAGCGGACGCCGCCGCGGTATTCTTGGGGCGATGACCGCCAATCCGCCGCCGCTCTGTGAACGCATTGACCTCGCCGCCGCGGATGGCCGCGCGCGGCTCGAGGCGCTCCGCGGCAAGCTCGTGTCGCAGGGAGACGTCGTCAGTCCCGCCGGCCGGCAGCGGACGATCGACGTGTTCGGAGAGCCGCTCTCGCCCCGCCAGGTCGTGGAGCGGATCTGCGCGGATGTCCGCACGCAGGGAATCGACGCCCTGCTCGACTACACGCGGCGGATCGACGGCGCCGCCGTGACCCGTGAGACGCTGTTCGTGCCACCGGCAGCCCTGGCGGCCGCCCATGCGGCGGTCGACCGCGGCTTTCTCGACGCCGTGCGGCGGATCGCGGACCGCGTGGAGCGGTTTCAGCGGGCCTTGCTCTCCCGCGACGTGAGCGTGCCGCTGGCGGGGGGCGGGAGCCTGCGGCAGCGCTACCTGCCGCTCGACCGCGTGGGTGTGTGCGTGCCGGGCGGGGCGGCCGCCTATCCCTCGACGCTGCTCATGACGGTCGTGCCGGCCCGCGTGGCGGGCGTGCCCGAGATCGTCGTCGTGGCGCCGCCGACGAAGTACGGCGCCGAGAATCCGCACGTGCTCGCGACCTGTCACGAGCTGGGTGTGAGCACCGTCGTGCGGGCGGGCGGAGCCCAGGCCGTGGCGGCGATGGCGTATGGCGTCGCGGGCCTGCCGCGGGTGGACAAGATCGTCGGCCCCGGCAACCTGTTCGTCGCCCTGGCCAAGGAGCATGTGTACGGCGACGTGTCGATCGACGCGATCGCGGGCCCGAGCGAGATCGTGATCGTGGCCGACGACGCCGGGAATCCCGAATGCATCGCCGCCGACATGCTCGCCCAGGCGGAGCATTCCCCCGGCTCGGCGATCCTCCTCACGGCCAGCCGGCCGCTCGCCGACGCCGTGGCCGCGGCCCTGGAGCGGCGGGTGGCCGACCTCGAGCGCGGCGACCTGACCCGCGACAGCCTCGCCCGGTTCGGCGGCATCGTGGTCACGACGAGCGATGCGGAATCAGCCGCGCTCGCCGACGAGCTCGCGGCCGAGCACCTGTCGATCGACACCCGCGACCCCGAGGCCACGCTGGCCTCCATTCGCCACGCCGGCGCGGCGTTTCTCGGGCCGTGGAGCCCGGTGGCGGCCGGTGACTACGCGGCCGGGCCGTCGCACGTGCTGCCGACCGGCGGCACGGCACGGTTCGCCGCCGGCCTGTCGGCCAACGAGTTCCTCCGCGGCGGCAGCGTGATCCATCTCGCCCAGTCCGACCTGGCTGCGATCGCCGACGACATCCGCATCCTCGCCGACACCGAAGGGCTCACGGCCCACCGGCGGAGCGTCGAGGCCCGGTTGTAACGGTCGTGCGGGGCCTGCATGGCATCGCACCGACGCGAGCGGTGCCGCGTGAGGTAGACTCTTCTGCCGACTCCGGGCGCGAGCGTTCTGCCAGGCCACCCGAGTGCGGGAGGCACGGGGGTCGGCGAACGCTCGACGAGCGTGCGGCCGCCGCGGCCGCAGCGAGGAGACTTTTGCCGCCCCCAAGCCGGCTTGGGCTGACAACGGCCCCCACTTCGTCATGCCCGCCGCCCGAATCATGAACCACACCCGCGCCACGACCACCACCGCCAGCCTCGTCCGCCCCGACATCGCGGCCCTGGCGGGCTACGTTCCCGGCGAGCAGCCGCAGGGGGGCGACTGGATCAAGCTCAACACCAACGAGAATCCCTACCCGCCGTCCTCCGCCGTGGCGCGGGCCGTCGCCGCGGCCGCGGCGGGCCGCACGCTCGCCAAGTATCCCGATCCGGTGGCCACGGCGTTCCGCCGGCGGGCCGGGGACGTGCTCGGCGTCGATCCCGACTGGATCATCTGCGGCAACGGCAGCGACGATCTGC
>CAZJHQ010000032.1:18760-37936 GCA_964545915.1 uncultured Candidatus Kuenenia sp. | reverse complement strand
CGCAGGAAACGCCGAGGGTTTCCTGGGTCGATGGCCATCGCATCCTGCTCGGGCAAACTTAGTTCCATAAACTGCTAGCGGGCTCCCCAGCGTCGGTCCGATGCCCGGGGGAATAGTTTCGGCCCGAGACGCCGAACGTTCCTGCGGCGGGCCACGCGGGCATCCGCCCGGGCTCCCGGCGACGTTCCATGCCGCGATCATCCCCGCACATTGAGCAGTTTGAAACCTGGCTGGGTGAGCATGTCGCCGTCTTGTACCGCGTGGCCTATCGGCTCGTCGGCGACACGCACGAGGCGGAAGACATCGTGCAGGACACGTTCCGCTCGGCGTGGACGAGTCGCGACCTGTATGACCGCACCCGCAGCGAACGGACCTGGCTGTTGGCGATCCTGCGACGCCGCGTGGCGGACCATTGGCGGCGGCGGGAGCGCCGCGAGACGTCGGCCCCTGCGGACTTTGCCCATCCCGAGGCCCCGCCGACCGACCCGTTCGGCGACGAGCTCTCCGGTGCCATGCAGGGCGCGCTCGCCCGACTCCCGGAGGAACTGCGGGAGACGCTGCTCCTGGTCGTCGTGGGTGAGCTCACCCACCAGGAGGCGGCCGATCTCCAGGGCATCCCGCTCGGCACGGTCCTGTCCCGCGTCAGTCGCGCCCGCGGCCGGCTGCGGGAGTATCTGCTCGCATCCCACGGCCAGGCTGCGTTCCAGCGCGACAACGGCAGGGCATTGAATCATGGCTGACGATCGGCAGATCGACGACGCCTTGCGGAACGTGCCCCTGCCCCCGGGGCTCGCGGATCGCGTCGTGCCCGAGACCCTGTTCGACGACGCCGCCATCGACCGACTCCTCGGCCGCGTCGCCCTGCCCGATGGCCTGTCGGACCGGGTCAGAGGGGCGGTCTTCACGCCGGCTGCGGGGCGTGGCATCGATCTCGACCGGGCGGCCGGGAGTCTGCGGCCTGCGGGGACCTCCGCGGCCCCGCGGCAGCGCGGACGTCTGGGCCGCTGGTCCCTGGCCGTCGCGCAATCCGGGGCCGCTGTCGCGGTCTTGCTCGCCGCCGTCGGCGGTCTCGTCCTGACAGGCTTCGAGTTCGCGCGGTGGGGGGAGCCTGCAGCGCCGCAGCCGGCGCTCGTGCTGGCCCCGCTGCCGCCCCCCCCCGGGCCCGCGCCGCGGGAGCCCGCGGTCGGCATGGCGGCTCATGAATCGGCTCCGTCGCAGGAGCCGGCCGACACGCTGGCCGTCTCCCCCGTCCCGATCGTGGCCGACGATGACGCGTTTGCCGTCGCCGAACCGGATCAATTCATCCCGGCCCGGCCCGTGGTCCGTGGCGCGGCGGTCGGCTCCGCCGCCGGTGCGTTGCCCGCCGGCACGGCGATGAGGACCGTGCCGCTCCCCAGCGCCGAGTCGCGGCGCAGCGTGCCGCGTGTCGCCGGCTTCGACATGGCCTTCGAGATGACCCATGGCGAGGCGCCGTTCGTCGATCCGCGAGCGGCCACTGCCCTGCAGGTCGACCGCCCACCGCTGTCGATCCGGACCGATGCCTTCGAGGCTCTCGTCGCTTCCACGGGGCGGAAACCGCGGCCCGGTTTCGCCGGGAACCTGCGAACGGAGGAGATCCTGGCGGCGCTGCCGGCGCCGCCACCGCGATCGGCCGCCCCGGAACCGGAGGTCATGATCCATGCGGTGCGCTCGCTCCGCGGCCGGCCCGAGTCGCGGCTCGTCGAGGTGTGCGTCACGGCCCCCCCTCTGGCCCGCGACGGCACGTCGGCCGTGGACGCCATACTGGTGCTGGATCGACACACCGGGAGCGAGCCGCTCCTGTGGGGGCGAGTCTGCCGGGCGGTCGCGGCCGTCGCGGATCAGATGCGCGACGCGGATCGGATCACCGTGGTGGTCGGCGGCCGGGAGCCACGGCTGGCGGGCAACCGCCTCGACGCCGCGGGCCTCCGCCGACTCTCCACCGCTCTCGAACTCGAGCCGGTTGACGACGCCAGCGAGTTCGACGCCACCATGCGGTTTGCGGCCCAGGAGGCGGCACGCGGTCCGGCACGACCGCTGATCGTCGTCGCGAACTCCGAGTCGGTCGATCGGGCCCGCGGCGCGGGCCGCGCGGGCCGCGCGGTCCTGTCGGCCTGGCGCGAGGCCCTGGCAGCCGACGGTCCCGAGGCCGGCCGGCGTGCGGCGGTGCGGTTCGTGCTCGTCGATCCGACGGAGCCGACGGTGCGCGAGCCGCTCGAGCCGGGCTTCGGCCGCACGCCGGCCGACACCGTCGCGATCCGCCGCGCGGTGCTCGAACAGGTGTTCGCCATGCCCACGCTCACGGCCCGGCAGTGCCGGCTCCAGATGGCCTTCGATCCGCAGGCAGTCGCCGCCTACCGCCTCGTCGGCCACCGTCAGTCGGCGATGGAATCCCTGGCCGGAGGCGATCCGCCGGCCACCGACCTGCATGCCGGGGAGGTGACCCGGGTCGTCTACGAACTGGTGCCGCTGGCGCTGAAGGATGCGGCGGTGAGGGCGACGCTCACCTGCCGCCCGGTGAACGGCGATGGCGAACGCACGTCCACCGCCGTGCTCCCGCTGCGGGCGGTCACAACGGGGCCGCTGCCGCCGGCTCGCGACTGTGAACTGCTGCTCGCCGTTGCCGTCGGCGAGCTCGCCACGGCGTCGCCCCATGCGGGGCCCCGGGGAGCGGCGTCCCAGGCCGCCGCGGCCCTCGCCGCCGCCTGGCGGGCCCGCGGCGACGTCACTCCATACGGCACCGCGCTCCTGGAGGCCGCCGATCGCATGGGCGTCTTGAAGACTCCAAACCCGGTTCCGACGCCGCGGCGGTGATCCGATGCCCGGCCGCTCCGCGGGCAGCGGTTTGACGGACTGACTGGGCATTCGCACAATGAACTTTCCAAGTCTTCCGGCCCGCCGCTTCCGTCACCCTCCGAACAGAGCCTCGGCCCGCCCGCCGCGTCACTCATGAAACACTGCGCCTGGCCGCCAGACACATCGGGGACCGTTCGCGGCGCGATCCCGGTGCTCGTGGGTCTCGTCTGCATCTCCTGCCTGTCTCCGGCTGCTGCGGCCGAGGAGATGACGGCCCGCGATGCCGCCACCGCCGCCCTGCTCGACCGGCTCCTGGAATCCGACATGCCGGATGTCACGCTCTGGGTCCTCGAGCGGGTCAGCGCCGATCCCCAGGCAGCCGCCGAGCTGAAGCAAGAGGTGCCGTTTCGTCGGGCGACGGCGCTCGTGGCCTCGACCAAGAACGAGTCCGACAGCAGGAAGCGGGGGGCGATTCTCGACGAAGCCGAGAAGGAGATCGACCGCTTTCTTACCACGGGTCCGGAGGGGCGGCGGGCGATCGACGCCTTCAGCCAGAAGGGCAACCTGCTGATCCAGCGCGGCCGGGCGAAAGTGGAGCAGGCCAAGCGGCCGGGCGAGAACGCCAATGCCCTGCGGGCGGAAGCGGTCGTGTTTTTCGACAACGCCATCAAGGCCCTGCAGGCGACCGTCGCGCCAGGTCAGCCGATCGACACGCCGACCAACGCGGAAGACGCCGTGCTCAAGTCGCTCCGGGCCGTGGACGCGGAGATTGCAGCGCTGGCGGCCGACAAGGGGGAGCAGCCCAAGGAGGGTGATAAGAGGCCCAGCCGGCCGAGGCCCAATCCCAAGCCGCCGCGGCGCTCAGCCGCAGTCGACAAACAGCTCGAGCGGCTCGAGGAGGAGCAGGATGCCCTGCGTGCGAAGCTCATTCAGACGCGGCTCATGGTGGCCGAGACACACTTCGAGAAGTCCAAGGCATTCGAGCCAAATTCGCCGGAGTGGCAGGCCGCGCTGGAGGAATCCACGAAGCGGCACAAGGAACTGGCCGACAAGTATGCGAACAAGGGGGCCGGGCTGTTCGCCCGGTATTACGAGGGCCGCAATTACTCCATCCTCGGCAAGCGCGACCAGGCGGTGGCGACACTGACCACGATCATCGATGTCGATAACCCGCAGCCGCTGATCGTCTCGCTGCGGGCCAAGGCCCTGGCCGTGGCCCTCGAATGCTGGCTGGCCGACAAGAAATACGACCGGCTCGACGACGCGGCCCTGAAGTTCATTCTCAACCAGCCCAAGGGGGTGAAGCAGCTCGATGCCGACTGGCTGGCGACGAAGTACCGCGCCGCCATGCTGCTCGACGCCAGGGCCGAATCGCTGCCCGCCAACGAGAAGGCCAAGAAGGGCCTGCTGCAGCGCGATGCGAAGAAGCTCGCGGCCGAGGTCGCGCTGGCGAACAAGGACTACGCGCAGGACGCCCGGGAACTCGCCGCCAAGCTGGGCAAGAGTCTTCCCAAGGAGGAGCAGGAGGAGGTCACGTTCACCACCGCGGTCGCGGAGGCGCGGACGAAGGTCGATGCGATGAAGGCCTTCAAGGCGAACAACGCCGCGGCCGAGGCGGCCACCGCCCGCGACGAGGCGATCAAGGCCTACGAGGATGCCTTGAAGATGGCCGACGACGGCAAGCAGGACGTGAATGCCGTCGCGTCCGCCCGGTCGGTGCTCGCCTTCCTCCTCTATGACGCGAAGAAGTTCCGGGAAGCCGCCGATCTGGGAGGGATGTTGGCTGAGAAGTTCCCCGACGCGATGGGCAGCCGGCAGGCCGCGCGGATCGCCCTGGCCAGCCTGCAGCAGATCGCAAAAGACGCCGACGTGGCCACGGCCAAGGAAGGCAAGCAGCGGCTGTTCGCGCTGGCCGAGTTCATGGCCGCAAAGTGGCCGTCCGACGCCGAGGGGGGCGATGCCTTGGCGACGCTCGTCGGCGCCGCGATGGAGACGAGAAACCCCGACCAGATCGTGGCCGCGATCAAGAAGGTGCCCCTCGACTCACCGAAGCGTCCGGAACTGCTCCAACGCGTGGGCGTCGCCCTGTGGCGGGACGTCCAGGAGAAGCGGCGGCTCGAAGACGCCCTCAGGCCCGACGAGCAGGCCATCGCCGGCTGGAAGGCCCAGGCGAAGGCCGCACTCGACGAGGGGCTCGCTGCGGCCCAGGGTGCGGCGCCGTCGAAGTTTTCCGTAGCCGCCGCCCTGTCGCGGGTGCAGATCGCGATCGAGGAGGGCGACATGAAACTCGCGGGCGAGATCCTCGAGAATCCGGGCTACGGCCCGTGGAAGGTCGTGCAGGCGGGCGACACCGAGT
The DNA here is from genome assembly GCA_964545915.1 of uncultured Candidatus Kuenenia sp. Lineage (GTDB taxonomy): Bacteria > Planctomycetota > Planctomycetia > Pirellulales > UBA1268 > QWPN01. The sequence continues at coordinate 32,766 of CAZJHQ010000032.1, read as the reverse complement.
TCGCACAGGGGCCGCTCGCCGAGGGCGGGCTGACAGTCGCTCTGCGGTACTTCATCCAGAACGAGCAACTGGAGAACGCCCAGCGGGCGATGGAGCAACTGGAGAAGGTGGCGGGTGATCCGGCCAAGCTGACCACCCTCTACCTGTCGATGGGCCGCGACCTGCAGGGGCAGCTCGAGGCCCTGGCGGCCGAGGCGGCCCAGCCCGGCGTGCGCGAGCGGGCCGCCAAGGTGCTGGCCGGTTTCGAGAGCTTCCTCGAAAAACTCGCCGCCCGCGACGAACGGATTGCATCGCAGATGTGGGTGGCGACGACGTACATGTCGCTCGGCTCAGGCAAGGGCACTGGCGCCGTCGTCCCGAAGGACAAGGCGCAGGGCTACCTCGAAGGGGCGGCGAAGGTGTACGGCGCGCTGCTCAAGAAGGGGGGCGATGAGATCGCCAAATATGAGCCCTCGATCCGCCTGCGGATGGCCGGCATCTTCCGCGACCGCGGCAAGTACGACGAGGCCCAGGAGCAGATCGACTGGATCCTCGCCGACGCCAAGCGGCAGAACTCCCTCGACACGCAGTTTCAGGCCGCGGAACTGCTTCAGGTCGCCGGCGGCCAGTCTGCCGCGGCCGACCCGGCCAAGGCCGACGGCCTGCTGCGGGAGGCGGTCATGGGCCGCAAGGCCGGAGCGGCCGTCATCTGGGGCTGGGGAGGCATCGCCAACAAGCTTTCCAAGCAGGTGGGCGGCGGCGGTAAGGCCGAAGAATTGTTCTACGAGGCGCGGCTGAACATCGCAAAGTGCATGCTCGATCGGGCCCAACTCCCCGGCAAGAAGGCCGACAAGAAGGCCGAACTGCTCGCCAACGCCGCGAAGGCGATCGCGGTCACCCGCAAGCTGTATCCGGCCCTCGGCGGCGAGTCGACCGAGAAGCGGTTCGAAAAACTGCTCAAAGAAATCCAGAAGGCTCAGGGCCTGCCGCCCCGTGGCTTCGAGGAACTCGACGCCCAGGAGGCGGCGGCGAAGGCCGGCGCTCCACCGGCCGGCACATGATCTTCGACCAGCGACACGATCGGGCCATTCGGCCCACCTCCACCATGCACGCACGGAACTTGACTGCAGCCATCCTCCAGGCCCCGATCTTGGCCGCAGTGCTGGCCGCATGGCTCGCCGGGCAGGCCGTCGCGGAGGTTCCTGGGCGGCTGATTCTCGGCACCGGCCCAGCCATCTCCGGCAACATCATCGCCGTCTCGCCGATGGGCGTCGAGATCGATGTCCGTGGCGAGCAGCAGATGGTGCCGATCGAGCGGATTCGCGAGGTGACATTCGCTGGCGAACCGCAGTCACTCAAGGCCGCGCGGGTGGCCATCATGCGCGGCCAGGCTGCCCAGGCGATCGACGATCTCGCCAAGATCGAGCCCGCGGAGTTGGAAGGAGCCGAGCAGTTGATCGTCGATGAATTCGAAGCCATGAAGGCCGCGGCGATCGGCGGCCAGGCGGCCGCCAGCGGCGAAAATCTGGCGGCCGGAGAAAAAGCCATTCGCGCCTATCTCGGCAAGCATCCCCAAAGCCACCATGTGTTCCCGATGCAGGAACTGCTGGCCAAACTGCTCGCCCGCAGCGGCAAGTTCGCCGACGCGGCCGCCGCGCTTGCTCCGCTCGACCGTGGCGCCCCCGCCTATCGCGTGCGGGCCGCCGCCGCCCGCGGCACGCTGTTCTACGACCAGAAGAAGTATGAAGAGGCCGTGCGGGAGTTCGCCGCCGCCGGGAAGATTACGACTGATCCCAAGGACACCGCCAGTACTGCCCAAAAGCGGCGGGCTGAACTGGGGGCAGCACGCTGCCTCGCTCGCCAGGGCCAAGGAGCCGATGCGGTGGCGGCCGTCGAGCGGATCGTCGGCGAGACGGACCCCGACGATGGCGAGATTCTCGGCCAGGCCTACAACGTCCTGGGCGACGCGTGGCGATCCATCGGCAAGAACCAAGACGCCATCATCGCCTACCTGACCGTCAGCCTGGTCTACAATTCGGTCGGCGAGACGCGGGCCGAAGCCTTGTACAATCTGGCCCAGCTTTGGGATCAGGCCAAGTATCCCCAGCGGGCGGAGGAGGCCCGACAGGAGTTGGTGTCGGCCTATCCCGAAAGCACATGGGCACGGAAACTGGCGGGCGGCAAAGGACTCTGACCGCCCGGGGCCGCCCTGGCGACCACGACACGATCGACGGAACTTTTTTCCCGAGGAGACGATGATGGAACTGGGACTGCTGGCGGGCGGCGTGGTGGTTCGACCGTGGACGGCGGCAGTGCTGCGTGGCTGGCTCGGCCGCGTGCTGCTCGTCGTCGGGGCTTGCGGCCCGTGGATGGCGGCGACCATCGCCCCGACCGTCCTGGCACCCGCCACCGCGGTCGCCCAGGATGACGATGCGGCAGCCGAAGAGTCTGCCGAAGAGGAAGGCACGAGCTACCTGGCGTTTCTCGCCCAGGCCCTCGGCGTCAAATACATCATCGTCTTTCTCCTCCTTTCCTTCGGGCTCGTGGCCCTGCTGGTGATGTGCTTCCTGCAGTTCCGCAAGACCGTGCTGCTGCCCCCAGATCTTTCCCAGCAGTTCGAGCAGCATCTGGAAAACAAGGAGTACCAACAGGCCTTCGAACTGGCCAAGGGAAGCGATTCGTACCTCGGCCGCGTGCTCGCCGCGGGCATGGGCAAGTTGCAGTCAGGCTATGCCGCCGCCGTGGAGGCGATGCAGGGTGCCCAGGGCGAGGAGGCCATGAAACTGGAGCACAAGATCAGTTACGTCTCGCTCGTCGGTGCCCTCGCCCCGATGTTCGGCCTGCTCGGCACCGTGGACGGCATGGTGGCGGCCTTCATGAAGATCGCCGGCTCGGACACGGCCCCGAAGCCCTCGGAACTCGCCGTCGGCATCTCGCAGGCCCTCGTGACGACGCTCATCGGACTGTGGCTCGCGATTCCGGCCATCGCCGGCTATGCCCTGCTCAAGAACTGGCTGCAGAAGTTCAACATGGAAGTCGAGGACGAGAGCGGCCGGCTGATGTCCCGCTTCCAGAACATGGGCAAGAAGTAGCCGGCGGCGCGGCATTTCTCGGGCAGCGGAGCAGCCACCCACCATGGCAAAACGACAGAGCGACGGACCGGCCAAGACCGACATCGACATGACGCCGATGATCGACGTGACATTTCAGTTGATCACGTTCTTCATCTTCACCCTCAACTTTTCGAACGCCGTCCAGGACGACCGCGTGCAGCTGCCCTTGAGTCAGCTCGCCAAGCCGGCGGAGGCACCGGCCGACGATCCGATCACGCTGCAGCTGTGGCCGGACAAGGACGGCGTCACGAAGGTGATCTACAACGGCGAGGCGATTCGCGTGTCCGACATGGGCGGCTTCCTGGAGCAGGAGAAGCGGGTGCTCGTAGACGCCGGCAAGGAGCCCGCCGACGCCAAGTTGATCGTCCGGGGCGACGGCCGCGTGAAGACCGGCGAGGTGCAGGAGCTGATCAAGCTCTGCCAGGAAAAAGGCTTCGAGAACTTCGTGCTGCGAGCCCAGTACGACGAGCGCAAGTAAGTTCGGGGGAGGTGCACCGCCATGGCCGATCGAGAACCGCTGCCCGACAAGATTGCCATCGACATGACGCCGATGATCGACTGCGTCTTCCAGTTGATCACGTTCTTCATGCTCACGCTGAAGACGGTGATCCCCGAGGGTGACTTCGACATCCGCATGCCGCTCGGGGCGAGCGCCGGTGCGCCGCAGGAGGATCCGCCCGTAATCGTGCGGGTGAAGATGACGGCCGGCCCCGACGGGGAGCTGGCCGGCATCTCGATGAACGGCAGCGGGGTTGGCGACTTCGAGGCCCTGCGGCAGAAGATCATCGGCATCGTGGGCGTGAACACCGGCCCCGGCGGCGCCGAGAACACCGAGGTCGAGCTCGACTGCGACTACCGCCTGAAGTACATCAACGTCGTCAAGGCGATCACGGCCGTGTCGGGCATGCCACAGCCCGACGGCACGATCGTGGAGTTGGTCAAGAAGATCAAGTTCACGCCGCCGAAAAAGCCGAACTGAACGCCGCCCACCGGTCGCCCACAAGGTGTTCCCGGGGTTCTTGCCGCCCGGTGCACAAAAAGCCCCCGGCGGAAGCCGGTGGACTCCGGGTGGCACCTCTTCCTGCGTGCCATGCAGCGCGGGTTTGAACCGTGGAGTGACGTGCCGTCGTGCGGCATGGATGACGGGATGGCCTTCAGGCCCGGTGTCCCCGGGTTTCCACCCGGGGCTTCTTGGGCCGCTCCACAAACCCCCCGGCCGGACGCAACGTTCCCCACAAACCCCCAGGCCGGGCGCCACGTTCCCCGCCAAAACCCCCGGCCGGGCGCAACGCTGCCCACACACCCCCCGCCGGTGCGTACACCCGCCGCTCGGAAAACTGCCGCCCCCGCGGGGCGTCAGCCGCGGGGATGAAACTTCGTGTGAATCGACTTCAGGCGACCGGCGTCCACGTGCGTGTACCGCTGGGTCGTGGCGATGCTGGCATGGCCGAGCATCTCCTGCACGTGCCGCAGGTCCACACCGCCGGCCACGAGGTGCGTGGCGAAGCTATGCCGCAGCGTGTGCGGGCCGATGTCGGGCGGGATGCCGGCGGCGGCGGCATGCTCGCGCACGACCTCCCAGATCCGCATCCGCGACAGCCGGTTGCCGCGGGCCGAGAGGATCGCCCACGACGGGGCGGCACCGGCCCGGGCGGCGAACACCTTGCGTGGCCCTTCCAGCCAGGCCCGCAGCGCCGCCACCGCCCGGCGGCCGAGCGGCACGACCCGCTCCTTGTCCCCCTTGCCGCGACAGGTGCAGAAGCTCTCGGCGAGATGCAGGTCGGCCAGCCGCATCGCCGAGACCTCCGAGGCCCGGCAGCCGGTGGCGTAGAGCAGTTCGAGCAGCGCCCGGTCGCGGACCCCGACGGCCGAACGGCCATCGGGGGCGGCCAGCAGCCGATCGACCTGCTCGGGCGAAAGCGTGCCCGGCATGGCGTCATCCCGCCGCGCGGACGTGATCAGCTCCGCCGGGCTCTCCGCCACCACCCCCTCGAGCTGGAGGAACGCATAGAACGTCTTCAGGGTGGCCGCCTGGCGGGCGATGCTCGCCCGGGCGAGTCCCTTTTTCGCCAGCCAGGCGAAGTAGTCGCCGAGATCGCGGACAGACAGGCCCGCGGCGGCCCGCCCGGCGAGCCAGCCACTGAAGTCACGGAGGTCGCGGCGGTAGGCGGCCTGGGTGTTGGCGGCGAGCGCCCGTTCGTGGCGGACGTAGTCGAGAAAACGCTCCACCTGCAGGCTCGTGGCCGCCGGCGCCGCCTCGACCGCGCCGCCGTCGAGCACGACCCGCCGCGTCCGCGGCCGCCTTTTGTCGTCCCCCTCCCCTGCAGCCGAAAAGCGAGATTCGTGATGCATGGCGAACCTGTTCCTGCATCCCCCGGGCAAGGCGACGGGATCGGCGCGAGGATGCGGAGCGTGGCGGACCTTCGCCAGCGACGCAACTCATGCCGTCCCGTCGCCGGGTTGGGCTTGCGGACGATCAAGTCCGCGATCCCTCACGGATCATAGCCGAGGTTCGGCGCCAGCCATTTTTCCACCTCGGCGACCGGCATCCCCTTGCGGGCCGCGTAGGCCTCGACCTGCTCGCGGGTGATCCGGTCCACCGCGAAGTATCGGCTTTCCGGATGGGCGAAGTAGAGCCCGCTGACGCTCGCGGCCGGGAGCATCGCGCAACTCTCCGTGAGCGTCATGCCCGCCCCCGCCCCCGCATCCAGCCAGGCGAAGAGCGACCGCTTCTCGGTGTGGTCCGGGCAGGCCGGATACCCGGGAGCCGGACGGATGCCACGATACCGCTCTTCGATCAGATCCTCGGGCGAGAGGTTCTCCTGCCGGCCGAAGCCCCATTCGCGGCGGACGCGGGCGTGCAGCCACTCGGCGCAGGCCTCCGCCAGCCGGTCGGCCACCGCCTTGGCCATGATCGAGCCGTAGTCGTCGTGGTCGCGGTCGTACTTCCGGCACAACTCCTCGCAGCCATGCCCCGCCGTGCAGGCGAAGGCGCCGAGGTAGTCCGGCCGCCCGCTCTCCACGGGGGCCACGAAGTCGGCCAGGGCGTGGAACACGTCCTGCCCCTGCCGCTCCCACTGCTGCCGCAGCGTGTGCACGCGGCCGCGCTCGGCCGTCCGTGATTCATCCGTGTAGAGAATGACGTCGTCGCCCGCGGCATTCGCGGGAAAAAACCCGTAGGCCGCCTTGGCCTCCAGGCCGCCGGTGCGGACGATCTCGTCGAGCATCCGCAGGGCGTCCGCATGGAGCTTCCGCGCCTCCTCGCCGACCACGGGGTCGGCAAAGATCGCCGGGTGCTTGCCCTTCAGCTCCCACGACAGGAAGAAGGGGGACCAGTCGATGAACGGAATCAGCTCTTCGAGCGGGATCTTCGCCAGCGTGCGGACCCCGAGGAACTCCGGCACGTCGATCGGGGCCGTGGCCCAGTCGGTGGTCCACCGCTTCGCGCAGGCCGCGGCGTAGGAGACGAGCTTCGTCTCCTGGCGGCGCTTGAAGTTCTCCAGATCCCGGGCCTGGGCCTCGCGGGTGGACCGCACGAACTCGTCACGGAGCGTGGGACTCAAGAGCTTGTCCACCACGCCGGCGGCCCGCGAGGCGTCGTTCACATGGACCACCGCGGCAGAGTACTTGGGGGCGATCTTGACCGCCGTGTGCCGGGCCGAGGTCGTGGCCCCGCCGATCAACAGCGGCACCTTGAGCCCCGCGTGCTCCAGCTCCTGTGCGACCTGCACCATCTCGTCGAGGCTCGGGGTGATCAGGCCCGAGAGGCCGACGATGTCCACCTCGTTGCGGACCGCCTCGTCGATGATCTTCGTGCAGGGCACCATCACCCCGAGGTCGACGACCTCGTAGTTGTTGCAGCCGAGCACCACGCCGACGATGTTCTTGCCGATGTCGTGGACGTCCCCCTTGACGGTGGCCATCAGCACCTTGCCCCGCTTGGCCTGCGTGGTGCCCGCGGCCAGCCGCTCGGCCTCCATGTGGGGCAGCAGGTAGTTCACCGCCTTCTTCATGACGCGGGCGCTCTTCACGACCTGCGGCAGGAACATCTTTCCCTCGCCGAACAGGTCGCCGACCGTCTGCATGCCCCGCATCAGCGGGCCCTCGATGATCTCCAGGCTCTTGTCGTAGCACGCCCGGGCGGCCTCCACGTCTTCTTCGATGAAGTCCACGATTCCCTTGACCAACGCGTGCGCCAGCCGGGCCTCGACGTCGAGGCTCCGCCAGGCGTCGGCCTGGGCCGCCCCGCCCCCGTCCTGCTTCTTCACCGTCTCGGCGAACTCCACCAGCCGCTCGGTGGCGTCGGGCCGGCGGTCAAAGAGCACGTCCTCGATCCGCTCCTTCAGCTCCGGCTCGATCTCCTCGTAGACGGCCAGCTGGCCGGCGTTCACGATCCCCATCTCCATGCCGGCGCGAATCGCGTGGTACAGGAAGCAGGAGTGCATCGCCTCGCGGACGACCTCGTTGCCCCGGAAGGAGAAGGAGATGTTGCTCACGCCCCCCGAGACCTTCACCGCCGGCATCGCCTCCTTGATCTGCCGCGTGGCCTCGAGGAAGTTGACCGCGTAGCGGTTGTGTTCCTCGATGCCCGTGGCCACGGTGAGGATGTTGGGGTCGAAGATGATGTCCTCGGGCGGGAAGCCGGCCCGCTCCGTGAGCAGCCGGTAGGCCCGCTTGCAGATCGAAACCCGGCGGTCGACGTCGGTCGCCTGCCCCTCCTCGTCGAAGGCCATGACCACGACCGCCGCCCCGTGGCTGCGGACGATGGCCGCGTGCTCGAGGAACTTGTCCTCCCCTTCCTTGAGGCTGATCGAGTTGACGATCCCCTTGCCCTGGATGCACTTCAGCCCCGCCTCGAGGACCTCGAACCGCGAGGAGTCGATCATGATCGGCACGCGGGAGATCTCGGGCTCGCTGGAGAGGAGCGTGAGAAACTTCGTCATCACCTTGACGCCGTCGAGCATCCCCTCGTCGACGTTGATGTCGATGATGTTGGCGCCGTTCTCCACCTGCTGGCGGGCGACGCCGAGGGCCTCCTCGAATCGCTCCTCCTTGATGAGCCGGGCGAAGGCCCGGGAGCCGGTCACGTTGGTCCGCTCGCCGACGATCGTGAAGCTGCTCTCGGGGCGGATCTCCAGCATCTCCAGGCCGGAGTAGCGGCTCCGCCGCGGCGGAGCCGCCGGCTGCCGCGGCGGGTAGTTCCGCATCACGTCGGCGATGGCCGCGATGTGGGCCGGCGTGGTGCCGCAGCAGCCCCCCACGATGTTGAGCCAGCCGGACTCGGCGAACTCCCGGAGCACGGAGGCCATCATCTCCGGCGTCTCGTCGAAACCGCCGAGGGCGTTGGGCAGACCGGCATTGGGATAGCAGCTCACCAGCCGCGGCGTGATCCGGGAGAGGTCGGCGACGTGGGTTCGGAGCTTCTCGGGGCCGAGGGCGCAGTTGATGCCCGCCGACAGGAGGTCGATGTGGGAAATGCTCGTCCAGCAGGCCTCGACCGTCTGGGCGGAGAGCGTCCGGCCCCCTTCGAAGATCGTGAACGAGGCCATCACCGGCAGCGTGCGGCCGAGATCGGAGAACACCTGCTCGATCGCGTGCAGGCAGGCCTTGAGGACGAGCGTGTCGAAGGCCGTCTCCGCCAGGAGGAGATCCACGCCGCCGTCGATGAGGGCCTCGATCTGCTCGCGGTAGGCCGCCACCATCTGGTCGAACGTCACGTCTCGGTGGCCGGGGTCGGCCACGTTGCCGGAAATGGAGAGCTGCTTGTTGGTCGGGCCGATCGACCCGGCCACGAAGCGGGGCCGGTCGGGCGTCTTGGCCGTGGCCGCGTCGGCCGCCGCCCGGGCCAGCGACGCGGCGACGAGGTTCATCTCCCGGGTGTGGTGCTGGAGGCCGAAGTCGGCCAGGGCCACGCTCGTCGCCCCGAACGTGTTGGTCTCGACAATGTCGGCGCCCGCCTCCAGGTAGGCGGCGTGGATGTTGCGGATCGCGTCCCCTTGCGTGAGCGTCAGGACGTCGATGCAGTTCTTCAGGTCGCGGTGGTGGTCGGCGAACCGGGCTCCGCGAAAGCCGGCCTCGTCGAGGGCCAGTTGGTGCACCATCGTGCCCATGGCGCCGTCGAGGATGGCGATCCGGTCGGCGAGGATGGAACGGAGGAGATCGGCACGGGTGGAGGCTGGCATCGACGGTCCGGAAGCGATGGGAAAGCGGATGAATCGCGGCCCGGAGCCGCTTGATACGCATCATAGGCGACTGGGGATTTGGGGCATATGGCGAAGAGTGTCATGGCCTTGCGGGCTGCGTCCGCGTCGGCGCCGCATGCTGCACCGGCCACCGCGCGGCCGCTCAAGCGGACGCGCGGGGCGGGTCGATGGTTCACGGCGAATGGGGGAGACGATGGAGACGATCGCGCGGATTCCGAACCTCGCGCCGGTCACGGCGGAAGGCCCCGCCGCGGCCGCGGACCGGGCTGCGCCGGCGCGGGCCGTGATTCCGGCCGGCGCGGGCCGGCGGCGGCGGCCGTTCCCCACCCGGTCGGTCGCCACCCTGACGGTGATCGCAGCGATCGCCTGGACACTCGCGACCTGGCACGAGCAGGAGCGGCTGGCGCGTCAGCGGCGGCCGGACCGGCTCGCCGTTCAGCCGCCGGCGACCGCGCGGGAGTCGATCACGCCATGACCCTCGACACCCTCGACGCGGCGTTCCTGCACCGCTGGCAGGCCTGTCCGCCGCGGCCGTCACCGCCGACCGAAACGACCGCCACCGCACCGCCCTGCGCGGCGCCGACACCACCGTCCGCCCCGGTGGCGCAGGTCGATCCGCCCTCCGCGCCCCGCGCCGATCGAAAGGGGGATTCCCTCGACGATGCATCGCCTCTCATCGAGCGGTTGCTCGCGGAGGCGGCGCCGCAGTGGCAGGCCATCGCTGACCGTGTCGAGGCGGCCCGCGGCCGTGGTCGCCAGGTGATCGCGGTCGCCGGCTCGGAACGCAGTGAGGGCCGGACGACGATCGTCGCCGCGCTCGCCCGGGTGCTCCGGTCCCGTGGCCGCGACGTCGTCGTGGCCGAGCCGGGAGCCGGAGCCGCGGGACCGGCGCACGACAAGCGAATCGTCCTGGTGGACGCCGGCGTCTGGTTCCCCCCCGGCCCGATCCGCCGCGCCCGCCTCCTCGTCGCGAGTTACGGCTGCGAGGCCGTGATCCTCGTCCGCCGCGCCGACCGCCGCGCTGCGGCGGCGATCGAAGCGGCATTGGAGGCGATCGGCATCGAACCGCTCGGGGAGGTGGTGACGTTCGCAGGCGCCGGGGCCGAGACGGAGATCGGGCCATGAGCGGACTGGAACCAGACCACCTCACCGCCGCCCAGCGGGCGGCCGTCGCGAAACTCGCCTGCGGCTGCGAGCAGGCGGGGGGCATCGCGCTGTTGTGCGGGCCCGGCGGTGTCGGCAAGACGACGGTGCTCGCCGAACTCGCCGCGGCGATCGCCCCCCTCCGGTCGGTCGGGCGGGCCGACGCGGCTCACTGGGGGGAGGCCGCCACGCTGCCGGACATCGTCCTCGTCGACGACGCCCACCTGGCCGACGAGACGACCCTCGCCCGCCTCCTCCAGCGGTGCCGCGACCGGAAGCCATCGGCCTGCCTCGTGCTTGCCGGCGAAGGGCGGCTGTTCACGCTCATGACCCGCGACACGCGGCTCGAGCAGGCCGTTCGCATCCGGGTGGCGCTACCGGCGTTCACGGCGGCCGAGACGCGAGGCCTCGTCGCAGCGATCCTTGCCCGGGTCGCCGGCCGACCGGTCGGCGTGGCGGAGGCGACGGCCCGCGTTGTCCACGAGATCGCCGCCGGAGCGCCGGCAGCAGTGGTCCGGCTGGCCGAGCTGGCGGGCGTCGTGGCGGCGGCCCGGCCCGACGACCCTCTGTCTGCCGCTGACATCGAGGCGATTCACGGCCGGCTGTCACCGGCCGCCGCCTGACGGTCGCGGTCAACGCACGCTGCGAAGCACGCCGATCCGCATGGGCGCTGGCAGGCCCGAGCAGCGGTTGCTGACCGACTGATACGGCTCACACTTCAGCCTCCCGCACGAGCCACTCCTGGGCATCAACGGTCAGGGAGGGGTTGCCCCATGCCCTGGAGCCGGCGTAGGTGGCCAGCGAAGCCCGGAGGGCGAGAGCGCCGCCACCTCCGAGTGAGCGAAGGGCAGGGATGCCCGCAGCGAACGTCCGGGCGAGAGGGCATGGGCAGCCCCGACCAGCGTCACCCGCGACGTTCAAGGAAGAAGCGTTGACTCGCGGACCGGCGCCGCGTCCGCCCGTCAGACAGATTCCGCAGCCGCGCGGGCCAGGTACGCGGCGACGGAGTCGGCGCTCGGCGGCGCCGGCGGGCGATCGGCCGCGAAGGGGGCGGGATCGACCAGCGGCCGCTTGCCCTGGATCAGATCCGCGATCAGCACGGCGGTGCCGGTCGATTGGTGCAGGCCGGCCCGAAAATGCCCGGCGGCCACGAAGGCGTTGTCGAGCCCCGGCACGGCGCCGATCGTCGGCAGCCCGTCCACCGTTCCCGGCCGCAGGCCGGCCCACGTGCGGGTCGGCTCCACGCGGGCCACGTCGCCGAGCAGGTCATGAGCCATCGTCCGGAGCCGGGCGATGGCCGCGTCGGTCGTCTCGGGCACGAAGCCCGCGTCCTCGAGCGTCGAGCCCACGAGCAGGCAACCGTCCTCGCGCGGGACGAGATAGTGGAGCCCGAGATTCACGATCCGCGTCAGCACGGGCCGTGGAAGCTGGAAGAGCAGGATCTGCCCGCGGATCGGCCGCGTCTCGATCCGCAGGCCGAACTTCCCGCCGAGCGTGCCCGTCCAGGCGCCCGCCGCAAGCACGAAGTGTCGCGCCCGCACCGTCTCGACCGTTCCCGCCACCTCCGCCACGACGCCCTCGACGCCGCCGCGTGACCGCAGCACGTCCCGCACCTCCGCGTCGTGGGTGACGACCGCGCCCCGCAGCCGGCACGAAGCCTCGAGGGCCTCGAGGTGCCGCGGTGAGCGAAACGACTGCTCGGCGGGCAGCAGGATCCCCCCCGCGATCGCGCCGCGGACGATGGCGTCGGCGAGCGCCGGCTCGAGAGCGGCCAAGCCGCCGGCGTCGAGTTCCAGGCACTCGGCTCCGCGGGCCCGCCAGTCGCGGGCCGCGGCGTGCAGCCGATCCACGCCGGCGGCGGTCGCGACATACAGGCCGCCGCACTGCCGCAGGCCGTTGTCGATCCCCGTCTCGGCCAGCAGGTCGACCGCCCATTGCCGATGCAGACGATCGCTCCAGGCGGTCAGCGCCGCGTGGGGACCGCAGCCGGCGAACTCGGGCGCCGGCGGAAAGATGCCCACCCCCGCCCAGGAAGCCGTGTCCCGGCGGCCGCCCCGAGCCAGCACCCGCACCCGCGCTCCGCGGCCGGCCAACTCACGGGCGATCGACAGGCCGATGATCCCGCCGCCGATGATGCAGCAATCGGTCATGAGGAGCGCCGGCGGGTCAGGCGTTGGTGGGCACGTCGGGCGTGTCGGCGATGTTCACCCACACGTGCACGTGCGGCGCGCCGCGGAAGTGCCAGACGAAGGCCGGGCCTTCCAGCCGCCAATTGTCCCACACGCCATCGCCGCCGATGTCGCCGTCCTTGTAGAAGGCCAGCCGGCAGCGGTCGAGCCCGCCCTGCTTCGCGAGACAGCCGCGGACCTCGTCGCGGTCGCGGGTGCGATAGGGCTCCAGCAGCACGGCGAGCACCTTGTCCAACTCCGCCCGCTGGTCGGCCGCAAGCTCGGTCACCGCAATGCCCGCCGGCGCGGTTCCCGCGGCGCGGAACGCGATGGCGTTTTCCTTGGGCAGCGGGCTGACGAGCGCCGCCGCCCGCTGCTTGCCGTCGAGCATGGCGTAGACCTTGTTGGCCGCCACCGCCTGCGGCCAAAAGACGTTGCCCTTGTGATCCGCCCCCTCGTTGAAGCCGCCGGCATCGTGGCCGTAGAAGATCGGGCCACCGAAGGCGACGTGCTCGGCCGAGTCGCCGTCGCAGCGGAGCGTCATGTGGCGGCCGCTGAGCAGGAACTGAAACTTCCCGCTGCCCGGCTCGCCGAGCAGCGCGACCGACTGGTCGTGGCCGAAGCCGCCGCAGTCGTCTTCCATCTGCTTGTCGAATCGCGCGTGCCAGTCGGGCTCGATGAGCTGCTCGAAGATCTCCCGGACGAGCTGCCGCTGGTCCTTGGTGAAGAAGTCGCCGGCCAGGGTCGGCTCGGTGGCGTTCCAGTTGGCACCGACGCGGGTCCGCAGCAGGCCGAACTTCGGGTGCTGGTAGTCCCACGGAAAGCACACCTTCTCCCGCTGGGCCGGCGTGAGCGACGCGTGCAGGCGGCCGGCGAGCGTCTCGGCGGTGGCGGCCGGCGGTTGCTCCGCGCGGAGGCCGCCGATCGCGGCACTCCCGGCACAAGCGGCGGCCCCGGCGAGCAGCCGGCGGCGGGAGAGTGGCAGGCGGGGCGGGGTCATGGATGAGGCTCCGGTGCGGCTGGAGGGGATGTCCAGAAGTTTACCGTTTACAGACCCTTTGCACCCGGAATCGTCGTCGTCACCGTTCCAAGAAGCCCCGGGTGGAAACCCGGGGACACCGGGCACGAAAACCACCCCGCCATCCATGCCGCACGGTGGCAGGAGGTTTCCTGGTTCACACCTGCATCGCATGGCACCCGGGAAGTCATACCCCCCGGAGTCCCCCGGCTTCCGCCGGGGGCTTTTCGTGGACGGCGCCAGGCCCGGAGGGCCGGGTTGACCGGTAGCGGGCGGAGGCCCGACAAGCGAACCGCGGCACGATGCCGCGGGTTCGCGTGAATCATCTCCCCCGGCTTCCGCCGGGGGCTTTTCGTGGACGGCGCCAGGCCCGGAGGGCCGG
>CAZJHQ010000032.1:0-18660 GCA_964545915.1 uncultured Candidatus Kuenenia sp. | reverse complement strand
AGCGGGCGGAGGCCCGACAAGCGAACCGCGGCACGATGCCGCGGGTTCGCGTGAACCAAACCCCCCGGCTTCCGCCGGGGGCTTTTTGTGGAACGGTGACGAGACCGCTTCCCGACGCTGGTTCATCGAGGGCAAGGCCTGCGCTTTGGGTGCCGTCCCTGGCACTGCGGGCAGTAAAAGGTCGAACGCTGGGCCTGGACGATCCGCACGATCGGCGTGCGGCAGCGGGAGCACGGCCGACCTTCGCGACCGTAGACGCGGTGTCGCTGCTGAAATCGGCCCGGCGCGCCCGTGGCGGTCTGGTAGGTCTCGTCGCCGATCGACGAGCCCTCGTGCCGCACCGCTGCGGCCAGGATCGCGCGGGTGCCCGCGGCGATCCGCTCCCAGGCCGCGCCGCCGAGGCGGCGGCAGGAGGTCCGCGGGTCGATGCCCGCGCGAAACAGGATCTCGGCGGCGTAGATGTTGCCGATGCCGGCGACGGCCCGCTGGTCGAGCAGCGCCACCTTCACCGCCCGCCGCGACCGGCCCAGCCGGGCGACGAGGTCGTCCGCGGTCACGACGAGGCCGTCGGGACCGAGTTTCGCGGCGCCGCAGCACCGCTCCAGACCGCGGGCGTCGAGCAGGCGGATCGTCCCCAGGCCGCGCTGGTCCCAGAACAGCAGCCGCTCCGCGGCCGCGGCCTGGCCGGAATGGAGGGCGAGTTCGAGCCGCACGTGCTCCGCCGACGGCGGTTCGGTCACGAGCATCAGCCCGGTCATCCGCGGCTCGATCACCAGCCACAGGGGCGCATCTCCCGCCGCGGCCACTTCCATCACCACCCGCTTGCCACGGCGGAAGACACCGGCGATCGTCCGCCCCGCGAGCCGCCTGGCCAGCACGGCCGGGCGGGGCGTGGTGGCGATCGGCCGCACCCGGCCGCGGGGCAGCGCGGCGGCAGCGATCCGCAGGCCGACGCAGCCGGCGATGCCGCGGCACATCGTCTCGACCTCGGGCAGTTCGGGCATGGAGACACCGCACGGTGGGCCGCCGCAGGACGTGAAACGCCCGACGGCGACGGTCGGATGGTAGCAGTCCCGGGCCGGGCTACAATCGACACAGTCGCTGCGTTCCGCCCCGAGGTCCCCGCCGCATGGCCGCTCCGTCCGCCGCTTTGGTATCCAGCGTGCCCGACTCCTACGGGCGGTTTGGCCGCTACGGGGGCCGCTACGTTCCCGAAACGCTCTCGGCGGCGCTCGACCAGCTGGAGCGGGCCTACGCCGAGGCCCAGGCCGACCCCGCGTTCCATGCCGAGCTCGACGGCCTGCTGTCGGCCTTCGTGGGCCGGCCCACTCCCCTGCTCTTCGCGAAGCGGCTCACGGAGCACGCCGGCGGCGCGCAGATCTATTTCAAGCGCGAGGACTTGAGCCACACCGGCGCCCACAAGATCAACAACACGCTCGGCCAGGCCCTGCTCGCGATCCGCATGGGCAAGCGGCGGATCATCGCCGAAACCGGCGCCGGCCAGCATGGCGTGGCCACGGCCACCGCCTGCGCCCGCTTCGGCCTGGAGTGCGTCGTCTACATGGGCGCGGAGGACGTCCGCCGTCAGGCCCCCAACGTCCGCAACATGCGGTTCATGGGGGCGGAGGTGCGGCCGGTGGAAAGCGGCTCGCGCACGCTCCGGGACGCGATCAACGAGGCGATGCGCGACTGGATGGGCTCCGTCGAGACGACCCACTACATCATCGGTTCCGTCGTCGGCCCGCACCCCTTCCCGCGGATCGTCCGCGACTTCCAGAGCGTGATCGGCCGGGAGACGGTCGACCAGTGCCGCCGCCAGCTCGGCCGCCTCCCCGACGCGGTCGTGGCCTGCGTCGGCGGCGGCAGCAACGCGGCCGGCATGTTCTATCCGTTCGTCGATCACCACGACGTCCGCCTCGTCGGCGTCGAGGCGGGGGGCCGCTCGGGCCAGGCCGGCGACCACGCGGCCAGCCTGTCCTACGGCAGCCCCGGCATCCTCCACGGCTCGTTGAGCTACGTGCTCCAGGATCAGGATGGCCAGACGGCCGACGTCCACTCCGTCTCGGCCGGCCTCGACTATCCGGGGGTCGGTCCCGAGCACAGCTACTGGCGGGATCTGGGCCGCGTGGAATACACGAGCGTGACCGACGGCGAGGCGCTCGACGCCTTTGATCTCGTGGCCCGCCGCGAGGGTGTCCTGCCGGCGCTCGAAACGTCGCACGCCCTGGCCTGGGCGGCGCGGGAGGCGGCGGCACGGCCGCCGAGCGAGATCATCGTCGTCTGCCTGTCGGGCCGCGGCGACAAGGATGCCGCCGAGATCGCCCGGCTCCGCGGCCTGGCCGCCGACGGCAGCGGGGTGCGGGCATGAGCACGACCGCTCCCGCGACGGGCATCGCCCGCATCGAGGCGATGTTCGCCGCCCATCGCGCCGCCGGCCGCAAGGCCTTGGCCCCCTTCGTGACGGCCGGCGACCCCGACCTCGACACGACGGTGGCCGTGCTCGCCGCGCTCGCCCGCTCGGGCGCAGGGCTCTGCGAGCTCGGCGTGCCCTACAGCGACCCGATCGCCGACGGACCTGTGATCCAAGCCTCCTACACCCGGGCCCTCGGCAAGGGGCTCACGCTCGCGGGCGTGTTCGACGCGGCGCGGCGGGCGACGGCTGCCGGCGCGATGCCGATCCTGGCCATGGCCAGCTACTCGCTGATCTTCCGCCGTGGCATCGACCGCTTCGTGGCCGACGCCCTGGCGGCCGGACTCGCCGGCTTCGTCGTCCCGGACCTCCCGCTGGAGGAGAGCGACGACCTCGACGCGGCCTGCCGCGCGGCGGGGCTGGCGCTCGTGCGTTTGGTGACGCCGACCACGCCGCCGGATCGGGCCGCGGCGATCGCCCGGAAGTCCACCGGGTTTCTGTACTGCGTGTCGGTGGCGGGCGTGACGGGCGCCCGCACCGAGCTCCCGACCGGCCTCGTCGATCGCGTCCGCTGGCTGAAGACGCAGACCGACGTGCCGATCCTCGTGGGCTTCGGCATCTCGTCCCCCGAGCAGGTGCAGGCGGTGGCCGCGGTGGCCGACGGCGCGATCGTCGGCTCGGCGCTGGTGCGGCTCGTCGCCGAGTCGGCGGGCAAACCCCGCGACACGCTGCTCGCGGAGGTCGATCGCTTCGTGGCCGACCTGGCCGCCGCCTGCGGCTG
Organism: uncultured Candidatus Kuenenia sp.; assembly: GCA_964545915.1. Classification (GTDB taxonomy): domain Bacteria; phylum Planctomycetota; class Planctomycetia; order Pirellulales; family UBA1268; genus QWPN01. The sequence goes on along the minus strand of CAZJHQ010000032.1, from coordinate 15,469 downwards.
ACGCCGGAGTGTCAGCCTGCGGCACCGGCGGCCAGGAGAATCGGCCGTGTTGCCAGAACGATCCTGGATCCCGCTGGCCGGCAGGCGAAACCAAACCGTATAACATGCGTAGAAAAGGGAGTCCGCGTGCGAGGTACGTGCGAGGCCACCCATGTTTTCCGCCCGTGACCCGTCCGACATCGACCGCTTCTTCCGCGGCCTGACCGAATACGCCTTCCACGCGCGGCTGGGCGTCGTCGATCCGCCGCTGGTCGACTACGTCTCCCTGCTGCTGGTGCGGTTCCTGCGGCTCGATCGGGTCGCCACGCTGCCCGGGGTCGGCGGTGAAGAGCCGCCCGAGGTGACCGCCATGCTGGTGGTGGCCCAGCGGCATGCCTCCGCCGACGACGCCCGGGAGGAATACCGCCGCATCGGCGACGCGACGCTCTTCTGGAGCGGTCTCTACCCGGAGGCGCTGCGCCGGTTCGAGCGTCCCGGCCGCGCGGAGCCGCTGATCGGCTACCGCGAGGCGGGAAAACGCGCCTATTGGCTGGCCAGCACGCTCGAGCCCGACGATGCGGCCGAGGAACGCAAGCTGCTCGAGCGGCTGGCGCACGAGTATGACCTGTGCGTGGAGGGCCTCGCCGAGGTCCGCCGCGCCTGGGCCGAAGCCGCGTGACGGATGGCTCCGCGGGGTGGCAATCCCACAGCGAATGCGGATGGCTGCACGTGAAGCAATGCGGATTCCCGCCGTTGCGAACTTTGTTTTGCAGATCCATTGCAGGGGGAATCGGTCGCGTCACCCGTCCCAGAAGCCCCGGGTGGCAACCCGGGGACTCCGGGCGTGAAAACCGCCCCACCATCCATGCCGGATGACGGCCTGCGATCCACCGGTTCAAACCCACAGCGCATGGCACGCGGGAAGAGATGCCACCCGGAGTCCCCCGGCTCCCGCCGGGGGCTTTTTGTGTGAGCGCGCGGCCCGGAGGGCCGGGTTGAATGCCAGCGGGCGCAGGCCCGCCAAGCGACCTGCGGCACGATGCCGCAGGTTCGCGTGCACATTCCTGCCCGGTTTCCACCCGGGCCTTCTCGCCGCGAGCGGTCAATCGATCAGCTGCGCCGGCCACGGCGGGGTAAAGCCCGCCTGTTCCACCGGAAGCCCCGCGTGCACGACCGCGGCCACGAGGTCGGCGAGCGTCGCACGCCGCGGATCGCTCCGACACTCCACCGTGTCAGCGTCGATGGCCCGGGCGTCGGCGGCGGCGGCCGCGAGCATGCGGGCGGCCGCTTCGGCGTGCCCCGGGCTGACGATCCGGCAGACCCACTGACGACCGGCCTCGAAGTGCCGCCGGTCATGTTCTCCGGCAGCGACCAGCCGCCCCTCCCGCAAGACGACGAGGTCGGTGAAACACCCGGGCACGTCGGCAGCGTCGATCGCCGCCAGCACCGTCCGCCCCATCAGTTGCGCGTCGCCGATCAACTGTTCCACCCGCATCCGCCCCGCCGGATCGAGTCCGCCAAAGGGATCGTCGAGCAGCAGCACCCGCGGGTCGTGCACCAGCGCCCGCGCCACGAGGAGCAGCTTGGCCTGCGCGGCCGCCAATGTCTCAAGCGCCGTGCCTCCCCGGCCCGCGAGGCCGGCCAGGGCGAGCCCGCGATCCACGGCACCGCGGGCGGCGGCCCCCTGGAGTCCGGAAGCCGTGGCGAAGACTTCGAGAAACTCACCCGCCCGAAGCCCTGGCCAATCGGGCATGGTGGCCGGCACGTACCCGATCTCGCGACGGACGGCGTCGGGCGCGCGGCGGACCGAACGCCCCTCGACGAGAATGTCACCGGCATGCAGCGGCAAGGCCGTGGCCGCGGCGGCCAGGAGCGACGTCTTGCCGGCGCCACCCCGGCCAATGAGGGCGACCGCGCGACCCGCGGCCCAGCCGCATGACACGCTCTCGACGACGATCTGCCCGCACCGCTGGACGCTCGCGCGGTCGAACTGGATCATCCGCTCACCCGTTCGCGGCCGGCCCGGTGGACCGGCCCGCCAGCCGCGCGGCCGTCATCTCGATGGACACGAGCAGCCCCTTGGCCTTGTTGACCGTCTCCTCGAACTCCTTCTCCGGAACGCTGTCGGCGACGATTCCCGCCCCCGACTGCACGTAGGCCTTCCCGCCGGCCACGACGATCGTCCGCAGCGCGATGCAGGTGTCCATCGAGCCGCCGAAGTCGACGTAGCCGACGGCGCCGGCATAGGGGCCGCGCCGCACCGGCTCGAGCTGGTCGATGATCTCCATGGCCCGGATCTTGGGCGCACCCGACACGGTGCCGGCGGGCAGGCACGCCCGCAGGGCGTCGAAGGCCGTGAGGCCGGGGGTCAGCCGCCCCGTGACGTTGCTCGTGAGGTGCATGACGTGGCTGTAGCGCTCGATCGTCATCACGTCGGACAGCACCACCGACCCGATCGCCGCCACCCGGCCGACGTCGTTGCGGCCCAGGTCGATGAGCATCACGTGCTCGGCCCGTTCCTTGGGGTCGGCCAGCAGGTCCGCCGCCAGGGCCGCGTCCTCCTCGGGCGTGCCCCCGCGGCGCCGGGTGCCGGCCAGCGGCCGCACGGTGACCGCGCCGTCCACGCAGCGGACCATGATCTCCGGCGAACTGCCCACCAGCGTGCAGGCCGGCGTCCGCAGGAAGAACATGAAGGGGCTCGGGTTCACCACGCGGAGCGTGCGATACAGCTCGATCGCCGGCGCGGCGAACGGAATCTCGAGCCGCCGGCTCAAGACCACCTGAAAGATGTCACCGGCGCGGATGTACTCGATGGCCTGGTCCACGGCGGCGAGGAAGCCCTCCCGATCGAACCGCGACGCGGCCGTGCCGTCGCGGAGGCAGGCGGGGTCGCCCCGCGGGCCGATGTCGGCCGGCGGTGGCCAGGCCGACGGCGTGAACAGCCGGTCGATCGTGGCGTCGATGCGGCGGCAGGCCGCGTCATAGGCGGCGGACAGACCGGCGGCCGACTCGTCCTCGATGCGGGCGAGCACCACGACGTCGATCGCCTTCGTGACGTTGTCGAATACGACCATCCGGTCGTAAAAGGCGAACGACAGGTCGGGCAGTCCGAGGTCGTCCGCGGGCGGGTTCGGTAGCCGCTCGACGTAGCGGACGGCGTCGTAGGCCGCGTAGCCGATGGCGCCGCTGGTGAACGGCGGCAGCTCGGGCAGCCGGGCCGGCCGGTAGGCCGCCATCCGCTGCTCGAGATCCGCCAGCGGGTCGCGCGACGTGAACTCCTCCACGGTGCCGTCGGCGGCGATCACCCGCACCCGGTCGCCCCGGGCCTCGAGCCGCAGAAAGGGGTCGGCGGTCAGGAAGCTGTACCGGCCGACCTTCTCGCCCCCCACCACGCTCTCGAAGAGGCAGCCGGCGTCGCCGGCGTCGATCCGCGCGAACGCCGACAGCGGGGTGAGGGCGTCGGCGAACAGCCGGCGGTAGACCGGCACGAGCCGGCTGGACCGCGCGAGTGCGGCGAAGCGGGACCTGTCCGGGAGGTGCGGCATGGCGGCGTGACGGGGGCGGAAGCGAACGCCGCGGAAACGGCCGCGGGATCCCCGAGCGTACCCGGCGCCGCGGGGCCGTCACAATCCGCCCGCGCCGCCCGGCCCTCGGTTCGCTATGATTCCCGGGTCTCCACGGAACTTTCCATGAAGTGCCAGAAGTGCGACAAGCAGGCGGTCTTCCACATCACCGAGCTGGAAGCGGGTGAGGTGCGCGAACTCCACCTCTGCGAGGACCACGCCCGCGCCTACCTGAACCAGGCGGAGACTCCCCCGGACGGCGAGTCGGAGCCCCAGGAGACCACGTCGGCCGGGGGGGCGCTGATGGGACCGCTGGGCGTGGGGCAGACAGCCGACGAACTGGCCGCGCTCGACCAGAAGTCCTGCGACATGTGCGGCATCACCTTCTTCGAGTTTCGCAACCAGGGGCGGCTCGGCTGCCCGCATGACTACGTCCACTTCGAGAAGGAACTCGAGCCGCTGATCGCCAACATCCACGGGTCCACGACGCACACCGGCCGCCGTCCGTCGCGGGCCGCGGCGGCGGGGCTGCCCGAGGGCACCGACGAGCTCACCGGCCTGATCGGCCTGCGGCGGAGCATGAAAGAGGCCATCGCCTGCGAGGACTACGAGAAGGCGAAAGAGGACCGCGACGCGATCCGGGCCCTGGAAGACCGCTGGCTCGGCCCACCTCCGGCATGAGCCTTCGTCACGGAAACGAACGCAACCCTGACCATGAATCTTGAATCACTTACCCACGGCGTCGGTGAATGGCTGCGGGGCACGGGCCCCGAGTCGGACATCGTCATGAGCAGCCGCGTGCGGCTGGCACGTAACGTCGCTCACTACCCGTTCGTGAGCCGGGCCTCGGAGCAGGACCGCGCGGAAATCGAAAAGTTTCTCCGCGAGCGCATCGCCACGGTGCCCATCGGCCGGGACCTCGAGTACATCGACGTCGGCCGCCTGGAGGAGGTTGACCGCCAGTTTCTCGTCGAGCGGCAGCTGATCAGCCGCGAGCACGCCGAGGCCCAGGGGGCCCGGGGGGTGGCGATCGACGGCCGCGAGCAGGTGAGCCTGATGATCAACGAGGAGGATCACCTGCGGATCCAGTGCATGCACAGCGGCCTGGACCTCGCCGGCGTCTGGGAACAGATCAAGGCGGTCGACGACCAGATCGAGAAGGTCGTCCCGTACGCGTTCCATCCCCGCTTCGGCTACCTCACGGCCTGCCCCACGAACGTCGGCACCGGCATCCGCGTGAGCGTGATGCTCCACCTGCCGGCGCTGGTGATCACCCGGCAGATCGACAAGGTGTTTCGCAGCCTGCACAAGATCTCGCTCGCCGTCCGCGGCCTGTACGGCGAGGGTTCGCAGGCGATGGGCGACTTCTACCAGATCTCGAACCAGACCACGCTCGGCAAGACCGAGGAGGAACTGCTCGAGCAGGTCGGGGACGTAGTTCCGGTGCTCATCGACTACGAGCGCCGGGCCCGCGAGTTTCTCGTTCGCGAGACGCAGCAGAACGTCCACGACCAGGTGAGCCGCGCCTTCGGCATCCTCCGCACGGCCCAGACGATCAGCGCCGAGGAGACGATGCAGCTCCTTTCGCGGGTGCGGATGGGCGTGCTCCTCGGGCTCATCGGCGACGTGCGGATCGCCGACATCAACTCGCTCCTGGTGCGGACGCAGCCGGCCCACCTGCAGAAGCTCCGCGGCGTGGAGCTCGACACGAAGGACCGCAACATCGAGCGGGCCCGCTACCTGCGGCAGCACTTCGAAGCCGGCGGCCAAGGCTCCCCGGCGAGCCAGAATTGAGCGTCAGCCCCGGGCCTGCGGCGTTCGCTGGAGAGCCATCCCCGGCACTCCCTCCGGCGTGACGCTGGTGAATGGCACAAAAGCCCCCGGCGGAAGCCGGGGGACTCCGGGTGCCAATACCAGCCCGGGTGCCATGTGTTGCGGGTTTGAGCCGGGGAATCACGGACCGTCGTAGGGCATGGATGGCGGGGTGGTTTTCGTACCCGGAGTCCCCGGGCTTCCGCCCGGGGCTTCCTGGAGCCGCGGGGATCGGCGAACGCTCGACGAGCGTGTGGCCGTCAGGCCCGGGCCGGGAGCTTCGCGCGAAGCGCCTCCACGACCGGCCGCGGCACGAACCGCAGCAGCCGCTCGTCGTCCGCCAGCGGCGTGATCTGCTTGAGCAGCGACGACGAGACGTGCGAATACTCGGCGTCGGCCATGAGGAACACCGTCTCCACGGCCGGGTCGAGCTTGCGGTTGGCGAGCGTCATCGTGAACTCCGCCTCGATGTCGGTCAGCGACCGCACGCCGCGCAGGAGGACGTGGGCCCCCTGCTCGCGAACGAAGGCGACCGCCAGCCCGCTGAACAGCTCCACCCGCACGTTCGGCAGCCCGGCGACGGCGGCCCGCACCAGCCCGACCCGCTCCTCCAGCGAGAACAGCGGCTGCTTGTCGGGATTGATGCCCACGCCGACCACGAGACCGTCGAAGATGCGGCTCGCCCGGGTGATGACGTCGAGGTGGCCGAGCGTGATCGGGTCGAACGACCCGGTGTAGACGGCGCTGCGGGGGGTCTTTTCAGCAGCCACGGTGGAGGGCTCCGGTCTGGCGGTGCGGAAGGCCGACGGCGGGGGGCCGAAACCGCCGTCCGGGAGTCACCGCCTCCCCGGACGACGGCGTTTATGGTATGGAAACGGCCCGGAGAGCGAAACCACGGCCCCTCGGAGCTCCAGACCGCGTGTCGAAGGCGCTGCCACTCATCGGGATGATCGTTTCGGGACTCATCGTGGTGCTGTTCCTGGCCGACCTCGCCGCGGGCTTCCCGTTCCAGCGGGTGAGCATCGCCGCCGACAGCGGCTTCGTCGTCAGCGGACTGATCCTCGCGTACTTGAGCTGGTCGCTGCTGGAAAGAGGACGCGGCCGAGCCGCTCTTGAAAAAAAGACGCGGCCGAGCCGCTAGCAGACTGTGGAACAAGTCTGCCCGAGCAGGATGCGAGGAATGCCGACCGTGGAAACCCTCGGCGTTTCCACCGGTCGGCCAAGTGGACAAAGGCCATGGAGGGCTTTGTCCACGGGCAGCTAAGCGGCCTTCAACACCGAACCGCTGACCGGCGTCGCACCGCCCCGGCCGAGGATCGCCGGCAGGTCCGCAAGCCCCACGAGACGCAGCCGGCCGGAGGCGGCCCGCCGCTCGGCCCAGGCGAGCCAGCGGTCGAGCCGGCCGCTCACGGGGCGGTCTGCGGGCATGTCGCCGGCGTGCAGCACGTGCAGGCCGCCGGGGCGGGGCCGCGGCATCGAGCCATGGAGCAGCCAGCCGACCATGCCGGCCGGCCGCGGCGGATCGACCTGCACCTCCCACAGTCCCCACACGGGGTTGCGGCACCGCCATCCCGCCGGCGCCGGTCGCCGGCTTCCGCGGCCCGCGTCGCCGAACGCGTCCACGACGACGACCCGCATGCCTTCCTCGGCGAGCAGGCTCTGGTGAGCGATCGGCCGCGGCCCGCGCAGGACCGCCGCGTCGAGCCCGGGCACGACCTGTCGCGCCTCGTCGACCATCCGCCGCAGCGTGGCCCGGGAGTCGAGCCAGCCCGGCTGCACAGCCAGCGCGAGCTGCGGCACGGGCACCCCGCGACCGCGGGCCGCCTCGGTGACGGCGCCGAGCGTGTCGGTGTCGGCCGCCCAGGTGACGGCAGCCGACCGTCTCAGCGTGTCCAGCCAGGCCGCACAGGCTCCGCTCCGCGTCGGCCGCGGCAGGGTCGCGCAGACCACGAGCGTCGTCGGATCAACGGACCGTCGCATGGTGTTCCCCCGTGTGCCGCCGGCCGCCCGCCGCCGCGCGAGGAGGATATCGACCCGGGTTTCGACCGGTCTGCAATCGACCGGGGGCGGGGCGGCCTTTCCGTCCGGCAGTCAGCCCGACCGTGACGACTCTGCGGGTCGTGCGGCGGCCGCCGCCTCCCAGCGGCTGATCGCGGCGACGATCCCAGCGGCGGTGGCCTCGTCGGCCTCGACGGCCGGCCGCAGGCCGAGCCGCCCCAGGGCGGCAGATGTGACCGGACTGATGCTGGCGATCCGCCAGCGTCGCATGCGATCACCGAACAGACGGGCGGCCGACTCGGCGATCGAAGAGCTCGTCACCGTGACCCAGTCGATGCCGGCATCGACCGCGGCCAGCGTCGTCGGGTCGAGCGACTCGAGCGGCCGGCTGACGTATGCCGCAACCTCGTCCACATGATGCCCGCGGCCTTCCAGATCCCGCCGCAGGAGGTCGCGGCCCTTGTCGGCGCGGATGAGCAGGAACCGGCCGCCCCGCGGCATGGCGGTGAACGCCTCGGCCAGGCCCTCGGAACGGAAGTCCGCCGGCGTCAGGTCGCCCACGAGGCCCACGGCATCGAGGCTGCGAAGCGTGGCGGAGCCGATCGCCGCGAGCCGCGCGGTGCCCAGTGCTCGGGCGTCGCGGCCGGTGGCCCGCAGCCGGGCTGCGAACGCCTTCACGCCGTTGGCGCTGGCAAACACGATCCAGTCGTAGGTGTCGGCCCGCGCGATCGCCGCGTCGAGCGGCTGCCACGAAGGCGGGTCGGCGATGCTCACGACGGGTACCGACAGGCACTCGCCGCCGGCCGCGCGGACGAGGGCCGCGAGCTCTTCCCCCTGCCCCACCGGCCGCGTGATCAACACCCGCCGCCCCGCGAGCGGCCCCACAGGCCGGCTCCGTGCCGCCTCCCCCACGATCACGACGGCGGGGCTCTGCCAGCCGGCCTGCTCGAGGCCGGCGGCGCAGTCGGCAAGCGTCCCGGTCGCGATCCGCTCCGTCGGCCAGGAACAGCAGCTGACGACGGTGATGGGCGTGGCGGCGGGCTTCCCGGCCTCGATGAGCGACCGCGCCCAGCGGGCCGCCTTTTCCACGCCCATGTAGATGACGAGCGTGCCCGGGAGCGCCGCCAGCGCATGGAAGTCGAGGCCGGCGTCCTTCGCCTCCGCCTCATGGCCGGTGACGATCGTGAGGCTCGATGCCGCAGCGCGGCTCGTGAGCGGCACGGCGGCGGCGGCGGCGGCGGCCAACGCGGCCGTCACGCCCGGCACGATCGAGATGGCAACGCCGGCATTCCGCAACGGCTGGATCTCTTCCGCCAGGCGGGCGAAGACCGTCGGATCGCCCCCCTTGAGCCGGACCACGCGGCGGCCGGCCAGGGCGAGCCGCACCAGCAGCCGGCCTGTCGTCTCGCCTGGATCGGCTCCCGCGGCGGCCTCGCGATCCACCGGAATCCGTTCCGCGGCCGGGTTCACGACGTCCAGCAGAGAGGTGGGCACGAGCAGATCGTGCACCACGACCTCGGCGGTCCGCAGGGCTTCCGCCCCCCGGAGCGTGAGCAGGTCGGCCGCGCCCGGACCGGCGCCGACGAAGCTCACATGGCCGCTGTGCATCGGGGGCGAAACGGGCATCGGGGGGCCGCGGAGGGCGTCCGCGGGCGGCTGAGGGGCAGCGGTGTTTCAGGGCGTCCGGACCGCCACTACAATTTCCCGCTCGCGGCACCGCGAGCATTCGGGAGCATCGTCACACGCCATGGCCAACGAGTCTACCGCCTCCGGCGGAAACGTCGCCGCGGTGCCGGCCGACCCGACCCTGGCCGCCTCGTGGGGCAATCTGCCCCCCGCCGACCAGAAACGGCTCCTGCAGTGCTACCGCACCGGCACGGTGGCGGCCGCCAACGTCGACTACGCGATCGACATGTTCGCCCAGTGCGTGCTCGGCGATCCGGGCAACCCGGTCTTCCTCCATGCGTTCCTCGAGTCGTTGAAGCGAAAATACGGGGCCAAGAAGGCGGGCGGGCTGACCGCGCTGTTCGCGACGGGGGGCCGCGGCCTGAAGAAGCTCGCCGCCGCAGCCCAGTGGCGCGAGGTGCTCAAGCAGGGTGTCGAGGCGATCAAGGCGAACCCGGCCGACCATGCGGCGCTGCTCATCATGGCGGAGGCCGCGGGCAACCTCATGTGGCCTGAGTCCCAGGGACGCTACCTGCGGGCGGCGCTCGACGCGGCCCCGACGGACGCCGAGGTCAATCGACAGTGCGCCAAGTACGCCGCCAGCCAGGGCAACTTCGACCAGGCGATCGAATGCTGGCGGCGGGTCTCCCGGATCAAGGGGCTGGGCGAGGAGGCGGAGCGGGCGATCGCGCAGCTCTCGGTCGACAAGACGATCGCCGCCGGCCAGGGCATGATCGGGCGGGGTGGCGGCAAGCCGGCCCCCGGGGCAGCCGGGGCGGCGGCTGCGAGCGATCCGATCGCGGCCCTGCGCCAGCGAATCCAGCAGCAGCCCGCCGACATCGATGCCTACCTGGAGCTCGCCGACCTGCTCGAGCGCGACGCGCAGATCGACGAAGCGGAGAAGACGCTGGCCAAGGCGTTGGCCGCCTCGGGCAACGACCTCAAGGTGCGCGAGCACGTCGAGGACCGCCAGCTGCGCTGGGGCCGGTCCAAGGTGATGATCGCCGAGAAGCGTGTCCAGGAGCAGGACACGCCGGAGAATCGGGCCACCCTCGAGCGGCTCCGGGCGGTGCACGGCAAGCAGGAGATCGACGTCTACGCGGCCCGCTGCACGCGGTATCCCGAGAACCTGACCTGGAAATACGAGCTCGCGATGCGGCTCAAGGCCGCCGGCAACTTCGCCGAGGCGATTCGCGGCTTCCAGGAGGTGCTGCACGACGCCCGGCGCAAGGGGCAGGTGGCTCTGGAACTTGGCGAGTGCTTCCAGAAAATCAAGCAGTATCAGCTGGCGATGGCGAACTATCAGACGGCCGTCGACACGCTCACGGACCGCGAACTGGAGTTGCGCAAACGGGCCCTCTACCGGGCGGGCGTGCTGGCGGCGGGGCTCAACGACACCGATGCCGCCCAAAAACACCTCTCCGCGCTGGCCGGTCTCGACTTTGGCTACCGCGACGTGGCCGAACGACTGGACAAGTTGGGGTCCGCGAGGGATAAAGGGGGCGCGGAAACCGAGGGCTGAGGCCGTCCGGCCCCCTCGTGACGCCGGCGCCCGTGGCCCCGTCGAACCCCGCAAGTGTCACCCCGCAACGTGTAAGGATTCGGAATGCCCCACTCGGCCAGCGCCAAGAAGCGCCATCGTCAAAACCTCCGCAACCGCGAACGCAACCGGGCCGTGAAGAGCGACCTGAAGTCGCAGGTTCGCAAACTGCTGACCGCGATCTCTTCCGGCGACGTCGCCAAGGCCCAGGAAGAACTGCGGACGGTCGCCAAGAAGGCCGATCGGGCCGCGGCGTCGAAGACGATCCACAAGAACCGGGCGGCGCGGATCAAGTCGCGGCTCACGGCCCGCGTGAAGAAGGCCGGTCAGGGGGGCACCACCGCAGCCGCCAAGGGTCGCAAGACGGCCAAGGCCTGACGGTCGGCCCTCGGCCTCACCACTCGATGAGTCGGGAGTCGAAGACCGGTCCCTCGATGCACGTCCGCCGGTAGTCCCAGCCGCCATGGCCGTCGCGGACCTTCGCGACGCACGTGAAGCAGATGCCGACGCCGCAGGCCATCGGAGCCTCGAGCGACACGTCGCACGGCAGCCCGCGGGCCTCCGCCCAGCGGCCCACCGCCGCCATCATCGGCTCCGGCCCGCAGCAGGCGACCCGCGTGGCATGCGGTTCCGGCAACCCGGCGGCGAACAGGCCGTCGAGGAGATCGACCACGGTGCCGCGGACGCCAGCCGAGCCGTCGAGCGTGGCGAGATGCAGGTCGCAGCCGGCGGCGCGGAAGTCCTCCACGTCGGCGAACATGCCGGCGTGACGGGCCCCCCAGCAGAACGTCACGCGGCGGGCCCGCGGCGGCGTCCGCGACGCGGCCCCGTACCGGGCCAGTCCGAGCCGCTCGCGGCCCAAGGCCAGCAGGGCCGTCTGGCCGATGCCGCCGGCCACGAGCACGACGTGGTCGGCCGGTTCGGTTCCAAAACCGTTGCCGAGCGGCCCCCAGGCGACCAGTTCGTCGCCGGGGCCGAGGGCCGTGAGCGCGGTCGTGAACTTCCCGTGCACGACGTACATGAAGTCGGCATACCGCGGCCCGGACGAGCCGGCGAACGTGTCGTAGACGGCCAGCGGCCGGGCGAGCAGCGGGTCGCTGCGGTCGGGAATCCGCAGCATGGCGAACTGCCCCGGGGTGGCGGCTGCGGCGATGGCCGGGCAGTCGAGCCGCAGCCGCCAGGTGTTCTCGGCCACGCGGGCGTGGGCCACGATGGCCGCCCGCAGGTATGCAGCGTGGTCGGCATGGCAGGCAGTCGGGGCCGCTGGCAGCGTCATCGATCACTCTCCGCCCGCTGGCCGCTGCTTCCGCCAGGTGGAGGCCTTGCCTGGTCGCTTGCGGCGAACGGGCCGCTTTCCCTTCACGGGCTTGAAGGGCCGCGGCCGATCCTCCCCGTCGGGGCGTCGCGGCGCCGGACGGCCCGGCACTCCGCCATGCGGGCCGGGCTTGCCCGGCCGTCCGGCCGTACGCGGCCCGGCCGCGAACGGCTTGCCGCGCCGGGGCGGCCCCGCGCGTCGCGGCGGCGGGGGCGGGGCGCGTTCCGCGTCGGGTCCCACGGCCGCCAGGGCATCGCGGCGAAGGTCCTCGATCTCGCTCCAGGCGAGCTGCCGCCACTGCCCCGGCAGCAGATTGCCCAGCGACAGGCCGCCCACGGCGACCCGCTTCAACTGGTGCACCTTGTGCCCCAGCCGGGCGAGCATGCGGCGGATCTCGCGGTTCTTGCCCTCGTCGAGGATCATCTCGAGCACGGCGCTCTGCTTGTGCTGCGAGCGGATCGACACCCGCTTGGCATGCACCTCGCCCTCGGCGAGCCGGATCCCGCGCCGCAAGCGGTCGAGGAGCTCCTCAGTCGGCACCCCCGCGACCTGCACCAGGTATTTCTTCTCCACGCCGTACCGAGGATGCGCCAGGAGATTCGCGAGGCCGCCGTCGTTGGTCAACAGGATCAGGCCCTCGCTCATCCGGTCGAGGCGGCCGATGGCGAACAGCCGCTGGTCGCCGGGCACGAGGTCCACGACACGGGGCCGACCGGAGGGATCGTAGTTGGTCGTCACCACGCCCACGGGCTTGTTGAGCATGAACACGACCCGCTTCGGGTGCGGCAACCGCTCGCCGTCCACCCGGATCTCCTGGGCGTGCGGGTCGACGCGGGTGCCGAGCTGGGTGATCACCTGCCGATCGACCTCGACGCGGCCCGTCGTGATCAGTTCCTCGCAGGCCCGACGGCTGCCGAGCCCCGCCGCCGCGAGCACCTTCTGCAGCCGTTCGAGGCCGTCGTCGGCGACCTCGGGCCGGGGACCCTCGTCGGCGAAGACAGGGGCGGCGGCCACGTGGCTGCGGCGGGAGGTGATTCGTGTCGGGCGTTCGGGCCGCGTCTTCTGCGGCGGACGAGGGGGACGTCCGGGACGAGAGCCGCGGCCGGAGCGCTGGTCTTTCATGGGTGGTCGTCAGAAGGGGCGGGCGGAAGGCAAGGCCGGCACGGCCGGAATGCCCAGATCATACACGCCGCAACGTCACCGCGCGGGCTGCGACCACCATCGCGACCGCTTCACCTCCGGCACGGGCTCCGAATAGTCGCGGGGCCGGCTACCGTCCATGATCGAGAGCTGGTCGTGGCGGACCTCGGTCTGCAGGAACGGGTCGAACCGCACCGCCCGCCGCTGCTGGTTGCGGGCCGGACCGGGATCGAGCCAGGCGGGCTTGCCGAGCGACGCGCAGCCGCCGGCCGTGGACACGAGCAGCATCACGCAGGCGGCACATCGGATCGAGAGGCGCATGGGGCGGCGTCCGCGGGGGGGCCGGAAGTGTAGGGATGCGCCGCACCGCCCCCAAGGGCGGTTTCGCGGCGGCTTACTGCCCGTGGACAAATCCCTCCATGGCCTTTGTCCACTTGGCCGACCGGTGGAAACGCCGAGGGTTTCCACGGTCGGCACTCCTCGCATCCTGCTCGGGCAGACTTGTTCCACAGTCTGCTACGGCAGGGCCACAGTCTGCTACGGCAGGGCCACGTGCAGGAGCTTCGCGGGCCGGCCGGCGGCGGCCTCGGCCATGATCTCCTGACGGCCGGCGGCCGCCGGCACGAGCACGCATCCGCCGCGGCCCAGCGGCGGCAGGTCGGGATGGGCTGCGAACCGCACGCTGCCGGAGAGCACGGCGAGGAAGTGGCAGCCGTCGTCACCGCCGACCTGCCAGGAGGCCGGTGGCAGGACCTCGTCGAAGAGAAAGTAGTCGCTCGTCACCAGCCGGCGGACCGCATGATCCGCCGTGGTCGTCGCCCGCACCGGCTCCACGGGCCCGAGCCGCGTCGTCGCCTCCAGGCCGGCCTCCACGTGCAGGGGCCGCGGCTTGCCGTCGGGCCCCGTCCGCCCCCAGTCGTGGAGCCGGTAGGTGACGTCGCTCGACTGCTGGATCTCGGCGACCAGCAAGCCGGCGCCGATGGCGTGGACGGTGCCGGCGGGAATGAAGATGCAGTCGCCAGGCCGGGCCTCGAAGGCGTGCAGCACCTCCGCGCACCGGTTCCCCCGCAGCGCCGACGCGAAGCCGGCCGCATCGACGCCCGGCGCGAGTCCGGCGTAGATCCGGCTGCCGGGCACGGCGTCGACCACGTACCATGCCTCGGTCTTCCCGAAATCGGGGGGCGTGAGCCGTGCCGCCCGGGCGTCGTCGGGATGCACCTGCACGGAAAGATCGCGGCAGGCGTCGAGAAACTTGAACAGCAGCGGGAACGCCGGCTTCGGGGCGTGACGGCCGAGAAGTTCCCCGCCGCGGTCGCGAACGAGCATGCCCAGAGGCGTGCCCGCGAGCGGGCCGGCCGCCACCAGGCTCTGATCGGCGCCGCGGTCGACGAGCTCCCACGATTCGGCGTAGTCATCGCCGGGGGGCAGCTCGCGGCCGAGCGCCGTGGCGAACCGGCGGCCGCCCCAGATGTAGCGGCGGTACACGGGCCGGAGGATGAGCGGTGGCATCATGAGCGGGAATAGCCCTCGAGAATGCGGCCGATCCAAAAGCAGCAGACCGCGGCCAGGAGCATCATCAGCATCTGGCCGAGCGAGATCCGATGGTTGAGCTCGAGCAGGATCGCGACCGCGGGTACGGTCAGCCCCAGCAACTGCCCTGCCTTGCCGATTGCCCTTAGCATCCGAACTCCCTCGCGGGGCGATAGCGTAGCCGATGCCACCCCGCGCCGGCCATTTCCGCCCCGGAAGCGGCTGTCGCCCCCGATTTCGCCCGACCCGCTTGCCGAACGGCCACCGCCGACAATACTGCCTGCGACGTTCAGGCACGGCATTCACCCCGAGGAGACAGTCGCATGGGTCGGCACGGCGCGGTCACGTTCAAGGGCAATCCGCTCACGCTCGTCGGCGAGGAGGTCAAGGTCGGTGCGCCCGCCCCGAACTTCTCCCTCGCCTTCTTCGAAGGGGGCATGAAGCAGCTCACGAAGGCCGATCTCGCCGGCAAGCCGACGATCATCAGCGTCGTGCCGTCGCTCGACACGCCCGTCTGCCAGGTGCAGACCAAGACCTTCAACCAGCGGCTGGCCGCCCTCGGCGACAAGGTCAACGCGGTCACCGTGAGCCTCGACCTGCCGTTCGCCATGAACCGCTTCTGCGGGGCCGAGGAGATCAAGGCCATGCGGTGCGGCAGCGACTACATGGACCGGGCCTTCGGCCGTGACTGGGGCCTGCTCATCGACGAGCTCAAGATCCTGGCCCGGGCCGTGTTCGTGCTCGACAAGGACGGCGTCGTGCGGCATGCGGAGGTCGTCAAGGAGGTGGCGAGCGAGCCGAACTACGACGCCGCCATCACCGCACTCGAGAAGCTCGCGTAGCGGGCATCGCCGCGGGCAATGGCGTGGAGCCGCGCCGCATGGATGGCGGGGTGGTTTTCATGCCCGGTGTCCCCGGGTTGCCACC
>CAZJHQ010000031.1:35254-39610 GCA_964545915.1 uncultured Candidatus Kuenenia sp. | reverse complement strand
TGAGGATGACGAGCGTGGCGGTCCTCCGCCAGCGAGGAAACTCATGCCGCCCGCGAGCCGGGTTGGGCGCGAAGACTCCTGACTTGAGTCGTCACACGGGCTCCCAACTGACGACGTAGACGTCGATCGCCGGCCCGCCAGTCGCCCCCAGCGGCCGCCGGGCCGGTCGTCTTTCCACGGCGAGGCCGGCCGCGCGGCAGGCGGGCTCGAACTCGGCCGCCCGGGCCCTCCCGGGATCCGCGACGAGCCCGAAACCAGCCGGGGCAAGCGTGCGGGCCAGGACGCCGACGAGGGCCGTGGCGTGGTGCCGCTCGTAGAGCACGTCGGCGGCGATCACACGGTCGAAGGTGCCGAGATCCGCGGGCAGGGCCCGCCAGTCGAGCAGCCGCACGGCCAGGCCTGGGGCACCGTTGCGGTCGGCGTTGTACCGGACCGCCTCGAGGGCGTCCTCCTCGTAGTCACTGGCCGTGGCGGTGAAGCCGCGGCGGGCGGCCACGATGGCGGGCAGGCCGATGCCGCAGCCGAGTTCGAGCAGGGAGAGGCCGGTGCCGTCGCCGGCCGCGAGTTCCTCGGCGAGCACGATGGCCGACTCCCAGACGTTGGCCCAGTAGGGAATCCGCTCGTCCCGCTCGAAGGCGGCGACGTCGATCAGGGCGTCGATGTCGGGAGGCTGCCAGATCGTCAGCGGCATTCCCCGGATGTCGAGGCGGCGGGCGATCGGCGAAAAACGTTCGTACCCCATGGTCTGCTCCGGGCCGGCGGCCTCCCAGCCGGCACATCCGGCACGGGGGTCCGGGGCCGGCGGCGAAAATCGCGGCGCGTGTGACCTTACCATGTGCAACGATTGAAGCGACTCCCATCCCGCCGCGGCCCGCCATGCTCACCGACTTCGACCTCCACCTGATCGGCGAAGGCCGCCACTGGAAGAGCTACGAGAAGCTGGGGGCCCAGCTGCACGTCGCCGACGGCGTGGCGGGCGTGAACTTCGCCGTCTGGGCCCCGAACGCCGACGCCGTGAGCGTCGTCGGCGACTTCAACGGCTGGAACGGGGCGGCCCACCGGATGCACAAGCGGATCCCGTCGGGGATCTGGGAACTGTTCGTCCCCGGGCTCGGCCCTGGCACGCTCTACAAGTATCGGGTCCACACCCACGGCTCCCACTCCGACCGCTGCGACCCCTACGGCTTCGGCGCCGAGGTGCCGCCGCGGACCGCGTCGCTGGTAGTGGATCTCCAGGACTACCAGTGGCGGGACGGCGACTGGATGGCGCACCGCGCGGACCGCAACGCGCTGTCTGCGCCGCTCAACGTCTACGAGGTGCATCTCGGCAGCTGGCGGCGGCCGGGCGACGACCCGCACCGCTGGCTCACCTACGCCGACCTCGAGCGGGAGCTTGTGCCCTACGTCGTGGAGATGGGGTTCACCCACGTCGAGTTCCTCCCGCCGACGGAGCATCCGCTGTCGGCCAGCTGGGGCTACCAGACGATCGGCCTGTTCGCGGCCACGAGCCGGTTCGGCTCCCCCCAGTCGCTCATGTCGCTGATCGACGCCCTGCACCGGGCGGGCGTGGGCGTGATCATCGACTGGGTGCCGGCCCACTTCCCCAAGGATGCCCACGGCCTGCGGCGGTTCGACGGCACCGCGCTCTACGAGCACGAGGACGCACGCCAGGGGGAGCATCCCGACTGGGGCACGCTGATCTTCAACTACGGCCGCAACGAGGTGGTGAACTACCTGATCTCGAGCGGGCTGTTCTGGCTCGACCGCTACCACGTCGACGGCCTGCGGGTCGACGCCGTCGCGTCGATGCTGTACTTGGACTACAGCCGCCAGGACGGCGAGTGGGTGCCCAACTGTTTCGGCGGCCGGGAAAACCTGGAGGCGATCGAGTTCCTGAAGACGTTCAACGTGCAGGTCCACGGCCACTTTCCCGGCACGCTGACGATCGCCGAAGAATCGACCGCCTGGCCGGGCGTGTCGCGGCCCACCTACGTGGGTGGCCTGGGCTTCAGCCTGAAGTGGAACATGGGCTGGATGAACGACACGCTGCGGTACATGCGGCACGACCCCGTGCACCGCAAGTATCACCACGACGAGCTGACCTTCAGCCTGATCTACGCGTTCCACGAAAACTTCGTCCTCCCGCTGTCGCACGACGAGGTCGTCCACGGCAAGCGGTCGCTCCTCGATCAGATGCCCGGCGACGCCTGGCAGAAGTTCGCCAACCTGCGGCTGCTCTATGCCTACATGTGGTGCCATCCGGGCAAGAAGCTGCTCTTCATGGGGGGCGAGTTCGGCCAGTGGCACGAGTGGAACTTCGACGACAGCCTGCAGTGGCACCTCTGCGGGTTCGAGCAGCACCGCGGCCTGCAACGGGCGGTCGCCGACCTGAACCGCCTCGTGCGGACGGAGAAGTCGCTCCATGAGCTCGACTTCGACGGCCGCGGCTTCGAATGGATCGACTGCCACAACTGGCAGGACAGCGTGCTGGCCTTCGTCCGCCGGGCCGCCGATCCCGACGACTTCCTGGTCGTGTGCTGCAACTTCACCCCCGTGCCGCGCACGGCCTACCGCCTGGGCGTGCCGCACGGCGGGCTGTACGACGAGGTCTTCAACGGCGACTCGACCTTCTATGGCGGATCGAACCTCGGCAACGCGGGCGCGATCGCGGCCGAGCCGATCCCGCACCACGATCGCGGCTACTCCGTGGCCCTCACCCTGCCCCCGCTCGCGGCCGTGGTGCTCAAGCCCCGCCGGGCGTTTTGATGGTGCTGGTTTTCCAGTCTTGCGTTCGGCATGACCCGCGCGATCGACCCAAAAAGCCCCCGGCGGAAGCCGGGGGACTCCGGGTCGCATAGGAACCCGCGTGCCATGCCCATCGACAGTACCGACGAATCGCCTGGGGCGTTCTCAGCATGGATGGCAGGGTGGTTTTCATGCCCGGAGTCCCCGGGTTTCCACCCGGGGCTTCTAGGTTCCGCACGCCGCTTCCACAAAAAGCCCCCGGCGGAAGCCGGGGGACTCTCCAAAAAACTGCAGGAGTCGAAGCGATCGCCTACCGCGGCTCCCGATGCCACGTCAGCGCGTGCCGCTTCTCGAGAGCATCGACCCAGGCGGCCGCGGCCCGCGAGGTCTCCCGCTGCGCCACCATGGCCAGCCGCCGTTGATCATTGCGGGCCTCCATGAACCGCTCGCGGAGTTTCTCCAGCGGCGGTTCCAGGCCGTCCATCCGGATCACGTAGCAGACCGTCCGCGGCTCGTTGAAGGCGACGGTCGCCTTGCCCGACTCGAGGCCGAACACGGCCTGCATGAACTCCTCGCCCGGCATCGAGATGCCCTCGGGCTGCGAGAGTGACGGTGGCGTGCCCAGCGGCACGGTGCCCTGCGAAAGCCAGGTGAAGGGCCCCACCTTCTCGGCCTTGAGTTCCGGCGTGGCGGCGACGGCCGCTGCCAAGGTCTGACCTTCCCCGACCTGGCGAACGATCTCCTCCGCTTTCTTCCGCGCCAGACTGCGGGCCTCCACGATCCGCCAGGCCCGCTCGACGTCGGCCCGCGCGGACTGGAAGGTGGGCGTGAACTCCGGCTGGTCCTCCGTCTTCCAGGAGATCGACCGATTGCCTTCCACGTCGCGCGACGTGACGGGCCGCAGCGTCGGGGCACCCTGGCCGAAGATCATGTCGATCCAGCGCTGCTGGCGGATGCCGAACCGGCTCGACGCATCGGGCACGAGTTCGAAGCTGCCACCGAGGGGCCCGGCCGCCACGGCCTGGTCGGCGGTGACCAGGTCCGATCGGCCCGCCTCCAGCCCTTGCTTGGCAGCGATCTTTTCGAAGTTCGGCGGCGTCGGCGCCGCCGCGCCGGCGTCCTTTCCACCGGCCTGCCAGAGGGCGAAATCCTCGGCGTAGCGGGTCATGTCGGTCGCGATGGCGGAGAAGATGGCGTCGATCCGCTTGTCGGCCTCCTGACGGGCGAGCCGTTTGCGGATGTCGTCCTTGACCTTATCCAGCGGCTCGAAGTTCACAGCCTCGTCGGCCGGCGGAGCGGGCTTCGTTTCGGGCTCGGTGCCCGCGGCCTTCTTCTCCACAGCACCCGAATCCTGCTTTCCGTCCTTCTCGGCAGCCGGCGGCGCGGCCTCTTGCGTTGCGCCGGCGGCCGGCTGACGGAACGCAACCGGGCTGAATCGCGAGCGGCGAACGTCCGCACCCTTGTCGGGAGCGGGCTGCGGCGGCGGCTCCTTGGTTTCGGGTGCAACCGGCTTGCCGGATTCGGATGCGGCCTCCTGGGCATCGCTCACCGGCTTCTCGCTCACCGGCTTCTCGCTCACCGGCTTCTCGCTCACCGGCTTCTCGCTCACCG
>CAZJHQ010000031.1:15468-35154 GCA_964545915.1 uncultured Candidatus Kuenenia sp. | reverse complement strand
CGGCTTCTCGCTCACCGGCTTCTCGCTCACCGGCTTCTCGCTCACCGGCTTCTCGGCGGCCGGCTTCTCGGCGGCCGGCTTGGCCCGGAAGAGCGACGTCTTGTTCTTCTCGTAATATTCGGCGACCTGGGCGTCGGTGACCTCCTTGGCGGCCGCGGCCTCGAAGGCCTCCGTCTTGGCGACGAGATACTCGTATTTCGCCCGATGCGGCTCACGGAATCCCGGTTCCGCACTCCGGGCCGCGGGCAGGTCGTCCTTGTATTGCTCGAAGAACGCCCGCAGCGTCGCCTCGGACGGCGCAGCGACGTTGGCGGCGAGCGTTTCCACGACGACCGGAACCACTTCGACCGTGGCCGACTGCTCCAGGCGGCGGAAGTAGTCCCACCGCCAGCCGGGAGGATCACCATCGAAGCCCGACTGGAACAGCATCTGCATGCTCTGCGCGGCGAGCACCGTCCGCAGGGTCTCGAAGAGGTCGTACTGACTGACGCCCATCGCCCCCACGCGGAGCCGGCCGATGATCTGGTCGAACTGCTCCTGCCGGACGAGATTGTTCGTCCATTGGCCGAGGAAGTCGTTGATCGCCGCGTCGCTCACGACCACGCCGTTGGCCTCGGCCTCCCGCGCGAGCACGGTCGTCCGGACGACCGACCGCTCATCGTCGGGCAGCAGCCCGATCCGCGCCGGATCGCGGCCGGCCGCGGCCGCGGATTCCATCAGAAAGCGGTTGAGGACGCCACGCATGGCCACCGCCCGCTCGACCCCGCTCTCCCGCAGCTCGCCCCCCTGCCACGACACGACGACGGGATCCCGCCCCCCGCCGCCGCCACCCCCCATCTGCAGGAACGGCGGCAGCACGAAGAAGGCGATCATGGCCATGATGGCCAGCGCGGCCAGCGCGGCCCGTTGATTCCTGCGGAAAACGTCGAAAGAGCCGGCCATGGCACCGCCTGTGGGCTGGAGAGCGCAACTCCCGGGCGACGCGGGCCCGAGACTTGACAAGGGAAGAGAGGGCAGGGTAACGCTGTCTGCCTCGCGACAGGCCGCAGATTGTAGCGCCGGCCCTGTCGGCGCCAATCCCAAAGCCCCCGCATCGCGGCACGATCATCACCATGGCCAAGAAACCTTCCGCGACGCGACGCAAGCCTTCCGGGAGCGGTTCGCCGGCCCCCCGGCAGCCCAAGGGGGACTACCAGCTCGTCATCGTGGAGAGCCCGGCCAAGGCGAAGACCATCGAGAAGTATCTCGGGCCCGGCTTCGTCGTGAAGGCCTCGATCGGCCACATCCGCGACCTGCCGAGCAAGGCCCCCAAGGGGACGAAGCAGCCGGTGCCAGGCGTCGATCTGGATCACGATTTCGCCCCGACCTACGAGGTCGACCGCGACAAGACGAAGACGGTCACCGAGCTGCGACAGCTCGCCAAGGGGGCCGCCGACGTCTGGTTCGCGACCGACCTCGACCGCGAGGGGGAGGCGATCGCCTGGCACCTCACGCAGGTGCTCGGCGTCGACCCCGCCCGGGCCAAGCGGGTGACCTTCGACGCGATCACCAAGAGCGAGGTGCAGCGGGCCTTCCAGTCGCCGCGGGTCATCAACATGCCCCGGGTCGAGGCCCAGCAGGCCCGCCGCATCGTGGACCGAATCGTGGGCTACCAGGTCTCGCCGATCCTCTGGAAGAAAGTGGCGGGCGGCCTTTCGGCCGGCCGCGTGCAGAGCGTGGCGACGCGGATCGTGGTCGAGCGGGAGCAGGAGATTCGCGACTTCACCCCCGCCGAGTCGTGGGACATCACGGCGGCGCTGTCGTTCGACGCGGAGCGGTCCGCCGCGCTGCACGCGGAGTGGACGGCGTTCATGGCCCGCCGCGACGACCGCGGTCGCCCGCCGCTGGTCCGCGAGCGGATGGCCTGGCTGGCCGACCACCGGTCGCTGTCGTGCGATCTCGTCGAGGTCGGCGGCAAGCCGGTGAAGATCGAGGCCGTGAACACCTCCACGGCCGACCTGGTGCCGGCGGTGGAGATGGCCGCCGAGGCCGCGGGGCTGCTCGACGTGCGGATCGACCGGCAAGCGGAGCCCGCCGGCAAGGGGCGGGGCCGCAACGTGGTTCGCCTCACGGGGCGGCCCGACCCGCGGGCTCGCTACGCGGTCGAGTCGATCGACGTCACCCGCACCCGGTCCCGGCCCTACCCCCCCTTCATCACCAGCACGCTCCAGCAGGCGGCCTCGAGCCGGCTCGGCATGTCGACCGACCGCACGATGCGGATCGCCCAGCAGCTGTATGAAGGCATCGACCTGCCCGACGAGGGCCGGGTGGGCCTGATCACCTACATGCGGACCGACTCGACCAACCTCTCCCGGGAGGCGATCGACATGGCCCGCCGCTACCTCGACCAGCGACACGGGGCGAAGTACGTGCCCGACGCCCCGCGGTCGTACACCAGCAGCAACGAGAGCGCCCAGGAGGCCCACGAGGCGATCCGACCGACCGACGCCTTCCGTGAGCCCGACCGGATCGCGGCGGCCCTGACGGACGAACAGTACAAGCTCTACAAGTTGATTTGGGAATGCTTCGTGGCCTGCCAGGCGACCGACGCCGAGTGGGACTCCACGAGCGTGCGGCTGCGGCGCAGCGACCGCGACACCGGCGCCGTCTTCAAGGCCCACGGCCGCGTGCTCCGCTTCGACGGCTTCTATGCGGTCAGCGGCACGCCGAAGGACGACGGCGACCAGGTGCTCCCCGACTTCCAGAAGGGGGCCGTGCTCGCCCCGATCGACATCGAGCCGCGGCAGAAGTTCCAGGCGCCCCCGCCGCGGTACACCGAGGCCACGCTCGTCAAGAAGATGGAGGAGGAGGGCATCGGCCGCCCGTCCACCTACGCGAGCATCATCAACGTCATCGAGAAGCGCGGCTACGTCGTCCAGCAGGAGCGGCGGTTCCACGCCACGGCGATCGGCGAGGCGGTGACGGGCTTCCTCAAGCGGGGCTTCCGCGACCAGTTCATCGAGATCGGCTACACGCGGGAGATCGAACGGGAACTCGACCAGGTGGCCCAGGGGACGAAACGCTGGACCGAGATGCTCCACGAGTTCTACGACGAACTCACACCCAAGCTCGGCGACGCCGCCAACGAGCCGCACGAAAAGGCCAAGTCGGATCCCTCCCCGTGGAAATGCCCGCAGTGTGGCCGGCGGCTGGAGTTCCGCCTCGGCGGCAAGGGGGAGTTCCTCTCCTGCTCGGGCTACAACGAGAAGATCGTCGAAGAGCCGGTGGCCGCGGCGAAGCCGGCCAAGGGTCGGGCCAAGCAGGCCAAGCCGAAGAAGCCCAAGGAAAAGCCCGCCTGCACGTTTGCCATGCCGGTGGACCGGCAGCGGCGGCCGCTGCTCCCGGAGCAGATCGACCTCCTTTCGCCGGCCGGCGTGCCGATGGTGAAGCGGACCGGCCGATTTGGCGACTTCCTCGTCGAAGACAAGCCGCGGCCGCCGAAGCCCAAAGGGAAGAAGGCGGCCGAGGCCCCGGCGGAGCCTCCTCCCTTCATCCTCAACCTCGACCGCAAGGGGAACCTCAAGTTCCCGTCCCCGCCCCCCCTGGTCACCGACATCGCCTGCCCGAAGTGCGGGGACGTGATGAATCTCCGCGACGGCAAGCGGGGACCGTGGCTCGGCTGCCGCGCCTTCCCCAAGTGCCGCGGCCGCGAGGCGTTCACGAAGCTGCCCGAGCCGCGACAGAAGGAACTGGAGAAGGAACTCGCGGCCCACATGCGGGGCCAGACGAAGCTCTCGCTCACCCGCCGCGACGGGGTGACGCCCGTGGCGGAGGGCACCCCGCTCTCGGCCCTGACGATGGAAGGTGGCGTGGCCACGCTCGAGCCGTTCTCGGGCTGACGCGGCGGTCTCTGGCCGTCGGCAGCGGCGGTCTCTGACCGTCGTGCGGCATGGATGACGGGATGGCCTTCACATCCGGAGTCCCGGGTTTCCACCCGGGGCTTCTTGTGGGCAACAGCCCCACCATCCGCCCGGGGCTTGCTGGGCATGCGTGCATTTTTCGGCCGGAAATCGACACTCCGGAACGCCCCGGGAACTTTCCCCGTGCCCGGCGCATCTTATTGGACGGCCCTTGTCGTCCCGTCCCCTGGAGCCTTTGCCATGTCGCCTGTTTCCGCCCTCGCCCTCGCCGTGTGCGTCGGCCTGTCGCTGGCCGCCTTCGCGAATACGCCGGCCTCCGCGGCCGATCCGCGGCCGGCGGCTGGTGCCGACGCCCTGCCGCTGGAGAAGGTGGTGCTCTTCACCTCCGGGGTGGGCTTTTTCCAGCACGCCGGTCAGGTGACCGGCGATGCGTCGGTGGAGATGAAGTTCGCGGCCGACGACGTCAACGACCTGCTCAAGAGCATGGTGCTCGAGGATCTCGGCGGCGGCACGGTGTCGACGGTGAGCTACGCCTCCCGCGACCCGATCACGAAGACGCTCGGCACGTTCGCCGTGAACCTCACCGACAACCCGTCGCTGGGGCAGATCCTCGGCCGGCTCCGCGGCGAGAAGATCGAGGTCGATGCCGCCACGCCGGCGACGGGCACGATCGTGGGCGTCGAGAAGCGGACGGTGCCGGCGGGCGAGAACAAGACGGTGGAGAAGGAGTTCATCACGCTGCTCACGGCCGACGGCCTGAAGACGCTCGCCCTCGACACGATCACGCGGATCAGGCTCGTCGATCCGCGGCTCCAGGCAGAACTCGAGAAGGCGCTGGCGGTGCTCGCCCTGGGGCACGACAACGACAAGAAGGGGGTGAAGCTCGAGTTCCGCGGGCAGGGCCAGCGGAAGGTGCGGGTGGGCTACGTGCAGGAGTCGCCGCTGTGGAAGACGAGCTACCGGCTCGTGGTGGACGACGCGGCCGCCGGCGACAAGAAGCAGACGGCGCTCTTGCAGGGCTGGGCGATCGTGGAGAACACGACCGACCAGGACTGGAAGGACGTGCGGATGGACCTGGTCAGCGGCCGGCCGATCTCGTTCCGCATGGATCTCTACCAGCCGCTCTACGTGCCGCGGCCGCAGGTCATGCCGGAGCTCTACGCGTCGCTCATGCCGCAGCTCTACGGACAGAGCCTGGCCGACGCACAACGGCAATTCGAGAAGGCGGCAGCGGCCGATGGCAGGGGGGAGGCGCTCGCCCGTCGGGGCCGCATGGCCAAAGACGGGGCATTGGCGGAGGGTGCGCCGCCCGCCGCCGCCGCGCCGATGAGTGGCATCGCTGCGGGCAAAGCGGATCGAGCCGGAGACTTCGCCATCGCGAGCATCCAGAGCGTGGCGGCGGGGGCGAATCTCGGCGAGCTGTTCCGGTATTCCATCGAGCAGCCGGTGACGATCGAGCGGCAGCGGTCGGCGATGCTGCCGATCGTGGGGGAGAAGGTGGAGGCCGAGAAGGTGGCGATCTACGACGAACGCGTGCTGGCCAAGCATCCGCTCTCGGGACTGCGGCTGGTGAACTCGACGAAGCTCAACCTCATGCAGGGTCCGGTGACGGTGTTCGAGGCGGGGGCCTACGCGGGCGACGCCCGGATCGAGGACATGGCCCCGGGCAGCGAGCGGCTGGTGAGCTACGCGATCGACCTCGACGTGGAAGTCAACCCGCGGATGGAGCAGGCTGCGGAAGAGATCGTGAGCGTGAAGATCGCCAAGGGCACGCTCATCGCCACGCGGAAGTACGCCCGCAAGAAGGTGTTCGAGATCAAGAACTCCGGTGACAAACCGGTGAAGCTGCTCGTCGAGCATCCGCGGGACGGGGGCTGGAACCTCGTCGCGCCGAAGGAACCGGCCGAGACGACCCGCGACCGCTACCGCTTCGCGGTGGTGGCGGAGCCGGGCAAGCCGGCGAAGCTCGACGTCGCGGAGGAGCGGCCCGACGTGCAGCACGTGGCCCTCACGAACCTCGACGACAACCTGATCCTGTTCTACTCGCGGGCCAAGGTGACGAGCCCGGCGGTGAAGGAGGCGCTCGAGCAGGTGATCGCGAAGAAGCGGGCCATCGAGCAGATCGTGCGCGTCAGACAGGAGAAGGAGCGGGAGATCCAGGTCGTGGAGCAGGAGCAGAACCGGATCCGGCAGAACATGGCCCAGCTCGACCGCACGAACGAACTGTATGCGAAGTACGTGAAGAAGTTCGCCGAGCAGGAGGACCGCGTGGAGGCCCTCCGCCAGGAGATCACGGCCCTCATCCGGCAGGAGCAGGAGGCGCGAAAGGCCCTCGATGAGTTCGTGCTCAAGATGGAGCTAGAGTGACGCCGGGAAATTGGGGACGGGAGCTGATTTCCCGCCGTCCATACGGAGTGAAGTATCGAAAACGGTGCGGCGGGAAATCAGCTCCCGTCCCCGATTTCCCTCGCCCGGCTGCTACAGCCAGGGCGGATCGGCCATGAACGTGCTCGGCACCTCGTCGAGGGCCACGGCGTAGGCCGTGGCGTGCGAGCGGCAGTGGGAGATGCTCACGAGAATGCACGCGATCCCGACGGCCTCCGCGATCTCCTGCGTGCCCCCGGCGAGGAACGCCTGCGGGCGGCCGCCGGGGCCGTTGCGGACCTCGATATCCCGCCACGAGATCCCCTTCCGCCAGCCGGTGCCCAGGGCCTTGAGCACCGCTTCCTTCGCCGCCCAGCGGCCGGCGAAGTGCTGCGTGGCCATCCGCCGGCTGCGGCAATACTCGATCTCGAGCGGCGTGTAGACGCGGCCCACGAACAGCTCGCCGTGCCGCTCGATCATCTGCGCGATCCGCAGGCACTCCGTGATGTCGGTGCCGACGCCGAGGACTTTCATGGCTTGCCCTTTCCGCCCGCCACCACCGGCGCCGAGCGATCCAGCCCGCAGGCCCGCCGGGCCCGGTCGAGCACCGCCCGGGCCTTGGCCCGGGCCTTCGCCGCCCCGGCCGCGAGGATGGCCTCGATCCGCGCCGGGTCGCTCTCCAGTTCCGCCCGCCGCGCCCGGGCGTCGGCGAAGAAGGCCGCGGCCGCCTCGACGAGCGCCTTCTTCACCTCGCCGTAGCCGAAGCCGCCGCGGCGATAGAGCTCGGCCATCCGTAGCCTGTCGGCCTCGGGAGCGAGCAGGGCGTAGAGCTGGTAGAGATGGTCGTCATCCGGCTCCTTCGGATCCTCCATGGGCCGCGAGTCGGTCGTGATCCGCATGATCTTCTTCTTCTGGGCGGCCGGCTCCTCGAAGACCTCGATCGTGTTCTCGTAGCTCTTGCTCATCTTCTGCCCGTCGGTGCCGGGCACCTTGGCGCCCCCCTCCACGAGCCGCGGCCTGGGCAAGGTAAACACCTCGCCGTAGAGGTGGTTGAACGTGCCGGCCAGGTCGCGGCAGACCTCGATGTGCTGCACCTGATCCTCCCCCACCGGCACGACAGTGGCGTCGTAGGCGAGGATGTCGGCGGCCATGAGCACGGGATACGTGAACAACCCCGCGTCGGCCGGCAGCCCCCGGGTCTTCTTGTCCTTGTAGGCGTGGCACCGCTCGAGCAGCCCCATCGGGCAGACGGTCATGAGCAGCCAGGTGAGCTCCGTCACCTCGGGCACGTCGGACTGCACGAACAGCACCGCCCGCTCGGGATCGAGCCCCAGGGCCACAAGGTCGATCGCGGCCGCATGCACCAGCGCCCGCAGCCGGGCCGGGTCGCGGACGGTGGTCAGCGCGTGCAGGTCGGCGATGAAGTAATAGGCCTCGTCGGCCGCCTGATGGCCCCCACCGGGCTGGAGGTCGATGTATTGGCGGATGGCCCCGAAATAGTTGCCCCAGTGAAACCGGCCGGTGGGCTGGATGCCGGACAGGGCCCGGCTGGTCCGGGGCGGGGCGGCGGGCTGCAGAGGCGTGTTCATGCGTGGCTTCCTGCGGGGGCGACGGCCGGGGGCGGACAGGAGGACCGGTCAGGCACCGCGAGCGTGCCCACGACGTCGGCCAGACGCGTCGCACCCAGTTCGCGGACCGCGGCCGGCAGCGCG
Source organism: uncultured Candidatus Kuenenia sp. (assembly GCA_964545915.1). Lineage (GTDB taxonomy): Bacteria > Planctomycetota > Planctomycetia > Pirellulales > UBA1268 > QWPN01. The sequence continues at coordinate 27,179 of CAZJHQ010000031.1, read as the reverse complement.
TCGAGGAGCCGCATGGAGACAACCGGCTCCGCGAAGTTGGCGGTTCCCACCTGCACGGCGGAGGCACCGGTGACCAGAAACTCCATGCAATCGTCGATCGTCATGATGCCCCCCACGCCGATGATCGGAATGCCGACGGCGCGACGCACCTGATGGACGCACCGCAGGGCGATCGGCTTGATCGCCGGCCCGCTCAGGCCGCCGATCACGTTGCCCAGCATCGGCCGCCGCCGCCGCCAGTCGACAGCCATGCCCTGGCAGGTGTTGATGAGCGTGACCGCGTCGGCGCCGCCATCGCGGGCCGCCCGGGCGATGGCCACGATGTCGGTCACGTTCGGCGTCAGCTTCGCGATCACCGGCAGCGACGTCGCCCCGCGCACGCCGGCCACGACGCCGCGACACGCGGCCGGATCGGAGCCGAGATCGACGCCGTGGCTGACGTTCGGGCAGGAGACGTTCAGTTCCAGGGCCGCGATGCCCGGCACCGCGTCGAGCCGCTCGGCCAGGGCGACGAACTCCGCCGCGTCGGCCCCGGCGATGCTCACGATGACAGGCGCGCCGCAGCCCACGAGCCAGGGAAGCTGCTTGGCAAGAAAGGCGTCGACGCCGTCGTTGTCGAGGCCGATCGAGTTGAGCAGGCCGGCGGCCGTCTCCACGGTCCGCCAGGGCGGGTTGCCCTGCCGCGGCTGCGGCGTGATCGTCTTGGGGACGAGCCCGCCAAGCCGGCCGAGGTCGACGAAGCCGGTCATTTCCCGGCCGTAACCGAAGGTCCCGGAGGCCACGAGAATCGGATTGGGCAGCGTGAGCCGGCCGAGCGAAACCGCCAAGTCCACCGCGGAATGCGGGCCTTGGGCGAGAGGGGGTGTCCTGTCGGACTGGGACATGGATTCGGAACTCCGAAAAGCGAACGGTTGTATCAAGTTTGGCGGATGTGCCGCCGATACCACATGGGCCGGTGGGCCTGCGCCCCCCTGGCGTAAGGCCCTGAAATTTGACAGTAGTGGTTGTCAACCCTAGGCTTCGGACGAATCGAGCACCCGCCATGCATTGCTCCATCCCGGATCATTCGTGGCGGTGGCGGCCGGAGCCAGGCGATCGTGTCGCAGCCCAACGACAAGCCGAAGTCCAAGACCAAGAAGGACTTGGTGAAGACGATCGCGGAGCGGATCGATCTCCCCCAGCTGCGCACCCGGCAGCTCGTCCAGCAGACGTTCGACGCCCTGATCGACGCCCTGGTCGAGGAGGGCCGGGTGGAACTGCGAAACTTCGGGATTTTTCAGATCAAGCGGCGGGAAGCCCGGATGGCCCGCAACCCGCGAACCGGCCAGGCCGTGCCGGTGCTCGCCAAGACGATCGTCACGTTCAAGCCCGGCAAGGAGATGGAGGCCCGCGTGCGGTCGCTCGAACAGCGGCCCCGCAGCCCACAGCCCCCCACTCCGCAGGGCCCGGAAGGGGCCGGTCGGCAAACGCCGCCGCCCCGGTAGGCCGGGCAGCCTGGGCGATTGGCCAAGCGGGCTTTTCCGCTCGGCCTCGACTCGTTACATCCCTGCTCCCCCTCGGCCAGGATGGCCCGGGAAGCACCGGCACGGTCAGGAGGACCATGCGATGAGGAAGGCGATCTTGATGGTGTGCGCGGCCGCCATGCTGGCGACGAGCACCGGCTGTCTGATCCCGATGTACTCCGGTGATCCCGTCCGCCGGGCCCAGCAGCTCATCTACACGTCCGAGGATCTCCGTGCGATCACCGACGAGTGGGAGCGGATCTGGTTCCTCGACCAGCCATCGCACATGACGCCGTGGCGGACGCACGGCGGGATACTGTAGATCGCGCCTGCCGGGCCATCCATGGCCCCGGCAGGCTTACGCAGCCGCGGACGAAGCCAAGGTTCGTCCGGGCTGCGGCCGGCCGCCTTCCGGGCGGCCGTGGCCGCCGCGGAGCGGCGGCGGCTGAGCGGATCGCCGCGGCGGCGACCCGCTCAGCCTTGATTCGCGGGCACGCGGCGCGGCCTGCGGCCGCTGCGTGCCGGGGCAGCGTGCTGGCTGCCGACTGCCTCCGCTGCCAGGAAGCCCGAAGCGCAAGCTGAGGGAATACGCATCGCCACACCGGAAGCCCATCCGCATTCCATCGGCTCACGCCTCGGGCTTCAAGAACACCCCGGCACTCCCGCGTTTCCGACGAGACACGATGCCGAGGCGCTGCGTAAACTCTCCACGCGGCGCGGCCTGCAGCCGCTGCGTGCCCGGGGTGGTTGGATCGACCTTCTGGGCACTCGTCAACGCAGCGAGGGGCTGCCCATCCCCTCGAGACGGCGTAGGTGGCAAGCGGAGCCCGGAGGGCGAAGCGCCGACACCTCCGAGTGAGCGGAGGGCAGGGATGCCCGAAGCGAACGTCCGGCGAGAGGGTGTGGGCAGCCCCGAGCGGGACAACGCCGGTCCGCGTCGCGAACCGGTGAACGACGCATGGTCCGGCCGCCGGGAGGGCGGCCTCTCGCCAGCGGGCGGAGGCCCGCCAAGCGAACCGCGGCACGACGCCGCGGGTTCCCGTGGAATCAAATCCGGATCCGGCTGGCCTGCTCGACGATCGACTCGAGCGGCACGATCTGGCCCTTGTTGCAGCCCGGACAGGCCTCGGCCGCCTCCGCCCAGGCTTCCGGCGACCGCAGGTTCGAGTCCCAGAAGGGCCACGTCTTGCACTGCCGCGGCCGCTCCTCATACGCCGTGCACTTGCGCGTCTTCTCGTCGAGCAGCACGCAGTCGCCCCCCGGTCGCTCCTTCAGCGACCGCCGCATGCCCACCCGCTTCACGTAGGCCGCCTCGAAGTCGGCCGCGGTCATCCCCGTCCGCGCGGCCATGGCGTCGATCTCCGCCTGGTTCACCCACACGTAGCCCTCGGCTCCCGAGCAGCAGTCGCCGCACTGCGTGCACTGAAACCGCAGCCCGTCCGCATACCACACGTCCTTGGGAATCCCGGCCATCACGCACACCTCTTCAGCCCCGGATCGTTTCCACCACCCGCACGATCGCATCGACGTCCGCGCGGTCGTTGCTCGGCCCGAAACTCGCCCGCACCGTGCCGCCGGCCGACGTGCCGAGAGCCTCGTGCACGCACGCGGCGCAATGAAAACCCGACCGCACCTCGATGCCCGCGGCCTGCTCGAGGATCACGGCGACTTCGGCGGGAGCATAGCCATCGACCGTGAAACTCACAATCGGCGCACCCGGGGCTGCGAACACCCGCACGCCGCCGATCGCCCGCAGCCGCGCGGCGCACTCGCCGGCGATTTCGCGGCAGGCGGCGCCGGTCGCCGCAAGCCCCCGCTCCTCCAGCCACTCCGCCGCCGCGGCACAGGCGGCCAGCGCCGGCACGTCGGGCGTGCCCGGCTCCATGCGGTCGAGAAACGCCGCGGGCATGTCGAGCGATTCGCTGCGGGAGCCGGTGCCGCCCTGCACGAGCGGCTCGGGCTCGATGCCCGCCCGCGCCCAGAGCAGGCCCGCGCCCGCGGTGCCGTGCAGCCATTTGTGGGCCGGCGCGGCAACGACATCAGCCCCGAGCGCCACCACGTCGAGCGGGATCTGCCCGAGCGTCTGTGCGACGTCCACGAGGAGCATCCCGCCGCGAGCGTGCGCGACGGCCGCGATCGCGGGCACGTCCTGCAGCGCCCCGGTCACGTTCGAGGCGTGCGTGCAGGCCACGAGCCGCGTGGCGGGCCGCCAGGCGGCGGCGACCGCGGCGGGATCGACCCGCCCCAGGCCGTCGCAGGGGATGATCGTGAGGTCGGCAATGCCCCGGCGGGCCAAGGCGTGGAGCGGCCGGAGCACGGCGTTGTGGTCGGCCGCGGTGGCGATCACATGATCGCCGGGCCGCACGAGGCCGTGGATCGCCAGATTCAGCCCGAGCGTGCAGCCCGTCGGCATAGCCACCCGCGTGGGATCGACGCCGCCGAGGAGCCGGGCCGCGGCGGAGCGGGCCCGCTGCCGGAGCGCATCGGCCTCGACCGCGGAACGATAGGCCGCCCGCCCCGCCGCCGCGCCCACCTCGCGAGCCGCCCGGTTCCAGGCCGCCAGCACGGGCTCGGGCTTCGGCCACGACGTGGCCGCGTTGTCGAGGTAGCGGCGGACGGGAGTGGCCGTCACGTCAGCCTCCGATCTGGTACATCGCCCGCGCCGGCCGGGCGAACTCGGGCGTGTCGATGCCGTGCGCGGCTTTCTTCGCGGCCACGCACTCCCGCAGCAGCGTCGCGATCTCGGCGTCGGTGCCGCCGCCACGGAGCAGCCGCTTCACGTCCCACTCGGTCGTCGAGAACAGGCAGTTGCGGAACTGCCCGTCGGCCGTGAGCCGGAGCCGGTCGCAGCGGTCGCAGAACGGCCGCGTCACGGGATCGATGAACCCCACGCGACCGCCGTCGGCCCAGCGGTAGTCGACCGCCGGCTGCCCCGGATCGCCGGCCGTCTCCGCCACCAGCGGCCCGATCTCCCGCTCCAGGATCGCCAGCACGTCGGCGCCGGAGAGCACCTGCGAGCGGTCCCAGGCCTCCTCCGCATCCAACGGCATGAACTCGATGAACCGCAGGTGAAATCCCTCGCGGCGACAGAACCGGGCCAGCGGCACGATCTCATCCTCCGTCAGGCCGCGGATCGAAACGGCGTTGATGCGGATCGCGGCGAAGCCGGCCCGCCGCGCGGCGGCCAGGCCCGCGAGCACGCGGTCGAGCCCGCGGCGGCGGGCGATCCGCTCGAAGACGTCCTCCCGCAGGCTGTCGAGACTCACGTTGAGCCGCCGCAGGCCCGCGGCGGCCAGGTCGTGGGCCTGCTCCGCCAGCAGCAGTCCGTTGGTGGTCACCGCCACCTCGTCGATCCCGGGCACGGCGACGAGCAGGGCCACGAGCGCCGCCAAATCGCGCCGCAGGAGGGGCTCGCCGCCGGTGAGGCGGATCGTGTGCACGCCGAGCCCGGCGGCCACGGCAGCCACGCGGGCGATCTCCTCGTAGGCGAGCAACTCCTCGCGGGGCCGGAAGATCGCCTCGGCCGGCATGCAGTAGGTGCAGCGGAGATTGCAGCGGTCGGTGACGCTGATCCGCAGATCGGTGTGCCGCCGACCGAAGGAGTCGACGAGCACGGCCGGTCGGCTCACCGCCGCCGTCCCCGCGGCCGCCCTTCGGCTCGCGGGCCGCGGGCCGCGGCCTCCTGCCGCGCCCCACCGCCGCCCGGATGAATCCAGTCACGGCGGCCGTCGGGCCGCTCCTCGCACTTCCAGATCGGCACCTCGCGCTTGATCCGCTCCATGAGCCACTCGGCCGCGGCGAAGGCCTCGCGGCGATGCGGCGCGCTGGTGGCGACCGCGACGCTCGCCTCGCCCACGGGCACCCGCCCGAGACGATGCTCGACCGCACAGGCCACGAGCCCGAACTTCTCGACGGCGACCCGGCACAGCCGCTCGAGTTCCGGCCCGGCCATCGGCTCGTGGGCTTCGAACTCCAGCGCCACCGCCGGCCGGCCGTTGGTCACCGCCCGGGCGGTGCCCACGAAGAGCACGTTCGCGCCGGCCTCGTGGTCGGCCACCGCGGCCAGGAGCCGCTGCGGATCGACGGGCCGGCGCACGAGCGCGGCTCCGTCGCCATCCGGTCCGGTCACCGCGTCACGTCGTCCATCGTTTCCGCGCATCGCTAGCCCCCGCTCACTGGAGGAATGATCGCCACATCGGCCGTCACCGGCACCTCCGCCTCGTCGGTCGCGTAGCGATTGGCGATCGCCACCGCGCTGCGGGCCAGCAGTTCGCCGATCGCCGGATAGGCGGCTTCCAGGGCCGCCCGCAGATCGGCGACCGATCCGCCCCGCCAGCGAATCTCGGCCTGCCGCGTGCCCGCCGCATCGGCCATGCCGGCGAACAGCGCGACCCGGAGCATCGCTTCTTCATGGCTCGCGCGGCCGGGCCGCGGCTCGTCGTCGAAATCGGCTTCGTGGCGGGGTCGCTGCATGCAGGCCTCGGGTCGTGGCTGGAGTGCGGTCTGTCAGGTCGTCGTCAGCGGACCGCTGGTCGCGGTCAGCAGCCCGTCGAGCCCGTGGGGGGCGCTGCCCTCCAGCAGGCCGTAGGCCTTGGCGAGCAGCTTCACGGGGTGCACGGCCGGCTTGGTCGTGCCCTGCTCCATTTGTATCCGGCAGGCGCTGCACTCGGTAGCGCCCGCGTCCACGCCGCCGTCCCGCATCGCCGCGGCCAGCCCCAGGCCCACCCGGAGGCTGGCCCGGTAGTGCTCGCGGGCCAGCCCGAAGGTGCCCGCCATCCCCGAGCAGCCCCGGTCGGCCGCCTGCACCGCCAGGCCGGGGATCAGCCGCAGCAGGTGCTCGGCCGGCGTCGGCGCCGCGGCCGCCCGGGCGTGGCAGGGGGCATGGTAGAGGACCCGCGCCGCCTGCGGCTCGAAGTCGAGCCGCAGCCCCCCCTCGCGATGCAGTTCCCAGAGGAAGGTCGTCGCATCGCAGGTGGCCGCAATGACCCGCTCCATGTCGTCGTCGTCGACCAGCAGGGGATAGTCGTGCCGCAGGCACGTGACCGCCGCCGGCTCCGTGGACACGATCCGATAGCCGAGCCGCACCGCCTCCGCGAGCACCCGCATGTTCGTCCGCGCCAGCCGCCGCGCCCCGTCGAGATCCCCCTCCGAGACCAGGGGCATGCCGGCCGCCACCTGCCGCGGGTCGACGAACACGCCGATGCCGTTCCGCTCCAGCACCGTGACGAAGGCCTGGGCGAGCAGTGGATCGTGGCGTCGGGCGTAGGTGTCGAGGAAGTACAGGACCCGCGGCCCGCTGCGACGGGAAGGCCGCGTGATCCCGCGCCGCGCCGCCCAGCGCATGAACTGGTTGCCGCTGAAGGCGGGGAGCTTGCGGCCCTGGGCGATCCCCAGGGTCTTCTCGATGAGCCAGCGGGCCTGGGGGTTGGCCAGCGCCCAGTTCGCCAGCGGCCGCACGGCGCCCCCCCAGGCCGAGAGCGCATCGACCCGCGACAACAGCCAGCGGTGCAGCGGCGCGCTGTTGGCGGCGAAGTGGGCCCCCTTCAATTCCATGACCAGCGCCGGGATGTCGACCCCGGCCGAGCATTCGCTGCGGCACTGGTGGCAGTTGAAGCAGGTGTCGGCGATGCCACGGACGGCGTCCGTCGTCAGCTCACGCGGATCCATGTCTCCCGCGAGCACCGCGGCCAGCAGGTTCGCCTTCGCCCGCGGGGCCGCCTCCTCGGCCGGATTGCCGCGATACATCGGGCACATCCGCCCTCCGGCCGCCGTCGTGCGGCAGGTGCCGCAGCCGTTGCACGCATCGACCTCCGCCGCCCGGCGGTCGGCCGACCACGTGAGCACCGGCAGCATGGCCGGCGGGCCGGCCGCGGCCGCCTCGTCGGCCGGGACAGGCGACGCCGCGGCCCGGCCCACCGCCGCGCGAAAGGGCCACGCGGCCGCCGCGTCACCGGTCACCCGACCGGGATTGAGCGTGCCCGCGGGATCGAAGAGCCGCTTCAGTTCGAGGTTCAGGGCCGTCAATTCGGGAAACATCCGCACGAAGAAGGCCGTTCGCGACAGCCCCAGCCCCTGCTCTCCGCCGAACGTGCCGCCGACGGCGACCGCCTCCGCATACAGCGCCTCGGCCAGCGCCTCGAGCCGCTCCCGGTCCGCGGGCTCACGCGGATCGACGTAGGGCCGAACGTGCAACTGACCGTGGGCCGCATGGCCGAACACCATCGCCGTCACCTGCTGCCGCTTGAGCACCTCCTGCAGCCGCCGCACGAAGTCGGGCAGCGCCGGCGGCGGCACCACGATGTCCTCGACGAACGGCACGGGCCGGACCGCGGCCCGCACGCCGTGCAGCGTGGAGACCACATTGCGCGACAGTTCCCAGAAAAAGGCGGCGTCGATCGCGTCCTCGGCCCGCCGCACGTCGAGGCATCCGCGCCGCCCCTGCCGCATCAGCTTCAGCGCGTCGTCGAGCCGGCCGCTGCACCGGGCCGGATCGGCGCCGGCGAACTCGACGAGCAGCCCGGCCTCGGCCACGGGGGGAATGAGGAGGTCGAAGGCCGGCTTCGTGCCCCGGGCGAGGGCGAGATGCCGCCGATCGAACAGGTCGCAGGCGCTCGGCCCCAGCCCGCGAAGCCGCACCGCCGCCTCCGCGGCCTTCTCCAGCGAGTCGAAGAGCACGAGACCGACGGCCGTGGCGGCGTCGGCCGGCACGGTGCGGAAGGTGGCCTCGGTGACGATCCCGAGCGTGCCCTCCGCACCGCAGAGCATCCGCGGCAGGTCGACCATGCCGTCGGGCCGCACGAGATCGTCCCACCGGTAGCCGCCATGGCTCGGCCGCGCGGCCGGCTGGAAGCGGGCGATCGTCGCCCGCCCACGCCCCACGATCTCCGCGACGCCGGCGGCCAGGGCGGCGGCCCTGCCGGCACCACCGGCGTGCGGTTCGCCGGCCACCGGCGGCGCCGTCGGCTCGAGATCGACGAGCGTGCCATCTCCAAGCACGACCTGGGCGGCGAGGATCCGGCCGCGGACGGCGCCATGGCGGGGAAAGCGGCTGCCCGAAGAGTTGCGGCCGATCATGCCGCCGATCGTCGTGGCCGTCGCGTTGGCCGGGTCGGGCCCGAAGGTCCGGCCCAGCCCCGCGAGATGCGCCTCCAGACTCGCGGCCACGACGCCGGGCTGCACCCGCACCGTCTCGTCGTCGGTGGCCAGGATCCGCCGCATCGACCGCGAGCAGTCGATGACCACACCGGGCCCGAGGCTCCCGCCACATACGCTCGAGCCGCCCCCCCGCGGATGCACGGGCACGCCGCGCTGCGCCGCCCAGGCGACCGTGGCGGCGACGTCCTCCGCCGACCGCGGCCGCACCACCACCAGCGGCCGAACCTGGAACAGGCTCGCATCGGTGGCATAGAGCCGCCTGTCGGCGTCGGCACAGAGCACGTCGCCGGCGACGATCCCGCGCAGGTCCTCCTCGATCCGCTTCTGCTCCGGATCCATCGGCTCACGCTCGCGGCAGGGTCATTGCGGCCGGCCCGCCGGCCGGGCGGACGCGAGTTCGCGGCTCCGCGCCCGCTGCTGGCGGTGCTTTTCGTGCGTCTCCAGATCGAACCCGCCGACGTCGTCGGCCACGCCGTCGCCCCGGTAGCGGGCCGCGCAGCGGTAGCAGGTCAGGCATTCCGGCATCAGCAGGTAGAGGATGACGTCGAGCAGCGCCGTCGCGAACAGGATCGCGAACGTGGGCACCAGGAGCCGCCACGCCCAGGTCACGCAGCTCGCCGCGAAGCCTGCGACGACGATCCCCACGCCGAGCCGCTGCGGGAAGTCCTTGCGGGCGAAGAGCTCGGTGCTCGGACAGACGAGGCAGCGGCGGAGCCGGAGCCGACCCGCCCCCGCCGCGCCGCGGCCGCCATCCGCACCGCCCCAGGCGACGGCGTCGGCCGGCACCTCGACCACCGCATGGCACTGCGGGCACTCGAGCGTGCGGGCGGCCTCGGCGCCGTCGTGCATGACGGTCGTGTCGCAGGCGGGGCAGGCGTAGGTGATGCGCATGGGTGGCAGGGTCAGGCGGCGGCCAGCAGCTGGGCCGTGAGTTCACCGAGGATGGCAGCCAGGCAGGCCACGTACAGGATACCCGTGGCGCTCTGGGTGTTGGGAATGTCGAGCGTTTTGCGGGCCATCACCAGCAGCACCGGCAGGCCGACGAGCCCCGCCAGCCAGCGGAGGGCCAGGAGCGCCGTCGCCGTGGCATCGGCCGGCGGCACCCAGGGCAGCAGCGTGGTGACGGCGACCGCGGTCTGCAGCCCCCAGGCCACCAGTGCCAGGTCGATCATCCGCCGCAGCACGTCCACCCGCATGCCCGGCGCGTTGAGATACCAGTGCCCGAGCAGCATGGCGTGCACGGTGAGGCCCGTCACGCATCCCGACACGAGCCCCGCCGCCGCGGCCGGAGGCGCGGCGGCGACCAGAGCGACGGCCCCAGCCAACAAGGCCGCACAGGCCGCGCAGAAACCGCCGCCCGCCCGCCGTTTCTCGCCCAGCCAGGCCACGCTTCCCATCCAGGCGACCACCGCGGCCGTCGCGAGCACGCCCCACAGCCAGCCCGACGCCGCGGTCCGCGCCACCAGCGCCGCGAACGTCGCCAGCCCCATGACCACGAGCAGGTTGACGCGAAAGAATCCCCCCGGCACCGGCGCGGTGGGCGTGAGCACCAGCGCCAGAGCCAGCCCCCAGCCGAACCGGCAGAGAAAGTCGAGCAGGAGCCGCATGCGTTATCCGGCCCGGTGCCCGAAGATCAGCGACAGCACCTCGGCCCGGCTGGAGACGTTGGAGCGGAACAGCCCCTTCATCGCCGACGTCACGCACATGCTGCCGGGCTTGCGCACGCCGCGGATCGTCATGCAGGTGTGCGTCGCCTCCACCACCACGGCCACGCCCTTGGCGCCGAGGTCGTCCACGAGCAGGTCGGCGATCTGCTCGGTCATCCGCTCCTGCACCTGCGGACGGTGCGACACGACCTCCACCAGCCGGGCGAGCTTGCTCAACCCCAGCACCCGGCCGTTGGGCAGGTAGCCGATGTGGGCGTGGCCCATGAAGGGCAGCAGGTGATGCTCGCAGACGCTGTTGAAGGCGATGTCGCGAACGAGCACGATCTCGTCGTACTTTTCCGTGAACGCCTTGCCGAGATGGACCCGCGGATCCTGCCGCAGGCCGCTGAACATCTCGGCATACATCCGCGCCACGCGGGCCGGCGTCTCCAGCAGGCCCTCGCGGTCCGGATCCTCCCCGACGGCCGCGAGGATCTCGCGAACGGCCCGCTCGATGCGGGCATGATCGACCGTCGCGACCGGCCGCTGGCCGCCCCCGTCGTCATCCGCGGCCGAGCCGCAGCCACCACCAAAGTCACGTGTCTTCGCCATGCTGCAACTGTAATCGCCCGCGGGAGTTTGTCGCGGGGTGGCCGGCAACGGCGGCCAAAGCGCTCCGTGGCCCGACAGACCGCCCCGGGGGCCTATTGGGGAGTGTGACGCCCGTGGCCCAAGAAGCCCCGGGTGGAAACCCGGGGACACCGGGAATGAAAACCATCCCGCCGTCCATGCCACGCGACGGCACACGCTGCGCCGGTTCACGCCCGCACCGCATGGCACCCGGGAAGGCCAGCCACCCAGAGTCCCCCGGCTTCCGCCGGGGGCTTTTCGGCCGCGGCGGCCACGCCGGCGCCGCTGCCGGGAAGCCCGAATCGTCAGACGAGGGAATACGCGTCGATTCACCCGAAAGCGATCCGCATTCCCTCGGCTCACGCCTCGGGCTTCAAGGAACGGAACCGCCCAACCCGCCCCCCCGGCCCGCAGCGGCCGAAGGCCGCGCCGCGGGCATGACACACGCACAGCCTCCGCTTCCTGCGTCGCGTTGCTTAGCCCGCCGCCGCCGGCTCTCGAAGGCCCGCCCTCCAGGCGGGCAGCCAGTCGCCGCTTCGCCCGCAGCGGCCGAAGGCCGCGCTGCGGGCCTCACCCCCACGCGGCTCGGATCGACGCCGCGTCGAGCCGCCGCGTGCCGCAGCCCCGCTGCGGCCACGGTCGCCCGGAGGGGCGACCGCCCGGCCGTCCGGCGATGCCGTGTGCACGCACCGCCTCGGCATCCTGCCTCGCGTTGCTTAGCCGGCCGCCGCCGGCTCTCGAAGGCCCGCCCTCCAGGCGGGCAGCCAGTCGCCGCTTC
>CAZJHQ010000031.1:10284-15368 GCA_964545915.1 uncultured Candidatus Kuenenia sp. | reverse complement strand
CAGCCCCGCTGCGGCCACGGTCGCCCGGAGGGGCGACCGCCCGGCCGTCCGGCGAACCCTTGGCGTTCGCCGCGACGGCCCAAGCCTGCGGGGGCCAGGGATGGCCCCGCAGGCGCGAATCATGGATGGCCCGACAGCCGTGAAGTCAGTTCGCGCTGAAGTCGGGTGGGAAGGTCCGCGTGGCGACGGCCGCGGGGCGGTTGGCGATCGCCTCCAGCAGGAGTTGCGTGCGGCGAAAGACGTCGCATTCGGCGAGGAGCCGCATCTTGACCTCCAGATCGAGGTCGATCGTGTACGAGACGATGTCGGCCAGCATGCCGAGGGTGATCTGGCTGCCGAGAAGCTGGTCGAGCTGCTCGTAGGCGTTGGGAATCTTGGGCATCGCCCGCTTGAAGGCCGAGAGCAGCTCCCGCTGGAGGATGGCCGCCGCACCGGCCGGCGCCTCGTCGGGCTCATGATCGTCGAGGATCTCCGCCTCGCAGACGCGAAACAGCTTCTTCGGCGGCAGCTCGTCCACGAGCCGCAGCCGCCGAACGCCGAGGACGAGCACGTTGTAGGTGCCCTGCTTCGTCCGCTGGTGCGTGGCGATGCGGCACAGGCAGGCCGTGGACCGCAGGGGCGGACGCCCCTCGTAGGCCTGCTCCCAGCCCGGGGCGAGCACCCCCAGCGCCAGCAGGCGGTCCCCCTCGACGGCCTCCTCGACCAGCGCCCGATACCGGGGCTCGAAGACGTGGAGCGCCTGCATGACGTGCGGAAACATCACCAGGTTCGGCAGCGGGAAGACGCGGGCCTGACCGGAAAACTGCTCGGGCGAGAAGGTGAGTGGTTCGTCGGACATGCGGTCGGTACCGAGCCGCGGCTTCCCGCGGAGAGTGTCAGGCGGACGGCTGCGGCGGCGGATCGAGATGGATCTCGGGCAGCAGGTCAGGGTTCAGTTCGATCTGCGGAAACTCCTCGGTGCTCCCCGCCACTTCCGCCAGGCAGGCGTCGAAGGCGGCCAGGAATCCATTGACGTCGAGGCCGAGGTGCCGCGGCGCGTAGGGCTCCAGGTAGCCGTGAACGCTGCCGTGGAGTTTGCGGGCCCCGCGAATGTTCCCGTTGCCGAAATGATAGAGGGCGACGGCGGCCTGGATGAGGGCCTGGTAAAACCGTCGGGACGGCCCGCGGTATTCCGTCCACAACTCCTCCCACACTTCGTGGCTCTCGTAATAGTCACAGGCATTGAACATCTCGATGCCGCGCAGGTAGAGCGGATCGTAGTCGATGCCAGAGGTGCCTTCGTCGCCAGCCATGAATACGTTCTCGAAACTGCGGAAATGCGATGAATCGTAGCACCTCGCGTCGCCAAGCGAAGCCGGCCCGCCCGGCGGCCCGGGGCCGGGAGTCGGCTGCGGCCCGCAAGGCCCGCGCCGCGGCGATCGCCGGCCGGCTGAGCGCAGCCTACCCGGCAGCGCGGTGCTCGCTGGATTTCACGAGCCCGTTCCAGCTCCTCGTGGCCACGATCCTCTCGGCCCAGTGCACTGACAAGCGGGTCAATGCCGTCACCGGCGATCTGTTCCGCCGCTGGCCGTCCCCGGCAGACCTGGCCGCGGCCCGGCCGGCCGATCTGGAGCGGACGATCCGCAGCACCGGCTTCTTCCGGGCCAAGGCCAAGAGCATCCTGGGCTGCTGCCGCGGCCTCGTGGAGCGGCACGGCGGCACGGTGCCACGCACGCTCGAGGAGCTCGTCCGCCTGCCGGGCGTGGGCCGCAAGACGGCCAACGTCGTGCTCGGCTCCGCGTTCGGCCTGGCGACGGGGGTGGTGGTGGACACTCACGTCGGCCGCATCGCTCGCCGGCTCGGGCTCACGCGGCAGACCGACGCCGTGAAGGCGGAACGTGACCTGATGGCGGTCCTGCCAGACAGGGAATGGATCGCCTTCAGCCATCGGGTCATCGAGCACGGCCGCGCCGTCTGCACGGCGCGGCGGCCGCGGTGCGCGGGCTGCATGCTCGCCGACCTCTGCCCGCAGGTCGGCGTGAAGCGGTTGCCGGCCTGACGCGGGCGTTGGCCGCGCCCCATGGGCAAAGCGGCGGAGGGCGGCGTACAATCCCGCCTGTCGGTCGCAGCTCGGATCGTGCCCTCCGCCACCGCACGGGAACATCCCATGATCCTCTCCGGCAACGAGATCAAGCAGCAGCTCGGCCGTAATGTCCTCATCGAGCCGTTCGACGAGACCCGGCTCAACCCCAACAGTTACAACCTCTCCCTGCACGACGAACTGCTCGTCTACGAAGAGGTGGTGCTCGACATGCGGAAGAGCAACCGCGTCGAACGGATCCGCATCCCCGCGGACGGCCTTGTGCTCACCCCCAATCAGCTCTACCTGGGCCGCACCGTGGAGCGGACGGAGACGCACAACCTCGTGCCGATGATCGAGGGCCGGTCCTCGATCGGCCGGCTGGGCCTGTTCGTCCACGTCACCGCCGGCTTCGGCGACGTCGGCTTCTGCGGCTACTGGACGCTGGAGATGTTCGCCGTCCAGCCGGTGAAGATCTATCCGGGCGTGCCGATCTGCCAGATCTTCTTCCACCAGATCGCCGGCGCCATCACCGAGTACGCCAGCGACAAGTACCAGCACAACCGCGACATCCAGCCGAGCCTCCTGTTCCGGGAACTCGCCGCCGACGGCGACGGCGGGCAGCAGCTGGAACTCGAGTTCGCCGCCGAGGCCGCCGCGCTGGTCGCGGCCCGGCCCGCGAAGTAGGTGCCGCATGCTTCCCAAAGCCCTCGCCTGGTCGTCGCTCGGTCTCGCCTTGCTGTTCGTCGCGCTCGCGCTGACCGGCGTGTTCGGCTGGGACTCGCTGGGCGCAACTCCTGCCGCCCGGCTGCGCATGGCCCGGATGCTCTTCTTCTACGGAGCGGTGCCCACGATCGGCGTCTCGCTGCTGTTCGCCGTCGTGCTCCTCTTCCTGGCGGCCTTCCAGTCGCGGGAATAGCCTCTCTCGGGCGTTCCAGCTGCCTTCGTCCCGTCTCCCTTCGTTCTCCCCTCATCCCCAGGCATCCCCACCGTGCTTCGAACCCACACCTGCGGCGAACTGCGTCCCTCCCACATCGGCGGCGAAACGGCCCTCTGCGGCTGGGTGGACCGCGTTCGCGATCACAAGGGCGTGATCTTCGTCGATCTCCGCGACCGGTGGGGCAAGACCCAGATCGTGATCGGCCCCGACTCCCCGGCCGAGACGCTCGCCGCGGCCCGGGCCGTGCGGGCGGAGTGGGTGATCCGCGTGCACGGCATCGTGGGTGCCCGGCCGGAGGGGACGACGAATCCCAAGCTCGCCACGGGGGGCATCGAGGTGCTGTGCCGCCGCCTCGAGGTGCTCAACGAGGCCGAGACGCCCGTCTTCCAGCCGGGGGCGACCGATCTGCCGGGCGAGGAGGTGCGGCTCGCGCATCGCTGGCTCGACCTGCGGCGGCCGCAGATGCAGGAGAACATGTTCCTGCGGAGCCGGATCGTGAAGATCATGCGCGACCACTTCGACGAGCTCGGCTTCATCGACGTGGAGACGCCGATGCTCGGCAAGAGCACGCCCGAGGGGGCCCGCGACTACCTCGTGCCCAGCCGGCTCGACCACGGCTCGTTCTTCGCCCTGCCCCAGTCGCCGCAGCTCTACAAGCAGCTCCTGATGATGGCGGGCTTCGACCGCTACGTGCAGGTGGCGAAGTGCTTTCGCGACGAGGACCTGCGGGCCGACCGGCAGCCGGAGTTCACCCAGCTCGACGTGGAGATGTCGTTCGTCGAGGCCGACGACGTGATGGGCGTGATCGAAGGGCTCGTCGCGCGGACGGCCAGGGAGATCCTCGGGCTCGAGGTGCCGCTGCCGCTGCCCCGGCTGACGTGGGACGAGTGCATGGAGCGGTTCGGCCACGACGCCCCCGACCTGCGGTTCGGCCTGGAGATCGTCGACCTCACGGCGATCGCGGGCGAGAGCGAGTTCCGCGTGTTCCGCGGCGCGGTGGAGAGCGGCGGCCGGGTCCGCGGCATCCGCGTGCCGGCCGCGGCGGCGCGGTTTTCCCGCAAGGATCTCGACGACCTGACCGGCGTCGCGGTCGAGGGAGGGGCCAAGGGACTCGTCTGGCTGAAGGTCGAGCCCGACGGGGCGTGGAGCGGGCCGGTCGCCAAGAACCTCGGGCCGATCGCCGAGCCGCTCAAGGCGAAACTGGGCTGCGAGCCCGGCGACCTGGCGGTCATCGTCGCCGACTCCTTCGAGACCACCTGCAAGGCGCTGCACATGCTGCGGAAGCGGCTCGGGGCCCAGCTCGGCCTCTATGACGCCGACGCCATGCATTTCTCCTGGGTCGTCGACTTCCCGATGTTCGCCCGCGACACCGAGACCGGCGGCTGGGCTTCGATGCACCACCCGTTCACGGCCCCGCGACCGGCCGATCTCGACATTCTGGAGAGCGATCCGGCGGCTTGCCGGGCCGTGGCCTACGACCTCGTGATCAACGGCTCCGAGGCGGGCGGCGGCACGATCCGGATCCACGACGGCGGCACGCAGGAGAAGGTCTTCAACCTGCTCGGCATCACGCCCGAGGTGGCCCGCGAGCGGTTCGGCTTCCTGCTCGACGCCCTGCGGAGCGGCGCCCCGCCCCACGGCGGCATCGCGCTGGGGATCGACCGCTGGGTGATGCTCTTCGGCAAGCTCGACAGCATCCGCGACGTGATCGCCTTCCCGAAGACGCAGAAGGCGAGCGACCTGATGACGGGGGCGCCGGCGCCGGTGGAGCCGAAGCAGCTCGTCGAACTCGGCGTCCGCGTGGTCGTGCCGCCGCCGAAACCGGCGTAAGCGTGGGCGTTTTGGATCGTTTGCCCGCGGCCCAAGAAGCCCCGGGTGGCAACCCGGGGACTCCGGGCATGAAAACCACCGCGTCATCTATGCCGCACGACCGCACGTGCTTGCCCGGTTCAAACCGGCATCGCATGGCGAACGGGAAGTCATGCCACCTGGAGTCCCCCGGCTAACGCCGGGGGGCTTTTTGTGCCGAACCCAAGAAGCCCCGGGTGGCAACCCGGGGACTCCGGGCATGAAAACCACCGCGTC
>CAZJHQ010000031.1:0-10184 GCA_964545915.1 uncultured Candidatus Kuenenia sp. | reverse complement strand
ATCTATGCCGCACGACGATCCACGCGGCGGGCAGCGCCAACATGGCGACCGCCGCGGCGAGCATGGCAGCGGTGAGCGGCGTCATGTCGAACCGGCCCCGGCCGAGGAGCGTCTGGGCGAGCGCGTAACAGCCGAACAGGGCATTTCCCGCTGCGGCGACCGCGACGAGCCATACCCGGCCGCGTTCTTCCACGCCGGCCCGTCGGGCCGCCCAGGCGAGCAGCGGAAGCCATTGCAGGGCATGCAGCGCGGCACCGTGCGGGAACTTGAGCACGCCGGCGGCGTGGAGCGTCTCGGGAGGCAGCCCCGCGGCGCGGCGGGTCTCGCCCGCGGCGCCCGCCCAGATGCCGAGCAGGCACGAGATCGCGAGCAGGCCGAGCCCGGCGCGGGCCGCGAGGAGCATGTCGGCAGGCAGCCGTGGACGCTGTACCAGGAACCGCAGCGTCAGGTCGCCGATCACGAGCGTGACGCCGAGGATCAGCCAGGTCATGACGTCGTAGGCGACGGAGTCGAACGGCGTGTCGCGGTTGAAGTGGCTGGCCACGCCCCGCCACTGCTGCATGTCGATCAACGCCACCTCGACGACGAGCGCGGCGGCCGTCGCCCAGGCGAGCAGGCCGTCACCCCGCCGCCAGGGAAGAGCGGCCCAGACCCAGCCCAGCGACAGGCAGGTCAGCCCGCCGGAGATCCCAAAGAGAATCGGCTTCCGCCAGGTGACGGGGCCCTCCCACGGCCCGCCGACCGCGGCCCACACAGCGGCGTGGGCCAGTCCACTGGCGACGAGCAGGCCGCCCGCCACGGCCAGCGGCCGGCCACGGGGCTCGACGCACCATGCGGGAATCGACCAGGCCATGCACACCTCCGCAATCTGGCGGCATCGTAGCCCATCGCGATCACCCGCGCTGCACACCGTGGCCCTGGCCGCCTTGCATGGGTTCATCATGACGATCCGCAATGGTTTGACGACAAACCGACACTCCCCGGCTTCCGCCGGGGGTTTCTTGGGGACAGTGCGGCAGGAAGCCCCGGGTGGAAACCCGGGGACACCGGGAACGAAAACCGCCCCGGCGTCCATGCAGCACACGGCACGTCCTCGCCTGGTTCAACCCCGCATCGCATGGCGAACGGGAAGTCATGCCACCCGGAGTCCCCCGGCTTCCGCCGGGGGCTTCTTGGGAGCAAGGTCGGCACAGTCGAAAAAGGCCATGGATGGCTGCCGCACGGTACACTCACGTCGCACGATGCGACGCACGTCGGTCATGGCGAACCTTGGCTTCGCCATCGACCGACCGAGTCGAAAAAGGCCATGGATGGCTTTTTCGACGTGAAAACCAGGGCGGCTAGCTCAATTGGTCAGAGCACCTCGTTTACACCGAGGGGGTTGGGGGTTCGAGTCCCTCGCCGCCCACTGAAGGACACACCATGCGTTTCGCCTGTTTCGCCACACTCGCCTGCCTGCTCGTGCCGACCGCCGTCCGCGGGCAGGAGAAAGCGGTCGCCTTCGTGGGGGCCGAGCTGCTGCCGATCGCCGCCCCGCCCATCCCGGCGGGAACGATCGTCGTCGCTGGCGGAAAGATCGTGGCCATCGGCCCGAGCGTGTCGACGCCCGTGCCGGCCGGCGCCGAGCGGGTCGAGTGTGCCGGCCGGGTGATCATGCCCGGGCTCATCGACACCCACAGCCACATCGGCGGTGGCTGGGGGGGCGATGCCAGTGCACCGATCCAGCCCGACGTGCGGATCCTCGACTCGATCAACGTCCGCGACACGGGGTTCCGCAAGGCGGTGGCCGGCGGCCTGACCACGCTCAACATCATGCCCGGCTCGGGCCACCTCCTGAGTGGCCAGACCGTCTACGTCAAACTCCGCAAGGCCACCACGATCGATGACATCCTCATCCGTGACGACACGGGGCGGCCGCTCGGCGGCATGAAGATGGCCAACGGCACGAACTCACAGAAAGACCCTCCCTTTCCGGGCACGCGTTCGAAGTCGGCGGCCCTGGTGCGACAGAAGTTTCTCAAGGCCCAGGACTACCGCCGCAAGGTGGCCGACGCCCAGGGCGACCCGGCGAAACTGCCCGACCGTGACCTGGAGATGGAGGGCCTCGTGGAGGTGCTCGACGGCCGGGTGATCGTCCACCATCATGCCCATCGGGCCGACGACCTGATGACGGTGCTCCGGCTGCGGGACGAGTTCGGCTTCAAGGTGGTGCTGCACCACGCCAGCGAGGCCTGGAAGGTGGCCGACGCCCTGGCGCAGGCAGGGGCCGCCTGTTCGGTGATCGTGGTCGACGCCCCCGGCGGCAAGATCGAGGCCATGGACATGTCGCTGGCGACCGGCGCCGTCCTGGAAAAGGCGGGTGTGCCCTGCGCATTCCACACCGACGACCCGGTCACCGACTCGCGGCTCTTTCTGCGCACGGCGGCCCTCGGCGTGCGGGCTGGCATGTCCCGGGGCAAGGCCCTCGAGGCCCTCACGCTCGCCGGCGCCCGGATGCTCGACCTGCACGCCCGCATCGGCTCGCTGGCGGTGGGCAAGGACGCCGATCTCGTCGTGCTCTCCGGCGACCCGCTGGCCCTCCGAACGAAGGTGCTCCAGACCTGGGTGGAGGGCCGCAAGGTCTTCGACCGCGACGATCCCGACGACCGCCTCTTCGCCGTCGGCGGCTATGGTGGCAGTCGCGACCAGCGGGCCCACGCCTGCTGCACCGACAATCGCCTCGCGGAGGGACGATGAACCGCATCCCACGGCATCTCCTGCTGCTCGCGTTCGCCCTGCCCGCCGGCATCGCCGCCGCGGAACCGGCGGCGCCGCTGGCCATCCGCGGTGACATCGTCCACACGATGGCAGGCCCGGCGATCCGGGACGGCGTCGTGCTGCTCGAGAACGGCAAGGTGAAGCAGGTCGGCCCGGCGGCCGCGGTGGTGATCCCGCCGGGCATCCGGGTGCTCCGCGGCGCGGTGGTCACGCCGGGCCTGATCGACGCCCACACGGCGGTCGGGCTCGCCGGCTTTCTCAACCAGCCGCAGGACCAGGACCAGCTCGACACCGGCGAGCCGGTGCAGCCGGAACTGCGGGCGATCGACTCGTACAATCCCCGCGAGCGGCTCGTGGAGTGGATCCGCGGCTTCGGGATCACGACCATCCACACCGGCCACGCCCCCGGGGCGCTCGTCTCCGGCCAGACGATGGTCGTGAAGACCGTCGGCGACACGGTCGAGGAGGCGACCCTCAAGCCCGTGGCCATGGTCGCGGTGACGCTCGGCGACGACGCGCGGCCGAGCGACGACAAGAAGTCGCCGGGCACCCGCAGCAAGGCGGTGGCGATCCTCCGCAGCGAGCTGGTGAAGGCCCGGGAGTATGCCCGCAAGCGCGGACTCGCCGACGCCGAGAAGCAGCCCGACCGCGACCTCCGTCGCGAGGTGTTCGCCGACGTGCTCGCCGGCAGGCTGCCGCTCCTGGTGACCGTAAACCGGGCGACGGACATCGACGCGGCCCTGCGGGTCGCGGCCGAGTTCGGCATCCGCATCGTGCTCGACTCCGCGGCCGAGGCCTATCTGGCGACCGACCGCATCAAGGCCGCCGGCGTGCCGGTGATCCTCCACCCCACGATGCGCCGGGCCGGCATGGGGGAGACGGAGAACATCAGCTTCGAGACGGCGGCCAAACTGCGGGCGGCCGGCATCCCGGTGGCCCTGCAGAGCGGCTACGAGGGCTACGTCCCCAAGACCCGCGTGGCCCTCTTCGAGGCGGCCGTCGCCGCCGCCAACGGCCTCTCGACGGAGGAAGCCCTGGCCACGATCACCAGCGACGCGGCCCGGATTCTCGGCATCGCCGACCGGGTCGGCTCGCTCCAGCCGGGCCGCGACGCGGACGTCGCCGTATTCGACGGCGATCCCTTCGAGTACACGGCGCACTGCACCGCCGTGGTGATCGACGGTCGCATCGTCACCGCCGAGTCGCGGTGACGCTGGCTCCGTGTGCACGCAACGCCTCGGCATCCTGCCTCGCGTACCTTGGCCGGCCGCCGCCGGCTCCCGAAAGCCCGACCTCCAGGCGGGCTGCCAACGCGCCCCCCGGCACGCAGCGGCCGAAGGCCGCGCCGCGGGCCGCAGCCCCGCTGCGGCCACGGTCGCCCGGAGGTGCGGCCGCCCGGCCGTCCGGCGAACCCTTGGCGTTCGCCGCGACGGCCCAAGGCTGTCGGGGCCATGGATGGCCCGACAGCCGTAAAGTCAGAAGCAGCCGTTGCGGACTTCCTGCGAGATCAGTTCCTTGAGCCGCTGGATCGCCTGCTGCTCCATCGCCTTGGCGTCGCACCAAAACTGCCGCAGGTCATCCCGCCACTCGGCATTGGCCATGTACTGGTCGTACCGCCAGAGCGCGTCGAGCCGGCGGCTCAGTTCGTGGACGAGATCGTGATCGTGGTCCGAGCATCCGGCAGTCTCGCCCATGTGGGCGAGTTCCCGTTCCGCGGCGAGCGTCATCGGCGAATCTCCAGGGTGGGCTGCCCGTTGGCCTGGCCGACGGGCGAAAAACTCGTACCGTCCCTGGACCGATCGAACCCGCACTGCCTGCGGCACGGCTCTAGTGTCGCTGCCGATGGGGCCGGGGCCAAATCGGGCCGTTCGCTCACGGCACCCGCCGCTGGACACTTCGCTTGGGAATTGCCTTCGCCCCGCGTACACTTTCGGCAGGGGCACGAGGCACGAACTTGCCATGAGCACGCTGGAGCACGGCGCCGATCCGATCGGCGGCTTGAGGGGTGCGGCCACCCCTGCGTTCGCCGATTGGGCCCAACGGTTCAGCGCAGCAACGCGCCCCGCAGCCCTCCCACGACATCCGGCTGCCTCGGATCCGTCGGCCCCCGACGCGGTCCCGTTCCGGCCCACGGTCCGCGAGCCGATGGCGTTGCTACGCGTCGTGGACGACGGCAGCGAAGATGGTGAACTGCTCCGCATTCGCCAGGAACGGTTCGTCATCGGTCGCAGCGAAGGGGACGTGGTCGTCCCCCACGACATCTCGATGTCGCCCCGCCACGCCGCCATCGAGCGGCTCGGCGAGGCGGGCTGGCGGTTGTCCGACCTCGGCAGCGCCGGGGGCACGTTCGTCCGGGTGACCTCGGCCCGCCTGCGTGACGGCACCGTGCTGCAGATCGGCAGAACGCGGCTGCGGTTTCAGGCGGTCGACCTCACCGAGGCATGGCTGATCGAAGACCAACCGCATCGACCGGGCCCGCGGCACGAGTGTCACGCCCCGGTCACGTCGATCGGCCGCAGTGGCGGTGGCTGCGAGATCGGCCTCGACGACCCGTTCGTGAGCCCGATCCACGCGGACATCCGCCGCACACTCCGCGGCTGGACGATCGACAACGCCGGCATGAACGGCCTCTGGGTGCGGCTCACAGCGCCGGTCCGCATGGCGGCGGCCGCACAGTTCCTCTGTGGCGAGCAGCGGTTCGTGTTCATGCCCTGCGGCTGACCGGCGGCCTGCTATGACAGCATCCAATCGGGCAGGCGGCGGATCCGGCCCTCCCGGTCGACGCACACGACGGTGGTTGTGCCGGTCGCGATGATCGTCGCGCCGCGGATCAACTCGTAGGCGTGGCGGATGTGAGCGGCCCCCGCCTTCTCCACCCGGGTGCGGAGCAGCAGCAGGTCATCGTACTCCGCCGGGGCGAGATACTTGCACGACACGTCCGCCACCACCATGAACAGCCCCGCATCCTCGAACTCGCGGTACGTGCGGCCATGGGCCCGCAGCATTTCGGTGCGGCCCATCTCGAAGTAGGTCAGGTAGTTCGCGTGGTGCACCCGCCGCTGCCCGTCGGTCTCCTGGTAGCGAACGCGAATCTCCAGTTCGTGGACGGTAGGCATCAGGAGTCCTCCGGGTGGGCGGCTGGCGTCGCGGCCGCGCGACGCGGGTTCGTTGACCGGGCGTGTCGCTGGAATCTATCCTCTCTCCGACGTGGCGTCCCCACCATTCCGCCCCGATCTCCGGAGACCTCCCTTGAGCCTAGGCGACGCAGGTGACGCCGGCATCGGCTTTGCGACCGCCCGCGGCCGCGGCTGGCCCACGCTCCGACAGTTCACGGTGTTCCTCGAGAACCGTGTCGGCCAATTGCTCGAGGTCGTGCGGCGATTCGACGGCTCGCGGGTCCGCATCGTGGCCCTGTCGATCAACGACTCCGGCGAATGCGCGTTCGTGCGTTTCCTGCTGAGCCACCCGGAACAGGGTCGGGAGATCCTCGAGCGTGCCGGGCTGGCGCTCATCGAGAGCGACCTGATCGGCGTCGAACTGCCGGAGGATCCGCAGCCCCTGCTGCGGATCTGCACCGCGTTGCTGCAGGCCGAGGTGAACATCATCCAGGCATACCCGATCCTGGCCCGGCCCCGGGGCCGGCCGGCCGTGGCGCTGATGGTCGACAACACGGAAATGGGCCTGGAAACCCTGGGCGCGAAGGGGTTCACCATGATCACCGAGGGCGACCTCGACGGCGACGAGTGACACAGGCCGTCACTCGAACATGCCGTCGGGCAGCCCCTGCACCTGGCGCACGACGATCTTCTCGATCGTGTCCCAGGCGACGGCGGTCAACGTGACGCTGCCGTCGACAGCCTGACTCGCAAACAGGCCGTGCGTGCCGCGGGACCAGTTCGGCTCGTACCACTCCGGCAGGATCACGCTCCCGCCGGAGAGGTGCAGTTCGACGACGCCGCCGTGATGGTCGCGTTCCACCCACAGCCGGGCGACGAGCCGGGCTGCTGGGTGCTCCGGGGCACCATTGGACTCGGGGAGCGGCGGCATTCTCCAGGCCGCTTCCGCGGCCCCCGGCGGGCCGATGTCGAGCCCCGCGTGCGAGGCCTCGACATCGCCGCCGAAGTTCCATTCCGCCGCCGCGGAGGGAGGCGACGGAACCGGGGCCGCCTCGACCGCGGAGGCCGCGGCCTCGGGTTCCGGCGCGGCCGGCGACTCATCTGCCGCAGGTTCCGGCTCCGCCACCGGCTCCACCGATAGGTCGGGAACTTCCAGCACCGCTTCCGCTTCGTCTCGCTCCCGCGTGCCCACGACCGGGATGACGACCGCCACCTTGCACTTGGTGCACAGGCCGCGTTTGCCGGCCAGCTTGGCCGGCACGACGATCTTGTCGCCGTTCGGACAGAAGAACATGATCTTGTCGCCAACTCGCCGGGGCGCGGAGATCGCGGCCTCTGCCTGCTTGCGGGGAATGATCCTCGTCTTCTCTTCGGACACGCGCGCGGCTCCATGACGCCAGACCCGTGCCCGGCACGGCGCGGGGACCTGGCTTCCCAAAGTCTACCTCGTGGAGGCCGGCTTGACGGGCCGGGGCGGCCGTCTGACACTGCCCGGCGGTGGCGGGCGTCCGCCGAACCGACGGTCCCGCCCGGGCCAATCCCCTTCCCCGGTCCCTCGATGCCGATCCCCGTCATCTGCTCCGGCTGCAAGGCTCGGTTCACCGTCAGCGACCAGTTCGCCGGCCGCACGGGTCCGTGTCCGAAGTGCAAAAAGCCGATCACGATCCCGGCGGCCGTCGTCAAGACGGTCACCATCCACGAGCCCGAATCCCCGACGGCCGGATCGACGGCCACCGGCCGACCCCCGCTCGCGCCCATCAGGCGAATCGACAAGCCGGTGACGCCCCTGGGCTTCACGGCCACCGCCGCCGGTGCGGTCGCGACCATGCTCCTGGCGTGGCTGGCGGGCGTGACCTACGCGCCCGAGCCGCCGCCGGACTGGCTCCTCGCCGTGGGGGGCTTCCTGGTGGCGATTCCCTGCGCCGCCCTCGGCTATGTCGGCGTTCGCGACCGGGAATTGGAGCCCTATCACGGCCGCGCCTTTCTCGTCCGCAGTCTGATCTGTGCCGCGGTCTATGCGGGCCTGTGGTGCGCCAAGGGCATCCTGCCTCCGGAGCACACGGCCGAGATGTGGCAGTGGCTTTACCTCGGGCCGCTGCTGTTCGTGCCCGGGGTGATCGCGGCGATGGCGGCCTTCGACCTGGATCAGGGCCGAGCCGTCGCCCACATGTCGCTGTACACGATGTTCACGTCCCTGCTGCGGTGGCTGGCCGGTCTGGCCCCGCTCTGACTCCGCACACCGCCGCGGATCCTCCATGACGCTCTCATCGCTGCCCGAGCTCGAGGCCGCAGATTCCGCCGCCGACGGTGTGCGCATCCCCCCCGACGTGACGGTGCCGCTGACGCCACGGGTGCGGGCGCTGCTCGATACCCCCGAGATGCGGCGGCTGGCGCGGATCAGCCAGTTGGGCCTCGTGGCCCTCGTCTATCCGGGCGCCACCCACACCCGCCTCGAGCATTCGCTGGGCGTCTATCGCCTGGCGATCTGCTTCCTCCAGCGGCTCCAGCATGACGCTCGGTTCTCGGCCGCGGTGGGGCCGCGCGACGCGGCCGCCTTCCTGGCGGCCGCTCTCCTTCACGACGTGGGCCATTGGGCCTATTGTCATCCGCTCGAAGACATGGGACTGGAGAGCCTGCCCCGTCACGAAACCCTGGTCCACGGGGTGCTGACGGGAGGCGGCATGGGAGCCATCCTCGAGCGGGAATGGGGCGTCCCCCCCGAGCGGGTTCACGCCCTGATCGGCGGCATGGCGACCGACCCGGCCGGCCGCATCCTGCACTCGCTGCTGTCCGGGCCGATCGACGTCGACAAGATGGACTATCTCGGCCGCGACAGCCTGCACGCCGGCGTGCCTTACGGCCGCCACTTTGACCAGGAGCGGCTGCTTTCCAGCCTCTGCCTCGATGCCGCCGGCCATGGCCTGGCGATCACCGACAAGGGACGCACGGCCGCGGAACTGATGGTCTTCGCCCGCTACGTGATGTTCAGCGAGGTCTACTGGCATCATGCGGTGCGAGCCGCGACGGCGATGCTGCAGCGGGCCGTGTGGATCGTCCGCGAGCGGATCGACCTGCGCACGCTGGTCCGCAGCGACGACCGGGAGTTCGCCGATTGGCTCCAGCGCACGGCGGCCGGCACCCCGGCGGAGGAACTCGCCGGCGGGCTGTTCGGCCCGTGCCGTCGACTCTTCAAGCGGGTGGCGACGTTCGACGCCATCCACCAGCCCGACCTGCACCGCGTCTGCGCGGGGCGGCCCTACGCCGACGCTGTCGCGATCGCTACGCGTCTGGCTGCCCGCCTATCAGCGCGGATCGGCATGCCGATCTCTCCCGCCCACCTGCTGCTCGACGCGCCCCCCGCCGAACGGGAGGTTGAGTTCCGCCTGCAGGTCCGCGGCCGCCCTGGACCGGCGGATTCAGCCCCCGGTTGGCGGCGGCTCGACGAGCTCTCACCCGTCGTCCGCAGCCTGGCACGCGAGCAGTTCGACGACCTCGTAAAGCGGGTGCGGCTCTTCGCCCATCCCGACGTCGCACCCGTCATCCGCCGCTGCGCCGACCTCGAGGCTCTGGTCCTCGAGGCGGCGGGCGGCTAGCAGACTGTGGAACAAGTCTGCCCGAGCAGGATGCGACGAATGCCGACCGTGGAAACCCTCGGCGTTTCCACCGGTCGGCCAAGTGGACAAAGGCCATGGAGGGCTTTGTCCACGGTCAGCTAGAAAGAGTTACGGCACCGCCACCGGCAGTTTGCCGGCCTTGATCAGCGCGCCGAAGGTCGGCGAGTCTGGCTTGGCGGGGTCGCTCGGCAGGCCGGCCACTTCCTCCAGCATCTGGCGGATCTTTTCCTTGTTTTCCTTGTCGGCCTTCTTGTCGAGCCGCTCGTCGAGGGCCTTGCCGTAGGCGTTGCGCTCCTTCTTGTCCTTGCCCACGTGGCAGACGTTGCACTTCACCCGCTCCACCTCGGCGGCGAGCGGCGACCCCTCCTTCACGTACAGGTCCTTGAACTCATCCTGAAACTGTTTGATGGCCCAGGCGGGCCGGGCCATGGTGCCGCAGACCAGGGCGACACCGAGACCGAGCAGGAAGGCGTGCATGCGGGTGCGATTCATCGAATAACTCCAGGAGGGATGGTCCGGCCTGCCGCCGAACGACAGCATCACTAGACCTTTACTACGCACGGCCGTCAAGGAATTGTTCAGCCCCGTCCGCCACGTGAGTGGCATGTCCGGCACAACCCGCAGTCCTGACGCAGGCCAACCCCCTTGCCGGCACAGGCTGGCGCCGCCTGGTCATGACGGCCTGTCGCCCTCCGTG
>CAZJHQ010000030.1:0-40097 GCA_964545915.1 uncultured Candidatus Kuenenia sp. | reverse complement strand
TGAGCCGAGGGAATGGGGATCGGTTTCCGGCGGAGCGACGCGGATTCCCTCAGCTTACGCTTCGGGCTTCCCGGCAACCGGCACGACGGTCAGAGACCGCCGCTCCAGAGGAGCGCGTCACGCTGCTTCGTGGTTTGGCCTCGGTGCCCTTGAAGCCCGAGGCGTGAGCCGAGGGAATGGGGATCGATTTCCGGCGGAGCGACGCGGATTCCCTCAGCTTACGCTTCGGGCTTCCCGGCAACCGGCACGACGGTCAGAGACCGCCGCTCCAGGCTTGCGAATGCGAGTCGTGCGCTGATCACATGCAGTCACAGCGCCAGGCTGGCGTAGGCGGCGACCGCGGCAGCCGCGACGAGTGCGGCGTGGGTTGCGGGTGAGCGAGGAAGCCGCCCGCGAAAAAACACGGTGCCGCCGATGATCGCCGCCACCACGGCGCATTCCACGGCCAGAACCTGGGCAGTCGCCAGCTGCCAGACGCGCACGCCGAGAAACACGGCCGCCACGGCGCCCCCCCCCGACAGCCTGGGTGACGAGCAGGAGGGCGACCTCGCCGACGAGAAAGCAAGTCAGCGACAGGCTCATGACGCGGCCCCGGTCCGGGCGCGGACGGCAGAGCGGCAGCTCATGCGCGCGTCATCAATTCCACCCACGACTTGCAGCCGCCGTAGGAGTCGTGCCAGGGGAGCGTGAGCGGCGCAGGCAGCGGCGTGACCTCGACCTCCAGGACGTGCAGCTCGTCCTGCCAGCGGTGGAATCGCTCCGCGACCACGGCGTCGCTCCAGACGTGCCGTGGACGAAAGGCGGCCAGGTCGGCGAGTGCGCGGATCCGCAGGGCGTGGCGGACGCGAGCCACGTGACGGAGAACGATGGCGCCTTCCGGCGGCCGGTCGGCGTCGATGTCGACGAGCAGGTCGCGGGCGTCGGGCACGAGGCTCTCGGGCCCCTGGTGCACGAACGTGGGCAGGAGGAGGAACTCGGCGTGTTCGGGCCGGAACGCCCCGCCCGGCTCCACGATCCCGCCCTTCCGCAGGATCACGTCCTGCCTGCCGGCGGCGAGGGCGCGGCAGATCGCGGCCCACTCCTTGAACGCGAAGGCCGGCAGGGCGGGGCGGGGCGGCGTCATTTGGCCGGCTTGCGCACGTGGATCCCGTCAGCCGTCATCTGGATGATGGGGATGCCGAGCTTCGGGTCGAACACGGCCGTGCCGCGGATGACGACGTCGGAGCCCTTCTGGACGCCGAACGCCTTGCGGGCGTCGACAGGCAGCGGCTTGCCGTCGGTGCCGAGGAACTGCACGGCCGCCAGCGGCGAGTTGGCGTTGCGCTTCTTGCAGAACGGACAGTCGTCGGCGACGTGCCCGGGCTTGTTGGCATGATCGTCGGTCGGAATCTCGAGGAGCGAGAACGAGGCCTTGCCCTCCAGGAAGGGGTCCATGCCCCGGGCCCCGATCCGGCCCGCGATCACGATCGGCTGGGGCGTGGTGGTGAGCTTTGCCTTCGCTTCGGCCAGCGACAGGGCGCCGGCCGGCTCCGCGGCCAGCACCAAGCCGGAGACGGGGTCGGCAGCCGACGCTCCTCGGTAGAGGCCCACTGCCACCACCAGCCCGATCACCAGCATCCGTGCCATCGTCATCGGGGATCCTCCTCCTGCGGCGTCTGGCCGCGGCTCACAAGGCGTCCTTGAGCGCCTTGATCGCGGCATCGATCCGGTTCTTCAGGCCCGCATGCACCTCCGCCGGCGGTTCGCCCTTGCCGGCGGGGGCGTGGAGGGCCGTGTCCAGCTTGTCGAAGCACTCGAAGACCTCGTCGAGCGCCTTGGCGGCCGCCGCCTTGGCTTCGGCCGTCCGGTTTTCCTTCGGCAGGAGCCCCTGGATGTCTTCGATGATATGGCCCACGCCGTGCACGACTTCGTCGGCCGCATCGGTGGCGCCGGAAGCCAGGTGCTTTTCGACGGCGGCGGCGGCTTCGGCAAGCTGGGCGACCCCCTCGGCCAGCGTCTCGGGGTGGTCGTGATCCGCGTGGTCGTGGTTGTGATCATGCCCGTGGGCGGCTTTCTGCCCAGTCCCGGCCGCCGGGGGCGCTGCGGACTCGCAGCCCGCGAGGGCGAGGGCGGCCGTAACGGCAACCACGGACAGGCGGCGGGAGGCGGACGAGCGGGCCATGGAAGAGTCTCCGGACGGGGGCGGAAAATGATCTCAGAAGACTACCGCTCACGACCGGGGGCCGGCAATCCGGCGGCGGACCGGCGGCTGGGTATCGGCCAGGAGGCAGACCAGCGACCGGTCGGACAGTTCCAGCGGCTGCGCGACGTCGATCAGCGGGCCGGCCCCGGCCGGGTGAATGTCGGCGGGGGGCGGACGGCCCGTGTCGATGAACAGCCGCCAGGACAGCCCACGCAACGCCTCCGGCCGCGGAAAATGAAACGTCTGCGGTGCCGACCCGGCATGGGCGAACACGAGCACGTGCCGCGGCACGCCGGCGCCGGTCTCTTCGGTCGGCGCGCCGAAGAAACACGCCAGGCTTCCGTCGGCCGCGTACCAATCGATGTGGACGCCATCCGGTGAAAACCATTCCACGTCCGGGAGGCTGCCCGCCGCGCTGGTTCCGCCCACGAGGAAGTCCCGCCGGCGCAGCGTCGGATTGCTCCGCCGCAGGGCCACGAGCTCGCGGACGAACCGCACCATGTCGGCTTCCTGCTCCACGAGCCGCCAGTCGAACCAGGAGACCGGATTGTCCTGGCACCAGGCGTTGTTGTTGCCCTGCTGCGTCCGCCGGCATTCGTCGCCGGCGAGGATCATGGGCACGCCCTGGCTGAGGAGCAGCGTCGCCATCAGGTTGCGAACCTGCCGCCCGCGGACCGCGTTCACGTCGGTCCGCTTCGTCGGCCCCTCGACGCCGTAGTTGTCGGAGAAGTTGTTGTTGTCGCCGTCGCGGTTGCCCTCGCCGTTGGCCTCGTTGTGCTTCTCACGGTAACTGACGAGATCCTGAAGCGTGAACCCGTCGTGCGAGGTGATGAAATTGATGCTGTGGAAGGGCTGGCGGCCGTTGTTGGCGTACAGGTCGCTGGAGCCGGCCAGCCGCGTGGCCAGGTGGCCGGTCTGGGCGAAGTCGCCGCGCCAATAGCGACGGACGTCGTCGCGGTAGCGGCCGTTCCACTCGGCCCACCGCAGGCTCGCAAAGGAGCCCACCTGATAGGCTCCGGCGGCGTCCCAGGCCTCGGCGATGATCTTCGTGTCGGCGAGCATCGGATCCTCGGTGATCACCTCCACGACCGGCGGGTTGGGGAGGATGTCGCCGTTGCGGTCGCGGGACAGGATGCTGGCGAGGTCGAAGCGGAAGCCGTCGATGTGGTAGTTGTGCACCCAGTGCCGCAGGCAGAGAAAGATCAGCTCGCGGACGATCGGGTGGTTGCCGTTGATCGTGTTGCCGCAGCCGGTGTAGTTGCGATAGGTCGAGCCGCCGTCGCCGAGCATGTAGTAGACGCGGTTCTCCAGGCCCTTGAAGGAGAGCGTGGGCCCCAGCTGGTTGCCTTCGGCGGTGTGGTTGAATACCACGTCGAGGATGACCTCGATCCCGGCGGCGTGCAGGGCCCGGACCATCTCCTTGAACTCGCGGACCTGGCAGCCCGGCTCGCTGCCGGCCGCATAGCCGGAGTGCGGGGCGAAGAACGCGAGCGGGTCGTAGCCCCAGTAGTTGGTCCGCGGCGGGCCGTCGACCGTGGGGATGGCCGCGGCAAACTCGTGCACCGGCATCAATTCAACGGCCGTCACCCCCAGGCTCTGGAGGTACGGAATCTTCTCGATCACGCCGCGGTAGGTGCCCGGATGCGCCACGCCGCTGGTGGGGCTGGCCGTGAAGCCGCGGACGTGGAGTTCGTAGATCACCGTGTCGGCAAGTTCGCGGCGCAGGTGCCGGTCGCCCTGCCAGTCGAAGGAGTCGTCCACCACCACGCACCTGGGCGGCCGCAGCAGGCCGTCGGCGCCGAGCGTGAACTCACCGGCGAGCGCCCGGGCGTAGGGGTCGATGAGCCTGGCCCGCCCGTCGAACCGCTGGCCCCGCTCGGGGTCGAAGGGGCCGTCGGCCTGGAAATGGTAGAGCTGGCCGGGGCCGACGCCCGGCACGAAGATGCTCCAGATGTCGCCCCAGCGGTCCTTGTTGGGATCGAGCGCGATCACCTCGGCCGGCTCGGCGTCGCCCGGCCCGTCGTAGAGCAGCACCCGCATGCCGGTCGCCGACCGGCTGTAGACGACGAACTGCACGCCCTTGTCGTGGAGCACCGCGCCGTACGGCAGCGGCTGGCTGAATTGCAGCGCCGGCAGCGGCTTTTCCGCGTGGGCACGCGATGGCTTCGGCCTGGTCTTGCGAGGTGGCATACGCCAGCGATGATACCCTCACGGGCGGCCGCAGGTCGCGGCCGCCGTTCCATCCTCGCGAGAGTCGCAGTACCGTGTCGGGAGCCACTTACTCGAGCGCCGGCGTCAACCTGGAACTCTACCGCGAGGGCATGGCGCGGCTCCCGGCCCACATGCGGCGGACGCAGTGCCCGCGGGTGATGAGCGCGGAGGGGGGCTTCGCGGCCCTGTTCCAGCTCGATCTCAAGGGCCTCTTCTCCCGGGGCTACGAGGATCCGCTCCTCGTCTCCTGCACCGATGGCGTGGGCACGAAGCTCAAGATCGCCGTCCAGGCCGGGATCCACCACACGGTGGGCATCGACCTCGTCGCCATGAGCGTCAACGACGCGCTGTGCACCGGGGCCGAGCCGCTGTTCTTCCTCGACTACGTGGCGCTGTCGCACGACGACCCGAACCTGCTGGAGCAGATCGTGCGCGGGATCGCCGACGCCTGCGTGGAATGCCAGTGTGCGCTCGTCGGCGGCGAGACGGCGATCCTGCCCGACATGTACCACCCCGGCGAGTACGACCTGGCCGGCTTCTGCGTGGGCGTGGTCGAGCGAAAGCGGCTCGTCGACGGCAAGCAGATCCGGCCCGGCGACGTCGCCATCGGCATCGCGTCGAGCGGCTTCCACTCCAACGGCTACAGCCTCGTGCGGAAGGCCGTCTTCGAGCTTGGGGGCCTGACGTGCGGCGACACGGTGCCCGCCCTCGGGGGCCGTCCGGTGGGCGAGGTGCTGCTCGAGCCGACGCGGCTCTACGCCCGCCCGGTGAAGGCCGTGCTCGCCCGGCACGGCGCCGCCCAGGCCGTGCACGGCATCGCTCACATCACCGGCGGCGGACTGGCGGAGAACCTCGGCCGCATCGTGCCGGCCGACGTGCAGGTGGAGATCGACCGCGGCTCCTGGCGGGTGC
This sequence comes from uncultured Candidatus Kuenenia sp., assembly GCA_964545915.1. Lineage (GTDB taxonomy): Bacteria > Planctomycetota > Planctomycetia > Pirellulales > UBA1268 > QWPN01. The sequence continues at coordinate 34,792 of CAZJHQ010000030.1, read as the reverse complement.
CGGCCGTCTTTCCCTGGGTGCAGGGGCTGGGGAGCATCGCGGCCGACGAGATGGAGCGGGTGTTCAACATGGGCGTGGGCATGGTGGTGGTGGTGGCGGCCGAAATCGCCGCCGACGTGCAGCGCGAGCTGGCCGATCTCGGCCACGACTCCTGGACGATCGGGCGGGTCCGTCCCGCCCGCGTTGAGGACGAACGCGTCGTGCTCCGGTAGCACACTATCTGGTCGGGGCTGCCCGTGCCTCGTAGCCGGACGTTCGCTACGGCCACGACCAATACGCCGGCTCTCGGGGGCACGGGCAGCCCCTCCTTGACCCTGGTGCCATGAACAGAAACGCATAGCGCCGCGAGCAACTGCGACTCGGTGATCGCGTCGCGGAGCACAAGGGGGTCGCGGAGCGGCTTGCCTAGCTCGCTGCCCACCGCGGCCGTCGCCGCCTGGCCCTTCGCGCGGCGGCGCGGGCTGCCGCTCTTGCCACTCGCCGACGTGATCGCGCCCGGTCTGCTCGTCGGCCTGGCGCTCGGCCGCGTGGGCTGCTTCTTGAACGGCTGCTACTACGGCGGAGCATGTGACCTCCCCTGGGCCGTGCGGTTTCCGCCGGAGAGTCCGCCGTGGCTCGACCAGGCCGCCCGCAGCGAGCCCCCGGCCGCACGGCCTTTGACGGCCCTCCCGCGTCCTGGCTCTCTCCTGGGGCGGAGGTCTCCGACCGTCGAATCCGCGTTGCGCCCCCACTGCGCACAAACTTCTCGCGCTCAGCCTGCTTGACGGCGACCCCCTCGCAGGGTGTACGCTTCCGCCCGCCCGAAGCCCGCCTGCCGCCGGCCCCGCCTCTCCACCAGGATCTCCAGCCATGACATCTGCCCGTCGCCGTTCGCAGTCCGCCCCACATTCCCCTCGTTCCGAGCGCCGCTCGTCGCGCCGCCGCCAGCGTCGCGTTATGCAACTGGTTGCCGAGCGCCTGGAGCAGCGTGCCATGCTCGCGACCACGGCTACCCTTTCCGGAGACACAAGTCCCTTCACGATCGTCCCGGTCACGTTCCGCCAGTTGAATGGTTCGGTCGGCTTCTCGGGGCAGGCGTACGTGGGCCAGTTGTCGTGGTCGGGGATGAGCGGCGATGCAGCCGCGCTCGGCGTTCCGTCCTCATTTAAGTCCTTCTGCATCAACGGGCTGCGGGATATCTACCCGGGAACGGTCACGTTCCCGCAGTTCGCGACCGATCTGGCCGATTTTCCATACGGGAACGACTCGATCGACACGCCGCGGGCGAATCTCCTGGAGTCGTTCTGGCGGCAGTACGGGCCGGCCACCGCCGCCGGCTTCACCGACAAGATCGACTCCGCCGCCTTCCAGTTGGCAGTGTGGGAGATCATCAACGACGGCGGGCTGATCGGCAGCCGGCTGTCATTCAGCCTCGCCGCGGGCCAGTTCAGCGTGGCCGCGGCCGGCCTCACGCTCCCGGCCGCGGCCCGGGCCCAGCAGTGGCTGGCGGCCTACGACACGGCCGGGATCGAACGAAACCGCGTCGATCTCTACGCCCTGTGGCACCAAACCCTGCAGCCCCAGGTCGTGCCGGTGTTCAATCCGATCACGATCACCGCAACCAATGCCATCGCCTCTGAAGACCCATCCCTGGGCCCTGACCGCGGCGAGTATGTGATCAGTCGCGGTGAGGGCAACGTCGCGGGCGACCTGAAGGTCTCCTTCCGCGTGCCCGCGACCGTGCCGGGCCCGTTGTCGATCGCCTCGTTGGACACCGACTACACCCTCTCCGTCGGCGGCCTGCCGATTTCCCTGTCGCCAACCGGCGAAGGCTCTGTGACGATCCCCGCCGGCAAGTCGAGCGTGTCGATCCGGCTTGCCGTCGCGGCCGACTCGATCCTCGAGTGGGATGAGACCGCGCGGGTGGAGATCCTCCCGGCCCCGACCGGCTGGCAGCCGTACGGGATCATCCCGAACCGCTCCTTCGCCGACGTCACGATCCTCGACGACGAGTTCCTCGGCGGCCTGCTCTCCCGCAACGTCGATCCCGAGAGCACGGGCCTGACCGCGGCCACGGTCGGCCACGGCGCCGCCGCGATCGACCTGGCCACGGGCGAGGCCACCGTGGCGTTGCCGCTCGTGCTCGGCTCGTTCGGCCCGCAGTACACGAGCAACGACAACCTGCGACCGATCGTGGCCCTGGAGACGCAGCTGCCGCTGGCGTCCGCCGGCCCCGTCACCGCCACGCTCACCTTCGGCGGGATCGCCTCCGAGGCCGTCACATTCAACGGCGTGCCGGGGAACGAGACCGTGCGGTTCGTGCTGCTCGGCAGCGACGAGATCCGCAGCCGGCTTCCCACCGGCCGCTACGACTACGACATCGCCCTCCGCGACGCCCAAGGCCGCGTCCGCACGATCCGCGGGGCGACGGAGATCGTGAACCGGGCGGAAGAGGCGTTTGGGGAGACGGAGTTCGGCCGGCGGTGGTGGCTGCCGCTGCTCGACCGGCTCGTGCCGGGCGACGGGATCTCGCCGGTGATGCGATCGGCCACGCCGCTCCCGACACGGTCCACGCCCACGTCACGCCTCGCGCCCCTGGGCGCGGCCACGGGCAACGGCATGACGCTCGTCCGCGGCGACGGCACGACCGCCTGGTACGCAGCGGACGTCAATACAAAAACCGCCATCCTCGCCACCGAAGGCGCCGCCGACTCCCTGTGGCGCACCGGCACGGCCATCGGCGGCCACGACCAGGCCTATCTCGCGAGCAATGCCGGCACGAAGTCGCAGACCGCCACCCGCCGACTCACGCTCGCGAATCTCGCCGCCGGCCAGACGTATCAACTCTTCGCCACGTGGACGGCCGACGGCGACCGGGCGACCAACGCCGCTTATACGGTCTCGGGCGCCCGGCCGGTGAGCGGCGTCGGCACGACGACCACGATCCTCGTGAACCAGCGGTACGTGCCGGGCGAGCTCGACGCCCACGGCGTCCAGTGGCGGAGCCTCGGGTTTTTTCATGTTGCCAGCGGATCAACGATCACGATCGACGTGGCCACGTCCTATCCGACCGCAACCGGCCAGACCGCCTTCGCCGACGGCTTCGTCGTGGCAGACGCCGTGATGGCAGTGCAGAACTGGACGTTTACGACTCCCGCGGGGAGCTTCAATCAGCTCGATGCCGGGCCGCTCGACGACACGAACGGTTTTTATGCGGGCCCGGGCGGCAACGCGCCCGCCGCCGGTGATTTTACGCTCCTCGCCAAGACCGGCACCCGCTACCGGTTCGACGCCCAGGGGTTACTCCAGCGCACGACCGACCGCAACGAAAACCGCGTCGAATTCGCCTACGCCGACAAGGACACCGACGGCGTCGCCGACGAGGTCGAGACGATCACGACCCAGGGAGGCCTGCGCTGGACGTACGGCTACGCAAACAAGTCACTCTCGGCGATCGAGGATTTTGCCGGGCGGATGACGAGCGTGGCCGTGGTCGGCCATAACCTGCAGTCGATCACCGAGCCCGATCCGGGGGCCAATCAGCCGGGCGGGATCGTGACGACGTTTACGTATGCCGGCCCGGCGCAGCGGCTCGATACCGTCACCGATCCTGAGAGCCGCGAGACGAAGCTCACGTTCGGCACGGGCGATCGCGTCAGCGGCGGGACGTACACCGGCGGCATCACGCTCGCCCTCGCGGCGTACCTCACCGACGGCCTCGACGGCACGCTGCACGCCCCCGCCACGGGCAAGATCGGCGCTGCCGCGCCGCCGGCCGGCTCCCGCCCCGAGCCGCAGGCGGTCTACACCGATCCGCGCACTGCCGTGTGGACGTATCAGGCTGACCGCTTCGGCCTGTCCACCGCCGAGGCGGCGCCGGTCACGAAGAGCAGGCCGCAGCAAGACGTGTGGCTGTGGGCCCGCAACACGCATGGCCTCGTGATCGAAGCGACGGAGCCGGCCGGAGCGGGTGGGTTCGGGGGCCCGCTGCCTGCGCTCGTCACGAAGTACGACTACGACGGCCGCGGCAACCGCGTGAGTGTGACGTATCCTCAAGCCAAGCTCGCCGGCGGCGGGCCGATCACGGAGTCGTGGACGTATAGCCAGACGTTCAGCGTGCTCACCTCCGCAACCGACGGCCGCGGCAACACGACGACGTACGTGCTCGATGCCCGCGGCAACACCGAAGAGATCCGCGCGCCCGAAAGCCGCACGTCGTATTTTGAGTACACGCCCGCTCCGGCGGCGATCAGCGATCTGCAGGGTGGGCTCGTGATCAAGGCCACCGACCCGCGCGGCTCGCTGGTCGTGACCGACTACTTCCAGCCGAGCGACAAGAAGGGCCAGGCGACGCTCTCCGGCCTCGTGAAGCAGGTGACGGCGGGGATTCTGGATGCCAATGCCGTGCGGATTCATGGCCTCACCGCCAAGCCCACCGACAAGACCGTGCAGACGTTCACGTACGACCCGCAGCGGAACCCGGAGTCGCGGACGCAGAAGATGGACGGCGTGGGGCCGGACCGGAAGACGTCATACGTCTACGACCTGCTCGACCGGCTGGTGACGGTGACGGCGCCTGAGGCGATCCAGGTCCAGCCCAGCGGCACGGTTTCGGGATCGCCCGAAACCCCGATCACGAAGTACACCTACGACCGCGTGGGACGGCTCACCAAGACCGTCGATCCCCTGCTGCGGACGACCACGACCACGTACGACGACGCTGCCCGCAAGGAGACATTGGAGCTGCCTGCGGCCCCGCAGGTCGTTGGCGTAAGCCCGGGCCTGGGCACCATCACGGCACGGCCCACCACGATCACCCTCCGCGACACCAGCGGCAACGTCGTGTCGGTGACCGACGCGAATCTCAACAAGACGTCGTACGCCTACGACGCCCGCAACCAGCTCGAGACGAAGACGCTGCCCTCCATCAGCGGCCTCGGCCCGAGCGTGTTCACCTACACCTACGACTCCGTCGGCAACCTGGCCAGCGAGACGCTCCCGGCGACGAACATCGCCGCCGGCACGGCCGACCGGAAGACGACGTTTCGGTATGACGCGGTCCATCGGCTGACGCTCGAGACCAGGCCCACGCCCGGCGGGGTGAGCACGCATGTGGCGCCGCTGACGGCGGTGACGTACGACGACGCGGGCAACAAGGCATCGGTGACCGATCCGATGCAGCGAGTCACGCAGTACGCCTACGACGCCGCCAACCGGCTGATCACGGTCACGGCCCCGGCCGTGGAGACGGGCGGCCAGCCCACGGTCACGACGTACGATTACGACCGCTCCGACAACCTGGCAAAGGTGATGGATGCGAAGAACGGCGACTGGGACGTGGTCTCGATCTACGATCCGCTCAACCGCAAGATTCGCGACACGTTCGTCACGGTCAATCACTTCAATGCGGACAAGATCTCGTCCCCGATCTCGGCCGCCGCCTGGATGGAGTACGCCTACAACGACGCCGGCGAGGTGATTCAAACGACCGACCGCCTCGGCCGCACGACCGACCGCGAATACGACCCCCTGGGCCGGTTGACGAAGGTGATCCAGTCCGCGGCGGTGGACGGCGGCCCCCGCCCCACGACGGTCATGCAGTACGACGCCGTGGGCAACCTCCGGCTCGTCTACGATCCGCTCCAGTCGCAGGCATTGTCGGCTCTCAGCCGAACGGAGTACGAGTACGACGCACTCGATCGGCGTGTCGTCGTGCGGAGTGCGGCGCCCGGCGGCACGGGGGGCACCGTGCGGCCCGAGGTCAAGACCGGCTACGACCCGGTCGGCAACGTGCGGACGGTGACCGACCCGCGTGGCAACCTCACCCGCACCGACTACAACGCCCAGAACCTGCCGACGTTGGTCATGCAGCCCGATCCCGGCCCCGGGCCTGGTGGCACGGCAGCCGATCACCCGCCGGTGCTCACGGCGTTCACCTACGACCCGGCGGGGAACCGGATCGAGACAGTCGCCACGTCGCTCGGGATGGACTACAAGACATCGACCACGTTCGACAACCTCGACCGGCCGTACCAGGTGACCGACCGGACGAATCTCGTCACCCTCACGGCCTATCTTGCAGACGGGCTGGTGGAGTCCACGACGCAGGCCTCCGGCACGGCCGAGTCGCGGACGACGAACTACGATTACGACGGGCTGGCGCGGAAGCGAATCGAGAGACGCCAGCGAGTTGGCGGCGAATACGACGTCACGACGACCACGTACGACGCCGTCGGCAATCTCGTGTCGCTCACTGACCCGGCGGGGAACGTGACGGAGTTTTCCTATGACCGGGCGTATCGCAAGACGGGCGACGCTACGCTTGCCCGCCTGCAACCGACTGGCAGTCCGCAGCTCGTCAGCCGCTCCTACCAGTACGACAAGCAGAACAACCTCCGCCTCGTCACCGATCGCAACGGCCGGCAGACGCAGTACGACTACGACGGCCTCGACCGGCGTACGACCGAGCGCTGGCTCGGCGCCACTGGCAACGGCTACGTGGCGACGTTCGCGTACGACCTGGCCGGGAATCTGAAGTCGGCCGACGATCAATACGGCACGACGCCGTACTCGAGCGTCGGCTACGACCTCGACGGGCTCTATCGCACGACGAAGGTCACGACCACGCTGCCGGGCGTCGCCCCGACGACGGCCCCCTCCCGGTTCGACTCCGAGGTGGGCTCCACCTACGACGTCGCCGGCAACCGCACGGGCTCGACCGTGGCGGTCAACGGCGTGACCGATCTCTCCACGTCGTACGGATTCGACAACCTTGACCGCACGACCTCGATCCGCCAAAGCGGCCCGACGATCTTCGCCCGCGGGGTCAACTTCGACTACCACGCCGACGGCCGCGTGAAAGGCACGACCCGGTTCAGTGGCAACACTGCCGGCGGCATCTTTGGCATCACGATCGCCAACTCGTTCCTGACAGGCACGAGCGTGTCGAAGTTCCACGCCACGAACGGCCGGCTCGAGTCGCTGACGCATGCCGATAGCGCCGGCAAGGCCGAGGTCGAGTACACCTTCACCTACGACGCACTCGACCGCATCAAAACCTACCGCGAAAACCGGCCCCAAGTCCGCGATATCGCCAACCAGCCGATTCCGGCTTTCGAGCGGCCATACGACTACGATCTCACCGACCAGACCACGCAGGCCGGCGGCCAAGAAACCTTTTTCACGGCCAACGGCACCCGCACCGGCGGCGGGTATCTGACCGACAGGGACAACCGGCTGGCGCTCGACCCGTCCTTCGTCTACACCTACGACGCCGAAGGGAACCGTGTCAGCCGCACGGCCCTGGCCGCAAGCGCGGCAGGACGCGTGCAGGCCGTTGACGACTCGCCCATGCCCACCGGAGGCAGTTGGAACGTATCCGCCGCTGGCTACGGTGGCAGCCAGCAGGTCGGGACGGGGTTTTTGTCGTCGTCCGCTGCCACAGCCACCTGGCAGACGCCTGCGCTACCGGCCGGGGCATATGAGGTCTACGCCACCTGGGCACCGCTTTCTGCCGGGCTTCAGACCGAGCGTTACACGCTCACGACCTCCGACGGCTCAGGCGCGCTCGCGAGTACCACCTCGCAACCGATCAACTTCCGCCAGGCCCCCGCGGGCCTGGATTACGACGGCGTTCAGTGGACTCGCATCGGCGGCGTGTCCTCCACCGGCATCTTCACGGCCACGGTGACGCTCTCGACCAGTAGCAACTGGACCGGCGAGATCCCCGCCGACGCGATCCTCGTCCGGCCCGTGAGCCTCGAGCAGGCCAAGACGACCTACCAGTGGGACCACCAGAATCGGCTCACGAGCGTCACGAACCATTCGGCCACGATCGCCGCTGACGGCTCCGTCTCGTTCACGCTGGCCGACACCACGACCTACGCCTACGACGTCCTCGGCCGCCGCGCGGCGGTGACGTTTGACAAGACCGATCCGAACGACACCAGCGGAGAGTTCCACAGGGTCAGCATCCATGACGGCAGCCAGGTGGTGTGGACCGAGCAGGGTGACAACCGCGACCAAATGGCGACTTCGACCAGCACCCAGGCAATGCTCTGGGCCCCCGGCACCGATCAGTTGCTCGCCATCCAGGAGCAGCGGGGGCCGGGCGACATCCGGCTACCCGTCTGGACCCTCACCGACCAGCAAGGCACGGTGAAGGACTATCTGGCGAAGGGGACGACCACCGGCGCTGAAAGCGGCCTGATCGTCACCCGTCGCTTCTCGGCCTTTGGCACGCCGGAATTGGCGAAGCTCTGGATCAGCGGTCCCGATGGCAACTTCACCGACGTCGGCGGCAACAGCGGGTTCTTCTACGTCGGCCAGGAGTACGACGCCACCACCGGCCTGCAGTACAGCCGGGCGCGATACTACGACCCGGTCTCCAGCGAGTTCATCAGCCAGGATCCGCTGGGGTTTGCGGGAGGGGACACGAACCTCTACCGCCGCGCCGGCAATCAGAGCGTCTCGGCCCGGCCGCGGGAGAGGTATTGGTCGGAGTGGGCCTGGGATAATTTGACGTACGACAGCTTCAGCATGGCCGTTCACAGCGGGCTGGCTGCGACTGGAGCGATCCCAGGAGCGGGAATTATTCCAGACGCGATCGACTTGGTGTACACCTTAGCGGAGATGCCGTTTGGGAAATCGACAAGCACAGACCTGGCGTTGGCGACGGCAGGAATCGCCGCGACGGCTGTTCCCGTTGGTGGTGACCAGGCGGCAGCTGCGGTGAAAATCGCAGCGCGGGCAGCACGGGTCGCTACACAAGCTGCCTCAGCCGTCGGCACCGCCGCTATGGCTGCCGCACGGCCCATCGCCCGCGGCGTCGCACATTCGGCTGGTGCACTGCCGGCGAGCGTGAGGAGGTTTGTTGACGAGGCGATCGGGGCGGGGAAGAATGTAGTTGCCCCAGTTAGTGGAGCGTCCAAGCTTGTTCACTTAACGAATGAAGCAGGAGACATTGGAATCGCTGCAACTGGCGCGATTCGTGGCTCACATGGTATCTTCGCCGTACCTGCTCATGTGGCACGAGAATCGACAGTTCTAAAGGTTCTTCGTACTGGCCTAACACCGGGTAAGACTACGAACGCGGTTCCGATCCCAGACGAAGCATTGGCGTTGTTCAAACGGCCAATTCCGATTGGTCCGTACTCTGGATGGAAGTTCTTTGGAGGCGTTCGCTATGCTCCATCTGGTTCACTTAGTACGGCAACAGGCACGTTGACTCGGACGTCGTCGCTTGTTGGTCCAAAAGTGCTTATCTATGGTCCTGATGGAGTCTTCTACGTTGGCATCGCGACAGCAGCCGGATTGTATATTTACGCGCAAACAGGAGGCGGAGAATGAAATGGTTGTTGTCGCCGAACTTGTGGGCGGGTGTTGCATCGGTGCTTGGTGTCTTGGGTATAGCGTCATTGGTCAGTAGCACTGCCTTCGACATTGCATGGCTAAAGACAATCGGGTTCGTTCTACTATCGCCAATCGTGCTTGTTGGAGTCTTGTTGGTTGTCGTCGTAATCCCTGTGCTGACATTGGCGAATCGGAAAGCAGCAAAAGAAGACTCATCGCACTGAAACCGCCGGACAGTGAACGTGACCGAAGTAGAAAGGCCGCAAGTTCCGGCGGAATGTCAGTGAACGTTCCAATGCGTGATGTTTGAAGTGCGTTGACGGCTTGCGTTGCGAGAACGGTTGGAACTGAAGAGGGCGTGCACGATGAGGGGACCGGATAAGGACAGGCATAATTCTTGACGTTGACTAAGCAATGAAACTGAAATCGTTCACATGTCCATGCTGTGGTTACGTTGGGCTGAAGGCGAGGCCATACGCAAGGCTCCCTACTCATTCGATTGTTCGAGGTTTGACACCGCCATATGCAAACCATTTTGGCTTGGCATCGTATGAAGTCTGCCATTGTTGTGGCTTTGAGTTTGGAAATGATGACGATCCCGGAACTGCTGGCGGAGAATCGTTTGAACAGTACCTCGCTGAGTGGGTACGCGATGGCTGTAATTGGTTCCAGCAGGACGAGCGGCCAGACGATTGGAATTTGGAAAGTCAACTTCGCGCGTCAAGGACGATAGATTCGTCCACTGCCGCGACAAACGAGGTGACCGAAGGTGAACGGTAACCAGTCGCGGCAGGACATCGGTTCATGTTCCAACGGTACTGCCCAGCTCGAAGCGAGTTGATGCGTAGCGTTGCGAGAATGGCTTGAACTGAAGAGCGGCGGTGTGCGCACACCACGCCCACCCCTTGCCCGTCTTCTACAGTTTGAAAAATGGGTCCTTCCGGGAACTTTGTGGGTCAGGAGCCCAGAAGGGGATGTTCCTGCCATGTCGCCGGGCTGTGGAAGCAAGCGCAGGCATGAATGCCGAACCGCAGCGGCCGAACCGCAGCGGACATGCAGTGAACGAAGGGCCGGAGGCCCGCAGAGAACAAGGAATCCAAAAGGAATCCAAAAGGACAGGCATAATCCTTGACGGCCGGCCGCGGGAGCCGTAGGATACGGGCGTGCAGTACCCACGAATCCTGCAGGAGCCACCGCGATGACGATGCCCAGGCGGCAGCTGGTGGACGTCGCGGTCACCCGCTACTACCACTGCATTTCCCGCTGCGTCAGGCGGGCCTTCCTCTGCGGCGAGGGCGTGACGCACCGCTAGGCCTGGATCGAAGCCCGGCTGGAACTCCTCAGATGAGACACAGATGAGACAAGACACAGATGAGACAAGACAAGACAAAAAGGACAGGCATAATCCTTCGGAAATCCGGGGCGGGAGCCGATTTCTGCGACGTTCACCCCTGCCACCACCCTCTCCGTCGGCGGTATGCCGCTTGTCCTCTCCCCGTCGGGCCAGGGCACGGTGACGATCCCCGACGGCAAGTCGAGCGTGTCGATCCGGCTGGCCGTCGCGGCCGACTCGATCCTCGAGAAAGAATCCAAAAGAATCCAAAAAATCCAAAAGGACAGGCATAATCCTTAATCCTTGCAAAACTTGCAAAAGGACAGGCATAATCCTTGACGACCGGCCGCGGGAGCCGTAGGATACGGGCGTTCAGTGCCCCCGAATCCTGCAGGAGCCCCGCGATGACGATGCCCAGGCGGCAGCTGGTGGACGTCGCGGTCACCCGCTACTACCACTGCATTTCCCGCTGCGTCCGGCGGGCTTTCCTGTGCGGCGAAGGCGTGACGCACCGCAAGGCCTGGATCGAAGCCCGGCTCGAACTCCTCGCCAAGCACTTCGCCGTCTCCGTCTGCGGCTTCGCGATCCTCGACAACCACCTCCACGTCCTCTGCCGCCTCGACCCCGGCATCGCCGACGGCTGGAGCGATGATGAGGTCGTCCGCCGCTGGATCGCCGTCTACCGGCCTTCCTGTCTCGATGTCGATAACCCGTCCACGGTTCAGGTCTGGATCGATCAGCAGGTTCAAGACACCGCCCGCGTAGCCCGCTACCGGGCGCGACTCCAGGATCTCGGCTGGTTCATGAAGGCTCTCAAGGAACCGCTCGCCCGACTCGCCAACAAGGAAGACGACTGCAAGGGCACGTTCTGGGAAGCCCGCTACAAGTTGATCGCCATCCTCGATGAACAAGCCCTGCTCGCGACCTGCGCCTACATCGACCTGAACCCGTTCGCCGCCGGCATCGCCAAAACCCCCGAAGCCGCCGCGCACACTTCGATCAAGCAGCGGGTCGATCATGTCCGACAGAGCGGCGACCTCGAAACACTTCAGGCAGCCGCCGCAGCCACATCCATACCCGCGGCCCGCATTGAAGCCGACCTCGAGCAATCCCACTGGCTCTGCCCGCTCCAGGATCGCAAAGCAGCTGCCCAAGGTTGCGCCGGCGCAGCCCGCGAAGGGATGCTGCCCGGGTTTTCGCTGTCGAGCTACCTCGAACTCGTGGACTGGTCAGCCCGGCTCTGCCGCACGGGCAAAGCCCGCATCACGCGGGAAGTAGCCGGCATCATGACGCGGCTTGGCACGAGCCCCGATTCCTGGCGGGCCCACATCCACAAGCTCCTCGGCAAGACCCGCTGGCTCGGCAGCTACTGTGCAACGAGCGCCGAGCGACTGAAGGCAGTCGCCGCGAAGCGTGGGGTTCATCACGTCGATAATGCCTTCGGTGGCTTGACGATGGCGTGATGTCCGCTGCTTGCGGCAGTCTTGAGCGGTTGCGAACGCATACCGACGCGATTGTGGCCGTCTCGTTGACCAGCCTTTATTTTCCTAGAAAATTTCGGTGTCTGGATTGATGGGAACGCTTTGCTTCGGTCACTACGAGTCTCTTTTTTTCGCGAAGGCAAGACCTATGACGACACTCCTTGAGCGAGCGATTGACGAACTGCGAAAGTGTAGTCCCGCCGAGCAGGACACGATCGCAGCCTTGATTCTCGAGGAAATCGCAGATGACACCCGCTGGGAGGAGGCGTTTGACGCCTCTTTGCCGCAAATTGAGAAACTCGCCGAAGAGGTGCGGGCCAAAATCCGTTCCGGCCAAACGCGCGACATGCGGATCGAAGATCTGTGAAGTCGAAGCTGGAGGACGACTTCGTTGCGTGCCTGAGAAGACTTCCCGATGACGTCAGGCAAACAGCCCGCAAGAATTATCAACTCTGGCTCGATGATCCTCGCCATCCGAGTCTTGCCTTCAAGCTGATAGGTGCGACTTGCGTGTGGTCCGTGCGAGTCGGCATCGGCTGGCTCGCACTCGGGCTGGTCGACGGTGACACGATCACGTGGTTTTGGATCGGGTCGCATTCCGACTACGACACTCGCGTGAAGGCTTTGCGTTAAGCACGCACGCCGTTCGTAGAGGTCGATCAGATGCACCGGCTCTCGGGGCACGGACAGCCCCGACCCCATCCGGCTCTTACGGCACCTGGGCGGCGCGGATCGTGGGGGGCGGGGAGCGCGAGGGCCCGGCCTGCTCGAGCGCGGCGAGCAGTTGCGACTCCGTGATCGCGTCGCGGAGCACGAGCGGGTCGCGGAGCGGCTGGCCCGGCTCGCTGCCGGGGAAGATCACCAGGAACGGGATCGAGCGGCTGCCCATGCTGGCCAGGAAGCGGTCGATCTCGGGGGACCGGTCGGTGAAGTCGGCGAGGATCGGCACCACGCGGTTCTTGCGGATCGTCTCGGCGACCCGGGGCCGCTCGATCGCCGTGGCGAGGTTGGTCTTGCAGGTCGGGCACCAGTCGGCCGTGAAGTCGACGAGCACCGTGGCGCCTCCCATGCGGTGCGTGGCCAGCTCCTGAACGGAGAAGGGCTCCTGCCATTCGATGAGCCGGCCGTGGCCGCCCGCGTGGGGGCCGAGCCAGGCGAAGCCCGCCGTGCCGATCGCGGCGCCGATCGCGGCGGCCTGCACCCAGCGGCCGAAGCCGACCACGCCCTGCCGCTCCTGGAGGCGGCCCACCCACCAGCAGCCCATCCAGATGCCGATCAGCATCACGAACGTGGGCACGAACCAGGCCGGCTGCTGGCGGAGCATGTAAAAGAGATAGGCCACCGTGCCGAGCATCACGAAGCCGAGCAGTTCCTTGAACGTCGCCATCCACGCGCCCGGCCGAGGCATGAACCGCACGAGCGCGGGGAACAGGCCGACGAGGATGTAGGGCAGGGCCATGCCGGTGGCGATGGCCGCGAACACCGCATACGTGACGGCCGTCGGCTGCGTGAGCGTGAACCCGAACACCGGGCCGAGGAACGGGCCGCTGCACGGCGTCGCCAGCACCGTGCCGAGCACGCCCTTGAGAAACGATCCGGCGGGGCCCTCCTGCGACTGCACGTGCCCCGCCTGCTCGCCGATGAAGCCGGGGATGGGAATCTCCCACACGCCCAGAAACGACAGCGCGAACGCGAACACGATGCCGATCATCGCGATCCGGAACTCGACGAACTGGAACTGCTGGCCCCAGCCGAGGTTGGTGCCGGCCAGGCCGATGTTGGCCGCCACGCTCGCCGTCGCCAACGCGAAGAACACGGCGAACACGCCGGCGCAATACCAGAGGTTCATCGTGAACACTTCCTGGCGGGCCCGGCCCGACTGCTGGGCGAACGACATCAGCTTCAGCCCCAGCACCGGGAGCACGCACGGCATGAGGTTGAGGATCAGGCCGCCCAGGAGGCCGTAGAGCAGGGCCCGGGGCAGGGAAAGTTGGTCTGATCCCGGCGCCGGCTCCGCCGCCGCGCCGTCCGCCGTGACGGCCGCGCTCGTGTCCACAACCGAACGCGTGCGGACCGAGAGCTTGGCGGGCGATTGGGCAGCCTCCGCATAGCGGGCCTCTGCGAACGCGACCGCCTCCGGTCCGGCGCCGAGCCGCGTCGTCACCCGCAGGCCGGTCGGCGGGTCGCACGACTCGCCGCTGCAGGTCTGAAATCCCAGCACCGCGTCGACGACGCCGTCCTGCGCGGCCGGATCGAGACGCAGCGCGAGCGTCAGCGGCCCTTCCACGGCGCCCGCCGCCGCGAGTTCGGCGGCGGCGGCCCGTTCGACGTCGTGGGCCTCGATGGCGGCGATGCCGGCGGTCGTCGCCGCGCCGAGCGACACGATGGTGGGTTTGCCCTGGCCAACGCCGCTGGAGCCGCTGGACGAGGGCGCGTACACGTGCCAGCCCTCTTCGGGCACGAGCCGGATCGTCACCGCCGTGCCCGGCTGGGCGGTCACCTCGACGCTGGCGTGCGCTCGGTTCGGTCGGTGGGTGGCCACGGCGGTCGCGGCCGGCTGGACGGCCGCTGCGGCCGGCGCCGCCCGCGTTGTGAAGGTCAGGGTTTCGGGGGGCAGGCAGGAGTTGTCCCGGCAGAGTTGCAGGCTGACAGTGCCCCGCACGTCGCCGCTCCCCCCGGGAGCGAGCGGGGCCCGCCACGTGACGGTGCCGGCATGCTCCTCGATGACAAGCCCCTTCCAGGCGGGAATGTCCGCGGCCTCGTGGGACTGCGGAAGCGCATCGGGCACGAAGGCCCCGGCCAGTCTCCAAGCGGAATCCGCGGCCAGCGCGATCCGCGTCGGCTTCGGCCCGCCAGGCTTCTGGGTGACCGAATAGAGATGCCAGCCTTCCTCGAGCGTGGCGGTGACGGCCAGCACGTCGGGCTTGCCGGCGGCGGCCGGTTCGACGCGCGCCTGGATCGTGACGGGGCTGCCGAGGGCCGCATTGACGGCGGCGAGCGGGTCGACGGGAGCGGCTCCCAGGCCGCCGAGCCGTGCGGCCAGATCCTCGGCCCCGGCCAATCCACCGGCCACGACGCCCAGCGTGACGAGCACGGCTCGCCAGATCGTCGCACTCAGGCCGTTTCGAAGCATGCGTTCCATCACCACCTGCACACCGGTCCCCGGTCCCTCGGGGGTTTTTCGACGACCGCAGTCTACAAACTGCAATTTCCGCGGGTCAAACCGGCTCGAAATCGATGACCGGCCCGGCCTGGGCAAGTTCCCGGCATGCTTCCGCCAGCCCCGACAGCAGCCGATCGACGCGTTCCAGGGCCGCCGGGGCCGAAAACGACCGCCCCTCCTCCAGCACCCATTGAAACCAGTTGTCGAGACCGAGCACGATCGTCGAGGCGTGGAGAAGGGGCAGCACACCTCGCTCGGCGGCAGACAAAACGCGCACGGCGTGGTAGGCGTCAAGCGCCGGCCCCCAGCGGGTCGCCCAGGCGCCGGTTCCCGGCCACGGGCTCTTCCAACTGCCGAGGAGGCGGGCGATGTCGGTCGCCGGGGTGTCGCAGCCCGCGGCATGGAGGTCGATGAGCCCTGTCACGCGATCCTGGGCGAAGAACACGTGGTCTGCCCAGACGTCGCGCAAGACCGGCTGCACCGGCACTGCCGGCGGCCGCCACCGGGCGAATGCCGCCAGCGCTCGGTCGCCTGCCACTGCGGCAAAAGTCGCGATCGCCTGATCGAGCCGGGCGCGCATGCCACGCGCCAGATCAGTGGCCGCCGCCGGCGGTGCGAGCCGCCCACGGCGGGCCTGCCAGGGATCAGCGATCAGCCGCTGGACGCGTGCGAGCCGCCGCGGCAGACCGGGCCCCGCGTCCGGCACCGGCCCGGGCAGTGCAGCAGCCGCCACATGCACGCGGGCGAGCGCTTCCATGGCTGCGATCGCCTGGGCCGGTGTCGGGGTGGAGGTCGGGCCGCCGGGCGCGAACGCGACGAGTTCCCATATCCGACCGCTCCGGTCGGATGCCAGCGTCGCGGCCGCGGCCGTGCGGACGACCGCCGGAACCTCACTGCAGCCGGCGGCACGCAGATGCAGCATCAGCCGATGCACCCAGGCGGCCCGCTCCGGCGACGTGCCGGCCGGAAGCCCCTTGAGCACGAACCGACCCGTCGGGGCCTGGACCCGCCACAACGCCGCGCCGCTGAAGCCCGAGCCGGGCAGGGGGGCGAGGTCGCAGGGCAGCTCGCCCCACCAGGCTTTCACCACGCTGCGGGCAGCGCGATCGTCGGCAGGCGTCGTGGTCAGGGGCGCCGCGTTCACGCGATGGCTCCGGATGTCGCATCATGCTACGCTCTCGTCGACCCGTCGCGGATCATGCCGCCCCGGCTGCCCCAGGATCCCGCCATGCGGCTCGTCCTCGCCGTCGTGAAACCGGCCCAGTTGGAGAGCACGCGGCAGGCTCTGGCCGCTGTGCACGTCACCCGGCTGACCGTGTGCGACGTGCACGGCTACGAACGGGAAGCCGGCGACCAGGTGCGGCAGGAAGTGATGCTGGAGATCGCCGTGAACGACGACTTCGTCGCCCGCACCGTGAGCACGCTGGCCGCGACGCTCGGCCCCGGCGGCACCGCCGATCCGCCGCGGATCTTCGTGCTGCCGATAGAGGAAGCCGTGCAGGTCTACCGCTTCGTCCGCGGTCCGGAGGCGGTATGAACGGGCCGCGCATCCTCCTCGTCGCGGCCGACCTGATGGTGGGCAGCCGGCTCGTGGGCCTGGCCCGCGGCTGCGGCGCCACGGTCGAACAGCGCCGCGAGGCCGACGCCACGGGCGGGCCGTTCGACCTGGCGATCGTCGACGTGCAGGCGTTGCAAGACGAGCCGGCCGCGGCGTTCGCGCGGCTGCGGGCCGGCTCGACGGCGGAGCGGCCGCTGCGGATCGTCGCCTTCGGGCCGCACGTGGCGACGCAGCTGCTCGAGCAGGCCGGGGCCGCAGGGGCCGACGAGGTCGTGAGCCGCGGCGAACTGCTGGGCTCGTTCGCCGCGATCATCCGCCGCGCGGGGGGCTGATCAGGCCGCGTCGCCGGCGGGCTCGTCGAGGACGACCTCGTCGAGCTCCGTGCCATCCACGTCCTGGCGCAGCAGCAGGTAGGCGGCCGTGGCGATCGCCCAGAAGTAGCCCCAGCCGAACGACGAGAGCAGCGTCTCCAGGCCGCGGGTCCAGAAGCCGATGGCCTTCACGCCCCAGGACGCGGCGACCGGGCCGCCGGCCGCGAGCCCGTCGAGGACGGTCGCCGTCCGCTCATGCCCCATGCCGAAGCTGGTCGCCCACATGGCCAGGTCGGCCGTGGCATGGGCGAACAGGCCGGCCACGAGGAGCGTCGGGATCGAGACCAGGAGAGCGACGAGAGCATAGAAGGCGTAGTGCAGCGGCCGCTGGTAGAGGTAGGAGAAGGCGGTGGAGATGGCCTGGAAACTGTCGCCCCGTTCCACCCCGACACAGGCCACCATCAGCGGCCAGCCGGCGATCATGCCGATGGCCAGGATCGCCAGGACCACGGCCCCGAGGAGCACCAGCGGCCAGACCGCACCGGCGAAAGCCAGGCCCCACTCGGTGCGCATCGCGAGGCCGAGGATCGCTCCTGGCACGCTCAAGGCCAGGATGCCGACGAGCACAAAGAGCACCGAGTTGAAGGCCGGAAGCCACTTCCGCGACCCGAACCATGTGGCCCCGACGATGCCCGGCGCATCCTCGCCCACGAGCTTCAGGGCCACGTGCCGGGCGATGGCGGTGCCGAAGATCGACCACACGAGCACGAACCAGCCGATGCGGGCCGCGGCACCAGCCACTTCCCGGAGGGTCGCCGAGGGCCGAAACGGAATGGCCAGCAGGCGGGACATGTCGGCCACGACCGGCGGCAGCCTGTCCCCGACCGCGGTCAGCCACTTCTTCGCGGGGCTGCCCGCGGCCAGCGGCGCGACGGCCGCCGCCGGGGGCAGCAGCAGTTCGTCGGCAGTCTTGGCGGCGGCGATCACGTCGGCTGCGCGATCCACGCCCGCGAGCCCCAGCCGATCCGCCATCGACCAGCCGGCCCAGGTCGCCACAGCCCCGGCCGCGGCGAGCAGGATGACCGTGGGCGAGAAGGCGGCGCCGGCGGCCCGGAAGAGAAGCCACCAGGGGAGGGCGTCGCTCCAGCGGATTTCATGGACGACGGTGCCGCCTGGCTCGTTGTGCGTGGACATGCTGCCTTCCCTTGCGTGCGCGGAGGACCCTGAGTCGGGGGGCGAGTATAGGCGCCGCGGCCGATTCCGGCAGCGCGGCTCCGACGTCAGTCCTCGTCCTCGTCACCGGCCTCGTCCGGGCCGGGCTGCGGACGCTGGGGCACGCCGTACGACTCGTCGAGCCAGCGGCCGAGGTCGATCAGGCGGCAGCGATCGCTGCAAAACGGCACCGTGGGCGTCGTCTGCAGGTCGACCGGGGCGTCGCAGACCGGGCACTGCGGCATGTCAGCCCTCGCCCTTGCCCTTGGACTCCGGTTTGGCCCCGCCGTCGCCCGACTTGCCGGAGGAGGAACCCTTGTCGGCAGCCGCACCCTTCTTGTAGGAATCGCTGCGGTAGTCGGTTTTATAGAAGCCGGAGCCCTTGAACATGATCGCGCCGCCGGCGCCGATCAGCCGCCGGAGCTTCTTCTTGCCGCACTTCGGGCAGGTCTTCTTGACGCTGTCGGTCATCGACTGGAACAGCTCGAAGGCGTGCCCGCAGCCGTCACAGACGTAGTCGTACGTCGGCATCGTCTCAGCCTCCTTTCGCCACGATGACCTGGGCCGGCCGCACCACGCGGTCGTGGAGCCGGTAGCCGCGGCTCGCCGTGCCCACCACCGTTCCGGCCGCGACGCCGGGAACGTCCTGCTGGAGGATGGCGTCGTGCACGGTGGGATCGAACGCCGTGCCATCCGTCTCGATGGTCTGGCAGCCGTGGCTGCCGAGCACCTTCTCGATCTGCTGGGCGGTCATGCGAAAGCCGGATCGCAGGCTGTCCACGTCGGCGTTCTTGTCGGCGGCCTCGATGGCCCGCAGCACGTTGTCGAGCACCGGGAGGAGGTCGCGGAGCAGGTCGATCTCCCGATACCGCTGGGCCTCCTCATATTCGCGGCGCGACCGCTTGCGGAAGTTTTCCAGTTCGGCCTGGGTACGCAGCGTGCGGTCGTTCGCCTCGGCGAGTTCGGCCCGCAAGGCCTCGATGCCGCCGGCGTCAGGGGCCGCGGCGGCCGCGTCTTCAGGCTCGTCCGGCATGTCGGTCGTCATGACTCGTCCTCACGGTGCTCGGGGGATTCCTTGCCTTGAAAATACTCGGCCAGGCGGCTGAAGAAAGACGACCGTTTCGGACTTACGGCCGCATGTTCCTCCGCGGCGAACTCGCGGAGCAGTTCCTCGGCCCGCGGCGACAGGCTTTTTGGCACCTCGACATGCAGATGCACGTGCAGGTCGCCGATGCCCCGCCCCCGAACCTCGGGCATGCCCAGGCCGCGCACGCGGACGACGTCTCCGGACTGGGTGCCGCGGGCCACCTGGAGCGGCTTCGGGCCGTCGAGCGTGGGCACCTCGACGGTCGCGCCCAGGGCGGCCTGCGTGAACGTGATCGGCACCTCGCAATGCAGGTCGCGGCCTTCGCGGGTGAGAAAGGGATGGTCCTCGATTTCGATGACGCAGTAGCAGTCGCCCGGCGGGCCGCCGTTGCCCCCCGGCTCGCCCTCTCCCGCCAGCCGCACACGCACGTCACTGTCGACGCCGGCCGGGATCGTCACCCGACGCTCGACTCGCTCCGCCGTGACACCGTCGCCCCCGCAGGCTGGGCACTTGTCGCGGATCACGCTCCCGGCACCGCGGCAGGCCGGACAGGTCGTCTGCATCCGGAACACGCCGGCCGTCTGGATCACCTGCCCCTGGCCGCCGCAGTAGTCGCATGGCTGCGGCTTGGTGCCTTTCCTGGCGCCGCTCCCGTCGCACTCGGCGCACGTTTCGTGCCGCGTGAACTCGACGGTCTTGGTCGCGCCGCGGGCCGCCTCGACGAGCGAGAGGGTGGTCTGACAGAAGACGTCACGGCCCTTGCGGGGCCGATTTCCGCGTCGCCGGCCGCCGAAGGCCTCGCCGAAGATGCCCCCGCCGAACAGGTCGCCGAACGCCTCGAAAACGTCGGTGATGTCGTTGAACTCTTGCCGCCCGCCCCCCTGGACGCCGGCATGGCCATAGCGGTCGTACCGAGCCCGCAGCCCCTCGTCGGAAAGGACTTCGAACGCCCGGGCAGCCTCCTTGAAGCGGCTCGCCGCCTCCTGGTCGCCCGGATTCTTGTCGGGATGGTAGCGAATCGCCAGCTTGCGATAGGCGTCGGTAATCTGCGCCGAGGTGGCCCGGCGTTCCACGCCGAGCACCTCGTAATAGTCGCGCTGATCAACCATGCAAGGTCACCGGACGGAGCCTTCCGCCTTCCGCTTCTTGGCGTCATCCTTGTCGAGGTTCGTGACGAGCGCCTCGGTCGTGAGCAGCAGGCCCGAGATGCTGGCCGCGTTCGTGAGGGCGACACGGACCACTTTCACCGGGTCGATGATTCCGGCCTTGAGCATGTCGACGTACTCCCCCTTGTTGGCGTCGTAGCCGACGTTGAGATCCTTGCCGGCCACCTCGTCGGCGACCACGCCCCCGTCGATGCCGCCGTTCTCGGCGATCTGCCGGATCGGCGCCTCGAGTGCGTGGAGGATGATGTCCACGCCGATCTTCTCGTCCCCCTTGACCTGCGACCGGGCCTTCTCCACCGCCTCACGGCAGCGGAGCAGGGCCACGCCACCGCCGGGGACGATCCCTTCCTCGACGGCCGCCCGCGTGGCATGCAGGGCGTCCTCGACGCGGGCCTTCTTCTGCTTCATCTCCGCCTCGGTGCCGGCGCCGACGGAGACGATCGCCACGCCGCCGGTCAGCTTCGCCAGCCGCTCCTGGAGCTTCTCGCGGTCGTACTCGCTCTCGGTGCCCTCGATCTGCGTGCGGATCTGCTGCACGCGGGCCTGGACGTCGGCCTGCTTGCCCGCCCCCTGCACGATCGTGGTCTCGTTCTTGTCGACGGTCACGCTCTTGGCCTTGCCGAGATGCGAGAGGTCGAGGTTCTCGAGCTTGAGGCCGAGGTCCTCGCTGATCAGCGTGCCGCCGGTGAGCGTGGCGATGTCGCCAAGCATCGCCTTGCGGCGGTCGCCGAAGCCGGGGGCCTTGGCGGCGCAGACGTTGAGCACCCCGCGGAGCTTGTTGACCACCAGCGCCGTGAGCGCGTCGCCGTCGACATCCTCGGCGATGATCAGCAGCGGCTTGCCCGACTGAGCCACTTTTTCGAGGAGCGGCACGAGTTCACGGAGATTCGAGATCTTCTTCTCGTGGATCAGAATCAGCGCGTCGTCGAGCTGGCACTCCATCTCGGCCGGGCGGTTGACGAAGTAGGGCGAGACGAAGCCCTTGTCGAACTGCATGCCATCGACGAACCGCACCGTGGTTTCGGTGGTCTTCCCTTCCTCGACGGTGATCACGCCGTCCTTGCCCACCTTTTGCAGCGCCTCGGCGAGCAGGTCGCCGATCGCACGATCATTGTTGGCGCTGATCGCTCCGACCTGGGCGATCTCCTCAGGCCGCGACACCGTGCGGGCCATCTCCATGAGCCGTTGCACCGCGGCCGCCACACCCTTCTCGATGCCGCGCCGCACGGCCGTGGGATTCGAGCCGGCGGCCACGTTCCGCGTGCCCTCGCGGAAGATCGCCCGGGCGAGGACCGTGGCCGTCGTCGTGCCGTCACCGGCCAGGTCCGACGTCTTGGACGCCACCTCGTTGACGAGCTTGGCGCCCATGTTCTCGAAGGGGTCTTCCAGGTCCACCTCCTTGCTCACCGTGACGCCGTCCTTGGTGACCGTGGGGCCGCCGAACGACTTGTCGATGATGACGTTCCGCCCGGTCGGGCCCATGGTCACGGCCACGGCACCGGCGAGCTTCTCCACGCCCTTGAGCAGCTTGGCACGGGCGTTGTCGTCGAACATCAATTGCTTGGGCACGGGACGGTCTCCTGAGTGAACTGCGTTTCTTTTGCGGATCTGTTCCTGGATCGTGTCATCACCGAGGCACCGCCGGACGCGGCGCCGGTCGGCTCGGGGAACTCTCGGCGTTCCCCGCGGCCGACCAAGCGGAGCGGGCCATGGATGGCCGCTCCGCGCGAATACTAGCCCAGCACTTTCGCGAGGATGTCGCTCTCGCGAAGGATCTTCACATCATGGCCGTCGACCTCGATGTCGCTGCCGGAGTACTTGCCGTAGATGACCTCGTCGCCGATCGAAACCGACAGCGGGGCCCGCTGGCCGTTCTCGAGCAGTTTGCCGACGCCGACCGCCACCACGTGGCCGCGCTGCGGCTTTTCCTTGGCGGAATCGGGAAGGACGATGCCGCCGGCGGTCCGCTCCTCGGCCTCGACGGGCTCGACGACCACACGATCATCAAGCGGACGAATCTTCAGGTTCTTGGCTGCCATGGTCAGGTCTCCGGAAACAGGGAATGGAAATGCGAATCGGATCAAACGGTGAGCAAGGCTGGCGTCACATCATGCCGGGCATGCCACCCATGCCACCCATGCCTCCCATCCCGCCCATGCCACCGCCCATGCCGTGGTGGTCGTGATGGTCGCCGCCCGCCTCTTCCTCCTCCTTGGGGATCTCCGTGATCAGGGAGTCGGTCGTGAGCAGCAGGGCGGCCACACTGGCGGCGTTCTGCAGGGCCGTGCGCACGACCTTGGCGGGGTCGATGACGCCCGCACTGACAAGGTCGCAATACTCGCCCTTGTCGGCGTCGAAGCCGTCATTCTTGCCCTTCAACTGCCGCACGCGGTTGACCACCACCGAACCGTCGAGGCCGGCGTTGTTGGCGATCGCCTCGAGCGGATACCGCAGGCTGTGCTTCACGATCGCGGCACCCATCTTCTCGTCGCCATCGAGATCGAGCTTCTCGAGCGCCTTCTCGCTCCGCAGCAGGGCCACGCCACCCCCCGGCACGATGCCCTCGGCCAACGCGGCCTGAACGGCACTCTTGGCGTCGTCGATGAGGGCCTTCCGCTCCTTCATCTCGGTCTCCGTGGCGGCCCCGACATTGATCTGGGCGACGCCGCCGGCCAGCTTCGCGAGCCGCTCCTGGAGCTTTTCGCGGTCGTAGTCGCTGGTGGTCTTCGCGATCTCATCGCGGATTTGAGCCACGCGGCCGTCGATCGCCGCCTTGGTGCCCGCGCCGCTGACGATCGTGGTGTTTTCGGCCTCGATGATCACCTTCTTGGCCCGGCCCAGGTCGGTGAGCTTCACGGCGTCGAGGGCGATGCCCAGGTCCTTGAAGATCGCCTGGCCGCCGGTCAGCGTGGCGATGTCGCCGAGCATGGCCTTGCGGCGATCGCCGTAGCCCGGCGCCTTCACGGCGACAGACTGCACGATCCCACGGAGCTTGTTGACCACGAGGGTCGCCAGGGCCTCCCCCTCGACGTCCTCGGCGATGAGGACGAGCGGCTTGCCCGACTTGCTGATCGCCTCGAGCAGCGGCACGAGGTTCTTGGCGTTCGAGATCTTCTCCTCGTAGACGAGGATGTAGGGATTCTCCAGCTCGCAGGTCTGCGAATCGGCGTCGGTGACGAAATGCGGCGAGAGAAAGCCGCGATCGAACTGCATGCCCTCGACGAAGTCGACGCTCGTCTCGGCCTGCTTGCCTTCCTCGACGGTGATCACGCCGTCTTTGCCCACCTTGAGGAATGCGTCGGAGAGGACGTTGCCGATCGTCGGATCGTTGTTGCCGGCGATCGTGGCGATCTGCATCAGCTCCTTCTTGTTCTTCTCGTTGATCGGCGTCGCCATGGCGAGCACCGCCTTCGACACCGCCTCGACCGCCTTGTGGATGCCGCGGGAAAGGGCCATCGGATCGGCCCCGGCCGCGATCATCTTGATGCCCTCGCGAAAGATCGCCTCGGCGAGCACGGTCGCCGTCGTGGTGCCGTCACCGGCGACGTCGTTGGTCTTGCTGGCGGCCTCCTTGACGAGCTGGGCGCCCAGGTTCTCGTAGGGATCCTCGAGGTCGATGTCCTCGGCGACGGTCACGCCGTCCTTGGTCACCTTCGGCGAACCCCACCCCTTGTCGAGGACGGCGTTGCGGCCGCGGGGGCCGAGGGTGCTCTTCACCGCGCGGGCGAGCTTGGACACGCCGGCGAGCAGCGGCTGGCGGGCTTCGTCGTCGAACACCATCTGTTTTGCCACGAGAAACTCCTTCGCAAATCGGTGTCAGGCCGCCACGGGGCGACGGCTCGGTCAAAGTGATTGGCAGTCCGCTCCGCGGATGCCCCCGGAGGAAGCAACCCGCGTGCCGTGAACGTCGGAGGCAGGCCGATCAGCGTTTTTCCCGGGGGAAATGGACCGCCGAACCGCGTCCGCTTCCGGCGAGCAGATCACCGCGTGCCGTTTTGGCAGGGGCTGTCACGGCGCCCAGTCGATCGGTCCCTCCAGGCCGCGGACGAACGCCGCCAGCAGATCGGCCGCCCGATCGGCGTCGGCCAGGGCCACGGTTTCCACGGCGGAGTGCATGTAGCGGTTGGGAACGCTCACCAGGCCGGTGGCCACGCCGCTGCGCGTGGTCTGGAGCACGTTGGCATCAGTCGGAGTGGCGCGGCCGCTGGCGGCCAGTTGGATCGGGATGTCGTGGGTCTTTCCAGCGGCGAGCAGGCGATCCACGACATGCGGGTTCATGTTTGGGCCGCGGAACACGACCGGCCCCCGGCCGAGGGCGACGTCGCCTTCCGACTTCTTGTCGATCGTCGGGCAATCGGTGGCGTGGGTCACGTCCACGGCGATCGCCACGTGCGGATCGACCCCGTGGCTGCTCGTCTGGGCGCCCCGCAGGCCGATCTCCTCCTGCACCGTTGAAGCGACGAACAGGCCGCAGGGCAGGGGGCCGGCGGTGACCGCCCGCCGAAAGGCCTCGAGCACCACCCACAGTCCGACCTTGTCGTCCATGGCGACCGAGCAGGCCCGGCCGTTGCGCAGCTCCTGGGCCTTCAGTTCGAGCGTCACGCAGTCGCCGACCCGCACCGCCGCCTCGCAGTCGGCCTTGTCGGCGGCCCCGATGTCGATCCACAGGTCCTTCATCTTCGGCACCTGCTTCCGCTCCTCGTCGGTGAGGAGGTGAATCGGCTTCCGCGACATCACCCCCGGCACCGGGCCGGCGGCGGTCCAGATCGTCACCCGGGCACCGACCAGCTGGATCGGATCCCAGCCGCCGATCGGCTGGACGGAGATGAAGCCGTCGCCGTCGATGTACTGCACGATCAGGCCGATCTGGTCGCAGTGGCCGGCGAGCAGCATCCGCGTGGGGGCCGTGGCGTTCTTGGCCCCGATCACGTTGCCGTGCGAATCGGTCGTGACCGTGTCGGCGATCGGGGCGAGATAGTCGCGCACGAGCCGCTGGATCGGCTGCTCGTAGCCCGACGGGCTGGGCGTGTCGAGGAGGCGGAAGAGAAAGTCGCGGGCGGACGTGTCCACAAGGGCCGTGCTCCTGTCAGGATCGGAGATCGAGGATCGCAACCGCGGTGCAGGCTACAGGATCGCCCGTCGCGGGGCGACCGACGACGCCGCCTGATCCGAAAATTGACGGTCACAATCGGCCCCCCCCAAGGGCGTCTGCGGCGAAGCGACGACCGACCACAAGACCGTTCGTCGCGAGAGCCATACGGTCGCCGCGTCCAGGCTCATCGACCGGCAACGTTTGTGGCAGTGCCATTGACCGCAGTACACTTTTTCCGCCGCGATTCACTGGGCGACGTCACGGCAGGATCACGACCCATACGGAGACCACATCGCGCATGCGTCCATTCAGCCTCTCCCGATGTTTGCTCCTGCTTTTCTGCCTGGCTGGGGCGTCGCGTTCTGCCGCTGACACCTGGCACGTGGCCTGGACCCGCCAACTGCCCGAACGCCAGCCCATGTGGACCCATAATCAGCGACGCTTCCCGATGGATGGCGTGGGCACGGTGGTTGACGCCGGCGACCTGCTGCTGGTGGGCTGCACCGCCGATGGGACGGTGCGGGCCTACCGTCGCGTCGATGGCAGCGAGGCATGGCGGTTTGCCTTCGACGGCGCGGTGCGTTGGACACCCACCGTGGCGGGCGACGCCGTCTTCGTCGGCAGTGACGACGGCACCGTGGCGTGCCTGAATCTCGCGGACGGCGGCCTGCGGTGGCGGTATCGCCCTGGCCCGGGCACGCGGCAGTGCATCGGCCACGAGCGACTGCAATCGTCGTGGCCCATCGCCACCAGCATCGCCGTGGCGGGCGGAGTGGCCTATGGCGGATGCGGATACTTCATCGACGACGGCATCTGGGTCTTTGCCGTGGACGCGGCGACAGGCGAGGAGCGGATGTTGCGCCGCCAACTCAAGGAACGCATCGGCGGCCGTGTGGTCGTGGAGGGTGACAGCGTGGGTTTCGTGGGGTTGCGGCAGCGCTGCGACGAAGCCGAGGATTTTTCGGTCGTGCTCGACATCACCAGCGGCGAACGCCGCTATGCCACCGATGCCAAGGGCAAGGTCGTGCCGGCCAGCCTCAAGGTGCCGAAGCCCGACAGGCCCCCCCTGCTGCGGCTGGCTCGCGGCGACGGCAACACCTACACCTCCATGGAGGCGGCGATCAAGTCGCCTCCCAGCCCTGCCTCGGATCCCACCGGCGGCCCGGGCGTGGTGACCCAATGCCTGCCGGCCGCCGATGCGGGCCAGGGTGTGATGGTGATGGCGACCAGCGGCCACCGCTTGATCGGTTTCAGCCGCACTCGGCCGGCGTCGCCGGCGGCGCTCGCTGAGCCCGACGCCGGGAAAGCCACCGCGCACCCGCTGGCCGCTGCCATCGACGGCAACTGGGTCTTGGTGGCGGGGCTGGCCGATGGCGGGCTGGTCGAGGGCTTGGCACGGGCCGGCAACGCGGCCCATCTGGTGGCCGTCGATGCCGACGCCGCCCGCACCGCCGCCGTGCGGAAGCGGCTCATGGACGCCGGCCTGATGTCGAGCGGTCGCGTGCAGGTGCTGACCATCGACCCCGGTAGCGACGACCTGCCCCCCTGGTGCTTCGCGTTCGTGGCCACCGAGCGGGAGGGCGTGAGCAGCGGGCTGACGCGGCTGCTGCGTCCCTACGGCGGCACGTTGCTGCTGCCGGCCAAGGCCGACCCGGCCGCCGTGATCAACGGCCGCAACGACCTGGAGGTGGTCTCCCTGGGCGACGCCAAGGCCGTCCGCCGCCCCGGCCTGGTGACTGGGCACGCCAACTGGAGCCACGACATGGCCGACGCGGCCAACGCCAGCGGCCTGCTCGAAGCCGACCTGCGCTTCCCCCTCGGCGTCCACTGGTACGGCGGTCCCGCCGACAGCGGAGACAACTTCATGGTGCCGGCGAAAGGCACACAGGAAGGCCAGGTGCCGCAGCCCCAGGCCCACCTGCTGGCCAAGGGCGTGTGGATCCAGCAAGGCATCGGACGGGTGGTGGCGTTCGACCAATACACGGGGCGGTTCCTGTGGAAACAGCCGCTGCAGGCCTGGTATCCGTTGGCCGCACTGGGCGTCCACAACCAAGACGTTAAGGAGCCGTGGGACAACCCGCAAAGCAACCGGATGCCGGTGACCAGCTGCGACATGTGCCGGTCGGGCGGGTTCAACATGTCGTGCAACACCAACGAGCTGTTCATCGCCGCCGCCAAAGAGCTGCTGGTCTTCGATCTTCTCACCGGCGCGCAGCGGGCCGCTTGGACGATCCCGGCCGAGCTTGGCGACCTGCGCTGGGGCCACCTGCGGGTCGATGACCAGGTGGTGGTGGCCAGCGTGTTCGCCGCCGAGGATCTGCGGCGGGCCCGCGCCGGCTGGGACGGCAACGGCGGCCACTATGCCAAAGACCGCCAGCGGATGCGGCATCTCGTGTGCCTGGATGCGCGGACGGGCGCAGTGCGCTGGAAGATCGATGCCGCGCGAGGGTTCGTGAACCATGGCTTTGCCATGGGCGGCGGACGGCTGTATGCGGTCGACCTGCTGGCCGGGGGGGTGGTGAAGGGGATCGCCACCACGGAAGGCAGCGTGCCACCGAATGCCGACAAGGGCAGCATGCGGAGTTTTGACCTGGCCACGGGCAAGCAGCTGTGGGAGGTGGACCTGCCGGCCTTGCTCACCGACATCGTCTATGACGCCGCCCAGGACATGCTGATCCTGCCCTCGCGGCATGGCTACAAGTTGGTCGGTGATGCATGGCAGGGGGCCGCCGGTGACGACCCGAAAGTCCGCAAAAACGCGGTGAAAGGCCTGCTCGTGGCCCTCCGCGGGGCCGATGGCAGCGAGGTCTATCGGTGCAGCGACTTCGTCTACAAAGAGCCCTATTCGCTGTCCGGGACGCGGGTCGTCCAGCGGGACGGCCTGGAACTCGACGCCCTGACCGGCCGCCGGTTCGAGCGGCGCAGCCCGGTCACGGGCGTGACCGCATTCTGGAACGTGCCCACGGCCGGCTGCACCCACCTCATCTCGTCGCGGTCGTTCGCCGCCAACCGGGAGAACTGGATCGATCAAGACAACCTCATGGTCGGCAAGCTCAGCGGCGACAGTGGCTGCAGCCCCACCAACATCCCGGCGGGCGGGCTGGTGAACATCAGCAACGCCGCCATGCCGCGGTTCAGTAACCGCGCCCAATCAACCACGCGCACGCTGGCGCATCGCGAGCCCGTCACCGCCTGGGCCGGCGACGCATGCCTCAAGTTGGAGGCCGCTCCCGCGCCCGTACGGGTGCTGGGCCTGCTGCCCGGCGCGCCGGGCAACCGCGCCGATGCCCAGGGGCGATGGTGGATTCGCGTCCAGGCCACCGGGCTCATGGCCGGGCGAACCCCGAAGTTGGCCAAGGGCGAGACGGCCCCGGAGGCGATGGGGCTGTATGAGATCCCGGAACATCGCTTCCACGGTGCCAAGGGCCTGCCAGCCTGGGTGGGGGCCTGGGGCCAGATCGGCCCGCCGCCCATGCAGGTTCCCGTGATCTTCCCGGCCGGCCCGGCGGCTCTCGACGGCCTGCGTTATCGGCTGAGTTTCGTGGTGGCCGAGCCTGAAGCCCGGGTGCAGGTCGGTCAGCGGGTGTTCAGCATCAGCTGCGACGACGCCGTGGTGGCCGATCAGGTCGACCCCCTGGCCCTGGCCAAGGCTCCGCGGACGGGTGCCTTGGTCCAGGCCGAAGTGACCCCGAAAGGCCCGAACATCACGGTGACGCTGCAAGCCAAGGCCGGAAGCCTGCCCCCCGTCATTGGCGGCATCCTTCTCGAACGCCTGCCTTGAGGGGGCGGGCGGGTTCGGGCCGGCTACGTCCTGGGCCGGCATTGCCGGCCGGCGGCGTTTCGCTCGTGGTTATGGCCCGGAAGTGACGTTACCATTTTGCGTCCTCCCGCCCTCCGCCCCCGTGAATACCGTCCCATGAGCGAACCCGTCCGCGTCGGCATCGTCGGCCTCGGCACCGTGGGCTCCGGCGTCGTCCGGCTGCTCGTCGACTCCGCCGACCACATCACGCGGCACGCCGGGCGGCCGATCGTGGTCGAGCGGGCCGTGTGCCGCGACGTGGGCCGCGACCGGGGCCTGCGGCTGGCCGCGGACCGCATCTCCACCGATATCGTCACGATCTCCCGGGATCCGCAGATCAGCGTGGCGGTGCTGCTCGTGGGGGGCCTCGAGCCGGCCCGGTCGATGATGGTCGAGCTGCTCGAGAGCGGGAAGGACGTGGTCACCGCCAACAAGGCGCTGCTCGCGGAGCACGGGCCCGAGTTGTTCGCGCTGGCCCGCCGCAAGGGCCGGTCGATCGCCTTCGAGGCGGCCGTGGCCGGCGGGATCCCGATCGTGGCGGCCATCGGCGAATGCCTCGCGGCCAACCGCATCGAGAGCATCCGCGGGATCTTGAACGGCACGAGCAACTTCATCCTGTCGAAGATGGAGGAAGACGGCGCCGACTACGGCGCCACGCTCGCCCTCGCCCAGCGCAAGGGCTATGCCGAGGCCGATCCCGCCATGGACGTCGACGGCACCGACGCCACGCAGAAGCTCGCGATCCTCGCCCACCTCGCCTTCGGCGTGTGGGTGCCCTGGGCCGAGATTCCCCGCACCGGCATCGAGGGCGTGGACCAGAGCCTCATCGCCCAGGCGGCCGAGCTCGGCTACCGCGTGCGGCTGGTGGCCCGGGCCACGCGGACGGCCGACGGGCTGGCGATGCGGGTCGCTCCGGCGCTGGTCAAGGCGGGCACGCCGCTGGCCGAGACCCGCGGCGCCTACAACGCGGTGAGCATCGTGGGCGACGCCGTGGGGCGGATGTTTTTCCATGGCCTGGGCGCGGGGCAGATGCCCACCGCCTCCGCCGTGGTGGCCGACATCATCGACACCGTCGTGGGCCGGACGGCGATCACCTTCCGCACCACCGGCGTGCTCGACGCGGAGGGGCCGGCCGCCCGCCTCGGCGGCGGCGACCTGCAAGAGCGGCACTTTCTCCGCGTGGCTGCCAGCGACCGCCCGGGGGTCTTGTCGCGGATCACCGGGATCCTCGGGGAGCATCGGATCTCGATCGCCTCGATGATCCAGCACGAGCCTCCCGGCTCGTCGGGCGCGGCCGTGCCGCTGGTGATCATGACCCACGCCTGCAGCGCGGCGGCGATCGCCAAGGCCATGGCCCACATCGACGCCAGCGACGTCGTGGCCGGCACGAGCGTCTGCCTGTCGGTGCTGGAGGAGTAGTTTCACGCGGCATAAGCGATCCCTGGCCTTTTGCCGCTGGGGAGGCCGGTGGAAACGTCGCGGGTTTCCACGGCCTCCGGCATCGCTTCCGGCGATGCAGGGCAACAGCCTTTCGAGTAAAGTTCACACGCGATGAAGTTCGTCGTGATCATTC
Organism: uncultured Candidatus Kuenenia sp.; assembly: GCA_964545915.1. GTDB lineage: Bacteria > Planctomycetota > Planctomycetia > Pirellulales > UBA1268 > QWPN01. The sequence goes on along the minus strand of CAZJHQ010000030.1, from coordinate 3,687 downwards.
CCGATGGTGCCGCCGACGCCCCGCAGGCGTCGCTCGGCGGCCGCACGCCCTTTCAGGCCGCGCGGACCCCGGCCCTCGACGCGCTCGCCGCCCGCGGCCGCGTCGGCCTCACCAACCACGTGCCCGACTCGCTGCCGCCGGGATCGGAGGTGGCCTGCATGAGCCTGCTGGGCTACGACCCGCTCGCGTTCTTCACCGGCCGGGCGCCGCTCGAGGCCGCCGCGCAGGGGATCGCGCTCGGTCCGCGCGACTGGGCCGTGCGGTGCAACCTGGTGACCGTGCGGGGCGGCGTGATGGAAGACTTCACGGCCGGACACGTGACCACCGCCGAGGCAACCGACCTCCTCGCCGCCGCCCAGGCCGGGCTGGCCCGCGACTTTCCCGGCCTCGCGGCCGCCTGGCGATTCGTCCCCGGCGTCAGTTACCGCAACCTCCTGCTCTACCGCGGAAACGACGGCCCGGCACCGCTGGCCGGTGACCTGCAGGCCACACCGCCGCACGACCTCATGGACAAGCCGGTGGCAGCCGCCTTGCCGCGCGGCACCGGCAGCCGGATGCTCGCCGAGATCATGGCCGCCAGTGCCGCCTGGCTCGAGGACCATCCGGTGAACGCCGCCCGCGTGACCGCCGGCAAGCGGCCGGCGACCCATGTCTGGCTGTGGGGCGCCGGGCGGGCGCCGGCCTTCGAGCCGTTCACGAGCAAATACGGTCCTCGTGGCGCGATGATCACGGGCGTGGACCTGCTCCGCGGCCTGGCGGCGCTCGCGGGCTGGAAGCGGGTCGACGTGCCGGGTGCCACCGGGTATCTCGACACCGACTACGCGGCCAAGGGCCGGTACGCGATCGACGAACTGTCACGGAGCGATCTGGTGTGCGTGCACGTGGAGGCGCCCGACGAGGCCAGCCACCAGGGGGACGCCGCCGAGAAGGTGAAGGCGCTCGAGGAAATCGACGCCAAGATCGTCGCTCCCATCGCCGCCCACCTCGCCGGCTGCGGCGACCACCGGATTCTCGTCTGCCCCGACCACCCCACGTTCCTGTCCACGAAGACCCACTCGCGGGGCCCCGTGCCCTTTCTCATGGCGGGCACCGGGATCGCGGCGGGCGGCCGGGCGGCCTACGACGAGCCGACGGCGGCGGCCGCGGGGGACGCGATCCTGCCCGGATGGAAGCTGATGGGTGAGTTTTTGGGTATCACAAGCGCGTGACGCGCGGGAGAAGAGCAGTCGATGGCCCTCGTTGTGCAGAAGTTCGGCGGCACGAGCGTGGCGGACGCCGGGAAGATCAAGGCGGCAGCCGCCAAGGCGATCGCCCGACACGCGGCCGGTGATCAGGTGGTGGTGGTGGTCAGCGCCATGGGCCACCAGACCGACATCCTCGTCGACCTCGCCCGCCAGATCTCCGAGCGGCCCAGCGCCCGCGAGATGGACATGCTGCTCTCCACGGGCGAGCAGGTGAGCGTGGCGTTGTTCGCCATGGCGATCCAGGCGGCCGGCCACAAGGCGGTGAGCCTGACCGGCGCCCAGATCGGCATCCGCACCGACTCCACGCACACCAAGGCCCGCATCAAGTCGATCTCCACCGACCACGTGCGCAAACTGCTCGCCGACGGGGCGATCGTGATCGCCGCCGGTTTCCAAGGCATCGACCAGAACGGCAACATCACGACCCTCGGCCGCGGCGGTTCCGACACCACCGCGGTCGCCCTGGCGGCGGTGCTCGAGGCCGACGTCTGCGAGATCTACACCGATGTGGACGGCATCTACACCACCGACCCGCGGATGCTGCCCGAGGCCCGGCGGCTGGCCTCGATCAGCTACGACGAGATGCTCGAGCTGGCGAGTCTCGGGGCGGGCGTGATGCACTCCCGGTCGATCGAGTTCGCGAAGAAGTTCGGCGTTCCGGTGCTCGTGCGGTCGAGCTTCAAGGACGTCGCCGGCACGCTGATCCTGTCCGCCCACCAGGCGACGCCGCGGCCCGCCAGCGGTGTCGCCCTCGCCAAGGACGAGGCCCGGATCACGCTGGAGAACGTCCCCGACCAGCCGGGCTCGAGCCACGCCTTGTTCTCGCGGCTGGCGGCCTCGGGCATCGCGGTGGACATGATCGTGCAGAACGTGGGGCAGGGGGGCCGCGCCGACATCTCGTTCACGGTCCCGGCCGACGACCTGGCCGAGGCTCTCGACCTGTCCCGCGCCGTGGCCACGACGCTCGCCGCCACAGGCGTTTCGCACGACGGGGAGCTGGCGAAGGTTTCGGTGGTGGGCGTGGGCATGGCGCGGGCCGAGGGGGTCGCCGGGCGGATGTTCACGGCCCTGGCCCGGGAGGGCATCAACGTCCGCATGATCACCACCAGCGAGATCAAGATCTCGGTGCTCGTGGACCGCAAGGACGGGCCCGCCGCGGTGCAGGCGGTGCATCGGGCCTTCGGCCTGGAGGCCGAGACCGTGGACGGCGCGGCCGACGCCGGCCTCGCGAAGCCCGAGAAGTCGTCGCCGCTGGAGGTCGTGCGGCGGCTGGAGGGCATGGAGGACCTGGCGGTCGAGGACTGCATCCTCGACGCCTCGCAGGCGCTGGTCACCTTCACCGCACTCCCCGACACGCCCGGCGTGGCCGCCGATGTCTTCGAGGAACTCGGCCGGGCGGGGCTGTTCGTCGACATGATCGTCCAGAGCCATCCACGGGACGGCCGCGCGGAGCTGTCGTTCACGGTGCCCGCCGACCGCCGGGATCAGGCGACGGACGTGGCCCGCACGATCGCCGCGGCCCGCGGGGCGACCGTGGCCGACGTGCCGCACGTGGCGAAGTTGTCGATCACGGGCGTCGGCATCCGCAGCCATGCGGGCGTCGCCGACCGGCTGTTCAAGCCGCTGGCCGACGAGGGGATCAACATCGACCTCGTGAGCACCAGCGAGGTGCGGCTGAATGTCATCGTGGCTGCCGAGCACGGCCAGAAGTCGCTGGCCGTGCTGCGAAAGGCCTTCGGGGTCTGATCACCCCAGCACGTTCTCGAGCACCTCGTCCGCCACGTAGATCGGCAGGTTCGGCTCGCAGGTCACCGCCACGGCGATCGCATCGGAGGGGCGGGCGTCGATCTCGACCACGTCGCCGTCCTTGGCCACGCGGATCACGGCGAAGTAGGTGTGTTCCTTGATCTCCGAGATCACGACGTCCTGAAACTCGCCCCCCATCAGTTCGACCGCGGCGACGAGCAGGTCGTGGGTCAGCGGGCGGGGCGACTGGTGATGCTTCACGCGGCGGTCGATGCTCGTGGCCTCGAAGAGCCCGATCAGGATCGGGAACGTGCGGTCGCCGTCCACCTCCTTGAGGTACACCACCTGCTGGTCGTTGATCTCGCTGATGATGATCCGCGAGAGTTCCATCTGCACGCTCATGGTCTCCGCTCCGCAAAGGTTGGCCGCCGTCGGTCCGCCCGCCTCGTCGGATTCTAACCCCGGGCGGGATCCCGGGGACTACGGTCAAAAAAACCATGCCGCACGACGGCACGTGATTCGCCGGTTCAGACCCGCAACGCATGGCACGCGGGAAGACATGCCACCCGGAGTCCCCCGGCTTCCGGCGGGGGCTTTTTGGGGGCACACAAGAAGCCCCGGGTGGAAACCCGGTGACTCCGAGCACGAAAGCCACCCCACCTTCCATCCCGCACGACGTCGAGGCTCGTCAGGGGCC
>CAZJHQ010000029.1:39657-41666 GCA_964545915.1 uncultured Candidatus Kuenenia sp. | reverse complement strand
TAGGTGACCCGGTGTCCCCCGGCTTCCGCCGGGGGCTTTTTGGGGACAGCGCGTCAAGAAGCCCCGGGTGGAAACCCGGGGACTCCGGGCATGAACACCAACCCGTCATCCATGCCGCACAGGCCCGGAGGCCCGGGGTGACTGCCAGCGGGCGGCGGCCCGCACTGGAAACTGCGGCACGATGCCCCGGCTCGGATCAGACCTTCACACGCTCCAGGTAATCGCCCGTCCGCGTGTCGATCTTGATCGTGTCACCCTGCTCGATGAAGGCGGGCACGATCACCTCCGCGCCGGTCTCGAGCTTCACCGGCTTCGTCAGATTGGTCGCCGTGTTGCCACGGATCGCCGGCTCGGCGTACTCGACCTTGAGCACCATGTGGTTCGGCGGCTCCATCGAGATCGGGTTGCCGTTGTAGAGGAGCATCGAGCAGACCGTGCCCTCCTTGATCCACTTCCAGGCGTCGTCGACCTGCTCCTTCGACAGCTCGTACTGCTCGTAGTTGGCGTTGTCCATGAACACGAACGCCTCCCCCTGCTTGTACAGATACTGGGCCTCGATCGTGCTGATGTCGGCCGCGTCGAGCGAGTCGCCGCTCTTGTAGGTGCGATCGAGCACCGTGTTCCGCAGCAGGTTCCGCAGCTTGCACTTGTAGAGTGCCTGCCCCTTGCCGGGCTTCACGAAGTTGCACTCGATCATGATGTAGGGATCGCCGTCGATCTGGACCTTGAGGCCCTTCTTGAACTCGCTGGTGTTGTAGGCGGGCATCTCGGGCTCCTCGGGTCGTCTGGTCGAACAGGCGTGTTTCCTTCCCCGGGCGGCGGCCGTATTCTGGAGCGGACCGCGGGGGAAGGGCCTCCAAGAGTGGCCGCGCCCCCGCGACCTGTCAACGTCCGCCCCGTTTCTCGGACCGCGCCCGCTCCCGGCGCACCCACCCATGCAGTCGCTCCCGGTCGCCCCGTCGCCGCCGCTGCCCCCCGAGACCGGCCCGCCGGCCGCACGGCACACTCCCGCCGCCTGGCAGCGGGAACTCGCCGCCGCCATCCGCGACCCCGCCGAGCTCTGCGCGTTGCTCGAACTCGATGCCGACATCGCCGCGACGGCCCGGGCCGCGACGGGAGCCTTTCCGCTGCTGGTGCCGCGCGGCTTCGCGGCGCGAATGCAACCGGGCGATCCCCACGATCCTCTGCTGCTGCAGGTGCTGCCCACAGCCGCCGAGCTGAGCCCGGCCGCGGGCTTCACTGCCGACCCGCTCGACGAGGCAGCGACTCTCGCCGCACCGGGTTTGTTGCGGAAGTACGCCGGCCGCGGCCTTCTCCTGGCCGCCGGCGGCTGCGCGGTGAACTGCCGCTACTGTTTCCGCCGCGAGTTCCCCTACGCCGAGAGCGGCGTCAGCCAGGCCGGCCTGGCCGCCGCCGTGGAGGCGGTGGCCGCCGATGAGACGCTCTCGGAAGTCATCCTCTCCGGCGGCGATCCGCTACTGCTCGACGACGCGCGGCTCGCAGACCTCGTCGGCCGCCTGGAGGCGATTCCCCATCTGCGCCGGCTGCGGATCCACTCGCGGCTGCCGGTGGTGCTGCCGGCGCGGGTCACCGACGACCTCGTCGCCACCCTCGCGGCGACCAGGCTCACGACCGTCGTCGTGATCCACGCCAACCATGCGCGGGAACTCGACGCGACCGTCGCGCACGCGACGCGACGGCTGGCGGCCGCCCGCGCGTTGCTGCTCAATCAGGCGGTGCTGCTCGCCGGGGTCAACGATTCCCTCGAAGCCCAGCGGGCGCTGGCGGAGCGGCTCGTGGAGATCGGCGTCACGCCCTACTACCTCCATCTGCTCGATCGTGTCGCCGGGGCCGCCCACTTCGAGGTCGCCGAGGAGCGGGCGACCGCGCTGCACCGCGGCCTGCGTGAATCGTTGCCCGGCTACGCGGTGCCCCGCCTGGTGCGGGCCCGACCCGGCGCGCGGGCGAAGGAGTGGATTCAGTGAGCGGATGCGCGTGGCCCAAAAAGC
>CAZJHQ010000029.1:37724-39557 GCA_964545915.1 uncultured Candidatus Kuenenia sp. | reverse complement strand
CCCGGGTGGAAACCCGGGGACTCCGGGCACGAACACCACCCCGCCATCCACGCCGCACGCCGGCTCGTGATTCACCGGTTCGAAACCGTGGCGCATGGTGAGCGGGGAGACAGGTGACCCGGAGTCCCCCGGCTTCCGCCGGGGGCTTCTTGTGGGGCACGCGGCCCAAAAAGCCCCGGGTGGAAACCCGGGGACTCCGGGCACGAACACCACCCCGCCATCCACGCCGAACGCCACTCGCGCCACCGGCGCGGCCCCCAGTCGCTCACCGCTTCCGCGGGTCGGGCAGCGTCTTCGGCTCGTACGGGTGGTTGCGCTTCCGCACCACCTCGGCCTTCACGATCGTGTCGGGCTTGATGCCCCGCACCGGACGCCCCTGCTCATCCTGCGTCCGCATCAGCTTCGGCAGCACGTCGAAGCCCTCGATCACGCGACCGAAGACCGTGTGCTTGCCGTCGAGATGCTCCGTCGGCCGAAACGTCAAAAAGAACTGCGAGCCCCCCGTGTTCGGCCCGGCATGGGCCATCGAAAGCGTGCCGAGGAAGTGCTTCCTGGCCCCAGCCGCGTCGCACTCGCAGGCGATCGCGTAGCCCGGGCCGCTGGTGCCGGTGCCGGTCGGGTCGCCCCCCTGGGCCATGAAGCCGGGAATCACACGGTGGAACGGGGTGCCGGCATAGAAGCCCTTTTCCACGAGGCTGATGAAATTGGCGACGGTATTGGGCGCCTCGTTCTCGAACAGTTCCACGACGATGTCGCCCCGGCTGGTGGAGAGCTTCACCCGCGGCAGGTCGTCGGCCTTCGCCTCCGCCGCCCGCTTCGCCATCTCGGCGGCCACCTTCTCCCGTTCGGCAGCGGCCGCCTCGCGCAGGTCGCTGAGGCGGGCCTTCGCGGCGCCGGCCGCCTCGGCCTTCTTCAGCCAGGCCTCCGCGGCATCGACGTCGGAGAGGATCATCGCCGCGGTCGCCGCCATCAGCGCCACGTCGCCCCCCGCGGCCCCGGCCGCGTCGAGACGGCCGGCCAGCGCGAGCGCCTTGCGGGGATCGTCCCCCTGGAGGGATCCGGCCACGACGGCCCCGCTGATCTCCTTGGCTTCGGCGTTCTTGGGATCGGCGATCGCCAGGGCGAAGGCCGCCTTCTCGAGCCGCTCACTCGTGGCCTGGGCCTTCACCTTCACGGCCTCGAACTTCGCCTCGAGGGCCGCCTTGTCGGCCTGCGGCTGCTGATACTGCGCCTGGAGCACGGTGAGTTCGCCGACGAGATCCTTCATCTCCTTGGAGGAGGCGTCGAACTCCGCCTTGGCCGCGGCCGGATCGACCGGGGACGTCGCGACCTGTGCCGTTGCCGTGCCGCACGTGGCGGCCATCAGCGTCGCGACCATGGATGCCGTCCGCCACCGCCGCCCCACGCTCGCCCGCGTTGCCCGCATCGTGTCAATCTCCGAATGGTGGAAAACGGTACGATAACACACCGTGCGGCGGCACGGCGTCGTCGATGCTGCGTGGTTCCGCGCCCTCGTGCGGCATGGATGGCGGGGTCGTGTTCACACCCGGAGTCCCCGGGTTTCCACCCGGGGCTTCTTGGCGCGCTGCCCACAAAAAGCCCCCGGCGGAAGCCGGGGGACTCCGGGTCACCTCCCTCCCCGCTCTCCATGCACCACGGTTTCAAACCGGGCAATCACCCGCCCTCGTCCAGCATGGAAGACGGGACGGTATTCACACCCGGAGTCCCCGGGTTGCCACCCGGGGCTTCTTGGGAGGCCCGCCAGGCAAAAATCGCACGATCCGATGTTTACACCCACCGCCGCTACAAGCGCCAGGCCGGGACGGCCGGGTT
>CAZJHQ010000029.1:8654-37624 GCA_964545915.1 uncultured Candidatus Kuenenia sp. | reverse complement strand
GACTCCAGCGGGCGGAGGCCCGCCAGGCAAAAATCGCACGATGCGATGTTTTGCCGTACTCACACCCACCGCCGCTACAAAGGCCAGGCCGGGACGGCCGGGTTGACTCCAGCGGGCGGAGGCCCGCCAGGCAAAAATCGCACGATGCGATGTTTTGCCATATAAAAGGTCGCCTCATGGCCCGCCATCGCCCCGCCCGCCGACCTCCCGCACCGGCATCAGCTGCAGCCGGCCGACGGCCTGCCGCTGAGGAGGCCGCCAGTGCGCCGCGGATCATCGGTGGCGAACTCCGCGGCCGGCGGCTCGAGTTCGTGCCCCATGGCCGCACGCGGCCGATGAAGGACCGTGTCCGCGAGTCGCTGTTCGACCTCCTGGGCACGGACGTCCGCGGAGCCGTCGCCCTGGACCTGTTCGCCGGCACCGGCGCGCTCGGCTTCGAGGCGTTGAGCCGGGGTGCCGCCCGGGCAATCTTCGGAGAGCGGCATTTTCCCACCGCCGACGCCCTGCGTCGATCGGCCCGCGGCCTGGGCATCGAGGACCGCGTCGAGGTGCGGTCCGGCGACGTCCTCCTCTGGGCCCGCCGGCTCCCCGACCTGCCACGCGACCTGCCCTGGATCGTCTTCATCTCGCCGCCGTGGGAGTTCTTCGCCGCCGGCCATGAGCGGCGGCCGGAGCTGCTGGCTTTGATCGCGGCCCTGCGCGGCGCCGCCCCGGCGGGCAGCCAGCTCGTGGTCGAGGCCGACACGTCCTTTGCCGCCGCGGACCTGCCCGATCCCACCGCCTGGGAGGCCCGGCCGATCCCGCCGGCGTGTCTTCATTTTGCGGGCAGTCTGGTATCCTGACGGTCGGGAACGTTTCCAGTCCGCCAGACTCGCACCCTCGGCCTCCGCACCTCCATGGACGTGGTCAACCAACAGGACGCGCCCCCCTTCGTCACGGCCGACGGCTCGACGATCCGCGAACTGCTCGCCCACCGCAATTCCGCCATCCGAAAGCAGAGCCTGGCCGAGGCCCGACTCGCTCCCGGTGCCGCCACCACCCCCCACCACCACGCCGTCACCGAAGAGATCTACTACATCCTCTCCGGCACCGCCGCCATGACCCTGGGCCACGAAACGAGGCCGGTGGGGCCGGGCGACGCGATCGCGATCCCGCCGGGGTGCCGCCACACCATCCGCAACACGGGGCCGACAGAACTCGTTTTCCTCTGCACCTGCGCCCCCGGCTACGAGCACACCGACACCTTCCTCGAAACACCCGCCTGACCCGGACGACTCCCTCCCGCCATGCCCGACGCCTTTGCCACCATTCTCCTCTCCGAGGGGATCGTCTCGGCCGAGCAGCTCGCCGAGGCCACCCGCATCGCCGGCACCTCCGGCAAGAAGATGCACGAGGAAGTGGTGCGGCTCGGCTACGCGCCGGGTGAGCGGGTGATGAAGGCCCTGGCGAAGGCCTATCGGCTGAAGTTCGTGAACCTCACCGAGCTCCAGGTGCCGCCGGAGGTGATCGAGCTCCTGCCGGAGAGCGTGGCCCGCGAAAACACGATCTTCCCGCTGGCCGAGTCGGGGGGCATGCTCCGCGTCGCCACCTGCGACCCCACCGACATGGACACGCAGGAGAAGCTGCGGTTCATCCTCAACCGCGACGTGGAGATGGCCCTGGCCGTCCGCGAGCAGATCGTCGAGGCCATCAACCGCAACTACGGCCTCTCCGACGGCGAGAGCGCCGACTCGATGCTCCAGGAGTTCACCGACACCGCCATCGACTTCACCGAAACGGCGGTGGAGCAGGCGGCCGCCCAGGGGCCCGACGACCAGTCCGACGCCCCGGTGGTCAAGCTCGTGAACCTGATCATCACCGAGGCGGTGCAGCTCCGGGCCAGCGACATCCACATCGAGCCCTTCGAGGACCGGGTGCGGATCCGCTACCGGATCGACGGGCGGCTCGTGGAGCGCGACAATCCGCCGCGCCGCCTGCTCGGCGCCATCCTCTCCCGCATCAAGATCCTTTCCAAGCTCGACATCGCCGAGCGGCGTCGGCCGCAAGACGGCCGCATCAAGCTCACCGCCGACGGCAAGGACTACGACCTCCGCGTCAGCGTGCTCCCCACGAATCACGGCCAGTCGGTCGTGATGCGGATCCTCGACAAGGACAACATCCGCGTCGGCATCCGCCAGCTGGGGCTGTCCGACAACGACTTCCGCCAGTTCAAGAACCTGATCCGTCGTCCCAACGGCATCATCCTCGTCACCGGCCCCACCGGCTCGGGCAAGACGACCACGCTCTACGCCTCGCTCAACGAGCTCAACCGCCCCGACACCAAGATCATCACCGCCGAGGATCCGGTCGAGTATTACCTCGCCGGCATCAACCAGGTGGAGATCCGCCACTCGATCGGCCTCGACTTCGCCCGCGTCATCCGCGCCATGCTCCGGCAGGCGCCCAACGTGATCCTGGTGGGCGAGATGCGCGACACCGAGACGGCGCAGATGGGCATCCAGGCCTCGCTCACCGGCCACCTCGTGTTCAGCACGTTGCACACCAACGACGCGCCGGGGGCCATCACCCGAATGATCGACATGGGGGTGCCGGCCTACCTCGTGGCCTCCAGCGTGATCGCCGTCCTCGCCCAGCGGCTGGTCCGCGTGAACTGCCCCAAGTGCAAGCAGCCGCACCAGCCGCTCGACACCCAGATCGAGGCCGCGGGCATCACCCCCGAGATGCTCAAGGGGGCGACGTTCATGAAGGGCCGCGGCTGCGCCCACTGCACGAAGTCGGGCTACAAGGGCCGGCTGGGGATCTTCGAACTGATGGTCATGACCAACAAGATCCGCGAGCTCGCCTTCCAGGGGGCGGCCACCCAGGAGATCCGGCGGGCGGCCGTCGGGCAGGGGATGCGGGTGATGTTCGAAGACGGCGTGGCCAAGGCCCTGCGGGGCATCACCACGCTCGACGAGGTGTTCCGGGTTTCCAAGAAGACCGAGTGACCGGGCCGGCGGGATGAAGCCCTGCCCGGCCGCGGGGTTTTGCCGGGTGGCGTGATTTTTCCTGGGGCGGAGGAGACTTTTCATCCGATGACGCGCATAATAAAGCCGGTGACTTCGGCGGCTGTCAGGGGCCCGAGCCGAACGTCCCGTGAAGCCGCAGCCGTGTTCGGGCTCCCTCTCTGCCTGCCGAGCCTCCCGTCCGCAGCCTCAGGCTGCGAGGAGTGGCGATCATGAGCACGGCGTCCTCTCCGCTCGTGGCCCAGGTCGAAAAGCTGCTCAAGGTGGCCGTGGACAACGGCGGCACCGAGGTTCGGCTCTCGGGGGGCGCCGCCCCGATGCTGCGGATCAACGACCAGATGCGGCCCCTGAAGACGCGGGCCTTCACCGTCGACGAGGTGGCGGCCCTGGCGGCGGCCCTGGTGCCTGCCGGCGGCGACCCGGCCCGGTTCACGTTCCCGACCGCGCTCGGTGAATGTGCCGGCGCCCTGCTGGACGTCCAGGGCACGAAGGTGCTCGTGCTCCGCCCGGCCCCCGCCGCCCCGCCGGCACCGGACCACGCCGCGCTCGAGCTCGACCTCCAGGACGACGAGCCCGCCGCGGCGGCCGTCGCCGCCGAGGGCGAATCCCCCTACGCGATGCCGAAGGCCGCGGGGGGCACGATCCTGATCGACAAGCTGCTGATGGCGGCGGTGAAGGGGGGCGTGAGCGACATTCACATCACCGCCGGCATCCCCCCCGTGTTCCGCATGGACGGGCACATGAAGGCCCAGGCCACGAAGGTCCTCACCGCCGACGACACCAACGCGCTGATGAAGGCGATCACGCCCGAGCGGTGCCAGGCCGAACTGGCGGAGAAGGGAGGCTGCGACTTCGGCTTCGCCTTCAAGGACCTGGCCCGGTTCCGCGTCAGCGTGTTCAAGCAGCGCGGCAGCGTGGCGATGGTGCTGCGGCAGATCCCCAACAAGCTGCTCACGCCCGAGCAGCTCGGGGTGCCGGAGGTCTGCAAGAAGCTGGTGACCCGGCCCCGCGGCCTGTTCCTCGTCACCGGACCGACCGGCTCCGGCAAGAGCACCACGCTCGCGGGCCTGATCGACTTCATCAACGACAATTACGACCACCACATCATCACGATCGAGGACCCGATCGAGTTCTACCACTACTCCAAGAAGAGCACGGTGAACCAGCGGGAGATCGGCACCGACGTGCCGAGCTTCTCCGAGGCCCTGCGGCGGGCCCTGCGGCAGGACCCCGACGTGATCCTCGTGGGCGAGCTCCGCGATCTGGAGACGATCGAGGCGGCGATCTCGGCCGCCGAGACGGGCCACGTGGTGTTCGGCACGCTGCACACGACCGGCGCCCAGGGCACCGTCAACCGGATCATCGACGCCTTCCCCACCAACCAGCAGGAGCAGGTCCGCACCCAGCTCTCGACCGCGATCCTCGGCGTGCTCTCGCAGACGCTCCTCCCCAAGATCGGCGGCGGCCGCGTGGCGGCCTACGAGGTGCTCGTCTGCACACCGGGCATCGGCAACCTGATCCGCGAGAACAAGACGTTCCGCATCAACTCGGCGATCCAGACGGGGGCCAAGCTCGGCATGCAGCTCCTCGACGACCACCTCTTCAAGCTGTGGAGCGAGAAGAAGGTGACGGAGGAGAGCGTGCTCGCCAAGGCGCAGAACGTGGACGATCTCGCCCGCCGGATCACCAACGCCAAGCAGGGCATCTTCGACGACGCAGAGACGGTCGCCCGCAAGGCCGCCAAGGAACTGGAGCGCTGACCATGGCCCTGAAGCGGATCGGGCAAATCCTCGTGGACCTCGGCCTCATCGACGAGCAGCAGCTCGCGACGATGCTCGAGGAGCAGGCGACGCGGGGCGGCGAGCTGCTCGGCAAGGTGGGCGTGTCGCTGGGCTACTTCACCGACGAGCAGCTCGGCGAGGCGCTCGCCGAGCAGTGGGGCACCACCTTCGTCACGCTCTACGACCGCCACATTCCGCCGGAGGTGGCCCGGCTGCTGTCGGAGCCGATGGCCCAGCTCTACCGCGTGATCCCGCTGGGCCTCGAGGGCAACCGGCTCACGATCGCCTCGGCCGAGCCGCAGAAGATCCAGATCGCCGACGAGCTGCGGACCTTCCTCGGCTACGACATCCACGTCTGCGTGGCCACGGAGCCCGAGATCACCAAGGTGATCGAGAAGATCTACTCCTCGGAGAGCGAGAGCGTGGAGTCGCTCGTCGAGGATCTGGAGAAGGACGACGAACTGGCGGCGGCGGCCGCCGCCGCCGGCCGCGACGGCCCCACCGACCTGACGAGCGTCGAGGCCCTGGCCGAGAGCGCGCCGGTGCGAAAACTGCTCAACATGGTGCTCCTGCTGGCGATCCGCGACGGGGCCAGCGACATCCACTTCGAGCCCTTCGAGACGGAGTTCCGCATCCGCCTCAAGGCCGACGGCGTGCTCCAGGAGATGGTGCCCCCGCCGCGGCACCTGGCCTTCGCGATCACCACCCGCATCAAGGTCATGGCCAACCTCGACATCGCCGAGCGGCGGCTGCCGCAGGACGGCCGCATCGAGCTCAACGTCGGCGGCCATCCAGTCGATCTCCGCGTCAGCGTGCTGCCCACGCTGTTCGGCGAGAGCGTGGTCATGCGGGTGCTCGACCGGGGCGTCGTGTCCCTCGACCTGGAGAAGGTGGGGATGGAGCAGGCGATGCTGCGGAGGTTCCGCGAGGTCATCAAGCGGCCCAACGGCATCGTGCTCGTCACCGGGCCGACCGGCTCCGGCAAGACGACCACCCTCTACTCGGCCCTCTCCGAGCTCAACGAGGTCGACGACAAGCTGATCACCACCGAAGACCCGGTGGAGTATGACATCGACGGCATCGTGCAGGTGCCGATCGACGCCGAGATCGGCAACACCTTCGCCGCCTGCCTGCGGGCGATCCTCCGCCAGGACCCGGACCGGATCCTGGTGGGCGAGATCCGCGACGTGGAGACGGCCGAGATCGCCGTGCAGGCATCGCTCACCGGCCACATGGTGTTCTCCACGCTGCACACCAACGACGCCCCGTCCACCGTGACGCGGCTCCGCGACATGGGCGTGCCGCCGTTTTTGATCACGGCCACGGTGGAGGCGATCCTCGCCCAGCGGCTCGTGCGGCGGATCTGCTCCAACTGCCGCGAGGAGGTGGTGCCGGGAGCCGACGTGCTCGCCGACTTGGAGCTGACGACCGACCAGACGATCGGCAAGACCTTCTACCGCGGCCGCGGCTGCGAGAAGTGCAACCGCACCGGCTACAAGGGCCGGCTGGGGCTGTTCGAGCTGCTGATCATGAACGACGAGTTGCGCGACATGGTGATGCGCAACGCCTCGACGGAGGATCTCCGTGAGGCCGCCCGACGGAACGGCATGGTGACGCTCCGCGAATCCGGCATGGAGGGCGTCTTCGGCGGGCTGACCACCGCCGAGGAAGTCATCCGCGAGACGATCCTGGAGGCCTGACGATGCCCACCTTCCAGTTCGAAGCCATCGACGCGGCGACCGGCAAGGAGATCCGCGACACCGTCGACGCGGCCAGCGAGGCCGAAGCCCAGGCCACGATCCGCTCGATGGGCTACATGGTCACCAAGCTCAAGGCCAAGAAGGCCAAGGCGGCCAAGGGCCCGGCGGCCGGTGGCCGCAAGCCGGGGCGGACGTTCGCCATCGGCGGCGTGAAGGGCAAGGAGCTCACGCTCTTCACCCGCCAGCTCTCCATCCTCCAGGACGCCGGCCTGCCGATCCTGCGGAGCCTGAAGCTGCTGGCGGAGATGCAGAAGCCCGGCCGGCTGAAGAACAGCCTCCTCGACGTGTGCGACGAGATCGAGGGGGGAGCCACGCTCTCCGAGGCGATGGCCAAGAGCCCCAAGGCCTTCGATCGGCTGTACTGCAACATGATCCGGGCCGGCGAGGCGGGCGGCGCGCTGGAGGTGATCCTGCGGCGGCTCTCCGAGTTCATGGAGCGGAGCGAGTCGCTGAAGCGGAAGGTGAAGGGGGCCCTCGTCTATCCGATCGTGGTGGTGATGGTGGCGGTGGGCATCCTGGCCTTCATCATGATCAAGATCGTGCCGCAGTTCAAAAAGATCTTCCACGACTTCGGCAGCGAGCTGCCGCCGATGACGCAGCTCCTGATCGACATCTCGAACTGGGTGGTGAACTACTGGTATCTCATCCCCGCCATCCCCTTCGGGCTCAACCTCCTCATCAAGCTCATCAAGATGATCCCCTACGGCCGCTTCGGCTGGGATCTGTTCGTGCTCAAGGTGGTGATCTTCGGGCAGCTGGTCGAGAAGAACATCCTCTCCCGCAGCTCGCGGACGCTGGGCACGCTCCTCTCCAGCGGCGTGCCGATCCTGGAGGCGCTCAACATCACCAAGGAGACCTCGGGCAACATGATGTTCGAGCGGCTGTTCTCCAAGGTGTCGGACTCGATCCGCGACGGCGACGCGATCGCCAAGCCGCTCAAGACCTACTCCATCCCGCCGTTCAACGTCGTGGCGCTCCTTTTCTGGACGGCCTTCGTACCGGTGGTGGGCGCCCTGATGTACCTGTTTCGCTACAAGAAGCCTGTCGTGGACGACCTGGTGGTGAACATGGTGGACGTGGGCGAGGAGTCGGGCGAGCTCGACACCATGCTCTACAAGGTGGCCGACACCTACGACGAGGAGGTGGCGGTGCTCACGGAGAGCCTGACCAGCCTCATGGAGCCGTTGCTCATCATCTTCCTCGGCGGCGCCGTGGGCTTCATCGTGATCGCCCTCTTCATGCCGCTCATCAAGCTGATCAACGACCTGTCATGAACCCGCTGCCCAGCCATCCCGAGCCGGCGCCGCGTCCCCGAGTCGCCAGACTTCCGCCCGGGGCTTCACGGCAGCCGGTCTTTCCCGCCGGGCCCAAACAGCCCGTCGCGGAAGCGACGGGACACCGTGCGCATGCCGCGTGCCCGGCGACCATGCGGGGCGGGGCCCGCACGCCGGACGGTGTTCCGGGGCGGGGGGCATTCACGCTCGTCGAGCTGCTCGTCGTGGTGTCGATCATTCTCTTGCTGATGGCGATGATCGGGTCCGCCGTTTCCAACGCCCGGGCGAGCCAGCGGGTGCAGGCGACGCAGGCCCTGATTGCGAAGATCGACCGGGTCGTCCAGCAGCACTACTCGTCGTACGCCTCGCGGCCGGTGCCGGCGGCGACATCAGCGGCCGACCGCGGGACCTATCTGCGGCGCCTGGCAAGTGCGGAGCTGCCCGACAACTGGGCCGACGTGCAAGCGATCAGCGGCACGTTGTCAGCATTCGGGTCTGGGACGGCCGTCCTGCCGCGCACGGCTCCGCAAAACGCCTATGCGGGGCTGCTCGCGTCTTCCACGGCCACCCCGACACCCACCTTCGCCGACGCCGAATGCTTGTTCATGATCGTGATGATGGGGGGCGTCGCCGACTGCCTCGACTGCGACGCCCTGGGGACGAGCCAGAAGGGCGACAAGGACAACGACGGCGCCTTCGAGTTTCTCGACGGCTGGGGCAACCCAATCCGCTATGTCCTCTGGCCGGCCGGGCTTGAGTTGCCGCCGGGAAGCGGCAAGTTCTTCTCGTCCACCGCGCCCTTCGCGGGCGGCGCGCCCGCTGCCTCCAAAGGTGGAACGATGCGGCCCCTGATCTTCTCCGGCGGACCGGACAAGACGAACGCGATTCTCGTCAATGCCAGCGGCAACCTGGCGGCTGGAGCCTCCTGCGGCGTTCCCGCCGGCATCACGGCCGGCGGGCTCGACACGAGCGGCCCCGACGCCCGCGGCGACAACATCACCAACTTCGACGCGGAGGCCAAGAAATGAACCGCCGCGCCGCCTTCACGCTGATCGAATTGCTCGTCGTGGCCGGCATCTTCGCCTCCCTCTTCGGCCTCGTGCTGGTCGGCGTCCGGCCGGGGGCCGCGGGTGAGGTCAGACGGGCCGCCCAGTCGCTCGTGTCGGCGATCCTGGCGACCCAGGCCCGGGCCCTCGGCAATCCGGCCGGGGCCGGACTGATCTTCGAACCCGACGGGGCCGCCCGGTCGGTGACCACCGTGGCGGCTGCCGACATGCTGCCACTGATCGCGGGCTCGTGCACGAGCGGGATGCCGCCGGCCGACCGCTCCGCCACGACCGCGAGTGTGACCATCACCCCTTCCAACGCCGGTGCCGGAGACCTGGCCAGCGGCTATCGAATCCAGTTCGGCCGTTCGGCCCCGGGCCAGGCGGCCGCGCCATGGATGGGATTCTCGGGGGGCTCGACTGTGAGCCTGCGGACGACGAACGGCCAGACCGGCCAGAACACGATCTGGCCCGAGCCCGGCCCGGGGGGCCTGCCCGTGGTCATCGCCCGCTATCCCGCCAAAGGGGAGATGCTCGTCGATCTTGGGAAGCCCGTGGCCCTCGACCTCGGCAACAGCGGGATCGGCGATGGCGCCGGCTTCGACGCCACCTGGAGCAACCTGGCGAACAAGGGACCGATCGGCCTGACCTTCGACAGCGTCGGCGGTCTGGATGCCGTCATGCAGCAACTGCTCGGGGCTACCGCCACGGTCACCCATCCGCTGTCGCCGGTCTACCTGCTCGTGGCGCCGCGGAGAGAGGTCGAAGCCGGCACGGCCCTGGCCAGTCAGCAGGCCCTGTGGGTGGTGATCCATCCACAGACCGGCCGCGTGTCGGTGTCGTCGAACGTGCCCCAGACCGGCACGGGGGCAGACGCCCTGCGGGCGGCCCGCGCGAAGGCCCGGGCCCAGGCCGTCATCGGAAAGTGACCACCATGCATGGCCTGCCACCGACCGTCGCCAGCCGCCACCCGCGTGCGGGACTGTCGCTCCTCGAGGTGCTCGTGGCCTGCGGGATCCTCGCCGTCGGCCTGGCAAGCGTGTCCGCCTTGCTTCCGGCGGCCGCCGCCCGGCTCAGCCAGGCCACCCAGCAAGATCGGGCCGGCATGCTGGCGGCCAATGCCCGTGCCGAGTGCGTGAATCGCGGGCTGGTGGCCGCCGATGTTTTTTCCAATCCGGCCGCGGCCTGTGTCTTCGGCGAACTGAGCGGAGTTTCCGCCGCCGGGATCGCGGCCCCTTCCGCCTTGGCTGCTCAGCGGCTCATCACTACCGGCGGCACTCAGCATTTCGCGGAAGACCCCGCCTTTCGCTGGGGCGCGATGCTCGCTCCCACGTCGGGCAGTGCCACGCCCGGGATGCCCGCCACGCTCAGCATCGCCGTCTTTCGCAAGGCTCCGATCAGCCCGACGACCATCAGCCTGACCGGCACCAGCACCTCGCCCCGGTTTCAACTGACCACCGGTTCCGCCAACGGGCTGCGCGATGAAGCGACGCGCCGCCGGTTTCTACCAGCCTGTTCCCATGTGCTGGCCATCACGACTCCGCCGCGCTGGGTGCGGGTGACATCGTCGTGGACGATGCCCGGGCCCATCACGTCGGGATCGGAAAATGTGGCCGCACGACGTTCGTTCGTGGTGCTCGATCCCAATCCGCTGACCAGCGGCTCGACTCTCCCTGTCATCGGTTTCGACGGTCTGCTGCGGGTCGACCAGCACGCCGTGACGCTCGACTGACTCCCCAAGCGGAAACCAACACCATGCCTCCTCGCCTTCGATCGGCCGACCGCCGAGGCATGCTGCTGCTGCTCGTGCTCACGGCCCTGTCGTTCTTCATCCTCCTCGGGGCGTTCCTCATCATCTCGGCGGTGCGGGCCCGGACTGCGGCCCGGGCCTTCGCCAACGCCACCCAGGTCGCCGCCGTGGATGGCATCCAGTCGCGGATGCTGCTCGACGAGGCCCTGCTGATCGCGCTTCGCGGCTCCAAGGATCCGTCCGTGAGGACGCGAATCACGGAGAGCATCCTCGGCGACAAATACGGCACAGCCGGGTCGGGAACAGGTTCGATCACGCTGGCCTACAACGCCGCCACCCCGCTCCTGACGGCCACCGCAACCGGACTGACGCTCGGCCCACCGCACGGCCGCGTGCTCACGATCGTGCCCAATCCGGCCCTCGGCGGTCCGGTGAGTTTCCGCACCGTCGGCGGGAGCGGCGGCACGGTGTTCCTCGCCAACACCCCCGGCCGGCCAGGATTTCCACCGGCGGTCTTGAGCACCACGAGCACGACCTACGCGGCCGTCGTCAACGGCCGAGAGTTCGCCGCCGAGGCCTACGACGCCTACGACGCGGACAACCCGTGGCTGGCCCAGCCCGTGTTGAGCGACGGTCAGGTCACGGGTTTTCGGCGGTTATCGTTCAGTGGCACCGTGCCGGCGACCGTGGACAACGACAACGACGGCATCGCCGACGGTGTGTGGCTCGAGAACATTCTGCCCCCGCGGCCGTCGCCCAGCGGCACGTTTACGTACCGCGTTTCCTATCTCGTGCTCGACCTCGACGGCCGGATCAACATCAATGCCGCCGGCATGGCCGACAGGGCCCGAGGCCCCTACACGGGCTCGCCTGACGTGTCGCTCGGCATGGGCTACGGCCCCGCCGATCTCGACCCATCGCTTGTCGTCAGCAGCACGCCGTCGCTCCCGTCGCCGACTGGCACGTCGGCGTTTACAGGCTCAGGCTCCGCGACCCCGACCGATCTCTGGTACACGAACTTCCTCAGCGCCGGCGCGACGACCTCCGCGGGCGTGGCGACGGCGTCCCAACGCCGGCCGCCCCCGGGAATTGCGCTCGTCGGCCGCTATGGCCGCGACGGCGCCCCGGGAAGCCCGGGCGACGACACCCGTGGCAGCCAGCAGACGACCGGGACCTCCACGGATCCCGCCAGGTATGCCCTCACGGTCGCCGGCACGAACGCCGTCGCCGACCTCAAGGGCCAGATGCGGGTCTACATGCAGCCCCCCGCGAGCGGCCAGATCACGCCATTGCTTACGTTTTTCGTCGCCCGGACCGGCACCGACGCCGTAGACGATCCCTACGAGGTTCGGCTGGCTGATGTCGGGCCGCGTCCGGCGGCCGCCGTGAGCGGGGATGTGGCGGTCAACGACGACAACCCCTTCACCGTGGCGGAACTGGAGCGGGTCCTGCGGGCGAGCGACGCCGATGCCGCCACGCTCCCGCCGCGGCTGGCCGCCGGGCTGACCAGCGTCGCGCAGGCTTCCCGCCTGCGGATCACCACCGACAGTTGGGACACGCCCGCGATCACCGGCAGCGCCGCCACGCGGATCGAAACGGCCTTGTCGGGAGGCGGGATCGCATCGCTCGTGTATCCCTGGGCCAACGCCAACGCCGCGTCGCCCGACGTGGCCGCCGGACTGCGTTTCGACCTCAACCGCCCGCTCACGACCGCGGCCCAAACGCAGGAATACTGCAAGGGCCTCTACACGCTGGTCAGGGCGTTGAATCCGAGTCTGTCGGCGGAGCAGGCCGCGCAGTGGGCGGTGAACGTTTGCGACTTCCGCGACGACGACTCGAGGATGACGGGGTTCGAGTACGACACCAATCTCACCAACGGCTGGAACGTCGATGGAAACCTGACCACGACAAATGACCAGGACAGGGGCGTCGTCTGGGGCGTGGAGCGGCCCGATCTGCTCGTCGCCGAGACGGCCGCCTGGAGGGAGACGATCAGCGGATCCGCGCAGCTCTTCGTCAACCTGGTCCGACCACCGTGGACCGCCTCCATCATCAACACCGGCTCGACCGTCGCCTCCGTGGAGCGGCTCGACCCGACGCTCGGAGCCGCAAGCAACCCACAAAATCTGGCGATCGGTGCAAGCCCGGCCTGGCAGTTGAGATTTTCCGGCTCGGCGATGTCGCCGGACACGGCGGTGGTCCAATTCAGGGCGTTGAGCGGATCGACCAGCCAGAATCAGTTCGTGCTGACGGGCACGGGCGTGACGACCGGCACATCCACGATCCTCGGCGGGTCCACGGCCGTTGATGCTTTGGCTCCGGGAGGCCAGTGCATCGTCGCGCCGGCGAATCCGCAGTTCTTCAGCGTGACCGCCAGCCCGGCCCGGTGCGACGTGAACCAGGGCGGGCAATTCGCCCCAGCTGCAGGCATCACCTCGGGCACCGTGTGGCTGGAGCGGTTGGCCGACCCGACCCGTGCCAATGGAATCGACAATCCCTACGTGGCCGTGGATGCCGCGCCGTTCGCGGTCTGCGAGTACGCCCTGCCGGCGACGCCCACGCTCCAGAAGCGGTCGCGCCCCTCCGCGGGCGCGGCATCGAACGTCTTTTGGAGATCCCCGGCGACGTGGACTACCGTCCCGGGGTCGGCAATCGGCGCGTACTCCGTGGCCGGCACGGCCTCGTGGTTCCATTGGCCCAACCGCCCCTTCGTCAGTCAGGCAGAACTGGTTCTCGTGCCGGCCGACAGTTCGCGCGACCTACTGCGAAACTATGACGTGCCGACAACGTCACTGGTTTCCGGAACGACGGCGTTGGCGAGCATGCTGCTCGATGCCACGTATGTCCCGAGCCGCTTTGCGGGCTGTGCTATCACGGTCACATCCAGCACGATCGCGTCCTGCGGCCTGGATCGGCTGGCCGCAAACCAGTTCTCAACCTGGCGCGAGCCCGGTCGGGTGAACGTGAACACGATCCCGACGGGCACGACGAGCGTGGTGGATCCAAACTCGCTCGTCTGGGCGACGCTCCTGGGCACCACCTCGCTGCCCCTGACGAGCGGAACGGTGACGGTGAACCCCTTCGTCTCGACCGGGACCACCGCGCGCAATCCGGCGACATCCACGGCGCGGCTGCTGTCACTCAGTGACTCGGCTGTGCTGCCGATGGCGACGGGATCGTTCGCGCCCGGTGATGCCGGCCTGCGCGACCGGAACCCATTCTTCACGTACGCCGCCGCGATCCGCCTCGCCAACACGGCGACGATCCGCTCGCACGTTTTCGCCGTCTGGATCACGCTGGAGACGACCGACTCGGGCGACGGCTCCCGCACCTGCCACCGGCTGTTCGCGATCGTGGATCGGTCGATTCCCGTCGGGTTTCGCGAGGGGGAAAACCTCAACGTCCGCGACACGATCCGCCTGCGACGATTCCTGGAGTGACGCCATGCCGGCACGGAAAACATCCCCCGCCGCCGCGGTCCGGACGGGCTTCAGCCTCACCGAGCTGCTCGTCGCTTCGGCGGTGGCGCTGCTCGTGATGGCGGGCGTGGCCACGATGATCGGCACCTTCGGCCGCGCCGCGTCGCAGAGCCAGGCCCTGGTGGCCCTGGCGGGCCGGATGCGGAGCACCGCCTGGCAGTTGCGGCAGGACCTGGCGGGCGTGACGGCGGAACTGGTGCCCTGGGCGCGGCCGGAGTCGAACAGCGGCTACTTCGAGCTCCTCGAGGGGCCGCAGGCCGACACCGGGGGCCCGGCCGCCCTAACCGGCGACACCGACGACATCCTTCTCTTCACGACCCGGGCGGTGGGCGGACCGTTCGTGGGGCGGTATGGATCCAATTCCATCGAGTCGGACTGCGCCGAAGTGGCCTGGTTCTGCCGCCAGGCCGCCGATCAGCCGCTTCCGGGGACGACACTTTTCAACCTCCATCGCCGGCAGCTGCTGGTGGTCGGCTACGTGGGCCAGGCGCCCTTCTTCGACGGCACCGCGGCCACGCCGGTGCCGGTCGCGAACCTCGAGGGTTCGAATTCAACGCCGCTCTACGACCTCTCGCTGCGGCGGGAAGGTGCATTCGCCGTGCCCAACACGCTGGCCGACCTGACGAAGCGGGAGAATCGCTTCATGCGCAGCGGGACGTTCTCCTATGTGGGTGACAATGACACGCCGTTGACCGCGACGAGCACCGCGTTCCCTTACGTCTTTCCGCTCGTCACTTCCACAAGTCCCTTCAGGAATAATCGATCGCTCCCCAACGCCACGTTCGACAATACCGACCGCGTCTGGGAGGACGTCCTGCTCACGAATGTGATCTCCTTCGACGTCCGGGTTTTCGATCCGCAGTCACTGCCAGACGCCGCCTACGTGCAGCTCTCCGGCTCCGCCGCAGCGACCAGCACCCTGCTCCGCGCCGCGGACTCCCGATCGCGACTGTCCGCCACCTACGACACCTGGAGCCTGCATTACGAGTTCAACGGTCTCGATGATGACAATGACAACGTGATCGACGACGGCACGAACGGATTCGATGACAACAACAACGGCGTGCCCGACGATCCCGCCGAATACGAGACCTCGCCCCCGTACCCCGTGCCGCTGCGGGGCATCGAGGTGCGAATTCGCTGCTACGAGCCGTCGAGTAAAGAGGTGCGGCAGATGACCGTGCGGCATTCCTTCATCCCGAAATAGGCCCCGGATCGGTACAATAGAACGGCGGCCTGAGCGGCCGCCCCCTCGCAGGAGATTTCGCCATGCGTCGCATGTCATCCGTTCGATATCCGAGCAGCCGGCGGGGCTTCACGCTCGTCGAACTGCTGGTCGTGATCACGATCATCGCCGTGCTCATGGGGCTGCTGCTGCCGGCGGTGCAGGCGGTCCGGGAGGGCGCCCGCCGCACGGTCTGCCAGAACAACCAGTACCAGCTGGCATTTGCCGCCATCCGGCATGCCGAACAGAACGGGTTCGTGCCGGGTTATAGGAACACCGGGCCGGTCGGCGGCGTCTCGTCTTGGACGATCATGATCCTGCCCTTCATCGAACGAAACGACATCTACAAGACGGTAACCCCCTCGGGCACCTGTCTCAATCCGGTATTCGTGACGACGTTCGTCTGCCCCTCGAGCGCGCCCGACACGCAGACGGGACCCACGCTCGCCTACGCTGGCGGCTCCCGACCGACAGAGACTGTCAATGCGGCTCGGTTTCAAGGTGTCATGCTCGACACAACCGTGGCCACGGGCCGCCTGTCGATGGACGAAATCTCGAGCAACGATGGCACGGCATTCACGCTCCTGCTCTCCGAAAAATGCGGCCCCGGCACGGCGGCGATTCCACTGGTGCAGGCGAGCTGGGCCTCGACGCGAACCGAGACTCGGGGGTTTTCTACAGATGGCGGCCTCGGGCACACCCCGGGAAACATCATGCTGCCGCTCTTTGGGATATCCGGGGCAACCCCGTCAAAGGTCATCAACTCGGGCAGCGCAGCGGACCCAGGTTTCTTTAGCCAACCGTCGTCGAACCATCCCGGCGGCGCGGTGGCCGCGTTCTGCGACGGCCATACGGAGTTTCTCAAGGACTCCCTGCAACCCAGAGTCTATGCGCAACTCTTGAGCTGGGACAACGCGAGTGCCTCCTCAGACACGACGAATATGAATGGCACCGGCGGACCTCCCCCCAGCAGAGATGTTTACAACGCTTGGGCAGGGGGGTACGTCCTCAACGAAGCCGACTACAAATAGTCCGGCCGCCCTGAGGCCGCCGGGGCTTTTTGTGGATCCACCGCGCCCAAGAAGCCCCGGGTGGAAACCCGGGGACTCCGGGAATGCAAACCACCCCGGCATCCATTCCCTACGACGGCACGTGATTCCATCGTTCAAACCCGCAACGCATGGTGAGCGGGATCGCGTGTGACCCGGAGTCCCCCGGCTTCCGCCGGGGGCTTTTTGTGGAGGGATCGCGCGTGGCCCAACAGGCCCCGGCCGCGACGCGCGACTCTACCCGGTGGCGTGCAGCGGACTACAACAGGTGTATGACACCGTCCACCATGCCTCTCGCTACCGCTGCCCGACCGGCGATCGACCTCGGCGACTGCCGCTCGCGGCTCGTCGGCCACCCCATCTACCGCCTCGTCGATAGCCCCGATCGGCTGCGGCGGTTCATGGAGCACCATATTTTCGCCGTCTGGGACTTCCAAAGCCTGCTCAAGGCCCTGCAGCAGCGGCTCACCTGCACATCCATCCCGTGGGTGCCCACGACGGATCCCGAGGCCCGCCGGCTCGTCAACGAAATCGTGCTCGACGAAGAGTCCGACGAACTCCCCGACGGCGGCCACGCCAGCCACTTCGAACTCTACCTCGCCGCCATGGCCCGGGCCGGCGCCGACACCGGCCCGATCACCCGGCTGCTCGACGCCTTGCGCGGCGGCGAGTCGCTCGACCACGCGCTCGCCACCTGCGGCGGCCCCCCCGCCGCCCTGGAGTTCGTCCGCCACTCGTTCGCCATCATCGCGTCCGAGGAACCGCATCGCATCGTGGCCGCCTTCACCTACGGCCGCGAGGACGTGATCCCCGACATGTTCCGCGGCCTCGTCACGGCGCTGGCGGCCGGCGATCCCGCCTGGGGGCCGTTCCGCTTCTACCTGGAGCGGCACATCGCCCACGACGACGAGAAGCACGCCCCCGTCTGCCGGCGGATCATGGCCCGACTGTGCGGCGACGACGCCGCCAAGTGGGCAGCCGCTTCCGCCACGGCCCGCGCATGCCTGGAGTCGCGGATCGCCCTCTGGAACGCGATCACGGCCACGCTCTGACGTCTCGGACCGTCGTGCCTGAAGCGGTCTCCGACCGTAGTGCCTCGCCTGTAGCGGCGGTCTCCGACCGTCGTGCCTGGCTGCCGGGAAGCCCGAAGCGTGAGCTGAGGGAATACGCGGCGATTCACCCGAAGCTCGGCCCCATTCCCTCGGCTCACGCCTCGGGCTTCAAGGGCAAGGAGAGAACCACGGAGCAGCGAAAACCCCCGCCGCCAACGTGGCGCACGCCTCCAGGCGTGCGAATGCGGCCTGTGGTGCGAGAACGCCCATTCGCAAGCCTGGAGGCTTGCGCCACGATCGGCTGACCGTCGTGCCCACGCGCCGCGGCTACTTCGCCGCGGCGAGCTCCGCCTTCTTCCGCTCCTCGACGATCTCCTTCTGGATGTTGCCAGGAGTCGGCCGATACTTGGCGAACTCCATCGTGAACACCCCCTGCCCCTGCGTCATGCTCCGCAGGTCGGTGGAGTAGCCGAAGGTCTCGGCCAGCGGCACCTCGGCGATGATCGTCGAGGTGTTGCCCACCGTCTCCGTGGAGATGATCAGGCCGCGCCGCTTGTTGAGCTCGCCGGTGACGGCGCCCTGGAAGTCGGCGGGCACCTCGACCTCCATCTTCATGATCGGCTCGAGGAGCACGGGCTTCGTGTTGAGGAACGCCTCCCGGAAGCCGGCCCGGGCGCAGACCTGGAAGGCCATGTCGCTGGAGTCGACGTCGTGGTACGAGCCGTCCTCGAGCGTGGCCTTCACGCCCACGATCGGGAAGCCGGCGATCGGCCCCTTGTTGAGCACGGCCAGGAAGCCCTTCTCCACCGAGGGGATGTATTCCCGCGGCACGCGACCGCCCACGACCGCATCCTCGAACACGAAGTTCTCGGTCGCGTCCTCGGGCAGCGGCTCGAGGTGGCCGATGATGTGGGCATACTGGCCCGAGCCGCCCGTCTGCTTCTTGTGCTTGTAGTCGTAGGCCGTGCTCTTCGTGGGAGCCTCGCGGTAGCTCACCTTCGGCGCACCGACGGTGACGTCCACCTTGTATTCCCGCTTGATCCGCTCCACGTAGATGTCGAGGTGCAGCTCGCCCATGCCGGCGATCAGCGTCTCGCCCGTCTCCTCGTCGGTGAACACGCGGAACGTGGGATCCTCGCGGGTGAACCGCTGCAGGCCCTTGCTGAGCTTGTCGAGGCCGTCGCGATTCGTCGGCGTGATCGCCATCTTGATCACCGGCTCCGGCACGAACATGCTCTCGAGCGTGCAGTACTTGGCGTCGTTGGAGTAGGTGTCGCCGGAGGCGGCATCCACGCCCATCACCGCCACGATGTCGCCCGCCTCGGCCGAGTCGATCTCCTCGCGCTTGTCGGCGTGCATCCGCACGATGCGGCTGAACCGCTGCTTCTGGCTCGTGCGCTGGTTGATGTAGGCCTCGCCCTTCTTCATCGTGCCCTGGTAGAGCCGCATGAAGGTCAGCTGGCCGAAGGGATCGTCGACGATCTTGAAGGCCATCGCCACCAGCGGCTTCTTCGGGTCGGCCTCGAGGTCGAACTTCTCGTCCGGGTTCGACCAGTTCTTGGCGATCACCTTCCGCTCCAGCGGATTGGGCAGGTAGCGGACGACCGCGTCGAGCAGCGGCTGCACGCCCTTGTTCTTGTAGGCCGAGCCGCAGAACACCGGCGTGATGCTCTGGGAATGGACGGCCGCCTTGGTGACGGCGTGGATCTCGTCCTCCGTGGGGACCTCCTCCGAGAGGAGCTTCTCCATCAGCGAATCGGAATACATGGCCAGGTCTTCGAGCAGCTTGTGCCGGGCCTCGGCGGCCTTTTCCTTGTAGTCGGCCGGGATCTCCTCCTCGCGGACATGTTCGCCGTTGTCGCCGTCGAAGTAGATGGCCTTCATCCGCACCAGGTCGATCACGCCCTGGAGCTTGTCCTCCTTGCCGATCGGGATCTGGTAGGGGATCGCATGGCAGCCGAGCTTGTCCTTGAGCTGCTGCACCACGCGGTCGAAGTTGGCCCCGGTGCGGTCCATCTTGTTGACGAACGCCAGCCGCGGCACCTTGTACCGCTTCATCTGCCGGTCGACCGTCATCGACTGGCTCTGCACGCCGCCCACGGAGCAGAGCACGAGAATGGCGCCGTCGAGCACCCGGAGGCTGCGTTCCACCTCGACGGTGAAGTCGACGTGGCCCGGGGTGTCGATGAGGTTGATGCCGCAGTCGCCCCACTGCACGCTCGTGGCGGCCGAGGTGATCGTGATCCCGCGCTCCCGCTCGAGGTCCATGTAGTCCATGGTCGCCCCGTCGCCGCCCCCCTTCACTTCCTGGATGCGGTGGATGCGGCCGGCGTAATACAGAATCCGCTCCGAGAGGGTGGTCTTGCCGGAGTCGATATGGGCGGAGATGCCCATGTTGCGAAGCTTGGTCAGGTCCATGGAAACGAAACACCTTCTGGAAACGGAGGGAACGCCCGCGGGCCGCCGGGGCGGGAATACGGGGACGATGGCGGCGAGCCGGTCGAATATACTCGCGCCGGGAAAATCGCGACAGCCGAGGGAATTCCCGCCTCGGGAACGGGAAAAACGCCATGGAATCAGCGCCGGTGCCTGCGGTGCCACCGGTTCCCGACCACGGCCCGGCACGGCCGTGGCAGGCCTGCGTGGTGCCCATGGTGGCCTTCCTCGCGCTCGGCCTGCTCGAGCCCACGCCCTCCGGGGGCGGGATCGCCGGCAGCCTCGGCATCCCCTACGCGGCCTATCCCTGGGTGTACGCCGTCCGGCTGGCGATGACGGCCGGGCTGGTGGTCGCCGCCTGGCCGGCGATTCGGCCCTGGCTGGGCCGGCCATCATGGTGGCCGCCGCTCCTCGGCCTGGCGCTCGTCGTGCCCTGGGTGGTGCTGTCCGTTTTGCAACGCGACGCCGGCTGGGCCGGCGACCTGCACGAGCGGAGCGGCTTCAACCCCTGGGAGCAGTTCGGCGCGAACCCGTCGGCGGTATGGGCCTACCTCGCGGTCCGCGGCCTCGGGCTCGTCGTGATCACGCCCCTGGTAGAGGAGCTCTTTTTGCGGGGCTTCTTCCTGCGGTTCATCGTCAAGGAGCGGTTTTGGGAGGTGCCCTTCGGCCTGCTCACGCCCGCCGTGGCCGGGGCCTGCGCCGTGTACGCCGCGGCCTCGCATCCCAGCGAAGCTGTCGCCGCCGTCGGCTGGTTCGCAGTCGTGAGTGGCATCGCAGCGGCGACGCGGCGGCCGATCGACTGCGTGCTCGCCCACGCCGCGACGAACCTCGCCCTCGGCGCCTGGGTGCTGGCCACCTGGGCGTGGTGGCTGGTGTAATCCGCATCCCGCCGCAATCAAATCATGCCGCTCCGTGGCCGACTGGCACCGACGCCGACTGGATACCTCCACGTGGGACACGCCCGCACGTTCGCGGTCGCGGCGGCGCGGGCCGGCACTGCGGGCCTCGTGCTGCGGATCGAGGATCTCGACACGCCCCGCTGCCGCCCGGAGTTCACCGCCGCGGCGGTCGCGGACCTGCGCTGGCTGGAGCTCGACTGGATCGAGGGTCCGGACGTCGGGGGGCCGCACGCGCCCTATGAGCAAAGCCGCCGGGCGGACTGGTATCTGGAGGTCTGGCGGCGGCTCGAGGCGGCCGGGGCGATCTATCCCAGCCCCCACTCGCGACGCGACGTCGAGGAGGCGGCCACCGCGCCGCATGCGACCGCCGCCGAGCCGCTCTTTCCGCCGGCCCTCCGGCCCGCCCATCGGGAGCGGGCCGCGGCGCCCGGCGGCGTGCCGTGGCGGTTTCGCGTGCCCGACGGCCGCGTGCTCGAGTTCCACGACGCGTTGCAGGGGACGGTGCGGCGAACGGCGGGCGTGGACTTCGGCGACTTCGTCGTCTGGCGGCGTGACGACCTCGCCGCCTACGAACTGGCCGTCGTGGCCGACGACCACGCGATGGAGATCGCCGAGGTGGTCCGCGGCGCCGACCTCCTGACGAGCACGGCGCGGCAGCTGCTGCTCTTCGAGGCCCTGGGCTGGCAGCCGCCGGCGTTCTGCCATACCACGCTCGTGTGCGATGCCGCCGGCCGCCGCCTCGCCAAGCGCAGTGGCGGCCTGGCGATCCGCGACCTGCGGGCCGCCGGCTGGTCCCCCGCCGACGTGCTCCACCAGCCCATCGCCACGCTCGCGGAGCCGCCCCATGCATGAGCCCCTCGGCGATACGCCGACCGCCGTCCGCTGGATCGTCGATCTCGACGTCGATGCGACCGTGGCACTGCCGGCAGGCGAAGACGTCGACCGCGGCACGTTTCTCGAATGGCTGTGGGCCGCGGCCGACGGGCTCGTGGGCGTCGACGAAGGAGCGGTCGACGTCGGCGAGGCGGCGACGCTCGGGCTCGTCGCGTCGCCACTGGTGATCGACGTCGCCGCGGCCCCGGCGGATCGCGACTGGGTCGGCAGCCTGCCCACGGCCCGCATCGCCTGCGCCTTCGAGAGCGAGCCGGCGGCCCGGGCCGCGACGCCGCTCCTCACGGGCCTCCGCGGCTGTCGCGTGGTGGCCGTGCGCACCGCCGCGGCCGGCGACGAGACGGCGTGGCGGGATGCCTTTGGGCCGATCGAGGTCGCGGGATTCGGCACCGTGCGGCCGGCATGGGAGCCGGGGACGGCCGGCCCGGGCCCCGCCGGCACCACGATCTTCATCGAGCCGGGCGTCGGGTTCGGCACGGGCCTGCACGAGACGACGCGGCTGTGCCTCGCCGCGCTCGCCGCCTGGCGGCACGCCGGCCGACCGTGCGGTCGCGTGCTCGACTTCGGCAGCGGCTCGGGGATCCTCGGCATCGCCGCCGCCGTGCTCGGCGCGCGGCACGTAGACGCCGTCGAGATCGACGCGGCCGTGCACGACGCGATCGTGGCCAACGCCGCCCGCAACGGGATCGCAGACCGTGTCCGAGTCGCCGCCGCACTGCCCGCCGCCGGGCCGGGGTACGACCTCGTGCTCGCCAACATCGTGGCCCCGGTGCTCATCGAGCACGCGGCGGTCTTGGGGGCGGCCGTGCGCCGCCGCCCGGACGGCGGTCTGGCCGGCGGCCTCGTCCTCTCAGGCCTGCGCGACGACGAGGTAGCGCCGGTCATCGATCGCTATCGCGTCGTGCTCGACGTCGCGCCCCTCCATGCCACGCTCGGCGATTGGCACTGCCTGCGGTTTGGCTGACCACCGCCGGCGATTGCCTGCCCTCCCCACCTTGCCCGCTTCGCCGCGAGGCCGGTTCGCGAACTCGGTTGGGCTCGATTCCCACCCGTGCGGGCGTCGATAGCCCATCCAGGTCGCACGCAGGGAGTTGGGCATGGACATCGCGGTCATCGTCTCCACGTATCAGCGGCCCGAGCACCTGCGTCGCTGCCTCGCTTCGCTCGAGGTCCAGGAGGGCGTCGGCGGGCGGTTCGAGGTGGTCGTCACCGACGACGGCTCCCAGGACGAGACCCTGCGGCTGATCGCCACCACGGCCCGGCGTGTGGACTTCCCGCTGACCTTCACGACGCACGCACACGCCGGGTTTCGGCTGGCGCGGTGCCGCAACGAGGGCGCGGCCGCCTCGACGGCGCCCTACCTGCTGTTCACCGATGGCGACTGCATCCTGCCCCGCGACCATCTCCGGCATCACCTGAAGCTGCGGCGCCGGGGCCGGATCGTGGGGGGCGACTGTATCCGGCTCGACGCGGCGACCTCGGCACGCATCGACGTCGACGTGATTCATGGCGGCGACGTCACCCGCTTCGTGCCCCCGCGAGAAGCCTGGCGGCTGCGGCTCAAGGGGCTGCGGGCCAAGGCCTACGAATGGGGCCGGGTGCCGATGCGGCCGCGGCTCTCCGGCAACAACATCGCCGTGTGGCGGGACGACTTCGAGCGGGTCAACGGCTTCGATGAAGGCTTCGTGGGCTGGGGACTCGAAGATCGCGACCTGCAGTGCCGGCTCGAGCGGCTCGGGCTGCGGGTGACCTCGATCCTCCTTGCCACCGCACCGATCCACCTCTGGCATCCCGCGCCGGCGAGCTTCGTCCGCAACAACGCCGGCACGCCCAATCTCGCCTACTTCCACGCGCTGCGTCAGCGGCCTACGTTCTGCGTCGATGGCCTGGTCAAACCCTGGGAACGCGATGCCCAAGGCACGCCCGTGGATGCCGGCACCACCCGCAAGGCGGCCTGATCGATGTGGCTTCCGTTCATCTCCGCATCCGCCAAGCCGGTCACCGTCGGACCACCGGCGCCGCGTGCCCTGCCATCCGCGCAGAGCGTGGTCGCGCGGGTGGCCGGCCGACGGCTCTGGTTCGCCTCGGCCGACGCGCCGCTGGCCGCATCGGCGGAGGCCTTCGGCACGGCCCTGCTCGTGCCCGCGTTGCACGCCGGGCGGCCGTTGGCCCTGCGAGCGCCCGCCTGTCCGATCTGGGTCGGCAACCTCGCCCCGCTCACGGCGGCGTTTCGTGACCTCTGGTATCCGGCTGCGGCCGCGCCGCACCTGGTCGCCGGGAGCGGAGCGGCGGCCGCCGCAGCGGGCACGGCGCTGTGCTTCAGTGGCGGCGTGGACGCCTTTCATGCGCTCCTCGCCGGCGGCCGACCGGTGGACACGCTGGTCTACGTGGCGGGCTACGACGTGCGGCTCCGCGACACCGCCCGGCTCGCCGCCGTCGAGCGGCTGCTTCGCGACGTGGCCACAGCCCACGGCGCCCGGGCCGTGGTCGTGCGCACGAACCTGCGCCGGCATCCGCTCGTCCGGGCCACGCCCTGGCTCCGCGAGTTCGGGGCGGCGCTCGCCGCCGTCGGTCACGTGCTCACCCCGACGGTCGGCCGGCTGCTGATCGCCAGCGACGGCCTCGGCTTCGAGCATCCGGACGTGGGGGCCCGGCCCGGCACCGATCCACTCCTCGGGTCGGCAGCGCTCGCGGTCGAGCACGTGGCCCCGGACGTGACCCGGCTGGAGAAACTGCGTGTCATCGGCGGCGATCCACTGGTGCAGCGCCACCTCCGGGTCTGCTGGGCGAACGTCGCCGGCCGGACGAACTGCGGCCGCTGCGAAAAGTGCGTGCGCACCATGCTCTGTCTCGATGCCTGCGGCACACTCGGCCGCTTCGCGGGCTTCGATCGCGGCCGCGGCCTCGCCGAGGCCGTCGCGGGGCTGCCGGCCGTGGACGACATCGTGAAGCCCTTCTATCGGGAACTGCTCGCGGCGGGGCTGACAGGCCGGATCGCAGAGCTGGTGCGTGGGCTCCTCGACCGCAGTGCGCCCCGGCCTGCGCCGCAGCCGAGTACCACGCCGCCGAAGCGGCGTCACCATCTTTTGGCACCCGCGGCCTTCGCCGCCGTCTGCACGCCCCTCGTCGGCAGCCGGGTGGGATACGTGCGGCCGGTGGGCAACGTCGGCGACGATCTCATCGAGCTCGCGATGACGCAGCTGTTCGCCGCCTACGGCATCCGCTGGCGGCTGGTCCCCGCCGCGGAACTGGCGCGGCCGGTCGCGAACATCGACGTGCTCGTCTTCGGCGGCGGCGGCAACATGGGTGAGCGGTACCGCGGCAACTACGACCTGCGCGGCCGGGCCCTGGCCACGGGTCTGCCGCTGGTGATCCTGCCGCAGTCGTTCACGTCCCCCGAAGACCGCGGGTTTCATCGGGTGTATGTTCGCGAACGCAGCAGCCTCGGCCTCCATCCCGGTGGGATCCTCGCGCCCGATCTCGCCCTCGGCCTGGCCTGGGCCGCACCCGCCCGCCCGGACCGCGACCTGGGCGTTTTCCTGCGGCGCGACCAAGAGCGTGGCGGCCGCAAGCCGCTCGTCGCCCGCGATCCGGTGCGGATGGCCGACACGCCCGCCGCGTACCTCGCGCTGGCCGCGCGGCATCGCCGCATCGTGACCGACCGACTGCACTTCGCGGTGGCCGGGCTGCACGCCGGCCGCGACGTCACGCTGGTGGCGAACGATTACCACAAAAACCGCTCGATGCACGAGACATGGCTCGCCCCCTTCGGGTGCCGGTTCGCCGCCACCGCCGCCGAGGCGTTGACGGCGGCGCGGCGGGCGGCCTGATCGCGCCGGGAGCAGCCCATGGCCCATCTCGCGGTCGTCGTCGACGACGTCCCGCAGCGGCGTGATCAGTTCGTCGCCGCCGTGCGCCGCCTGTTCGGCGCCCTGCCGGGTGTCACGATCGACGAACGGCGAACCGGGGCCTTCGGCTGCGTGTGGGCCACCGGCCCGCGGGCGCCAATCGACGTGCACGAAGCCCCGCAGGGCTGTGCGCTGCTCATCGGCTACGGCGTCGCGGCCGACGACCGCCGCGTGGCGGCCCGCGATCTGCACGCCGACTGGCTCGCGCCCCCGGCCCGGCCGCAGGTCCACGACGGCTACCATGTGGGGCTCGCCTGGTCGCCGGCGATCGGGCTGGCCGCTGGTATCGATGCGATGGGAATGTTTCCCTGGCAGTGGACCTGCCTGGGCGATGCCGCCGCCGGGCCGCTCGTGGCGGCAACGACCCCCGAGGCCTTTCGCTGCCATCCGCTGTTTGCGACGCAGATCGACCGCCGCGGGCTCGCCGGCGTGCTGCTCGTGCACGGGCCGCTGCTCGATCGGCCGCTCCTCGCCGGCACGCAGCGGCTGCCGAAGGGACACCTGCTGCGCTGGTCGCGGGAACGCGGCGCGATCGCGGAGCCCGTCTATCGCCTCGCCCGGCCCAGCCCCCCCGTAGGCGAATCACCGACCGAACTGCGGAAGCGGATTGAGCACGAGCACCTGGCCGCGATTCGCCGCCACGCGCCGCCGGATGACGAGGCGGCGATCCTGCTCTCCGGCGGGCTCGACTCCCGGCTGGTCGCGGCGAGTCTCGGGCGGCTCGGCATCCCGACGCGGGCGATCGCCCTGGGCCGCGACGACGACTTCGAGGTGCGGGCGGCGACCGCGGTGGCCGGGAGGCTCGGCCTGCCGCTGGAGGTCGTCTCCACGGAGGCCTGCGACGCAGACTTCCCCGCTCGCGCGCGGCGGGCCGCGCGGTTCGGACACCTGCTCGCGGCCCCCGGGGCCGACGACTTCGCCGAGGGCGTGGCCGCGGCTGCATCGACCGGTCGCTACCTGTGGTCGGGCATCGCCTACGACTGGGTCTTCGAGCCGGTGTCGTACGCCGAGGGCTGTGACGTGGCGACCGGGGCATGGAGCTTCGAAGGGCTCGTGGCCTACATGAATCGCTGGGGTGTGGAGTCGCGGTTGCTGCCCGGCCTGCTGGGCAGCGATGGCGCGCGGCTGCACGCCGCCGTGCTCGAAGACCTGCGGGCCGCCTGTCTCCGCGGCCCCGATCGCCCGGAGTTCGAGGCCAGCCGCGTTCGCTGGGATCAGCGGGTCCGCAATCACCTCGCCACCGCGGTGCACCGGATCTCGTTTCATTCCTGGCCGCTGCTGCCGGCGACGGACAGGCGGTTCATGGAGACGCTGTTCGGCCTGCCACCGGCGGTGTTCGCCGACCGGGTGTTGGAGCACGATGTGCTCGGCGCGATTCGGCCCGATCTCGCCACGGTGCCGCTCGACACCAACTCGTTCCGCTTCGAGCCGGCCCGCCGCGGTCGGTCGGGCATCGGCGGACTCACGGCCTCGCTGCGCACCCGCCTCCGCCGCCTCTATTGGCGGGCGATCCGACGGCACGATCCACGCCGCTACGAGCGGCTCTTCAACGTCGAGCATCCGCGCTGGCGGGCGGTCCGTCGCGCGGTGGAGCCGCTGCGGCCCCTGCTGCACAGCCATCTCGATCCGCAGGCCCTCGCCACGGTGCTGCCCGGCCCCGACGTGCGCACGGCCTTCAAGAACCCGGTCAACACCGGCGGAGCGGTGCGGCTGCTGCTCGGCCTCGCGCTCGTCCTCGACGCGTGGGAGCGGCCGGCCGACCCGACGCCGTGAGCCGCGCGGGTCACCGCCGCCACAGCAGCTGCACCGACAGCCCGAGGCCGGGGTCGAACTCGACGACGTCGGTGCGGCCCGAAGTGAAGTTCGTGCCCTGGAAGAGCTCGCGGTCGAAGAGCCACGAGGCGAGCGCCTCGAGCTTGAAGCCGCCGCCGAGCGCCCGCTCCAGGCCGACGGCGGCCCGCTGGTCGAAGACGTAAAACCGCTCGGCGTCGCGGATGCGATCGG
This sequence comes from uncultured Candidatus Kuenenia sp., assembly GCA_964545915.1. Lineage (GTDB taxonomy): Bacteria > Planctomycetota > Planctomycetia > Pirellulales > UBA1268 > QWPN01. The sequence continues at coordinate 10,065 of CAZJHQ010000029.1, read as the reverse complement.
CGAGGAAGTAGATCTGCGTGTCGGTGCGGTAGAAGGCGACGAAGCTCCAGTCAACGCCGAGCCGGCGCCGGGCCTCGACGTTCACGTTCACCAGCGGGAAGTAGGCCGCCGAGATGGTCCAGTCGGCGTCGGGCCGCCATTCGACCGCCGCCGGCACGCCGAGCTTGGCCTCGAACGTGTCGGTGGGCCGCCAGGCGTAGGCGAGGCCGGGGAGCGGGTAGGGGAGCTGCGACGTGGGCGAATAGAAGAGGCTCATGTTCCATTCGTCGCGGTCGTTCTTCGCGGGCGTGTTCCAGAAGGCGATCGCCATCAGCGTCAGGTCGCGGGCCGCGGCGAACGGCTGGTCGCTCGCCGAGCCGAAGAGAAACGTCCCGCCGGCGGTGCCGCCCCCCGCCAGGGGCCGGACGTGCGTCAGGCCGGTTTCGACGAGCCACAACTGATCGGGCACGGGCTGCCGTGAGTCGGGCAGGAGCGCCGCGGTATCGAGTTCGAGCCGGCCGAAGCGACCGATGCCGATCCATAAGGGCGTGCCGTCGGCCGGCGGCACCAGCGGCGCGGCGACCCGCGCGAACTGGGCGTTCATGCCGAGCGTGGCCGGCTGGCCGACGACGGCGGTCGGCGCCGCCCAGAAGCCGCCGAGCGACACGGGAGCCGCGGCGCCGAACGGGCCGCCGCCGCGCCGCGGGGTCCGCGTGGGAACTGGATTCGGGTCGGCGTCGGCGATCGGCTCGCCGGCGAAGAGGTCTTCTTCGAGGTTGAACTCGACGGGCGGCAGGGCGGCGACCCGCAGCGGCGCGGCGGCGGGGTTCTCGGCGGCCTGGGCCGACGCAACGAGCAGGCTGCAGGCCAACACCGCGAGGATGGCGATCGGACGCGGCGGGCGGGGGATACGCGGCGGCACGGCCATCGGCCTCCGGTTCGTCCGCGGACTCTCGCGGGGCGGGAAGGGTAGCCGCCACGGCCCGGCCCCACAACGGGAACGTGGCGCACAAGGCCGCAGCGGGCGAGTCCCGAAAAGCCGCGGGCACGACGGTCAGAGACCGCCGCTACAGGAGTACGGCACGACAGGCAGCCGATCGTGGCGCAGGTATTCCGCTTCCTTGCCCTTGAAGCCCGAGGCGTGAGCCGAGGGAATGCGGATGGCTTCGGGTGATGCGACGCGTATTCCCTCAGCTCACGCTTCGGGCTTCCAGGCAAACAGGCACGACGGTCAGAGACCGCCGCTACAGACACGACGGCCACCCCCCGTGCCGCAAGCCTCAGGGCTTGCGAATGGGCGCAGGCGAACCACACCCCCCATTTGCACGCCTGGAGGCGTGCGCCACGTTGGGAGTGAGAGTCGTCGCTGCTGCGGTGTTCCGCTTCCTTGCCCTTGAAGCCCGAGGCGTGAGCCGAGGGAATGCGGATGGCT
>CAZJHQ010000029.1:0-8554 GCA_964545915.1 uncultured Candidatus Kuenenia sp. | reverse complement strand
CAAGCCTCAGGGCTTGCGAATGGGCGCAGGCGAACCACACCCCCCATTTGCACGCGTGGAGCCGCCCCTCGCAGGGCCCTCTGCTTGGACAAGGCACCTGCCCCTGCCTAACAATCTCTCGTGATCACAGCCGCGGTGCGGCGCGGATCGCCTGGTCAAGGAACGCACGGCACATGGATGGATCGATCGCGGACGCCGGCTGGCGGTTCGACAACTCGTATGCCCGGCTGCCGGAGCTGCTCCACTCACGATCACAGCCCGTGCCCGTGCGGGCGCCGGCGCTGGTGATCCTGAACGAGCCGCTCGCGGCCGACCTCGGCCTCGACGCCGCCATCCTCCGGGAGCACGGCGCCGCCGTGTGCACGGGCAACGAACTGCCACCCGGCGCCGAGCCGATCGCGCAGGCCTACGCCGGCCACCAGTTCGGCTACTTCACGAACCTCGGCGACGGCCGGGCGATCCTCCTCGGGGAGCAGCGGGCACCGGATGGCCGCCGGCACGACATCCAGCTCAAGGGGGCGGGCCGCACCCGCTACTCCCGTGGCGGCGATGGCCGAGCGGCCCTCGGACCGATGCTCCGCGAGTACATCGTCAGCGAGGGGATGCACGCCCTGGGCATTCCCACCACCCGCAGCCTCGCGGTGGCGGCGACGGGGGAGGCGGTGCTGCGTTCGGTGCCGCTGCCGGGCGCCGTGCTCGTCCGTGTCGCCGCCAGCCACATCCGCGTGGGCACCTTCCAATACGCCGCCGCCGTCGGCGACCCGCGGCTCCCGCCCGCCCTTCTCGAGCACGCCATCGCGCGGCACGCACCGGAGGCGGCCGCAGCCGCCGACCGCGCGGCGGCCTTCCTCGACGCGGTCGTCGCGCGGCAGGCCGACCTCGTCGCCCGCTGGATGCTCGTCGGCTTCGTCCATGGCGTGATGAACACCGACAACATGGCGATCTCGGGCGAGACGATCGACTACGGCCCCTGCGCGTTTCTCGACACCTACGATCCGGGCACGGTGTTCAGCTCCATCGACCGCGACGGCCGTTACGCCTACGCCAACCAGCCGGCGATCGCCCACTGGAACCTGGCCCGCCTCGCCGAGAGCCTGGTGCCGCTGGTGCCGGGCGACGAGGCGGCGGCGGTGGACGCGCTGCGAGCGCCGCTGGCGACGTTTGCGGAACGGTATGCCCGCAGCCACCTCCGGCAGGCGCGGGCCAAGCTCGGCCTGGCCAACGAGGAGGCGGGCGATGTCGACCTGTTCGCCAGCCTGCTGACGCGGATGCACGAGGCCCGGGCCGACTTCACGGCCACGTTCGCGAGCCTGGCAACGCTGGCCGAGGCGGCCCCGGCCGCATCAGCCGCCCCGGCCGACCCGCTGCCGCGTCCGCTCGCCGACTGGCTCCCGGCCTGGCGGGCCCGACTCGCGCGGCAGCCGGGGTCGCCGGCCGACGCGGCCGCCCGGATGCGGCGGGTCAATCCGGTGGTGATTCCCCGCAATCACCGCGTCGAGGAAGCACTCGCCGCGGCGGAGGCGGGCGACCTTGCCCCCCTGCAGCGCCTGCTTGCCGCCCTGCGGGAGCCCTTCATCGCCACGCCCGAAAACGCCCCCTATCGCGCCGGCCCGCCCGCGGGCTGCGGGCCCTATCGCACCTTCTGCGGCACATGAAGGAGATTGCGGATTCGGCGCCGCCCCGGCTATCCTGCACACCCCGCAGGACATCATGCCAATCTTCGACTGGATCAGCCGCCGCGTCTTCAACGCGGTGCACCGCAACAACCTCGTCTACAACACCTGCTGGGAGGACCCCCGGCTGGACAGAGAGGCGCTGCGGATCGGCGCGGACGACGAGATCCTGGTGATCACGTCGGCGGGCTGCAACGCCCTCGACTACGCGCTCTGCGGGCCACGGCACGTTCATGCTGTCGACATGAATCCGCGGCAGAACGCCCTCCTCGACCTCAAGAAGGCGGGCATCCGCGGACTGGAGTTCGAGGACTTCTTCCGCATGTTCGGTGACGGCCGTCTGCCGGGCGTGCGGCGGGTCTATGACCAGAAGCTGCGGGCCGGCCTGCCGGCCTGGTCGCGGACATTCTGGGACGCCAACATCAAGTGGTTCGACGACCCGAAGCGGTCGTTCTATTTCCGGGGCACGTCGGGCTTCTTCGCCAAGCTGGCGAAGGTCTACACCGACAAGATCATCAAGATCCGGCCGCATCTCGACCGTCTGCTGGCCGCCGAGAGCGTGGATGAGCAGCGGCGGATCTACGACGATCACATCCGCGACAGATTCGGCAAGGCCCTGCGGTTCGCCCTCAACCGCGACACGACCATGGCCATGCTCGGCGTGCCGCGGGCCCAGCGGCGGCAGATCGAGGCCACCTACTCCGGCGACCTGGCACAGTTCATCCAGGACTGCCTGGAGGGCGTGTTCGTGAAGCTGCCCATGAAGGACAACTACTTCTGGCGGCTCTACATGACCGGGTCGTACACCCGCGAGTGCTGCCCGGAGTATCTCGTGCCCGAAAACTTCGCGCGGCTCAAGGCGGGCCTCGTGGATCGGGTCACCACCCACACCGACTCCGTGCAGGGGTTCCTGGAGCGGCACGACCAGCCGGTGTCGCGGTTCGTGCTCCTCGACCACATGGACTGGTTGAGCGACCGGTTCTTTCCGCTGCTGGAGGCGGAGTGGCAGGCGATCGTGGAGCGGGCCGCCCCGCGGGCCCGGCTCATCTGGCGGAGCGGCGGCTTCAACACCGACTTCCTCGATGACGTGCGAGTGACGATCGACGGCCGCTCCCGCGGCACCGCCGAGATCCTCGCCTACGACCGCGACCTCGCCGCCCGGCTGCACCCGCTCGACCGCGTGCACACCTACGGCAGTTTTCACATCGCCGAGATGGTGGCCTGACCCCGACCGGCGGGGCGGCCGATGGCCCGCGGCGGAACAGGGCAGCATCGAGATCGCCGCCCGGCCGCGGCTCGCGCCGGCCCGGGAGCGGCTGCGGTTCGGGGCCGTCAGGCAAGGCCGCGGGATCGGCCCGCCATTCCCGCTCCAGGGCCGGGAGCGAGTCGATGCGGTCACGTCCGAAGGGCATCCGTGGTGCCGCTCGTGGCGGCGTCGTCGAGAAAACGGAGGAACGTGGGCCCATCGCCGCGGGTCAGCAGCCAGCGCACGACGGCGGCGCTCTGCCCGTAGAAGACTCGCTGCCGCGCCGGTTCGGCCGGCTCTGCCTCGAACGCCATCAGCGTTGCGAGCGGCCAGGACTGGCCCCGGGCTGCGGCGGCCAGGAAGTCGGCATCGTGGCCCCGCTGCTTGGCAGGGGAGTCGAACAGCGTCGCCAGGCCTTCGTCGGCCCACCTGGGGGGCGGGCCGTGGGGGAAGCGATCAACCAGCACGCAGTGGGACCATCCCGCTGCTGGCGGGCGACGTGCGGCACCGTTTGCAGCTCAATCCCTGATGCCGCATGCCCGACCGGGCTCGGGACTTCGCGAACATGCCCTGGATCACAATCTTCCCGAGGCCCACTGCCGAAGAGCCTCGATCTTGTCCCCCGCAGTGACAGCCACGGGCGCGATGTTCCGGGTGGCGATCCTGGTGCGGAGTCGGTTGGCAGTGGAGCGTCGCGCCGCAGGGCATCCGCATGCGGTTTGGCGGATCGACCGCGCTGCCGCGGCAAAGAAGAGGGCCGGAGGGCGCCTTCACGACGCGCTCCGGCCCTGACAACATGGTCCGCCTCGAGGTGATCCGGCCTAGTAGCGTCGTCCGCCACCGCCGTAACCACCTCGGCCGCCGCCACCACCACCGCTCTCACGGGGCTTGGCCTCGTTTACGGTGAGAGACCGTCCGTCCAACTGCTTCTCGTGCATGCCGCTGATCGCCCGCTGCGCGGCATCGTCTGTCTGCATCTCGACGAATCCGAAGCCCTTGCTGCGGCCCGTCTCACGATCCTGAATCACTTGCGCGCTCGTGACGGTGCCGAACTCGAGAAACATCTGCTCGAGCGATTCGCTCGTGACGCTATAGGCCAGATTGCCGACGTACAGTTTCTTACCCATGAACAAAACACTCCTACCGATGACCCAAATGAACTTTCGGGGTCACATCGAAAGGGCCAGAAGGTGGCAGCCCGCCAGAGGGTAAAGGCGAGGAAAAGAAGCGGCATTCGCGGCCGATCGGCCACCACGCAACTAGCGTCGTCCAGAACCAACCCTCTTACGATAGATCAGAATCTTGGGAATAGCAACGCTCTTTCGGTGCTACAGCGTGGGGTAGAGACCCTCCAGCTGTTCAAGGTAGTTGAGAATGTGGGCTCGGGCCGCCCGCAGTTCCTCTTTTGCATCAGCGTCCAGCAGGCGGGGGCCGGACCGCTCCGTCATCGCTCCGGCCGCCTCTCGGAGTGCGGGCCACAGAAACATCTGTTCGCAATCCGACTGGACCGCCCGTTTTCTGCCGATCTCGCATTCGTGGGAGTCGTGGTCAAGATCGTTTTTCAGCGAGACCAGTCGGCGTTGAGTGGCGGCCCCGGCAGGGGCACCGGCAGCGACACGGCCGCCATCGACTCTGGTAATGTCCTCAATCCGATCGCGATAGCGCCGCAATCTCAGGATCACGCTTCGGGCTTCGCTTCGCTCGTTGCTGCTCATCCGGCCCGCTCTACATCGAGGGTGGGTAAGAGCGGCGGTCCGTGACGGCGCCGATCCCCTGTTCGCCATCCGCTGTGGAACGGGGCGAATGAGGTTTGTCGATACGCAGCGTAGCAGACAGGGAGGGTCAGGCGAGACCCTCCGCCTTCATGGCCTGCCAATCGGCGTCGGACGCCTTGGCCATGGTGCCAAACAGGACATCACCGGCGAGCAGAGCGACGTTGAAGTTTTTGTCCGGATGGCGGTGGTGAAGGTAGTGGTGCCGGGCCAGCGACTTGTAGATCGGCCATTTGGAAAAGAACCTGCCCTCGGGTTTGTGCATTTCCATGTGGATCAGATTCCACAACAGGTGATGCAGGCACACGACGATAGGAAACACGACCGCACCAGTCGTGGAAAAGAGTGCCAGAAGGAGGCTCACCGGCAGCGACTCCACGAGGCCCTCAAGGATGTTCAGCCGAATTCCCCGGTCCTCGCCGTGCGGCACCGGATCGTCATGAAACGACTGACGATATTGGCGGTGATGCTCACCGGCGTGGCTGCTGAAAATCTTCTTCCGAGAGGCCAGATTCCGCAGAAAAAACAACTTTGGCCGCCGGTGCATCAGTCTCGCGTGTACTTGATGTTCGATCAGCGACATCACCACGGAGAGACCCGCGAACCATGCGGCCAACGTGAGACACATCGCCATAACACCACCTCATTGATTGGCGGCAGTACCTCGGATTCGCGCCGCTGTGTGCGGGCGGCTCTCGTTGCCGGCTCTGGCCGTCCACAACCGAAACAAGTGGGGCCGCTGGGACTCGAACCCAGGACCAACGGATTAAAAGTCCGATGCTCTAACCAACTGAGCTACGGCCCCACGACCATGGTACTGAAGCGACTCAGGGGAGCAACCGCGAACCCGCCGCGGCCGAGAACGTCCGCGGGAAAGTGCCCGAGAGAGGACTTGAACCTCCACCCAGTTACCTGGACAAGAACCTGAATCTTGCGCGTCTGCCAATTCCGCCACTCGGGCGAGTGGACCGCTGATCCTAGCAGCGCCGCGGGAGCACGCAAGCAACGCCGCCGTCACTCGACCGTGACGCTTTTCGCCAGGTTTCGCGGCTTGTCCACGTCGCAGCCCCGGAGCACCGCGATGTGGTAGGCGAGGAGCTGGAGGGGGATCGAGGCCACGATCGGCTGGAGGAAGTCGGGGGTCTCCGGCAGCTCGATCACGTCGTCGGCCAGCTCCCGCACCCGTTCGTCGCCGGGGCTGGAGATCGCGATCACCGGCCCCTTGCGGGCCTTGATCTCCTCGAGGTTCAGCAGCACCTTGTCGTACACGGCCCCCTGCGGGATCAGGAACACGCTCGGTGTGGACGGATCGACCAGGGCGATCGGCCCGTGCTTCATCTCCGCCGCCGGGTAGCCTTCGGCGTGGATGTAGCTGATTTCCTTGAGCTTGAGCGCCCCTTCCAGGGCCACCGGGAAGTTGTACTGCCGCCCCAGGTAGAGGAAGGTCGACGCGTCCTGGTACTTGGCGGCGATGCGGCGGATCGCCCCGTCGGCCTCCAGGGCGGCGGCCACCAGGTCGGGCAGCCGCTCCAGGTCGGCGATATACCGCAGGCCCTGCTCGTAGCCCATGTGCCGGAGGCGGCCGAAGTACAGTGCCAGGAGGGCGAGGACCACGCACTGGCTGGTGAACGCCTTCGTGCTGGCCACGCCGATCTCGGGGCCGGCGTGCAGGTAGACGCCGCCGTCGGCCTCCGTGGCGATCGAGCTGCCCACCACGTTGCAGATCGCGAGCGTGGGATGGCCCTTGCGCTTCATCTCGCGGAGGGCCGCGAGCGTGTCGGCCGTCTCGCCCGATTGCGTGATCGCGAACAGCAGCGTGCCCTCGTCGATCGGCGGGTTGCGATAGCGGAGCTCGCTGGCGTATTCCACCTCGACCGGCAGCCGGGCGAACTCCTCGATCAGGTATTCGCCCACGAGCGCGGCGTGCCAGCTCGTGCCGCAGCCGGTGAGCACGATCCGGTTGACGTGCTGCAGCCGGCGGGGCGTGAGGTTCAGCCCGCCGAACACGGCCGTGGCGTCATCCCGCGAGAGGCGGCCACGCATCGCGGCCCGGATCGTCTCGGGCTGCTCGTGGATCTCCTTGAGCATGTAGTGGGCGTAGCCCCCCATGCCCACGTCGGCCGCGGTCAGTTCCAGCGGCAGCACCGAGGGCTCGACGCGGCCCGCGTCGCGGTGGACCACCCGCAGCGTGTCGGGCGTGACCACGGCGATCTCGTGGTCGGCCAGGTAGACGATCCGGTCGGCGTGGCCGGCCAGCGGGCTGGCGTCGCTGGCGACGAAGTGCTCGCCGTCCCCCACGCCCACCACCAGCGGGCTGCCGCAGCGGGCCGCGACGAGCAGCCCCGGCTGGCCAGCGAAGAGCACGAGCAGGCCGTAGGTGCCGCGGAGCTGGTCGATCGCCTCGCGAACGGCCATCACCCAGGGCGTGTCGGCGGGATCGTCGCTGACCCGCGGGGCCCCGGCCGCGAGCAGCCGCCGCAGGGCGGCATCGACGAGATGGGCGATGACCTCGGTGTCGGTCTCCGAGCGGAATGCGTAGCCTTCCGCCTCCAATCTCGACTTCAGGGCGCGGAAGTTCTCGATCACGCCGTTGTGGACGACCGCCACGGTCGGCGTCGCGGCCGCCGTCGGGCAGCCGAGGTGTGGATGGGCGTTGCCGTCGGTGGGCGCGCCGTGCGTGGCCCAGCGGGTATGGCCGACGCCGATCGACGCGTCGCTGGCGTCTTCCCGGACGAGCGCCTCCAGGCGGGCCAGCCGGCCGGCTGACTTCCGCACCCGGATGCCGCCGTCGTCGTCGAGCGTGGCGATTCCCGCCGAGTCATAGCCGCGATACTCCAGCCGCCGCAGCCCCTCGACGATCAGCCCCGTCGCCTCCCGAAAACCGACGTAGCCCACGATGCCGCACATGTGGAAAACTCCTCGGTGGTCCGACCCGCCTCTCCCCCGCCATCGTACCGACCTTTTCCTGCTCCGCCACCGGTGCCTCCCATGCCCGACACTGCCGTGATCGCGATTCCCGCCCGCCTTTCCAGCCAGCGGCTGCCCCGCAAGATGCTGCTCGCCGAGACCGGCCGGCCGCTGATCGAGCATACCTGGCGGGCCGCCCGTGGCTCCCGCCGGGCAACCCACGTGGTCGTGGTCACCGACAGCCCGGAGATCGCCGCGGCGGTGCAGTCATTCGGCGGACACGCGGTGATGACCTCGCCGGATTGCACCAGCGGCACGGCCCGGATCGTCGAGGCGCTGCCCGGCCTGCCGGCCGCCGACATCGTCGTCAATGTGCAGGGTGACGAGCCGGAACTCGCGGCGTCGGCCATCGACGCGGCCATCGACCTCCTCGGCCGCTGCCCCGCGGCCGGGGTAGCCACGCTCGTCACGCCCCTGCGGCGTGAGGAGGATCTCCACGACACCGCCGCCGTGAAGGCCGTGCTCACGCCATGGCAGGGGAGTGGCGGCCCGGTGGCGAATGCCTGGCGGGCGGTCTACTTCAGCCGGGCCGTCGTGCCCGCGGCCCGCGACTGGTCGCCGGCCCTGCTCCAGTCCGAGCCGCCGCTCTATTGGCAACATGTCGGGCTTTACGCCTATCGGCGCGGTGTGCTCGAAGGCTGGAACGCGCTGCCCGAGTCGCGGCTGGCCTCGCTCGAGAGCCTCGAGCAGTTGCGGGTGGTGGAGGCCGGCATCCCGATCGTGGCCGGCGCGATCGACCATGCGGCCCGCGGCATCGACACGCCGCGGGACTACGCCGCCTTCGTGGAACGCTGCCGCCGTTCCGGGAGCGGCTGACTCTGACCTGACCGCCGGGGGCTTCTTGTGGGCGCCCGAGAAGCCCCGGGTGGAAACCCGGGGACTCCGGGGATGAAAAC
>CAZJHQ010000028.1:0-42592 GCA_964545915.1 uncultured Candidatus Kuenenia sp. | reverse complement strand
GCTTCCGCCGGGGGCTTTTTGTGTGAGCGCCAGGCCCGGAGGGCCGGGTTGACTGTGTGCGGGCGGAGGCCCGCCAAGCGAACTGTGGCAGGATGCCGCAGGTTCGCGTAAATCATCCTCCCCGGCTTCCGCCGGGGGCTTTTTGTGCCGTTCGCGCGTGGCAAGCTGAGAGCAAGACTGGGGAACGTGCACCATCAAAAGGCGCGAGCCGAGGGAATGCGGGCCAATACTCATGAATCGACACGGATTCCCTCAGCTCACGCTTCGGGCTTCCCAGCACCGGCAAACGCGTGATCACCCTGACCAGCGGTCAGATCTGCCAATCAATGCCCTGCTCGGGCATCTCACCGCGCATGCGGAGCTTCGGCTTCTCGAGCACCACGGTCGTGTGCGGGTCGACCGACCGGGTGAGCCAAACGTTGCTGCCGATCACGGAGTCGTGGCCGATCCGGGTCGCGCCGCCGAGCACCGTGGCGTTGGCATAGATCACCACGCGGTCCTCGATCGTCGGGTGCCGCTTCGTCCCCCGGACGAGGTTGCCATCGCCGTCGGTCTGAAAGGACAGGGCGCCCAGCGTGACGCCCTGGTAGAGCTTCACGTGGCTGCCGATTTCGCAGGTCTCACCGATCACCACGCCGGTGCCGTGGTCGATGAAAAAGTGGTGGCCGATCGTGGCCCCGGGATGGATGTCGATGCCGGTCCGCGAGTGGGCCCACTCGGCCATGATCCGCGGGATGAGCGGCACGTCCAGCCGGTGCAGGAGGTGGGCGAGGCGGTGGATGGTGACCGCCTCGAGGCCGGGGTAGCAGAAGATGATCTCGTCGAGCGTGCGGACGGCCGGATCGCCGTCGAAGGCGGCCTGCACATCCGTGGCCAGCACCTTCCGGAGGTCGGGAATCTGCTCGAGAAACTGCACGGCCTTCGCCTGTCCGAGGGCCTCGAAGTCCCCCTCCTCGCTGCAGTGCTGCACCGCCTCCGACACGCCCGGCAGCTCGACGCCCTGCTCGGCCGCGGCCCGCTGGGCGGAGAGGGCATGCCGCAGGGCCCGGCCAATCTGCGTCGTCAGCTTGTCGTGCAGCCCGTCGACGAGGTCGCCCACGTGATAGGTCACGTTGCCGAGGTGCAGGTTCTCACGACGGCGATAGCCCGGATAGAGAATCTCCTTGAGATCCTCGCAGGCCGAGACGATCGACTCGTAGTTCGGCAGCGGGCAGTGGCCGAGGTAGTGGATCGTCGGCACGTCCCGATACGTCTCGATGATCCGTCGCGTGAGCTCGGGCAACTGCTCCTTGATCCGGACGTCGGTGGCCATGAAAGTCGATCGTAAGGCTGTCGCGCAGGGCCGGCAAACGGCCGGCAGGCGATTCCCCCCGTACGGTCGGCGGCCGACCAGGGCGAAATTGAGGGTTCTTGGCCCCGCCGGGGCCGATTTGACAGGCCGGCGGCACCCTCGGAAAACCGGGCAGTCTGTGCCGGAGCGGGCTCGGCGGCTCATGGCTCTGCCGCTCGATTTAGTTCCCTTCGCCGGCGGCCGCGACCGCCTCGGCCAGGGTGACCGCGCCGGCATAGAGGGCCTTGCCCACGATGCACCCGGCCGCGCCGACGGCAGCCACCCGGCGGATGTCGGCCGCGTTCGCGATGCCCCCCGAGGCCACCACCGGGAGCGCCACCGCGGCGATCATGTCGGCAAGCGCCCCGAGGTTCGGTCCGGCGAGCATCCCGTCTTTGGCGATGTCGGTGTAGACGATTCCGGCCAGCGGCAGTCCGGCATGCCGCCTGGCGACATCGACGGCGGTGAGATCGCTCGTCTCCAGCCAGCCCCGCACGGCCACGCGACCGTCGCGGGCGTCGAGGCCGAGGACGATCCGCCCGGGAAACTCGCGAGCAAGCGACTCGAGGAGCTCCGGCCGCTCGACCGCCGCGCTGCCGAGCACGACGCGGTCCACGCCCGCCGCCAGGTAGGCCGCCGCCGTGTCCCGCGTGCGCACGCCGCCGCCCAACTGGCAGGGCACGCCGGCCGCCGCGACCATGCGGCGCACAAGTTCGGCCTGCACCGGCGCACCGGCCTTGGCCCCATCGAGGTCGACGACGTGCAGCCGCCGCGCGCCGGCGGCCACGAAGGACCGGGCCATGGCGACGGGATCCTCGCCGAACACGGTCTCACGATCGTAGTCGCCCTGCAGCAGCCGCACGCACTTTCCGCCCCGCAGATCGATCGCCGGCCAGAGTTCCATGGATTGCACGCCTCAAAAAGTGTGGCCGTCAGGATGCGAGAAACGCCTGCAGCAGCCGCAGTCCGGCCGCCTGGCTTTTCTCGGGATGAAACTGCGTGGCGAACAGCCGGCCGCGGGCCACGGCCGCACAGAATGGGCCGCCGTAGTCGGTCACGGCGGCGACGATCGACTCGTCGGCTGGGCGGGCGTGGTAGGAGTGGACGAAGTAGAAATGCTCGCCATCGGCACAGCCTGCCGGGCACATCCGGGGCCGCCAGGTGACGGTGTTCCAGCCCATGTGGGGCACCTTGTAGCCGGCGGGCAGATCAAACCGCGCCACGTCGCCGGCGAGCAGCCCCAGCCCCTCGTGCCTGCCCCCCTCCCAGCCGGTGTCGAAGAGCAGTTGCAGGCCCATGCAGATGCCGAAGAACGGCCGATCGGCCCGCACGTGGGCGACGATCGGCGCCACCAGGTCGCGACGGTGGAGCTCACGCATCGCGTCGCCGAACGCGCCCACGCCGGGCAGCACGAGCCGCTCGGCGGCGGCCACGACCTGCGGATCATCCGTGATCGTCGCCGCGGCACCGAGGTGCTCGAAGGCCTTCTGCACGCTCCGCAGGTTGCCGCTGCCGTAATCGACGATCGTCACCATGGCGGCAGTGTACGGCCGGATGCCGGGAGCCGAAAGCCGGCCGGCCTACTTCGCGGCGGCACGCTCAGGATAGACGACCAGTTCCACCCGCCGGTTCCGCGACCGCCCTGCGGCCGTCGCGTTGGAGACCAACGGGTGATTGGCACCGTGAGCCACGAGAAACAGCTGCCCCTGGTGGACCTTCGTCCGGGTCGTCAGGAAGTCGAAGACTGCCGCCGCCCGCGCGGCGGTCAACTGGTGGGGCGACGTCCACGACGCACTCTGCAGCGGCTCGGTGTCGACGTGCCCCTCGATGCCGATGAAGTGACCGGGAAACACCCGCTCCAACTCGCCGGCCACCTGCGTGAGCGCGGCCGCGCCGCCGGGCAGCAGGTTGGCCGTGCCATCCTCGAAGAGGCGGTCCGCCGGGATGTCGATGCGAACGACGGAACCATCGAACCGGGAATCGATTCCCGGCAGGGCGAGCTGTGCCATCGCCGACTGCATGGTGGCGGCGGTCACCGGCCCGCCGTTGGACGGCGGTGCGACCGAGGCGTCGGTTACGGGCCTTCCGGTCACGGTGCCGCCGGAGGCGGCCAGGTTCGCGGCCCGCGTCTGCGCCAGCTGGGTCGAGGTGCTGGCGAGCTGCTCGCGCAGCGCCGTGATCTCGTCCTGCATGAGCTGCGTCTCTTGCGTGCTGCGTGACAAGGCGGCTGCGAGTTGCCGCCCATCGACATCGGCATAGGACGGTGGCGTGGCGGTCGCAGCCGCAGAGGGCAGCGTGTGGGCCGGCGCCGCCACGCCGGGCGGCGGCTCCAGGCTGGCAGGCGTGACCGCGGCCGGCGGGGCCGTGCGGAACGGATTGTGCGCGCAGCCGGCCACCACTGCGACCATGATCGCGCACCAGACCGACGCCATGTGAAGGCCGAATCGCAGCCGCATCTCGCTCGACCCCGAAACGAAGGGGGCGGGATGCTAGGAAACCTCCACAACCCCGGCAACCCCAGCCAGGCCGCAGCCAAGGCCGGAAAGCTCGGCTCCGTCAGGAGACGTGAAGAGGTTCGGTCGTCCACGAGCAGCCCGCAATGATCCGGGAGGGGCTGCCCATGCCCCGAGAGCCGGCGTAGGTGGCCAGCGTAGGCAGGATGCCGAAGCGCCAGCCACCTCCGAGTGAGCGGAGCCCAGGATGGGCGCAGCGAACGTCCGGCGACGGGGCATGGGCAGCCCCGACCCGTGAGACGCGGCACCTTCTGCTGCGTCTTTCAAAAACTGCAAACTTCCAACCTAGCCGAGGCTCGGCCGGAGCCGCCGCCACACCATCAGGCTCACCGCCGTCAGCCCGATGACCGCCACGATCACGGCCGCCATCTCCAGCGGCCGCTCGAACGACACGGCGGCCCGCGCCCAGAGCGGCCGCCAGGCCACGACGACCGCCGCCGCCCCGAGGCACAGGCTGGGGCCGAAGGGGAGTTCCGACTCGCGGTGCCGGATCACCTGGAGGACACCGTGCGCCAGACCGACGAAGACGGCGACGAAGCAGATCAGCACGCAGGCCTGCCAGCCGAGCCACGATCCCACCATCGCCATCAGCGTCACGTCGCCGAGCCCCATCGCCTCACGGCCCAGGGCCCGCGACGCGCCCGCCCGCGTCAGCCAGATCATCCCTGACGCGACGACGAGCCCGGCCAGCCCGGTGAGCAGGCCATGCCATCCGGGGCCACCGAACCACCAGGCGGCCGCGATGCCGAGCACGCCGGCGCCGAGGGCGAGGTTCCGCGGTTCGCGAACCCAAGCGGACAGGCCCTCGGCTGCGGCGGACGGTTCCAAAAACGGCGCCGTGCAGCCTCGCCACCAGCCGATGAACACCGCCAGCGCCGCCGCGAGCCCCGTCCAGGCAGGCTGTGACTTGAGCCACATGGGCAGCGCGGACCGCAGACCGCCGACCAGCCCGAGCACATCGGGCTCCAAGAGCGGCGGCGCGAACGACCGCGGCACCTCCACGACGATCGGCAGCAACGTGCCGGGAGCCAGGGTCACGCAGACGAGTCCGGCGAGCACGCCCGGCATGGTGATCACGTCGGGAATGACGCGATGCCGCAGATCGACCCATGAGGCGGCGGCCAGCAGGGCGAACAGGATCAGGTGGGCCGCATACCGCGCGACGAGCGGCGCGACGCCGACCGCGGATGCGTCACCCGGGGGCAGCTGCGCCCGGGTGACGACCTCCCACCACCACAAGGCGAGGGCGCCAAGCACGGCGGCGATCTGAAACCAGCGACCAAACCCGGCGCCCCGCGGCACCGGCCGGCCCGTCCCATCGACGGCGACCAGCGGCGCCACGAGCGCGATCACGAGCCTGCCCACGACCGCTCCAGCCACAGCGATGACGACCCAGGCCAGGGGGTGGTGCGGCGCGATCATGCGTTGGCCTCGGGTGATGCCGCACCGAGCCAGGCCAGGATCCGCTCGGCCACGACAGCCGGGGGATCGGTCGCGGTGTCGAACGCGACATCGGCCACCTCGCGGTACAGGGGCTCGCGAGCATGGAGGGCGGCCGCGACCTCGTCCAGCGGATCTCCGCCGCTGAGAGCCGGCCGCCGTGCGGCGGTCGTCGGGTCGGCGGCCAGCCGCCGGCGGATCACGTCCACCGGCGCCGTCAGCCAGACGACGGGCCGGCCTCGTTCCCGCAGCAGGCGCCGGTTCTCCGGCCGCAGCACCACGCCACCGCCGGTCGCGAGCACGCCGGTGAAAGCCGGCAGCGTGTCGCGGAGCACCTCCGTCTCCACGTCCCGAAATGCCGCCTCGCCGCGGCTGCCGACGAGCGCCGCGATCGAACGGCCGATGCGGTCCTCGAGCACGGCGTCGGCGTCGCGCCAGGCCACCCCGAGGCGATCGGCGAGGACCGCCGCCACCGTCGACTTCCCCGTGCCCCGATACCCGACGAGCGTGAGGCGTGGCATGGAGGCTCCTACGCGAGTTTCGCGGACGCCGTCGCCCGCTTCAGGGCCTCGCGCATCACTTGCGGATCCGGATCGACGCCCTGCCAGATCCGAAACTGGATCGCCGCCTGCCGGACGAACATCTCGACGCCCGTGACGGTCCGACACCCAGCGGCTCGGGCTTCTTTTATCAGCAGCGTGCTCTCGGGATTGTAAACCGTATCGAACACGAGCATGTAAGGCCGCAGGTGGTCCTTCTCGTAGGGCGTTTCATCGACGTTCGGGTGCATGCCCACGGGTGTCGCGTTCACCAGGCAGTCGTAGGGGAGTCGGTGCCGCGAGTTCCAGGCGACGGCCTTGCAGCCGACCTCCGCGGCGATCTTGTCGGCCCGCTCCGCGGTCCGCGAGGTCACGGTCACGTCGATGCCCTTGCGTTTCAGTCCGAAGGCGACCGCCCGTGCCGCGCCGCCGGCGCCGAGCACCAGCGCGGTCTTCACGGGCATGCCGCCGTCGCTCAAGAGGGTCTCCTGCTCCGCGATCGCGGCCTCGAGGCTTTCCACGGCCGCCGTGGCGTCGGTGTTGAACGCGGCCATGCCGTCCGGGCCGAAGGTGAGCGTATTGGCCGCGCCGATCGCCTTCACAAGGTCGTCCTGGTGGCGGCAGTACCGCAGCACCGCCTCCTTGTGCGGAATGGTCACGCTCAAGCCGGCCAGCGGCCACCGCGGGGCGTTCGACAGGAACTGGTCGAACTGCTCGGCCGGCACGCGGAACGGAACGTACACCGCGTCGATGCCGGCCGCCGCCAGGGCGGCGTTGTGGACCACGGGGCTGAGGCTGTGGGCGACGGGATCGGCGACCACGCCGTAGACCCGCGTCT
Organism: uncultured Candidatus Kuenenia sp.; assembly: GCA_964545915.1. Taxonomy (GTDB): domain Bacteria; phylum Planctomycetota; class Planctomycetia; order Pirellulales; family UBA1268; genus QWPN01. The sequence continues at coordinate 35,932 of CAZJHQ010000028.1, read as the reverse complement.
TGGCCGTGAGGGCGTCGTAGCGATAGACGTCGCGCATCTGCCGCCAGCCGATCTGCCCGGGAGCCATCACACGATCGTCCTGGAAGGTGGCGAACGTGAACGGAGCCCCGGCCCGGCCGGCCAGGATCCGCGTCGGCGTGCCGATGTCACCCATGCAAAGCCCGACCGTCGGCACCTTGCTGGCATGCACCAGTTCCAGCATCCGCAGGTTGTCGGTGGGATGGTTGGCCATGGTGGCGATCTTGACGACGTCGGCGTCGAGCGTGGCCAGCCGTTTGTGGAGGAGCGTGAGGTCGGCCGGTGTCTTGCCGAAGTCGTGATGGCTGACGATCCGCTTCGTCTTGCCGTAGCGGGGCACCTTGGCGGCGATGTCTTCCTCGAGGTCCACGTAGTCCGCCCCTTCGACGATCGCCGTGCGGAGCAGGAGGAGGCGGGCCTCCTCCGACTGCTCCCACCGTCCCCCTTCGCTGGCCCGGCGGCAGGTGACGATCACAGGGCAGGGCCGATCCTTGAGCAGCCGCTTGATCTGGACGGCACCCTGGATGTAGTCCACCCGCAACTCGACCAGGCGAACGCCGTTGTCGGCAAGATGCTTGTGCTCGGCGATGACATGCCGATGGCGGCCCCGCCCGATGCTCACGCAAATCATGTGTTCCTTCCTCCTCGATGTCGGCGCCGGCTCATGTGCGGCGGAACTGGCGATCGAGATCCCGCCGCGTGAGCGTCAGCGACGTCGGCCGGCCGTGCGGGCAGTGGTGCGACTCCGACACCAGGCGGCGGTCACGGACGAGGGCCGCCACCTCGGCCGCCGAGAGCGGGTCGCCCGCCTTGATCGCCGCCTTGCAGGCCATGCCGTGCAGCACCTCGTCGACGAGCATCTGCCCCGATCCCGCGGCGGCGGCCAGCCGGCCGAGGACCTCGCGGACGAGCGTGGCCGCGGGCGTCGAACCCGCCAGCGCCGGCTTGGAGGTCACGATCACGGTCGACCCGCCAAAGCCCTCGATCTGCATGCCCGCCTTGCCGAGCGTCACGGCGTGCTCGGCGACCAGTTCCATTTCGGCGGCGGAGAGTTCGATGCTCTCGGGCACGAGCAGCCGCTGCACCTCCAGGCCGCCGGCGGCGACCGCGGCCTTGAGCCGCTCGTACAGCAACCGCTCGTGCAGGGCGTGCTGGTCGATCACCTCGATGCCCGCGGAGGTCTCGACCACGATGTAGCGGTCGTGCATCTGCACCGCCCGCTCCGCGTCGGCGGCAGGGGCAGGGGCAAGGGCAGGGGCAGGAGGCCCGGCCGTCGAAGCTTCAGCGATCTCCGGGCCGAGCATGCTCGGCCCGGCCTCGATCGCGTCGTCCGCCGCGGCGGGCGGCCGGCCCCACGGCAGAGATCCACCGGCGGAGGCTCCGGGCCACGGGGCGAGCTCCGCGGCGAAGGCGCGGCCTGGCGTGGCAGCCACAGGGGGAACCAGCCGCGTGCCCATGTCGCTGGCCAGAAACTTCGACCGCAGCGCCGAGAGCACGAGCCGGTAGAGCCGGGAGGGATCCCGGAAGCGGACCTCCATCTTGGCGGGGTGCACGTTGACGTCGACCATCTCCGGCGGCAGATCGAGCCGCAGAAACACGATCGGCTGCCGACCCGTCAGCAGCAGACCGCGGTAGGCTTCCTGCACCGCATGCAGAATCGACCGGTCGCGAAACGGGCGGCCGGCGACGAACAGGTGCTGCAGCCGCGTGCCGGCCATGTCGTCCTCGGGCCGGCCGACGTAGCCGTGCACCGCTAGTTCGCCGTCGTCGGCCTCCACTTCGAGGAGCCGGCCCGCGAGCGTGGCCCCGAACAGGCCCGCGATCCGATCGAGCCAGGAGCCGGCGGCGGGCAAGTCATGCACCGTGCGGCCGTTGTGGGCGAGGGAAAACGCCACCGCGGGGTGCGCCAGGGCGGTCCGCACGAACGCGTCGGCCGAATGCGACCACTCCGTCTGCGGCGCCCGAAGGAAGGCGCGACGCGCCGGCACGTTGCCAAAGAGCTGATGCACCTCGACCGTCGTACCCACGGCCCCGCCGTGGGGCAGGACGGCACCGACCCGGCCGCCGTCGACCTCCAGGGCTGCGCCCGCGTCGCCCGGCGGCCGCGAGCGGATCACGAGCCGCGCCACCTCGCCGATGCTCGCGAGCGCCTCGCCACGGAAGCCGAGGGTCCCGATCCGCTCCAGATCCTCCGCCACCCGCAACTTGCTCGTCGCATGCGCCGCAACGGCCAAGGGGAGATCTTCCGCCTCGATACCGCCGCCGTCGTCCACGACCCGCACGAGGGCGATGCCGCCCTGCTCGAGGGCGACGTCGATCCGTCCCGGCCCCGCGTCCAGCGCGTTCTCGAGCAGTTCCTTGACCACGCTGGCCGGCCGCTCCACCACCTCCCCGGCCGCGATCCGGTTCACCACCGACTGGGGGAGTTTCTCGATGCGTCCCATGCGGTCGCTGCTGCCGGACATGGGCACCGGGACCGGCGAGGTCCCGCCCCCGTAGCGGTCAGTTCAGCTGGTATTCCTTGATCTTGCGGTACAGCGTCCGCTCGCCGATGCGGAGCATTTCGGCGGCCTGCTCCCGGTTGCCCCCGGTGAGCTTCAGTGTTTCGGTGATGAAGATCCGCTCCACCTCCTCGAGCGGCCGGCCGACGAGGGCCGCGATCCCCGACTGCATGTCGACCGCGGTCGGCGCGGCGGCGGCCCCGGCCGGCGGCTCCAACTCCAGCGGCAGGTCGTCGACGTCGAGCGTCTCGTCACAGTCGACGACCACCATGCTCTCGATCACGTTTCGCAACTGGCGGACGTTGCCGGGCCAGTCGTAGGAGCCCAGCTTGACCCGGGCGGCCACCGACATGCCCTTGATCGTCTTGCCATGCCGTTTGGCGAACTGCCTGACGAAGTGCTCGATCAGCAGCGGGATGTCGCCCGCCCGTTCCTTGAGAGTCGGAATGGCGATCGTCACGACCTTGAGCCGGTGATAGAGATCGCTGCGGAACGCCCCCGCGGCGATCGCCTCCTCCAGGTTGCGGTTCGTGGCCGAGAGGATCCGCACGTTCACCTTGAGCGGCGTGTTCGACCCGACCCGAGTGATCTCGCCCGACTCGAGCACCCGCAGCAGTTTGATCTGGGTGGCCATCGGCATGTCGCCGACCTCGTCGAGAAACAGCGTGCCGCCGTTGGCGTACTCGAACTTCCCCACCCGGTCGGAAGAGGCGTCGGTGAAGGCACCGCGGACATGGCCGAAGAGTTCGCTCTCCAGGATGTTCTCGCTGAGTGCGGCGCAGTTGAGCGCCACGAAGGCCTTGTTCTTGCGGGGGCTGTTCTGGTGAATCGCCTGGGCGACCAGCTCCTTGCCCGTCCCGGTGGCGCCCTGGATGAGCACGGTGGCGTCGGTGGGCGCGATCCGCTTGAGCCGCTCGATGAGGGCCAGCATCTGGGGGCTCGACCCGACCACGCCTTCGAAGCCGAACTTCTCGTCGAGCCGCCGGTGCAACTCCAGGTTCTGCCGGCGCAGCCGCACGCCCTCCGACGCCTTGTCCACCGCGGCCCTCAGGTGCCCGAGATCGAGCGGCTTCTGCAGGTAGGTGAACGCCCCCTGCTGCATGGCGAGCACGGCCGACGGGATCGTGCCGTGACCGGTGACCACGATCACCTCCGTCTCCTCGGAAGCCTTCTTCGCGCGGGCGAGGATCTCCAGGCCGCCGATGTCGTTCATCATCAGGTCGGTGACGACGACGTCGTAGGCATCCTGTTCCAGCCGCTTTCCCCCATCGGCACCGCTGCCGACGACGGTCACGTCGCGGCCCGGTCGGGAAAGCGCCTCCCCCATGGTGCGGGCGTGAACGATGTCGTTGTCCACGACGAGGACCCGCACCGTGCCGGGGGCCGCCGGGGGCGTGTCGGTCGGATTCGCTGCGGGAGGAGTGGCCATGAAGGGGATGGTACGAAGCGGCCCCGTGGGCCGTCCAGTTGCAGACTCCCGAGCCTTCAGCCGCGGCCCGCGGTCGGCAGCCGCGGGGGCGCGGGGAGCCAGATCGTGACCTTCGTCCCGCGGCCCGGCGCACTTTCGATGTCGATCGTGCCGCCGTGGGCCTCGACGATCTTCCGCGCGGTGGGCAGGCCCAGCCCCGAGCCGCCCTGCTTGGTCGTGTAGAAGGCGCGAAACACCTTGGCCAGGGTCTCTGCGTCCATGCCGGGGCCGGTGTCGATCAGCTCCAGCACCACGCCCAGCCCCGAGGACCGCGTCCGGACGACGAGCTGGCCCCCACCTTCCATCGCCTGCACGGCGTTGAGGAGGAGGTTGAGCACGGCCGAGCGGAAGGTCTCCCGGTCGAGCCGCACGGTGGGCAATTCGGGGTCGAGATAGCGGACGATCTCCACGCCGCCATCGCGGGCCTGCGGCGCGAAGAAGTCGAGGAGCTGCTCGACCTCGACATTGAGGCTACCCGGCTCCGGCGCCAGCGATTCCTGCCGGGCGAAGTCGAGAAAGTCTCCCAGCAGCTTCTGCAGCCGGTCGCACTCCTGCCGAACGAGATCGATCTTGGCCTTGGCCCGCCGGTCCCGTTGCTTGGTCGGCGAGGCCGGGTCGGTGGTCTCGAAATCCTCCGCGAGCAGCTCCATGTTGAGCCGAATCGTGGACAGCGGGTTGCGGATCTCGTGGGCGAGGCCGCCCACGAGAGCCGCGAACTCCGCATATGTTTCCGCCCGGGAAGTCTCCGGATCGTCTTCGGACGACATGGATGCCTCCGCCGCGGACGGCCGCCTGTCAGGCCTGGCCGCCACCGCCCTCGGCAGCCTCGCGCAGCACCGCCTTGCGGCTCAGCTTGACGCGGTCCTGATCATCGACGGCGATCACCTTGACCCGCATCACGTCGCCCACGCGGCAGATGTCGGTGACGTTCTTCACGAAGTCGTCCGACAGCTCACTGACGTGGCACAGGCCGTCCTTGCCGGGCACCAGCTCCACGAAGGCGCCGAAGTCCTTGATGCTCGTGACCCGCCCCTCGTAAATCCGCCCGACCTGGATCGAGGCCGTGAGCGCCTCGACCTGGGCCATGGCGGCCATCGCCCCCTCGGCGTCGTGGCTGGCCACGGTCACCGTGCCGTCGTCCTCCACCTCGATGCTCGCCCCGGTGTTCTCCTGGATGGCGCGGATGGTCTTGCCACCCGGACCGATCAGCAGGCCGATCTTCTCGGGATTGATCCGCGTCCGCAGCAGTCGCGGCGCCCAGACGGAGATCTCCGGCCGCGGCCGGCGAATCGCCGAGAGCATCGTCCGCAGGATCTCGAGGCGGGCCTCACGGGACTGCCGCAGCGTGGCCTCGATGATCGCCGGCGAGATGCCGTCGATCTTGAGGTCGAGCTGGATGCCCGTGATGCCGTTCTGCGACCCGGCGATCTTGAAGTCCATGTCGCCGTAGTGATCCTCGTCGCCGATGATGTCGGTGAGCAGCACCCACTGCTGCTCGGACTGCTTCACCAGGCCGACGGAAATCCCCGCGACGGGATGCGAGATCGGCACGCCGGCGGCCATCAGGCCGAGGGTCGCACCGCACACGCTCGCCATCGAACTCGAACCGTTCGACTCGAGGATGTCGGAGATCACGCGGATCGTGTACGGAAACACGTCCGGATCGGGGAGCACCGGCTTCACGCTCCGCTCGGCCAGGGCGCCGTGACCGAGCTCCCGACGGCCGGGGCCGCGGATCGGACGGACCTCGCCCACCGAGTAGGACGGGAAGTAGTAGTCGAGCATGAACTTCTTCGAGTACTCGTCGATCAGGCCGTCGACACGCTGCTCATCCTTGCCCGTGCCGAGCGTGATGGTGACGAGTGCCTGCGTCTCGCCCCGCTGGAAGAGCGCCGAGCCATGCACGCGGGGCAGCAGATCCACCTCGCAGTGCAGCGGCCGCAGCGACCTGTAGTCGCGGCCATCGGGACGCTTGCCTTCGAGGATCAACTCCCGCACGGCCTGCTCTTCCAGGGCATGCCAGACGTGCGCGAAATCGGCCTCGCTCACGCCGCCAGCCGCGCCGGGCTTGAAGCCGAAGGCCGGCTCACTCGGCACCACGTCGGCCTTCGCCCGCTCGCGAAGCGCCTTCACAGCCTGGCCGCGGTCCTGCTTGCCGGCGATCGCCTTGGCGGCCTTGAGCTCGGACAAGAAGCCGCTCGTGAGCCGGCTGCGGAGGGCCGAGTAGTCGGCCAGCACATACTCCTTCTTCGGCTTGCCCGCCTTGCGAACGAGCTCCTCCTGCATCTCGCAGAGCACGCGAATGATGCGGTGGGCTTCCTCGAGCGCCTGGAGCATGCGATCCTCCGGCATCTCCCGGGCAAAACCCTCGATCATCAGGATCGCCGTCGGGCTGCCGGAGACCACGAGATCGAGATCGCTCTCCTCGAGCTGGTCGACGGTGGGGAAGGGCACGAACCGACCGTCGATCTGCGCCAAACGCACGCTGCCCAGCGGGCCGCGGAAGGGCAGGGGGGAGATGCACAGCGCCGCCGAGGCGCCGATCATGGCCAGCACGTCGGGGTCGTTTTGCCGATCAGCGGCCAGCACGTTGGCCTGCACCTGCACCTCGTCGTAGAAGCCCTCGGGAAAGAGGGGACGGATGGGGCGGTCCATGAGCCGGCTGGTGAGCGTCTCCTTGAGCGTGGGCCGGCCCTCCCGCTTGAGGAAGCCGCCCGGAAACTTGCCCGCCGAGGCGACCCGCTCGCGGTAGTCGCAGGTGAGCGGGAAGAAATCGATCCCGGGACGCGGCGCGCCGGTCGCCGTGGCCACCAGGACCACCGTCTCCCCATACGAGACGAGCACACTCCCCGCCGCCTGCTTGGCCAGAAATCCCGTCTCGATGGCCAGCACCTGGTCGCCGATCTGCCGTTCAACTCGCTGCTTCAATGTTGCTTCCCTTCCTTCCCTTCGTGCCCGCTGCGGCGTGTCGGCGGTCGCGCCGAAATATGCCTGCGCCATGCAACGGGCGTGCTGTCGAAACGTCCTGGGGCGACGAAGCCCCGGACAGCCTCTTCCGTGCGGACGCTCCGTCCGCACCAATCAACGCCATCCATCAACGGCGGACGATCCAAGCGGTCCCAGGTTTCACCAGGGACTACTTGCGGATCTCCAACCGCTTGATGATGTCGAGATACCGCTGCGGGGCGACCCGCTTGAGGTAGTCAAGAAGTCGCCGGCGACGGCTCACCATCATGAGCAGGCCGCGCCGACTGGCGAAGTCCTTCGTGTGCTTCTTGAAGTGCTCCGTGAGATGCGAGATCCGCCCGGTCAACAGAGCGATCTGAATCTCGGCTGATCCGGTGTCGGCAGTCCCTCGCCGATGGGCACCGATCAGTTCCTTCTTGCGTTCTTTCGTGAGCGTCATCAGCCGTTCTCCACCCATCCGCGGGTGGCATTGATTGTTTGGATTTGAGGTTTCTGTTCGCGAAGTCTACTGCCGCGTCCCAATTTTGCAACCGCAAGCCGCGAAGCACGGGCGATCGGGGCCGAAACGACTACCGACCGGCCGCGGTGCGGCCACGGCCGACCCCGTGCGGCGTGTGGACGACGTTCCAGGCCAAGCCGAGCTTCTCCAGGGCCAAAATCGCCCAGTACGTCACGTCCACCTCCCACCACTTGTGGCCGTGCCTGGCCATGCGCTGGTAGGCGTGATGGTTGTTGTGCCAGCCCTCACCAAAGGCGAGCAGGCCCACCCACCACAGGTTCCGGGAATCGTCGGTCGTCTCGTAATTCCGATAGCCCCACATGTGGGTCGCCGAGTTCACGAACCACGTGACGTGAAACACGATCACCATCCGCACCGCGAGGCCCCAGACCAGCCACGAGATTCCGGTGAATCGATCGTAGAGCAGCCAGCCCGAGGCCAGAAGCGCCCCACCAATGAGGAAGTGCCACAGCAGAAAGGTGTTGTGGAGAAAGCGGACCCCCGCATCCCGCTCCAGGTCGGGCGCCCACCGGCGGGTGTGAGCGGCGACCTCGGCGGCGGTGTGGCGGGGAAAGAGCCACAGCATGTGGGCCCACCAGCCGCCGTCGCGGGGAGAGTGCGGGTCGCCCTCCTGGTCGCTGAAGGCGTGGTGCTTGCGGTGGTTGGCCACCCAGACGAGAGCCGAGCCCTCGCCCGAGATGCCGCCCAGCAACGCAAACACGAACCGCACGACAGGCGTCGTCACGAAACTGCCGTGGGTCAGCAGGCGATGGTACCCGAGGCACACGCCGAGGCCGCCGGTCACCCAATACAGGGCCAGGCAGATCGCGAGACCGGACCAGGTGAAATAGAACGGCGCCGCCAGCGCCGCCACGTGAACGCCTCCGATCCAGAGGACGACCGGCCAGTCGAGATCCCCCCACCCGTCGCGAGCGCCCTCCCGCCGCGGCTCAACCTGATCGGCGACGTCCGCGGAGAGCGTTGGGTCGTGGATCGCCGTCCGCCCGAACTCCATCTCTCCACCGCCCGGCGGCGGCTCGGCGACAGCAGTCGCGGCATCGCTCTCGCCGTGCAGGCGGGGGGTATGGTCGAGATCTCGGGCGGGAGTCATGCGCGGCCTCCTGGAGTGCGGCATATGGCAAACAACAGCGGTCGCACCCTGATCTCGAGCGCACCCCGCCGGCACACTCTGACTCATTTCGGCCCGTTTGCCATCCTCAGGGAGTCAGGTTCGGGTCGATCGCCTGTCAAAAAATGGTCAAAACCCACCAGACTGGCCGGGGCGTCCGGCCTTTTCCGCCCGCGGCATGACGTCGAGCAGCCACGCCCCAGCGCCTCCGGAGGGCACGAACACAGCCCCCGGCGGAGCCAGCAGCCAGGCCAGGCGCTCGGGGGGGAGCACGACGCCCGGCGGACCGACGAGCGCCAGGCCATCGGCAACGGCAATCGCTCCGCCAAGATTCGCGCCGGAGACGATTTCGACCCCGCGGGCGTCGAGACGCACCAGGCAGCCGGCGGCGTCGAAGGTGCGTTCCGGGGCGTCCGCAAGCGTCCGATGGGCTGGACCGGGCCGACAGCCCACCGTGCTCACCAGACCGTCGAGCAGCCGCTGCTCGACGCGGCCACGGCCCGCCGTGCATTCGATCTCGGCATCAAGAATCCGACCCCGTGACCACGTAAGCCTGCGCACGACAGCCGTTGCCGCCCCCGTCGCCCGCGCCTGCAGGCCCGCCGTGCAGGCTGCGAGGTCGATCCCGTCGAGTCGGCCTGCGGCGGATCCACTCCAGCCGCCATCTTCGCGAACGGCATGCAGCGTGCCGGCGACGGTCGCGGCCTCACCGAGGGTCGGGCCGGCCCGACCGAGAGCGCCGGCCACGATCGCCAGGGGCAGCGGTTCGACCGCCGTGAGATCGACCTCCATGAGTTCGCTCGCCGCGTCCCCGGCTGCTGGCGTCCGCACGATCCGCAACTCGTCGCCCCGGCCTGCCGCATTGGCCGCGCGGACAATCCGCACGGCCCGCGTGCCGGCGCGGGTCACGCACTCGGCCCGCAGGGCCGGCGCGGTGGCCGCGGCCTTATCGGACCACGCACACCCGCCGACCTCGACCACACAGTCCTTGGGATAGCGAACCTCGCGGCCCAGCCACTCCGCCACGACGCCGCCGAGCAGGCGGGCGGCGGCCGCGTCACACACGAGCCGGTCGATCCGCAGCCGCACCTCGGTCGGCCCGGTCTCGATTTCGACGACCGGCACCGCCAGCCGGCCGCCATCGACAGCGGTCATGCGGCAGCCGCGGACCCGCACCACACCGGGACGCGGATGCTCCACCACATCGACCTCCAGCGGCACACCGACGGCACGTTCCCACTCCCTGCGCAGCGCCTCGCGGTGCGGTTCCGAACGGAGGTGAAAGCCCCAGGCGACGAGTGCCACGCAGGGCACCACCCCGACCAGCACGAAGACCGTGCGGGCAAACCGGATCCTGCCCGCCGCCCGTTCAATGAACATGCCTGCGCCGTCCTTGGCTCGGTTCGAGTTCCCGGGGCCCCGGTGCGTCAGCGGCCGCGGGCCATCTCGTGATACAAATCCCAGCGGGACTTCATCTCCGCGACGCTGTCACCGCCGAACTTATCCACCACAGCGGCCGCCACCTCGAAGGCGACGACATTCTCCACGATCACGCTGCAGGCGCTCACGGCGCAGACGTCGCTCCGCTCGTAGGCGGCCTCTTCCGGCTGCTTGCTCACGAGATTCACCGACGCGAGCGGCTTGCGGAGCGTGGCGATCGGTTTCATCGCCGCCTTGACGACGAGCGGCTGGCCGTTGGTCGTGCCGGCCTCGAGGCCGCCGGCGTTGTTCGTGGGCCGCGTGAAGCCAAGCTGCGGGCCGCCCCGGGCCGCCGGGTCGTAATGGATCGGATCGTGCACCTCCGAGCCGCGACGCCGGGCTGCCTCGAAGCCCATGCCGATCTCCACGCCCTTGATGGCCTGCACGGCCATCACGGCCTGCGCGAGCCGGCCGTCGAGCTTGCGGTCCCACTGGGCATGGGTGCCGAGACCGATCGGGAGGCCCTCGACCCGCACTTCCACGATGCCGCCGAGCGTGTCGCCCTCCTTGCCGACGCGGTCGATGAGGGCCGTGACCTCCGGATCCTTGTCGGGATGCAGCGAGTAGATCGCGCTCGTGTCACGAATCGCACGCAGTTCCGGCAGCGTGCCCGCACGGCCACCCAGCACCACGCCGCCGAGTTCGGTCACCCAGCCGGCGACCTCGATGCCGAAAACTCCGAGCAGTTGCCGGGCCAGCCCCCCGGCGGCCACCCGGGCCGCGGTCTCGCGGGCGCTGGCCCGTTCGAGCACGGCCCGAACCCCGCCGAGGTGCTTCACGGCGCCGGCGAGGTCGACGTGGCCGGGCCGAGGCCGCTCGACCTCCTCGAGCCGCTCGAGCTTGGCGTCCTTGTTGATCACCTCGAGCGCCAGCGGGCTGCCGAGCGTGACGCCCTTCCACAGGCCGGAAAGGAAGGTCACGGTGTCGGTTTCAATCCGCTGCCGGCCGCCACGGCCGTAGCCCCCCTGGCGGCGGCGCAACTCGGCGTCGATGAGGGCGGCATCGACGGTCAGCCCCGCGGGAAATCCGTCCACGAGGGCCACGAGGGCGGGGCCGTGCGATTCACCGGCGGTCCAATAGCGGAGCATGGGGATCTGTTCACCGAGGTGGGCGACTCTGCGGACGACCTCCGGATTCTAGTTGGCGGAAATCCGCCTCCCTAGAGCGATTCCACCCGGACGCGGGCCTGCCAGGGCGTCGCACGCCTAGCTGTCCGTGGACAAAGCCCGCCATGGCCTTTGTCCACTTGGACGACCGGTGGAAACGCCGAGGGTTTCCCCGGTCGGCATTCCGCGCATCCTGCTCGGGCAGACTTGTTCCACAGCCTGCTAGAGTCATGCTCCACCCTGGCTTCAGGAGACGCCCGTCGGCGTCCCTCCGGTGAGCAGGCGGCACGCCTCGAGATACTTCTCGCGGGTCTTGGCCACGACTTCGGCGGGCAGTTCCGGCGGCGGGCTCGCCTTGTCCCAGCCGCTCGCCTCCAGCCAGTCACGCACGAACTGCTTGTCGAACGAGTCGGGCACGCTACCGGTGCCGGCGGCAGCCGCGGGCCAGAACCGGGAACTGTCGGGCGTCAGCACCTCGTCCACGAGGATCAGCGTGCCGTCGGGCAGCCGGCCCCACTCGAACTTCGTGTCGGCCAGCACGATGCCCCGCGCGGCCGCGTGCTCCGCGCCGCGGGCGTAGACGGCGAGGCTCTTGTCGCGAAGCTCGGCGGCCAGGGCCGGGCCGATCGCCTCGGCCATGACGTCGAAGGAGACGTTCTCGTCGTGGCCGCTGGCTGCCTTCGTGGCGGGCGTGAAGATCGGCTCGGGCAGCCTGCCGCCGGGAGTGAGGCCGGCGGGCAGCGGCACGCCGCACACCGTGCCGGCGCGACGATACTCGGCCAACCCGGAGCCGGCCAGCCAGCCGCGGACCACGCACTCGAAGGGAATCACCGCGGCGCGTTTGACGAGCATCGTGCGGCCACGGAGCGGTTCGCGGTCGACGTCGGCGGGCAGCCCCATCGCATCGACGTCGGTCGAGAGCAGGTGGTGGGCCACCGGCCGCGGCCCGCGGGCCAAGAGGTCGAACCAGAAGCTGGATATCGCCGTCAGCACCTTGCCCTTGTCTGGGATCGGCGTGGGCAAGATCCAATCGAAGGCGCTGATCCGGTCGGTGCTGACGATCAGGAGGGCGTCGCCGAACGTGGGCGAGTCAAACCGATAGCAGTCACGGACCTTCCCGCGAACAGGCGGGCCCAGGGGGAGATTCGTGGTCGTCACGGCAGCGGTGCTCATGCCGAGTGTTCTACGGCACGGATCGCGTTCGGCAAACAGTCCGCTTGTTGTTTCGGGGCCAGTGGTCATGGACGGAACCGAAACCGCGTGTGCATGGCGAATGGGGTGGTGGTCAGTCCCGGAGTCCCCGGGCTCCCGCCCGGAGACTCCTCGCGCACCACCCACAAAAAGCGCCCGGCGAAAGCCGGGGGACTCCGAACTGCTCGAGGTTCAGCAGAAATCACGCGACATCCGCGGCAGTGCGGCCAGGGCGGAGGAGGGCAGGGCAGGAACGGGCACGCCGGCGGGCGGCACCGCCGCCGCGAGCTGCGTCGCCACCACGTGAACCACAGCCCCGCGTCGCTGAATCCGGCCGTGCACCACCAGCACCGCCGCGCGGCGGGAGGCGGCGGCCGCCGCCTCCCAGACGTCGGGACGCACGACAATGTTGGCCGCGCCCGTCTCATCCTCGATCGTGAGGAAGATCATCCCCTTCGCCGTGGCCGGCCGCTGCCGCGTGAGCACAATCCCGGCCACAGCGACCCGCCGGCCTTCCGGTGCCGCCGCCGCCGTGGCCGTGGTCACCACGCCCGCCGCCGCGAGCCGATCGCGCTCGAAGGCGAGCGGGTGGGCGGCGAGCGACAGGCCGCCGGTGCGGTAGTCCTCGATCACCTCCTCCTGTGCGGTCGCCACCGGCAAGAGAACGGCATCCTCCCCTTCGTCTTCTTCGTCGTCACTGCCGTCGAAGAGCGGCCGCCGGCCCGGCTTCTCCAGGCACTGCATCGCCTCCCAGACGGCCCGCCGCCGCGTGAGGCCAAGCGAGGCGAGGGCACCGGCCCGGGCGAGGTGGAGGAGATCGTCGCGACCGAGGCCGGCCCGCCGCACGAGATCCCGCGGCAAGCGGAATGGTCCGTCCCGCCGTGCCGCCTCGATCCGCAAGCCGGCCGCCGCGCCGAGACCATACACCTGCTCGAGGCCCAGCCGGACCGCGAGGCGGCCGCCTCGCGACTGCGGACCCTCGACCGTCACTGACTGCTCGAGCGCTGCATGCCAGCGGCTCGCGTTCACGTCGGCAGGCAGCACCGTCACGCCGTGCGCCCGCGCGTCGCGGACCAACTGCGCCGGCGCGTAAAACCCCATCGGCTGGCTGCCGAGAAGCGCCGCCGTGAACGCGGCCGGATGATGGCACTTCAGCCATGCCGACACATACACCAGCAGTGCGAAGCTCGCCGCGTGCGACTCGGGGAAACCGTATTCCCCGAAGCCGCGAATCTGCGTGAACACCTGCTCGGCGAACTGCCGCGACAGCCCACGGGCGAGCATGCCGTCGACGAGCCGTCTGTGAAACTCGTCGATCACCCCCGGCCGCCGCCAGGCCCCCATCGCCCGCCGCAATTGATCGGCCTCGCCTGGCGTGAAGCCGGCCGCCACCACCGCCAGCCGCATCGCCTGCTCCTGGAACAGCGGCACTCCGAGCGTCTTCTCCAGCACCTCGCGGATCGCGTCGTTGGGATAGGTGACGGGCTCCTCGCCGGCCCGGCGCCGCAGATACGGATGCACCATGTCGCCCTGGATCGGGCCCGGGCGGACGATCGCCACCTCGATCACGAGGTCGTAGAAGCACCGCGGCTTGAGTCGCGGCAGCATGCTCATCTGCGCCCGGCTCTCGATCTGGAACACGCCCACCGTGTCGGCTCGCGAGATCATCTCGTAGACCTGCGGATCCTCGGCCGGCACCGTGGCGAGCGTGAGCGACGGCCCCCCCGCCTCCGCTACGAGGTCGAATGCCCGATGGATCGCCGTGAGCATGCCGAGCGCGAGGCAATCGACCTTCAGGATGCCAAGTTCGTCGAGGTCGTTCTTGTCCCACTGCACGATCGTGCGGCCATCCATGGTGGCCGGCTGAATGGGCACGAGGTCATGGAGATCGCCCCGCGTCATCACCATGCCCCCCACGTGCTGGCCGAGATGCCGCGGAAAGCCGACGACCTGCCCGACGAGCGTCACCAGCCGCGTGCAGGCCGGATCGCCGGGATCGAGCCCCGCCTCGGCGAGCCGGCCGGGCAGATCCGCCACGCCATCGCCCACGTCGAGCACGGCGGCGAGGGCCTCGACCCGGTCGAGCGAAAAGCCCAGGGCCTTGGCCACGTCGCGCACGGCCGACCGCAGGCGATATGAGATCACCTCGGCCGTCATCGCCGCCCGGTGGCGGCCGTATGTCTCGTAGACGTATTGGATCACCTCCTCGCGGCGCTGGTGCTCGAAGTCGATATCGATGTCGGGGGCCTCGCGCCGCTCGCGGCTCACGAACCGCTCGAAGAGCACGCTCATCCGCGCCGGATCGACCGACGTGATCCCCAGGCAGTAGCAGATCGCCGAATTGGCCGCCGAGCCACGCCCCTGGCAAAGGATGCCGCGGCGGCGGGCGAACCGCACGATGTCGAAGACGGTGAGGAAGTAGGCCTCGTAGCCCAATTCGGCGACGAGCGCGAGTTCGTGCGCGACGAGCCCGCGGACCTTCTCCGGGATGCCGTCGGGATACCGCTTCCGCGCGCCTTTCCAGGCCAGGTAGGCGAGGTGCTCGGCCGGCGTGCGGCCCGGCGGCACCGTGGCCGTCGGATACTCATACTTCAGCTCGTCGAGTGAAAACGTGCAGCTGCCGGCGATCTCGACCGCCTGTTCCAGCGCTCCCGGCAGGGGGGCGAACCGCTCGGCGATCCGCCGGCGGTCGTGCAGGTGCCGTTCGCCATTGGCGAGCAGTTCTCCGCGGATCGCGTCCACCGGCGCCCCGCGGCGCACGGCCGTCAGCACGTCGTGGAGCGGCAGTCGCGACCGTTCGTGATAGCGCACGTCCCCCGCCGCGGCTACCGGCACCCCCGCCAGCCGCGCCACGTGCGCAAAACAAGCGAGCCGCTCGGCATCGTCGCCCGCCAGCGCCACCTCCGCCAGGCACCAGAGCCGGCCCTCGAACGCGGCCCGCCAGTGCTGCACGCCCGCGACCGCCTCCTCCACGGCCGCCGCGCTCCGCCAGTCGCCCGCGACCGCGGCCAGCGGCACACCGGCCAGCAGGCCGCCGGAGTGCCGCACGACGTCGTCGAAGGTGAGCGGGCAGCGGCCGCCGCCCCGATCCGGCGCGGCCTCGTCGACATCGAGCCCCTCGGCCGCCCGAGCATGGCCACGGGTGAGCAGTCGACAGAGGTTCGCATAACCCGTGCGATCGGCCGCCCAGAGAACCAGCGGTGTCGCATCGCACGGCTCCACGTGAACGCCGACCACGAGCTTGATGCCGGCCTGCTTCGCGGCACCGTGGGCCCGCACGATCCCGGCGAGCGTGGCCCGATCGGTGATCGCCAGGGCCTCATAGCCGAGAACACGCGCCCGCTGCACCAGCTCCTCCGGATGCGAGCCCCCCTGGAGAAACGAAAAGTTGCTCGTGCAGTGCAGTTCTGCGTAGCGCGGGGCGTCCGTGAACATCGTCTCCATGATCATCTCTTCGGCTCATCTCCTCGTGCATCGCCTGCTCACGCAAACACCCCGTGCAGGAACCAGGCGCCGTCTCGCAGCCGCCGAAACACCCAGAACCGTGCCCCCGATCGCGTCTCGACGATGTAATAGTCGCGGCGCACGGTCGCCCCGCGCCACCAGGCCGTCTCGATCCGCTCCGGACCATGCGCCTGCGCGACGTCGTGCACATCGTCGCCGAGCCGAAAGCGCACCGGCGGCCCTTCGGGCGCCACCGCCAGCAGCCCCGCGCGCAGCGGCTCGAGCGGCATCGGCTTCGGCGGCATCCAGATCGGCCGCCGGCCGGCCGCCGCCTGCGGGCTGGCCACCGCACCCTCGCGACGCACGCGATCCCGGGCGGGCCGCTCTCGACCACCCCCGGCGGCCGGGCGGCTCCCGGGGGGCGTCGCGATCCAGGCGTGCTCCGGCTGGGCGTCGGCCACCGGCCGCGGCTCGAAGACGGCGGCCCTGCCCAGCCGGCCCGCGAGCCGGTCGAGCAGGCCCCCCACCGCGGCGGCCCCTGCGTCGCGCCGCTCGGTGGCGAAGAGCGACCGCTGCCGGCAATCGACCGGCCCGACGGCCACCACCTCCACCGCCACCGCTCCGATCTCACCGGAGATCTGCACGCGGTCGAGCCGCAGCCGCACGAGATCCACCAGATGCCGCACCGTCGCGGACGCCCGAAACAGCCCCACGTCGATCACGATCGGCGTCGCCGCCAAGGCGAGCAGCCCGGCGGTCCGCTCCAGCCGCACCTGCAACGCGAGCACGCCCTCGCCCCGCGCGGCGAGCGGCGCCACGCATGCGGCGACGAGCCGCTCGATCACGGCATCGAGCGCCGGCCGAATCGCGTCCCGCGCCACCAGCGGAAAGTCGAAGGCATGGGTCGCCTGCGGCAATTCCACACCGTGCGGCGCCGCGAGCGGCTCGGCGCGGGCCCCGGAAAACTCCGCCAGCCGTCGGGCCACGAGCGGCGGAAAACGCGTGGCGATGCTCTTCGCCGACAGCCGCAGGAGACCGCCGATCGATTCGATGCCCACCTCCCGCAGCAGGCCGAGCGTGGCGGCGTCGAGCCGCAGCGCCTCCGCCGGCAGCCCGGCCAGCACAGCCTCGTCTCCGGATGCGAGCCGCTGCGCCCCTGGCGGCACCACGGCGAACCGCTGCCGCCGCGGCCGCGGCCAGGCCGAGCGGCGATCCTCGGTGGCGGCATTCCGCACACCGACCAGATCGGTGTAGTGGGCCGCGGCCCAGGATGCGGCGGGCGTGTCGGCGATGGCGGTGCGGGCGTGCAGGCCGCGAGCGATGAGCGTCCAGGCGGCCGTGCGCACCAGCGGCCACTCCCCCTCGAAAAATCCAGCCGTGCCGGTCACGTCGATCTGGATGCATTCAGCCGCCCCGTCTCCCGGCGACTGCTCCAGGCCCACCGTGGGCGAGAACCGCCGGCACCAGCGCGCCAGCCGCTCGAGCGCTTCGCGATCGGCCGCGGGATCGTCGTGCTCGACGACGGCGGCATGGCAGGCCCGCGAGCCATGCGTCATCGCCAGCACCGCCATCGCCTCGGCGAGCGGCATACCGGGGGCGATCCGCGGCCGACGAATATCACGCCCGCGATCGGACGGCGGCTCGGCCCAGGCCCACGATACGACTGTCATCAGCCCACGTCGTTCGCGCCGGCAGACAAACATGGGCACCCGCCGCAACTCCGGCCGCTCCACGAGCCGCCGCTGCACCGGCCAGCGCGGCAGCCAGATCGTCAGGATGCGCGACATGCGGCCTCCCGTGGCTCGAACGCCCGCGCCGCCCCCGCCGCGCCCCTGTGCCGCACCGCTCCCGCCGTGCCCCGCGCCATATCGAGCACGACATCGGCCGCCGGCTCGTCGGCATCCACACCCCCCGCCCAGGCACCGCCCACACGTGTCAGCCGCAGCCGCCGCTCGAGCAGCGTGCCCCCCGGTGACGGCGCGACGGCAATCCGCGCCTCGGCAAAAGACGGTTCGCCCTGGGACATCGCGGGCCGCACGAAGAGGCCGACGGCACCGCTCGACCGCGCGGCCAATTGCCAGCGACGCATCGCGATCGTCCACGACTGCGCAGCGCACCGTCGCCCGGCGACAAGGCCGCCTCCCGGCGACGCCGTTGCACGCGGCCAGGCCAGCACGGCCGCCACGCCTGCGCAGCGCAGGGCCTGATCGATCGCCCAGATCTCGTCGTCGTCGTGCGCGGGTCGGGCCACGACCAGCCGCGCCACCTCGGCGCCGCAGCCGAGCCACGGCAGCACGGCGGGCGGATGAAACCAGCCCGTGCGATCGACCACCACGATCGTGCCCGGCTCGTCGGCGGCCCGAGCGAGCCGGCAGGCGACCGCACCGGCGAGCGACATGGCCCCGGCACCGGCCATCCCTCCAGCCGCCCCCCCGGCCAGCCACTCGATCAGGCTGCCGCGCCGCACACCCCCGGCTGGCAGCAGAGCATCGAGCGACCGAAATCCGCTCGCCACCACTTCCCGAACGGCCTCGCGGGCCGCCAGTTGCCCGCCATCCAGCAGCCCCGTCGCCTCCCATCCGATCGTCACCATCGCCCGGCCTCCAAGACCGCCGCCCTCGTGAATGAACACACGTACAGTATACGATTCGCCGGCCGCCGTCAACCACCGGCGGCGATATGCTGACGGCCATGATTTGCCGCCGCGTCCGCGTCACCGTCGCCGCCTTCCTGCTCGCTGCGCTCACGGCTTCAGGCCAGGCCGCCGAGACAGCCCCACCGGACTTCGCCGCCTTTCAGCGCGACACCTCCCCGCAGGTAGCCGCGATCGTGGGCTGGCCCGCGAAGAAGTGGGCACAGATCGAGCCCGCCGTCTACGCCCTCTCCCTGCGGCATACCGCCACCCTCGCGCCGCTCGACGCCGCCGCCCGCGTGCAGACGCTCACCGCCCTGGCCGGCTTCATCGACCGGCGGCGGGCGGTGGCCGCCAAGACCCCGGTATTCGCCCCGGGCCGCGCCGTTATCGGCCTGCTCGACCCCGATCGCGGCCTCGACCCCAAGGAAATCACCGCGCTCGCCACGGCATACGACTGTTCCTCCACCGTCTACAAGAAAGATGCGGACGGCGAGACGATCGCCGGCGTGGCCGACGCCTTTCTCGCCGCCGTTCGCGACGCCGCGGCCGCGTCCACGCCGACCACGATCGTCGTCCTCGGACACGGCCTGCCCACGGAGATCCAAAGCTATGCGATCCGCTTCGAGCGGCTGGCCGACGCCCTGCTCGACGGCGCCGCCCGCCGTCCGCCGGCTGCCAGGGCAGGGGAGGGCAGGGCGATCGACCTCGGCCACATCGTGCTCATCTGCGACGACTGCTTCAGCGCGGACTTTCTCGTCAACCTGCTGACGGCGATCGAGACCCGATGCCGTGACGGCAAACTCACGCTCGCATCGCCACCCACATGCGTCGCCGGCACCAATCATGGCCGCGTGGGCTTCGCCGACTTCGCCGAGAAGTTCGTGCCGCACTTCTGGAAGGATGTGGTCGAGCTGTACTTCATCCGCCGACCGCGACCCGAGCGAATCGTGCTCGGCAACATCTTCGAGAACGTCGACCACATGATGTATGGCTACGGCCGGGCGCCGATTTTCGAAGGGGGCACCATCAAAGGCTGGCGGCTCGTCGATCCTGCGGCCGTGCAGGATCCCGTCACGTTCGTGCCCCTCGACGACGCGGCCCGGGCCGAACTGCGCACGCTCCTCGGCCTCCCCGCCGACGCCCCGCTCGAGGCCTGGCTCGACATCGGCTGACGTCCCACGCATCTCCCCGCGGGGTTCGCACACTCGGGCTCGGCGAGCAAGAAACGTGGCCTGTGGCTCCGGTCCGCCCTTTCCCGATTTCAGCCAGCTTTACCAGCCCGCCGGTCCTGCTCTGGCGATGCCCCGCGTCGGCCGCTACTTTCCTCGCCTCCAGGAGCAAAGGCAACGCCATGGACCGGCGCGGATTTCTCGTCTCCACCCTGCTCGCCGCCGGCGGCTGTCGCACCGCACAGTTCGCGCGGATCGTGCAGCCGGGCGACGACCTCATGATCGGCAGCCACCAGGCGGGCCAGGAGACCTTCCGCCCGCTGGTGCAGGAGGCCGTGGCGAAACTGCTCGCCCGCCACGTCGCCGGCCCCGTCGTGCAGGCCTCGTTCGACGGCGCGGAACTCCCGCCGCCGGTGAAGCGGATCTGCTTCGTCGCCGTCGAGAACAAGAGCGCCGAGGAAATCGGCGACTTCAAGGAGCGGATCTACGAGATCATCGACCAGCGGATCCTGGAGTCGGAGGTCTTCGAGTCGATCAACCGCCGCTTCGTGGACGCCGGCCTGCGGGACTCCCGTCTGCGGCCCGACCAGCTCATGGTGCCGGAGAACCGCCGGGCTTTCGCCGCCCTCATGGAGCAGCAGGGCCAGCCGGTCGACTACCTCCTCTATGCCACCATCACCTCGGGCACGACCCGCGAGAACCGCGACTACCAACGCGACTACATGCTCACGCTCGAACTCGTCGACGTGGCCACGGGCAAGTACGACAAGCAGTCGGCCGCGATCAGCAAGGGCTACCACCACAGCCGGCTGTCGCGCTGGCGGGCCACCAACCCGCTCGCGCCGCGGTGACACGGCGACCGCCATGCTCCCCCTCGTGCTTTTCCTGGTGATCGGCACCGCGGCCGGCTGCGCCAGCCACGGGCAGCAGATGCGCGACGCGCGGGCGGCGTTTCACCGGGGTGACCTCGCAGCGGCCGAGCGGGCGCTCGAGCAGCAGCGGGCCGGGGGGGGCGACGCCGACGTGCTGGACCTGGATCACGCCATGGTGGCGCTGGCTGCCGGCCGGCCCGCGGATGCCGAGCGGCTGTTGCGGCGGGTCCGCGACCGCTTCGACCACCTGGAGCAAACCGACGCGGGAGAGACAGCCCTCACGCTGCTCGGCGACGACACCGCCCGGGCCTATCCAGGCGAGGATCATGAGAAGGTGCTCGTCCGTGCCATGCTGGCCCTGGCCGACCTGGCCCACGACGGCGACGACGCCGAGGCCTACAGCCTCCAGGTGATCGACAAGCAGCGGCAGATCGTGGAGACGGCCGCCCGTGACGACGGCGGCAACCCGAAGGCCGCCTACCCGCAGATCGCCATCGCGCCCTACCTGCGAGGCGTGCTGCGCGAGGCGACACACCGCGACTATGACGACGCCGCGCGGCACTTCCAGCTCGTCGCCGCCTGGCAGCCGGAGTTCACCGCCGGCCCCGTGCATCTGGGCCGGGCCGCGACGGGCGTCCACTCACGGCGCGGCAACGGCGTGGTGCACGTGTTCGCGCTCGTGGGACGCGGCCCCTTCAAGGCCGAGGTGGTTGAGATGCCGTCGTCGCTCTCGGTGGCCATCGCGGGTGAACTGCTCGCCGGGCCGCTCGGCAGCCCGCTGCCGCCCACCATCGCCCCGATCACGGTGCCCCGCATCGTGGCCGTGCCGAGTGGCGTGGCCGGCGTGCGGGTGCGGGCGGGCGACTGGCAGGCGGGCCGGACCGAGACGCTCACCGACGTCTCGGCACTCGCCATTCATCAGCAGGAGGCCGTGCTTCCCCAGACCATCGCCCGGGCGGTCGCACGGCGCACGCTCAAGAAAGGGACGATCTTCGGCGTGCAGCAGGGCCTGGGGCTCTCCCGCGGCAGTCTTCCGGCGGTCGCCCTCGACGTCGCCGGCGTGGCCTGGGAGGCGGCCGAGCGGGCCGACACCCGCTGCTGGAGCACGCTGCCGGCGACGATCCAGGCCTGCCGGCTGGAGATTCCGGCCGGTCGTCACATGCTCGCGCTCGAGGCGGTGGACGGTGGCTCGCGGCCGCTCGGCCGGCCCGCGACGGCTGAAATCGAAGTCGCCGACGGCCGCGACACGTTCATCGTCGTGCATGTTCCCGAAACGGGTGTCGTCGGCCGACCACTCGTGGGCGGTCGATGATCGAAGCCGCGTGGGGCTGTCCATGCCCCAGGAGTCGGCGCAGGTGGCCAGCGCAGCCCCGACCAATCCGCCTCCGGCAGATCGGTGCCCGGCGGAGCGCAGACACCTCCGAGAGAGCGAAGGGCAGGATGCCCGAAGCGAACGTCCGGCGATGGGGCGTGGGCAGCCCCGGCCAGCGTCACGCGCGCGGTTCAAGCGAGCGTTCTCTCAGGCCCGGTAGCGGTCGCGGGAGACGTCGGGCTTCACGCCTTCGGGCGTCTCGTCGCTGCCGATGTCGAACCACTCAGGCTTGAACTCGATCCGGGCCTGTGTCTCGGGATTTGCCAGGGCGATGTTGCTCACCAACGCGATCACCGCGTCGGCGATCGCCACCTCCGGCTTGCACCGCGGCTGGTTCTCAGGCGCCGGGTTCCGCACGCACCAGGCCCAGTGCTCCATCTCCTCGGTGTAGCCGCGGGAGGGCGGGGCGGCGTCGCCCCCCTTGCCGCCCGCGGCGTAGCTGCCACCGCCGCTCTCAGTGGTGTCGAGTGTCGGCGATCCGTCCTTCGCTTTGGCCACGGTCACCCGCGTGTCCTTGGCGGCATCCTTGTAGAGCATCACGTCCTGCTCCCGCTCCAGCACGAGCGTGCCCTTCGTGCCCATCACGACTTCGCCATAGTCGCCGAAACCATTGCCGTTGATCGACGAATAGGTGACCACGACCTTCTTGTTCTTGTCCTCGTCGTAGCCCGGTGCCGGATACTCGTACATGCAGTAGACGTGGTCGTCGATCTCCCGATCGGCCGGGAAAATGCTGCGGTTGCCCACGGCCGTGACGGTCAGCGGCTTCACCTTCTTCCCCTCGCCATGCATGGCCGAGACGAAGATGCCCGCCGCATCGAGCTGGTGGCTGCCGAGCTCGGCCATCAGGCCGCCGCCGGTCCGGTTCCAGAGCCGCCAGCGGATCAGCTCCTCCATCGGAGAACGGGGCGTGCCGTCGGCGAGCGTCATCGGCGTGTAGCCGTATTTCGAAGCCTCGACCACGCGGTCGGAAATCTGGGCCTCGAGCTGGGCGATCTGCTTCGTGAGCTTGTCGATGTCGGCCGGCTTGGCCGTCGTCAGGTCCTTCTTCCAGCCGGCGAGACGCTTGGCGAGCGACTCGTCCTCCGGCATCGGCGGCTTCCAAGAATCCTTGCCGGGGAGGTTGCCACGGTGCCACTGCGCGCGGATCGAGTGCAGGTCGCCGAGCAGTCGAGCCTTGCCGATCGTGTGCACGGCGTTGTCGTAGAGCACGCTGTAGTGCCGCTGGTGGCCGGTGGCGAGGATTTTGCCGGTCTCGCGCGAGACGCGGCCCATCTCCTTGCACTCGTGGATGCTGTGCCCCATCAGCTTCTCGGTGAGGACGTGCTTGCCGGCCCGCATCGCCTTGATGGCCGCCTCGGCGTGCAGGTGCAGGGGCAGGGCGATGATCACGGCCTCCACGTCCTTATCGGCGAGCAGGTCCTCGTAGGCCCCGTAGACCTTCACCTGCTCGCGGGCCGCATCCTCGGTGGACCACTTGTACTTCTTCATCAGGCCCGGACGCGCCGTGTTGGCGCTCGGGCTGGAGACGTCGCCGTGGAACGCGCGAAACACGTTGTAGGGACGGATGTCGGCGATGGCGACGACATTGAGATAGTCGGGGTTGTGGGCTCCGATGAGCACGCTCCCCTCGTCGCCAGTGCCAAGCACGCCCACCCGCAGTGGGTCGCCCACGCTCCTGCCGTAGCCGAAGTAGATGGAGCCGAGACCGGCGCCGGAGGCGAGGCCGGCGGCCACGGCGCCGCCGAGGAAGTCGCGGCGGGTGATGGCCACGGCATCGGCGAAGTTCTCCTTGCCGACCTGCTTCTGCTGTTCCGAAAGGTTCATCGCTTCACCTCGGTCGAGGCGGCGCAGCCTCCCGCGCACCAGCGCGAGAGCGGGCACCACTGCTTGAGGAAGTAGTCCAGTCCACTCCAGCCCCCGGAGGGCAGGGCGGCGATCACGAGCAACGCGGCGAGTTCCACCCACTGGTTGTACGTCGGCTGGGCACCCGACACCCAGAAGGGCTGCGTGGCCACCACGCTGGCGAGGAACATGGCCCCGCCCATGGCGTTGAACTTCACGCCCACGCCGAGCACCAGGCAGGCGCCGATCGTGAGCAGCGACCAGCTCACGAACCGGTCAGCCTTCCACAGCGGCGACTGCTCGACGACCGCGGCCCGGCGGCGGTCGGCATCGGAACCGAGCTGGGCGTCCCAGGCGGCGACGAGCTTGGTGCCGATGGCGTCGGCTTCCTTCATCCAGCCCGCTGCCTGCCCGGCCAGTTCCGCCCGCTTCTTCGTCACCCGCGCCCGCTCGAACGGAATCGCCGCCGCACCGGGCTTCCGCTCCATCGCCGCCAGCCGCGCCACCTCGAGCCGGTAGGCCGTGAGATCCGGCTCGATCAATCCGCGCCAATCGTCAAAGGCTGCAGCGGCATCGGCCAGGCTCTTTTTCGCGGCGGCCGTGGCGGTGGCGTCGAGCGGCAGCCGCTTCATCCGCTCGCCGAGCAATTTCCGCCATGACGCGACGACGGTTTCCTGCCAGGCCTTCCCGGCCTCGGCGGCCGATCGGCCGTCGACCGCGCCGAGCGTGCCGTGCCAGTCGCCCGTCTGCGGCAGGGCGGACCGATACCAATCGGCGAGCGGACCGACAGCGGCCTTGCGGAACCCCACGCTCGACCAGTCAGGGTCGCGGAGATGCGACAGCCCCTCCAAAAAAAAGTGAAGACCGACGACGATCCGCAGGAAGGCCAAGGCAGCGACGGTGAGGCGTGAAGAGCACATGGCGGGCACCAGGACCAGAGCGTGGCCGCGAGGCCGTATCGGCCGGCGTGCACCCTTGAATTGAACCGCAGACCCCGCCGGCGGCAAGAGCCCGGTCTGCAATCATGCCCGGACCCTCGCCGCCTGGCAAAATCGGGCGGCTTTCGTACCCCCCGGCTTTGGCTTGCCAGCGGCCCCCCCCGCTGCGACAACGTCTCCATGCGCATCGTCCTCTGCTACCCCGTCGAAGCCCGTCACGTCGCCCAAATCCAGGCCGTGGCCCCGGCCGCCGAGATCGTCGACGCCGGCCAGGAGCGGGTGGCCCGGGAACTTCCCGAGGCAGACCTGTTTTGCGGCCACCCGAAGGTCCCCGTTCCGTGGGACGAGGTCGTGACCCGGGGCCGGCTGCGGTGGATCCAGTCCTCTGCCGCCGGACTCGACCACTGCCTCGTGCCCGCCGTCGTCGGCTCGGAGATCGTGGTGACCAGTGCCTCCGGCGTGCTCGCGGACCAGGTCGCCGAGCATGCGTTGGGGCTGGCGATCGCCTGCACGCGGCGAACGCGGCTGTTTCTCGAGCAGCAGGCCCGCCGCGAGTTCGTCCGCCGCCCCACCCGCGACCTCACCGACGCCACCGTGGGCATCGTGGGCCTCGGCGGCAACGGCCGGCGGCTGGTCGAAGTGCTCGCGGCGTTTCGCTGCCGGATTCTCGCCACGGACTGGTTCCCGGTCCGCCAGCCGGCGGCGGTGGAGTTCCTCGGACCGCCGGAATCCCTCGACCGGCTGCTGGCCGAGAGCGATGTCCTCTTCCTTTGCCCGCCGCTCACCGACCGCACCCGCAACATGATCGACGCCGCCGCCCTTGCCCGCATGAAGCGTGGCGCCATCCTCGTCAACGTCGGCCGTGGCCCTCTGGTGGATGAGAACGCCCTGGCCGACGCCCTGGAGAGCGGCCACCTCGATTCCGCCGGCCTCGACGTCACCCCGGACGAGCCACCGCGACCTGACAGCCGCCTGTGGACGGCCCCGAATCTGGTGATCACGCCCCACGTGGGCGGCCAATCCGCTCGTCGCATCGATGCGATGACCGACTTCTTCTGTGATAATCTGCGACGGTATCTGACGGGGAGGCCGCTGCGGAATCTCGTCGACAAGCAACTGGGATTTCCCGAGCCCCCTGACTCCCCCTTTTGCTGACCGCCGCCGCTCGACAATGAACACCACCGTCATCCGCGAAGAGCCGCCGACGATCTCCGTTGCCGGCGACGTCGGCAGCCGCTGTCCTGACGAACTGCTCGCCCGCTACGGCGAGATTCTCGGGGCCGGCAGGCTCAACTGGACCGAGTATCACACTCTCTCCCGGCGGCTCGGCGCCGGCGGCCAGGGCGTCGTCTATCTCACCACCCGTCGCGGCACCGACAACTTCACGCTCCCGGTGGCGCTCAAGATCTTCTCGCCGGAGCGGTACGACTCCGAGGATCTGTACATCGAGGCCATGAACCGGATCGCGGCCGTGGCCGCCCGCGTGGCCCAGATTCAGCACGACAATCTGCTCGACGTGCACAACTTTGTCGAGCAGCGGCGGATCCGCATCATGGAGATGGAGTGGATCGACGGCTACGACCTGTCGCGGCTGCTCGCCCCGGAGCTCCTGGAAGAGACCCGGGCGAGCGTCGCCGACGCGCGGTGGAAATACCTCAACGAGGTGATCGTGACGGCCGGCCCGCGGCAGTCGCGGCTCAAGCCCGGCGTGGCAATCGCGATCGTGCGCGAGTGTCTGGCGGCCCTGGCGGCCTTGCACCGCGAGGGCGTCGTTCACGGCGACATCAAGACGGCCAACATCATGGTCAAGCGCACCGGCAACGCGAAGATCATCGACATCGGGTCGGCCCATGCCGTGGACGAGCCCCCCCCCACGCG
This sequence comes from uncultured Candidatus Kuenenia sp., assembly GCA_964545915.1. Taxonomy (GTDB): domain Bacteria; phylum Planctomycetota; class Planctomycetia; order Pirellulales; family UBA1268; genus QWPN01. The sequence goes on along the minus strand of CAZJHQ010000028.1, from coordinate 9,421 downwards.
AACCTGCACGCCGGCGTACGCCGCCCCCGAGGTGCTGGAGGGCCGCGAGAACACCCCCCGCTCCGACCTCGCCAGCCTCGGCTACGTGCTCGTGGAGATGCTCTCCGGCCAGCAGCCGTTCGCGGGCCTGCAGTCGTTCAGCGACCTCCTCGAGGCCAAGCGATCGCTCGTGCATCGACTGCCCCAATTGCTGCCGGCCGACGTGACCTGCAACGAGCTGCTGATGAACTTCTGCCGCGGGCTGATCGCCGCGGACCCCGACCGCCGCTTCCCCAGCGCCGAGGACGCCGATCTCAAGAAGGGGGGCGCCGCGAGTTTCCACCGCCAATTGATCGTGGGCGGCCTGGCCAGCGAGTACGAGAACGAGATCCGCGCCTGGCTCGAGGAGCTGGCGATCGACTGACGCGATCTACGGCCGCGGTTCGACCGCCTTGCGGACCGCGTCGGCGTTGGGCATGCCGCGGATCGCGTCGAACACGATCTGCCGATCAGCGTCGTCGCGGGCGAGCCCGAGGATGGTCCGGCACATCGCTACCCGCTCGGCCTCGTTCGCGGCGAGCTGCCGTGCGATCCGCAGGTAGCCCTTGAGGGCCCGATCCCGGTACTTTCCCGCGGGAATTTCCTTGGTGAGTTCGAGCAGCACCGGCGCGGCATCGGCCGTCATCCACGTGCCGAGCAGCCGTGTGCCGGCGTCCCGGAGCGGCTCATCGGTGCTCCGCGCCGCGGCGGCCACCGCGGCCAGCGCTCGTGGGCCCCCGACCTCGCCCACGATGTCGAGCAGGGCGATCCGCGTGCCCACGGGGCCGGTGGCGATCACCGGCTCGAGCAGCGCCGTGCAGCCGTCGCGGTCGGGCATCCGCACGCAGGCGGTTCGCAGGGCCGCCAGGGCCACGGCGGAGTCGCCGGCATCGTCGGAGCCGATGGCCCGCTCGATGATCAGCTGCAGCCGGCCGAAGTCCACCGTCTCGCCGGCCGCGGCGAGGGCGGCATGGCGGACGCCTTTGTCGGGCGACTTCATCGCCGCGATCACGTTCGGCAAGGCCGCGGCGATCCGCCGCCGAGCCACCAGGTCGAGGAGCAGGGGCAGGGTCGCGGCATCGGCGGCGGCGAGCCGCCCGACGAGGGCGTCGTTCACTCCGGCGGCCTGCAGGTCGGCGATCGACGCCTTCGCCGCGGCGGCGAGGGCGGCATCTTCCTCGGCGGCAGCGGACAGCAGCGCGTCGAGACTCGCCAGGTCACCCATCCGTCCGAGCGACTGCGCCGCGGCCAGCCGTGTGGCACGGGCCGCGTCGCGGCGGCTCGCGATCCCCGCGAGCGTCGTGCAGGCCAACGGCCCGCCCCTGTCGGCCAGGGCGGTGACGATCAACGCAGCGCGGGCCGGCACCGCCGATCCGATCTCGGCCACCAGCGCGGCATCGACTTCGGATTCCTGGAGTTCGCGGGCCACCGAGAGGCCGATGCCGAAGAGCCGCCGATCGGCCGCGCGGAGTTGTTCCACGAGCAGGGGCACGCCGGCCGGTCCGCGGGCGAGGATCGCGCCGCGGGTCGCTTCGGCGATCCGCTGCGGCGGCACGTCGGCCCGCCGCACGGCGTCGCAGAGGGCTGCCGCGTCGCCACCGCGACCAGCGGCGAGCAGCCGCTCGGCGGCCACCACACAGGCCTCGGCGGCCGCGTCCCGCACCGCGGGCGGACCGGCTGCCAGGGCCGGCCGCAGAGCCGCCACCGCCGCCTCGTCGCCGACGAGGCCGAGGGCGATCGCCGCGGCGGAGGCCACGGCGGCGTCGCCGTCGCCGAGGCGTTTGGCGAGCAGGCCCACGGCCTGGGCGTCGCGGCGGACACCGAGCGAGTTGATCACACCGATGAGCAGCGTGCCCTGAAGTCCGCCGGCCGCCTCTCGCAGGACCCGATCGCAGGCGGCGTCGGGAATCGCCTCCAGCGGAATGCGGGCCCACGACGCCAGCCGCTCGTTGCCCAGCAGCTTCGCCAGGTCGGGCACGGCGTCGGCCGACCCGTGAATCGCCAGCCGCTTGCAGGCCAGCGCCTTGTCGGCTTCGGGTGCGTCGGACCGCAGCACGGCGATCAATTCCTTCTCCTTCGGGCTGGCGCCGTCTCCGGCGGAGGCGAAGGAGCCCAGGCCCAACACCGCGGACAGCGTCAGGAAAACGGACAAGGCGCAGGCACGCATCTCACATCCTCCACGGTTCACGGGAGGCCTCCGACAGGAGCCGGTTGGCCTCGTCGTCACCCACGAAGCGGTTCGTGGCGTTGTCATACCGCACGGTCCGCCCCAGCGCGATCGCCACATTGGCTGCATGACAGGCGATGTGGGCGTTGCAGGCCGCCTCCTCGTTGCCCTTGGGCTTGGCCCGCGTCTTCACGCAGTCGAGGAAGTCGCGGACATGGAACTTGGCCGGATAGCCGCCGATCTTGGCGACCGTGCGGCCGGCGAGAAGATCGGGCGACGAGAGCACGAACTTTCCACTGTCGCCAGTCTCGACCCAGCCTGTCTCCCCTTCGAAACGCACCGGGCAGGAGCCGAGTGGAATCCAGCCCTGCTCGCGGAACACGAGTTCCACGCCGTCGTCGTAGCGGGCCACGATCTGGCCGTCGCGGGGCGGGGCATACTCGACGGGGGGCGGCCGGTCGTTCACCGCCCACTGGCAGAGGTCCGCGCAGTGCGAGCCCCACTCGAGCACGCCGCCGCCCACCAGCCCGCCCCCCTTCTCGAAGTTGAAGCCGTCGAGCAGCCGCGGATTGAACGGCCGCCAGGCCGCCGGTCCCAGGTAGAGATCCCAGTCGATCTCCTGCGGATCGGGGGTGGGCTCCGCTGGCAGCCAGCCGCTCATGGCCGCCTGCATACCGGCCGGATGGGCGTACACCCGCCGCATCTTTCCGAGCCTGCCGGTGCGAGCAAGCTCACAGGCGAAGGCGAAGTGCGGCAGGTTTCGCCGCTGCGTCCCGGCCTGGAAGACCCGGCCCGTGCGCCGGATGATGTCGCGGAGGGCGAGGCTCTGGGCGATGGTCTTCGTGCAGGGCTTCTCGCAGTAGATGTCCTTGCCGGCCCGCGCGGCGTGGGCCGCCATCGTGCCGTGCCAATTGGGACCGGTGGCGATCAGCACCGCGTCGATGTGCTGGAGGTCGAGCAGCTCGCGAAAATCGCGGTGCATGGTGCAGCGGTCGTCGCCATGCTTCTCGTCGGCCATCTTTTTCACGGCCACGCGACGGGCCTCCTTCACGTCGCAGACCGCGGCGAAGCGGACGTCGGGCTGCTCGAGGAAGGAGCCGAGGACGTGGCCCCCGCGGCGGCCGATGCCAATGCCGCCGACCACGATCTGCTCGCTCGGTGCCGGGACACCGTCGAGCCCGAGGGCCGATCCCGGGATCACGACTGGCGCGATCGCCGCCGCCGATCCGGCGAAGAGCAGGCGGCGACGGGAAATCCGGGCAGACTGCGAAACATGCCTCCCCGCGGAGGATGCGATAGCCATCGACCGGGGCAACCCGCGGGATCGCCTCGGCCGCGCCTTCGTCCTGCAAATCCTGCGGTCGATCAAGTGACCAAAGGCTGTCCACGGACAGCGTGGGGCCGAATCCGATGCCATGCAAGCGTCCTCCAAGGGACTATCGAGCCGACCGTCGTGAATGATCCAGATCCTAACCGAAGTCCATTCATTGTGCAGCGCACCGGATGCGCCGCGATTTCAGCGTTGCAGCCGTCGGTAGATGCCCCGCACGATCGCCGTCGTGGCCCGTGGAGCCAGCCGCTTGAGCCGCCACAGCCAGCGGGCCTGCGTGCCCACGACCACGTACCGCCGGTTGGTATGCACGGCCCGGAGCACGCGGCCGGCGACGCGCCGGGAGTCCCACCGCGAGGCATCCATTCGGCGCCGTGCCTCGCGGGCCTCCACGGCGCCGGTAAAGTGCCACGTGTCGAGGAGCCCCGAGCGGAAGAAACCGGCGCAGACCACCGTCACGCCCGGCCGGCCGCGCGGGCACTCCGCCGCGATCGCCTCCGAGAGCGCGACCACGCCCGCTTTGCTGGCGGAGTAGGCGGCCATGGAGGGCGGGGCAAGAATGGCCGCGATCGAGGCGACGTTGACCACGTGTGACCGCCCCGGGTTCGCACGCAGCCAGGGCAGGAACGTTTCGCAGCCGAGCGCTGTTCCGAGGAGGTTCGTGTCGAGCACGCGCCGCCACTGGACTTCGGGCAGCGTGCCCACCTGGCCCGTGGCCCCGACCCCGGCACAGTTCACCAGCAGGTCGAGCGTCGGCCATTCGTCCCGCAGGCTGTCGTGCAGTGCCCGCCAGGCGACGGCATCGCGTACATCGAAGCCAGCGATCCGGGGTGGCGGACCGACGTCACCGGCTGGATCGCCCGCGGCATCGAGGGCGTGCGGCAAATCGACGAGGGCCGTCCGCCATCCGGCGCGACGCAGAAGGATCGCGATTTCGCGCCCCAGGCCGCTGGCACCGCCGGTGATGATCGCGGCCCCGGGAGCCATGGTGCGGCGGAAGAACACGGGCAGAAAGCGAGGGTGACGGGACTCGAACCCGCGGCCTCCAACGTGACAGGCTGGCGCTCTAACCAACTGAGCTACACCCCCGTGGGCCGGTATCGGCCGTTGGGCAGTTTCGCCTCGCGAGCCGAAAGTATATCGGCAATTTTCCGCCGCAACAGCACCGGCTTTTGCCGCCGGAAACGAGCGGATTTCGCCGTCCGCGACAAAGGCCATGGATGGCTTTGTCCACGGAAAACTAGCAGACCGGGCAACAGGTCTGCCCGAGCAGGATGCGACGGCCATCGACCCAGGCAACCCTTGGCGTTGCCTGCGGTCGATCAAGTGGACAAAGGCCATGGATGGCTTTGTCCACGGAAAACTCGCAGACCAGGCAACAGGTCTGCCCGAGCAGGATGCGACGGCCATCGACCCAGGCAACCCTTGGCGTTGCCTGCGGTCGATCAAGTGGACAAAGGCCATGGATGGCTTTGTCCACGGAAAACTCGCAGACCAGGCAACAGGTCTGCCCGAGCAGGATGCGACGGCCATCGACCCAGGCAACCCTTGGCGTTGCCTGCGGTCGATCAAGTGGACAAAGGCCATGGATGGCTTTGTCCACGGAAAACTAGAGCACGCCGCGGGCGGGGTCGAAGCCTTTTCGTTCCGCCACTTCAAAGTCTTGGGCTGCCTGCCGCTCGAGGCCGATGGCGCGGCAGGCGAGGCCCCGGTGATGGTGCATCACCGCCAGCGCGTGATCGAGTGACCGCAGCCGGTAGGCGATATCGTCGGGATCGGCCCGGCCGGCGAGGCCGGCCACCTGCCGGCGCGACTGCTGCGTCCTGCCGATCGCCTGATTCAGGTCATCGATCGCCTCGCGATGTCGGCCCAGCAGGTGGAGAATAAAGCCCCGCGTGTCGAGAAACTCTGGCGCGTCGCCGCCGCTGCCCGCGAGGGCCAACTCGATGTCGGCGAGCGCGGCCTCCAGGTCGCGGCCCACGAGCGCCCGGATGTAGGCCCGATGATTGAGCGCCTCCGGATTCTCCGCGCCCGACAGGTCGACCGCGGCCTGCGCATCTGCCAGAGCCGCCTCGACGTCCCCCGCGACCACGTGGGCCAACGCCCGCGTGCGGCGCGGCAGCGCGGATGTCGGCACGAGGGCGGCCGCCCGGCCGGCCTCGACGATGGCCGCTGCGGTCTGTCGACTCTCCAGCAACAGGTTCGCCCGCCAGCAATGCAGGCGGCCGCGCCCCTGGGCGTCGGCGGCGTCGAGCCAATCGATCGCACGCCCCACTTCCGCCACGGCTGAGGCGACGTCGCCGCGGGCTTCCCGCACGGCCGCCCGCTCGAGTGACCACTGCACGACCGCTTCGCGGGCCAGCGGGCCGACCAATGGCCAGACCAAGGCCGGCACGACGACCGCGCCGAGGGCCGCCAGCAGCACAAACCGCTTCAGCGGCCCGGCAACCCGGCCACGGTCGGGCGCAGCCGACGGTTCCGCGTCCGCGAACCGATCGCGCGGATCCGCTTGCCGAGGCGTGGCCCCACGCCGGCCCCGCGGCGCGGCCGGCTCAAAATCGCGGGGAATCGGAAATCCGAGTCGGTCGTACTGCATGGTGCGCCAGTATGTGCAGGGCCGCCACTCCGTCTTCCGCACTCCTCGACCGAAGCCCAATATCCAATATCTTAGTCAAAACCCACGGTCGCGGCGATCAGCGGCACGGGCGGGTTTGACCGGCCCACATGAGTCGCGTAGTCTCCCGGCACCGCCGCGGAGACCCGACCCATGCCGCTGTTCGAGATCGAGACGAGCGCCCACATCATCATCTCCTGGGCGGTCGACGAGCAGGCAGCGGCCGCGGTCGTGGAAGACGCCTACCCTGGGGAGAAGGTGGTGCGGCTTACCCGCCGGCCGCGTGACACGTGGGTGATCTCGAAGTCGGCCCTGGGACTCACCGACTCGCGGATCAACCCCTGCAACACGGCCCGCGAATGCCTGTCGCGGGCGGCGGGCGACAAGCTCCACGCCATCCGTCTCTACATGCACGAGACGGGTGACGATCTCGACCGAGCCCGCAAGGTGATCGAGTCGAACATGGTCATGGGCTGGTGATCCGGCCGGACGGCCGCCGGGCCACAGCGAGAATGAGAAAGACCGCGCAGCGGCGTATTCTGCCGCCGCCGACGCCGGTGCTCCGCCAAAGACGGATGCGCTCTAGCGACGGCGTGACGGCAGCCGAAGCGCCAGGCTGACGAGCGTATTCGGCGTGCTGAGGCCGCCGTTATCGGCGACAGCCACGAGCGCCCGGCTGCCGTCAAGCAGCGGCGGCCCCAGGCACAAGCCCTCGAGGTTGCAGCCGAGCGAGTCTTCCCACAGGAGCCTCTTGCCCAGAAAGTCTTCATCCCGGTCGGCGAGGTCGCGATCCACGGCCGCGACGTCGGCCGCGTGCGTCGTGTCGACCAAGAAAATCCGGCTCTTGAACGGCGGCACTCCCGGGCCGGCCGCACGCTCCAGCACGAGCAGGCGGCCGGCGCCCAGGGCCACGATCGCGGAAACCCCGGAGAGTGGTTCGCCCGCGAGCATGCGGACAAAAGCGTGGGGCGGCTCGACCAGGTAGGCAAACTGTCGGACGGCCCGCGGCGGATTTGCGGGAAGCGGAATCTTCACGACCCGCACGACTGTGCCGCCGCCGACGCGCGCCGCCGGGCCATCGCCGGTCAACGCCTCCTCATTGGCCGTCCAGATGCTGCCGTCGTCGGGATCGACGGCCAGCGACTCGGGGCCGCGATTCAGTCGGCGCTGCCGCATGTTCTCCGGCAACGGCACGATCCCGAGCAGGTCGCCCCCCTGCTGCGACACGGCGCGAATCGCCGGCGTGTCCTCCTCGGCAAGCAGGAGACAGGCTCCGGGATCGCGAGCCTGCTGGCGCGCCTGCCGCGTGGCGATCCGGACCCGGAGCGGCTCGGGGCAGACGGCGACATCCTCGAAATCGTGCCCGGCGGCGAGCCGCACGGCCCGCAGGGCACGGACTGCCAGGGGCTGGCCCGCCGGCGAGAGATCGAGCGCAAAACGAAGCAGCAGATCGCTGTTGTCGAGGACGGCGATGTAGCGGTCGTCACCGAGCCAGGTCACGCCGCTGATACCTGTGATCCGCACGGGATTGCCGTCGGCGTCGGGCGCCTCGGCGGGCAAAGCGAGCGTGCCGCGCACATCGACCCGGAGCCGATCGTCCTCTCCGGACGGCACGCCGACGGCCTGACAGGTCAGTCCCCAGCCGGCCAACAGCCAGGCCACGGCTTTCACATATCGCATGCCTTCGAGCCTACCGCGCCGCCCGCCGCGAAGCGCGGGACGATTGCGATCACGGCGCCGCGGTCACCGGAGCGTCAAAGCCCACCGTGCGAACGTCGCCCGCCTGTGCCTCGGGCGCGTCCGCAACAAGAATCGCCCGGTTCGGCCGGTAACTCGACGTGCCGCCCGGCCGGTACACGGGATCGGGACGGCGCGGCGGCGGCACCGAAGCTGGAGCCGCAGACGGCAAACCGGCGGCCGGCGGCGCTGGAAATCCCGACGCCGGCGCCTGCGGCGGAACCGCCAGCGGAGCCACGGCCGACGGAGACGCGGCAGGCAACGGTTCGAGCGCCGCGGGCATGGCGGCGGGGAACGCCGCTGCGGCCGGCGGCGGAAGAGCCTGATCGATTGCCGAGCCGCCGCCCCCAAAACGGCTGCCGGTGGCAGACTCATAGCGAGAGCCGGCGGATACAGACGCTGGCTGTTGAGCAGGCCATCCGGCTGCCCCGCGGGCGTCGGCAACACGCTGCATGTCTGGCGGCGTGGCTGGCGGCGGCGGCAGTGTGCCGTAGCCAGCGGCGCCGGTCGCAGCCGGCGCCGCCGCGCTGATGGCCTGCACTGGCGGCAGGTCGTTCGGTGCCGCAGGCGGTTCGGAGGGCAGCGTGGCGTAGGGCCCGACCTGCGGCGAGATCGCGGAGAGCGAGCCAGCAGTCGGGGCGGAGGTCGCGCCGGCGGGCGCCGTGGCGATGGCGACCGGATCGGCCTTGGCGGGAGGGGGCGTGACGCCGTAGGTCACCGGCGCGGTCGCTGCCGGCGGCTCCGCGGTAGCAACGGCACCGGCGGTTGGCGAACCGCCGTTGAGCACGTAGCCGTTGGGCGTCGTGGTCGTGGGGTAAGGCTTCGCCGATGCAGAAGGCTTCTCGGTGCCGCCGTTGAACGACGGCGCCGCTGCGAGTTTGGAGGCCTCTTCCTTGGGCCCGCCGCCGAACGTCCACCACGAGGGCTTCATGCCCGCGGTGCCCGTCTTGCAGCCAGTCGCGCTGGCGACGAGCAGGCCACCGACCACGAGAGCCGCGGCAGACCATGCCGGGCAAGACCGTCCGGCAACATTCACGTTCATGCGCACCTCCGCAGAAAACCGGCCGGAGACAGCCCCGCCGGGAGGTGTGGAAATAGGGGCCGCCAGGCGGCCGCGTCAACGGCAATCGCAGTCGACGCAGCCGCCGCAGCTTGCCAGACGGCCGTTATTTTCCGACGGCCGCGAATCGCTTGCCGACCGCGTCCCAGTCGATGACGTTGTAAAACGCGTTGACGTAATCGGCCCGCCGGTTCTGGTAGAGCAGATAGTAGGCGTGCTCCCAGACGTCGATGCCGAGCAGCGGCTTGTTTCCGTGCATGATCGGGCTGTCCTGGTTGGCCGTGCTCTCCACGACCAGTTTGCCCTGCGGCCCCACAGACAGCCAGGCCCAGCCGCTGCCGAACCGGCCCATGGCGGCCTTGGTGAACTCCTCCTTGAAGTTTGCGAAGCCCCCGAACACGGAGCGGATCGCCTCGCCGAGGTGCCCGGCCGGCTCGCCGCCCTTGCCCTTGCCGATCGTCTCCCAGAACATCGTGTGGTTGGCATGGCCGCCGC
>CAZJHQ010000027.1:0-45418 GCA_964545915.1 uncultured Candidatus Kuenenia sp. | reverse complement strand
AACAACAACAACAACAACAACAACAACAACAACAACAACAACAACAACAACAACCGACTCGTGCTGGTGAACGCCAAAGGCGAACTGGAGCGAATCTCCTACGCCCAGCAGAGCGGCACGTGGAGCCTCACGGTCGATTCGTCGGTGTCGATCGGCTATCCCGACGTCGTCGGCCTCGTGCCCGACTACCAAGGACGCGTCTGGTTCGCGACCGCCCAGGGCACGTCGGGCACCTCGGGCGCCGTCGTCGGCTACTACGACCCCACCTGGAGTCAGACGTCGGCCTTCACGCTGCCCGCTGGCGAACAGGTCGCCAACAGCATTTCGTCATCGCCCACCGGCGTGGCCGTTGCGTCGACGTCGGCCCTGTATCTTTTCCAGTCGGGTGCGAGTGGTCCCGAGCAGGTCTGGCGCGAGGTCTACGACCGTGGCCCGGCCCGCAAGCCCGAACAGCTCAGCTGGGGCACGGACGCGACGCCGGTGTTTTTCGGCCCCACCACCGGATACGAATACCTCACGATCACCGACAACGCTTATCCGTAGGAAAACATCCTCGTCTACAGCACGACGTCTGGAACCCTGATCGGCTCGGTGCCGTTCCTCATCTCCGGGACCAACAGCGGGAACGAGGACGCGGCGATCGCCGTCGGCAGCAGCATCTACTACCCGAGCACCTACGGCTACCAGTATCCGGCGTCGGCGGAGAGCGGCACGAGCATCCCCGCATCGGCGCCGTTCGTGGGAGGCATGCAGCGGGTCGACGTGCTCCCGGACGGCATCGGCCTGACGACCATCTGGCAGACCCAGACGATCGCGTCGGCCGCCGAGCCAAGGCTGTCGCTCGCCGACAACCTGATCTATACCGTCGGCCTGACGTCCGGCACCTACAGTTTGATCACGGTGGATCCCGCCACCGGCCATCTCGTGAGCAGCACCCCCTACGGATCCGCGTCCGGCGACAACCCGCTGCAGATGGTGAGCATGATCAGTCCGTCCGGCGTGCTCTACCAGGGGACGGCACGGGGACTCCTGCGGGTCGAGGCGATCGTGCCCGAACCGTCGACGATCGCCATGGCCCTCGCCGGCCTGGCCTGCGGTGGGTTCTCGATATGGCGGCGGCAGCGGCCGCTCACTTCCGGCAGCCGCCGTCGCCCAGTGGCCCAAGCTCTTCGTGAACCTGCGGGCCAGCCGCGAGACGGAACTCATGCGGACCGAGCCCGCGCACGTCTTCCATGCGTGGCTCGGAAACTCCCGTGATGTCGCCGAGGATCACTCCCAAATGGTGACCGACGAGGACTTCGAGCGGGCCTCGAGGTCGTAATTTTCCGGGCCGTGAAACGGGCCAATCAGGCGCGATCAGATGCAATCCGGAGCGATCACCGGAAACAAAAACACCTGCACACCCCGCAGATCGCGAGGTGTACAGGTGCTCGGATACCCCCACGGGGAGTCGAACCCCGGTTTTCGGACTGAGAACCCGACGTCCTGGGCCACTAGACGATGGGGGCGTCTGTCGGCCGCTGGGACCGACATAGTGGTTCTAGCAATGTCGGATGCGGAGTCAAGCATACTTGAACGGGCCGCGCACCAGCCGCGCCAGCCGCCTTGCGGCTGAAAAAACGGGCCCGTCCGCCCCCCACAAGCCGTTACCGCCGGAGGCGGAAGAGTTCCGACCGCCGCCCGCGCGCCCGCCCGATCCCGAAGCCAATTGCCAGGGCCAACGCCGCCGTCACCGCGGTGCCCAGCCACAGCCGACGACGCGCCGCAGCCAGGTCGCGATCGCGGGCCACGGCCGCTCGCAGGTGCTGCGTCGCCTCACGGAGCGCCACCGTCGCCGCCCGGGCTCGCGGCGTCGCCGGCGCGGCCTCGGCTCCCGCCGCCGACCGCGGGTCGTCCGTGCCGGCGCCGAGCCACTCCGCATCATCCTCGTGCCACATCAGCGGCGACTCCACACGCCGGCCGCGCGGCCGGATCGCCGCGTCCACTTCCTCCACCGCGTGCAGCATGTCGACCGGTGTCTCGTACCGTTCGGCGGGGGCCTTCGCCAACAGCCGCTCCACGATGCCACACAATCCCGCCGGCAGGTCGGGCCGCAGCGTGGCCAGCGGCATGAGCGGCTCCTGGATGTGGGCCATCACCACGCTCACCGGCGTCGGGCCGGTGAACGGCGGATGGCCGACGAGCAGGTGATAGACCGTGGCCCCGAGCGAATAGAGGTCGCTGCGAGCATCGACGGCGCTGCCCTGCCCCTGCTCCGGGCTCATGTAGAGGGGCGTGCCCAGCGTCATGCCATCCTGCGTGAGCTCGACGTCGGAGGAGAGCACGCGGGCCAGACCGAAATCGGCGACCTTCACTTCGCCGGCCCGGGTCACGAGCAGATTCTCCGGCTTGATGTCGCGATGCACGATCCCCTGCTGGGCCGACCGCGCGAGCGCCGAGCCCACCTGGGAGAGCACGGCGAGCCCCTGCCGCGCGTCGAGCGGCCCGCGGACCGCGAGCCAGGCCTTGAGCGACGGGCCCGCGACATACTCCTCGACCAGGAAGTGCACGCCGTCGATGCAGGCCACCTCGTGGATCTGCACGATGTTGCCGTGCACGAGGGCGGCCGCCGCCCGGGCCTCCTGCGCGAACCGCTCCACCGCGCCGCGATGCCGCGTCGTCTCCGGCCGCAGCACCTTCACCGCCACCTGCCGCCCGAGCGACTCCTGCTCGGCGAGGTAGACGTCGGCCATCGCGCCACTACCCAGGCGGCGCAGGACCCGGTATCCTCCCAGGCTTCTCCCCGCGAGATCAGCGCCGCTCCGACTGCCCGCTGGATTCGCATCCATCGAAGTCAGAGTATAGGCCGTTTCCCCAAGTCCCAGGAGCACCGATGCCCAAGCCCAGCCCCGCCGATCTGCAGAAGGCCGCCAAGGCCGTCGATCTCGACGGCTTCGACCACCAGGTCACGTTCGACACCACCGCCGGCACGATCCGCCTCGATCTCGATGCGAAAAACGCCCCGGGACACGTCCGCAACATGGTGGCGCTCGCCGAGAGCGGCTTCTACGACGGCGTCGGCTTTCACCGCATCATCAAGGGCTTCATGATCCAGGGCGGCTGCCCGGAAGGCACCGGAACAGGCGGCCCGGGTTACAAGATCCCGGCCGAGTTCAACAAGACGCCGCACGAGCCGGGCGTGCTCTCGATGGCCCGCACCAACGATCCGAACTCCGCTGGCAGCCAGTTCTTCATCTGCCTGGAGCGGGTGCCGCACCTCGACAACCAATACACCGCCTTCGGCCGCACCGCCGACGCCGACAGCCTGGCCGTGGTGAAGGCGATCGGCGACGTCCGCACCGGAGCCGGTGACCGCCCGGTGCAGCCCGTCGTCATCAACAAGGCGACGGTCACCAAGACTCCGAAGCGTTGACCGGCGGCCGCCGCCGCCCGCCGAACATCGTCCGCAGGCCGAGAAACACCAGCGCCAGGCCGCCGGCGGTGGAGAGCAGCGCCGGACCGTTGCCGAACGGGTCGAGGATCGGCCGCACAGCCGACCAGAGATCGCCCCCCGGCGCCGGTGCGGCGGCGAACACCGCCGGCGGAGCTCCAGGTGGCAGCGGTGGCACGGGTCCAGGCACATGCGTCGATCGCTGGACCGCGCCGTCGAGCGCCGCGGCCAACTGCACCTGCGGCTGCACCGGCGCCCCGAGGGCCCGATCCACCGCCTTGGCGGCGGAGAACTCGGCGATCGGCGTGGGGGTGAAGCCGCGCGAGCCGGCACTCGCCAGAAACGTGCGCACCCGCGACGAACAACTGCCGATCGTGCGGCCGCCGTTCTGGCCGAAGAGCAGGCCGGCCAGCTCACGCCGCTCGTTGAAAATCGGGCCGCCCGAGTCGCCTTGCCGTGCGGTGGCCTGGAGTTCGACGAACTCCTTCGGATAGCCGGTGCCGGGCGACAGATACTCCGTGCAGCCGCCGGTCTCCTCGCGATACGTGCCGCGGCCGAAGCCGGCGATCGTGAGCGGTTCGCCGGGCGCTGGATCCGCCCCGGCCAGCGACACGGGCGTGGCATGCGGCTTCCAGATGACGATGGCCGCGAGATCCCAGGCCTCGTCCCAGCGGACCACGGTGCCCGCCGACTGGAAGCCGTCGGGAAACTGCACGAGCACCGCGGAGCGGCTCTCGCGGATCACGTGCCAGTTGGTGAGCACGAGCCCCTGGGCGCGGTTCACGTCCACGAGCACGCCGGAGCCGAGCGACGTGCCGTCCTGTTCGGGGGCCACGATCCGGCACACGGCCGGATGCGGCGTCTGACCGGTGAGCAGATAATCGGCCACCGCCTCGGGGGACCAGTTCGCCGTCGGGTTGCCGGCCAGGCCCCAGCCCCATGGCGCCGCTTGGGCGACGGCGGGCTGGACGGCCGCGACGCATCCCAGCAAGGCGAGACAGGCGGCGAGGCGGAGGCGGTTGATGCTTTGCATGGTTCCCTCCTGCCCGTCGTCACCGGGCCGTCAGCGGGGTGCACCCCGCGCCGACTGGCGGCGGGTCTCCCGGTCGATGATCCGCCGGAGGAGTTCCTGCCGCAGCCGCTCGCGTTCGCGGTCCGTTTCGGGGGATGTGGGGACGGCTCGCGCCACCGGCACGAACAGGCCGTTTTGATGAGTGATCATGACCGACGCTCCTGTCGTCATGCGGCATCCGGCCCGATGTCGCATCCCCCGATTTCGACGCGGCGCCGCGGACGGCCCCAAGGATTTTTCGGAGCCCCACGCGACCCGCACGACCCGCAGGGTCTCACGGTGCATGGAAAGCGGGGCGGCTTTCAGGCCCGGAGTCCCCGGGCTCCCGCCCGGGGCTTCTTGGCGCGCCGTTCACAAAAAGCCCCCGGCGGAAGGTTTCGTGGTGTGCGGTTTCCAGTTTTGCCTTCGGATCGACTCACCCGTGACCCACACAAAAAGCCCCCGGCGGAAGCCGGGGGACTCCGGGTGGCGAACCTTCCCGGTTGCCATGCGATGCGGGTGCAAACCGGGAAATCACTCGCCGTCTTGCCGCATGGAAAGCGGGGTGGCCTTCATGCCCGGAGTCCCCGGGCTCCCGCCCGGGGCTTCTTGGAAGCGTCCATGCGCAAGCCTGGGGGCTTGCGCCACGTGCGCCGCGGGGCGGGTCAGGAGTTCGTCGCGGGGACGATGGTGAAGCCGTCGGCGCGGAGCCGTTCGGCGAGCGCGGCGACGTGCTCGCGGTCGGCGGTCTCGACCGTCACCTCGACGGCGGTGGAGAAGACGTCCGGCCCGGAGAAGGCCCGGTCATGCACGATCTCGCGGACGCTCGCCCCCGCGGCGGCGATCGCGGCGGTGAGCCGGCTGATCCCGCCGGGCCGGTCGCTGATCTGCGTGGTGAACCGCCAGCGGCGGCCGTCGGCGGCCAGGCCATGGTCGATGACGCGGTCGAGGATCGTGAGATCGATGTTGCCGCCGCACAGGAGGATCACCACCTTGCGGCCGAGCAGGTCGGGGCAGTCGCCGGCGAGCAGCGGCACCAGCGCCGCCGCGCCCGCCCCCTCGACGACCGTCTTCTCCAGTTCCAGCAGCCGCAGCACGGCCAGGGCCAGGCCCGCTTCTCCGGCCGTCACCACCTGGTCCACGAGCGGCGCGGCCAGGGCGAACGACACGTCGCCCACGCGGCCCACCGCCAGGCCGTCGGCGAGGGTCGGCCGGATCGGCACCTGCACGGGGCGACCCGCCGCCAGCGACGCGCTGAAGCTCGGCGCCGCGGCCGGCTCGACGGCGATGATGCGAATGTCGGGCCGCAAGGCCTTGGCCACGATGCCCACGCCCGCGAGCAGGCCGGCCCCGCCGGTGGGCACGATGATCGCGTCGGCGTCGGGTACGTCCTCGAGAATCTCCAGGGCCATCGTCCCCTGCCCCGCGATCACCCGCGGGTCGTCGAAGCCGTGCACCCGCTCGAGCCCCTCGGCCGCGGCGATCTCGACGGCCAGCCGCCGCGCGTCGTCGAAGGTCTCCCCTTCGAGGATCACGCGGGCGCCGAGCCGGCGGCAGGTGGCCATCTTCACCAGCGGCGCGAACCGCGGCATGACGACCGTCACCGGAATGTCGAGCAGCTTGCCGTGATAGGCCAGGCCGAGGGCGTGGTTGCCGGCCGAGGCCGCCACCACGCCGCGGCGCCGTTGGGCCGAGTCGAGCAGGAGCAGCGCGTTGCGGGCCCCGCGTTCCTTGAAGCTGCCCGTCCGCTGGAGGAGGTCGAGCTTGCAAAACACCTGCGCCCCGGTCGCCTCGGAGAGCGGGATGCTCGCCGGGCAGGGCGTCCGCTGGATGCCGGAGCGAATCCGCTCGTGGGCCTGCCGGACGGCGTCGAGGGTGACCGCGGGCCGCGTCATGGTTGGCTCACCCGCGCAGGCATGTGGATCGACCGCACATCGATCCACTCCATGCCGGCCCGCCGCGCCGCCTCGATGCCGAGGTCGCTGTCCTCCCACACGACGCACCGCTGCGGCCGGGCGCCGAGCCGCCGCGCGGCCTCCAGGAAGGGCTCGGGCTCCGGCTTGTGGCGATCCGTGTCTTCGCTGGCGACGAGCGTGTCGAAGGCGGCGGCGATGCCGACATGCTCCAGGATCCGCGTGCACACGGCCCGGTGGCCGCCGGTCACCACGGCCATCGGCACCCGGCCCCGCGACCGCCGCACGACGTCGACCACCGGATCGATCGCCGCCACACGGTCGAGCTGGGCGAGGAAGGCAGCCTCCTTCTGCTGCACGCCGTGATCGAGGTCGAGATCGAGCCCGGACTCGCGGGCGAGCGTGGCGAGGATATCGCGGGTGGGCCGGCCGCCGAGGCCATAGAACCGCTGCTCGTCGAAGGCGATGCCGTGGGCGCCGGTGACGTGCAGCCAGGCCCGGTAGTGGGCGGGCATCGTGTCGGCCAGCGTGCCGTCGCAGTCAAAGAGGAGCGCGTCGTAGGCCTGGAGCTGCCACATGGCGGGGGCTTCACGGAGCGGGGCGCCGGGCCGGAGCGGCCGGGAACGCCTGGTTATACGGGCTGGAGCGATTTTGTGCCGGGGAGTGCCGGGCGAATGCGGGAAACGGGACCTGCGATTTTCCCGACGGTAACCTAGATTCCCGTTGACAAAGCCCTCCCTGGCCTTTGTCCACTTGGCCGACCGGTGGAAACGCCGAGGGTTTCCACGGTCGGCATTCCTCACATCCTGCTCGGGCAGACTTATTCCACAGTCTGCTCGGTTTGCAACGCCCATTTCCCGCTTCACGATCTCCGCATGCACCTTCCCGCGCTCGGCATCCGCACCCGCATGCTGCTGTTGGGCGTCGTGCCCGCGGTGGCGATCCTGACCGGCGTCCTCGGGATGAACTTCCTCCGGATGCGGTCGCTGCTGCTCGGCTGCGGCGAGGAGATCCTCGTCGATCGGGTGAAGATGATCGCCGCCGACATCGATCGCGGCACTTTGGAGGCGGTGACGGCGGCGCGGGGGATGGCGATGGCCGCCGAGAACGGCCTCCTCGGCCGCCGTCTCGACGCCCTGCGGCTGGCCCGCGACGTGCTCGAGTCGCATCCGCAGTTCGTGGGTGTTTCCTACGGCTTCGAGCCCGACGCCGACGGCCTCGACGCCCGCGCCGCGGCCGCGACCGCCGCCGCGGCGCAGACCGCGCCGCAGGAAGCGGCCCTGCCCGCGCCCGAACCAATGGCCGACCAGACCTCGGCCGCCGCCCTGGCCCGGATTCCGCCGCAGGCCCTCGGGCCCGACGGCCGGTTCATCCCCTACTGGTTTCGCGACCGCAGCGGCGGGCCGGGCATCTTCCTCACGCGGCTGGTGATGCTCGACAGCCTGTACTACGCCGGCTGCAAGGAGCGGTTTCTCGACCCGAGCCAGGCCGACAAGGCGCTGGTCACCGAGCCCTACGACTACGACGGCCGGCTGATGGTCGAGCAGACCTATCCGATCGTGATCAACGGACGGTTCGTGGGCGTGGCCGGCGTGGACCGGGCGCTCGACAAGGTGGCGACCGACCTGGACACGATCAAGCAACAGCAGAAGCTAGCGGGCTGGAACGTGGAGGTGTTTCTCGTCAGCCGGCTCGGCAGGGTGATCGCCGCAACCGCGAAGGCCGAAGACCTGCGGGCCAAGCCGCTGGCCGACACTCCCTACGGCAAGATCCTGGGCGACTTCCACCGGGCCGTGACGATCGGCGGCGTGGTCCGCGACGCCGACCCGCTGACCGGCGCGGCCTGCCTGTATGCCGCCGCCCGCGTGCCGACCGGCGGCTGGACGGTCGTCATGCAGTTCCGCCGCAGCGACATCATCGGCCGCGTGCAGGGGCCGCTCCTGACATCGGCGGGCCTGGCGGCAGCCGGGATGGCGGGTGTGATCGGCCTGATGACGTGGCTGACGGGCACGCTCACGCGGCGGATCGGTCGGGCGGTGGCGGCCTCGCGGCGGGTGGCGCAGGGTGACCTCACCGGCACGATCGACGTCCGCGGTGGCGACGAAACGGGCCAGCTGCTGCGGGACGTGGGGGCCATGACGTCGAGCCTCCGCGGCATCGTGTCGCAGGTGAAGCAGGCGAGCTTCGACCTCAACGCCACGGCCCGGCAGCTCTCGGCGGCCGGACGGCAGCAGGAGACGGCGATCGCATCGCTGGGGGCGAGTACGAGCGAGGCCGCCGTGGCGAGCCGGCAGATCTCCGTCACCGGCCGCGAGCTGCTCGGCACGATGAACGACGTGGCGGCCGTGGCGGCGGAGACGGCCCAGGTGGCCGACGCGGGCCGGGGCGACCTGGTCGAGGTGGGCGAGACAATGGCCCACCTCGAGCAGTCCACCTCCGAGTTCGCCGGGCGGCTGGCGGCGATCCGGCAGCGGGCCGAGGACATCAACATGGTGATCACCACGATCACGAAGGTGGCCGATCAGACGAACCTCCTCTCCATCAACGCCGCCATCGAGGCGGAGAAGGCGGGTCAGTATGGCCAGGGCTTCATCGTCGTGGCCCGGGAGATCCGCCGGCTCGCCGACCAGACGGCCGTGGCCACGCTCGACATCGAGCGGCTCGTGGAGCAGATGCAGACGGCGGTGAACGCGGGGGTCGGGGAGATGGAGCGGTTCGCGGCGGAGGTGAAGGAGGGCGTGGCCCGCGTGGCCGGGATCAGCGGCCAGTTCACCGAGGTGATCGACAAGGTGCACGGCCTCTCGGACCGCTTCGAGCACGTGCAGCAGGGCATGCAGGCCCAGGCGGCCGGTGCCCAGCAGATCACCGAGGCCCTGGTCACGCTCACCGACGGCTCCCGGGCCGCCGCCGATGCGCTGCGGGAGTTCAAGGACGCCTCGCAGCACATGGTGTCGGCCGTGGACGGCCTGACCGAAACGGTCAGCCGCTTCCGGCTGGAAGACTGACGGCGGCTCGCCCACGCCACTGCGCATCCCATCTCTCCTGAAGGAGGCGACGGGATCGGCGTGAGGATGCGGAGCGTGGCGTGCGGCCGCCAGCGACGCGACTCATGCCGTCCCGGAGCCGGCTTGGGCGTCACGGCGAAATCTTCAGCCCTGGCAAACTAGGCAAGCCCGCCCGTCCCTGCCGCATCCGGACCATCTGCGGGAAATGCTCATGGATCGGGTCGGGGCGGGTCGATCACTCCTGACGATCATGCCGGTTTTTCGGCGCGGGGACCGCCCTGCCCGGACGACCGGCCCACGCCAGGGACGCGACTCCGATGAGCAGGAAAGCCGTCAATCGCTTCGGAAAACGGGCCTCCGCGCGCCTTCGGGCGATCCGCCTCCGGGCGGCTGAATGGCAGCGGAAAGCCCGGCGGGCCGCCACGCTGGCGCTGATCGCCGCCGGCACGGCCGCCGCCCCCTCGTTCGCCGAGGCGCAGACCGGGCAGATGGCGATGGCGCCAACCGGCGGGATCGTGAACCGGGCCGTGGCGGGCTTCCAGGGGCTCAACCTCAACGGTCCCGGCTACCTCTACTACGGTCTCAACGCCGCTGACCGCGGCCTCGGCTACAACGGCAGCTACATGACGCTCGGCGGGTTCATTCCGTATTCCGAGGACGACCTCGGCGGCCTCTGGTCCGCCGACCTGCGCGGCCACCTGTCGGTCAACGGCGGCTTCTTCTCGAACGTCGGCCTCGTCCGCAAGCAGTTCCTTGGCGGCAGCCTGCTGGGTGTCGGCGTCTACTGGGACTACGACGGCGACCAGAACCAGTACCCCGCGTTCGGCGTCTGCGGCACCGAGTACGGGCAGTTCGGCCATTCGTACAACCAGGTGGGCGTGAGCGGTGAGTGGCTCACCGACTTCGGCAACCTGCGGAGCAACGGCTACATGCCCGTGGGCACGACGGCCTACACCGCCGGCGCGCCGAACTCGCCCTTCTATCAGAACTACGTGATGTGCCAGTATGGCCTCGACAGCGCTCTCTCCGGTGCCGACCTCGAGGTCGGCGCCTACATCCCCGGCCTCAGCGATTGGGCCGGCATGATCAGCGTGGGCGGCTACGCCCTGGGCAACTCGCGCTACAACTGGACGACGGGCCCCCAGGCCGGCCAGGACGTGGTGCCCTGGTTCGGCGGCGTCTACACCCGCCTCGACATGACGTTCATCGAGAACTGGGATTTCTCGCTCCAGGCCAACAACGACAGCTACTTCGACTGGACGGGCTTCGCCCGGCTCACCTACCGGATGGGGGGCAGCCGCCGGCGGAACGTGCCCGACCAGATGGAGCAGCCGATGATGCGCAACGAGCACATCGTTCGCGCCCACCAGACGCCGGTCTTCGCCCTCAACCCCGCCACCGGCACCCCCTGGCGGGCGTTCCACGTCAACAACGCCGCCCCGGGCCTGGGCAACGGCACGGCCGAGACCCCCTACCGGACGATCGCCGAGGCCAACGCCGCGGCCACGAACCCCTACGACATCGTCCTCGTCAACCGCGGCCTGAGCGGACTGGCGGCCGACGGCACGCCGATTAACGCCTACGCCGGCACCTTCTCACCGCTGGCCGCGAACCAATACTTCATCGGCGACGGCCAGGCCTACGCGATCCCCACGGTTTGCTGCGGCCCGCTCAACATCGCCGTCGCCACCAACGGCGTGCCGGTGCTCTCCAACCCGACGGGCGCGAGCATCAACCTCACCGACGGCCTGTACGCCAACAACTTCACGATCCAGAACTCCGCCGTCGGCATCTCCGGCTCGGGCAACATGTCAAGCGGCAATCGCGCCGCGTTCGCCAGCAACATGAACATCAGCGGCGTAGGCCCCGGGCCGCGAACCGGCATCTCCATCGACAACGCCACCGGCGGCGCCGTCTTCCGCCAGGTCAACATCACCGGCATGACCGACGGCTCGGTGGTGGTCGACGGCGGCGCCCCAGACATCGACTTCGCCAATGGCACGATCGTCAACACCCAGAGCAACCTGCTCGCCGTCCACGACACGCTCGGCGGCACCGTCACGCTCACGGCCAACGCCGGCCAGCCCTTCATCGACACCGGCGACGGCATCGCGGTCACCAACGCCGCTGGCGACGTGGTCGTGAAGAGCACCGTGCCGGGCAGCCAGGCTGCCGTGATCTCGAGCAAGAAAAACGGCATCCTCGTGGCCAACAGTTCAGGCAACCAGACCTTCGACGGCGTGACGATCAACGCCGCCGGCACGAGCGGTCCGGGCTACGCGGGCGTGAACCTGCAGAACAATGCCGGCACGTCGCAATTCAACAACCTGACCGTCGCGCTCACCGACACCAACAACACTGCCACCGGATTTTTGGCCAGCAACGTCAATACCGTAGACGTGACCGGCAAGAGCAGCGTCAACGTCGTCAACGCACCGGCCGTGTCGATGACTAAGGTCGCCGACGCCAGCGTCACGTTCACGACGGTGTCGAGCGCGAACAGCCCCACCAACGGCGTGCTCCTCGACACCGTGGCGGGCGAGTTCAACGTCGGCACGAGCCTCACCGTCACCGATTCGCAGGGAGACGGCCTCGTCGTCAAGAACTCGCCAGACCTGACCGTCTCGGTGCCGACCACCACGGTCTCGACGGCCGCCGGCGCAGCGGCCGACGGCATCGTGCTGCAGAACAACGCCGTCGACGCCACGAAGGTCTCGCTCGGCCAGGTGACGGTGAAGACGACCGACGGCACCGGCCTCGTGGTCCAGAACGCCGGCGTGACCACGGCTGGCGGCACGATCGCCGCCACCGGGGGCGGCTCGATCGCCGCCAACAAGGCCGATGTGAACATCACGCTGGCCAGCGCCACCTCCACCGACAGCACGGGCCCGGGCCTCGACCTCACGGAGACCAGCGGCAGGGTGACGATCGCCACCACGACGGTCACCACGCCCGCGGGCAACGGCATCAACGCCGTCAACAACCTGCCGGGTTTCGCGGCCGA
Source organism: uncultured Candidatus Kuenenia sp. (assembly GCA_964545915.1). Classification (GTDB taxonomy): domain Bacteria; phylum Planctomycetota; class Planctomycetia; order Pirellulales; family UBA1268; genus QWPN01. Next base: position 33,015 of record CAZJHQ010000027.1, on the reverse strand, counting down.
CTTCGGCATCACCAAGGTGACCGGCATCAACAATGGCGCGATCGGCGTGAACATCACCAACGCCGCCACACCGGTGCCAACCACGAGCTATTCCTTCAACACGCTCAACGTCACCACGCTCGACGGCACGGGCCTGCTCGCCAAGAACGGCGGCACAATCAATTTCAACAACCCGGCCACGATCACGGCCGCCGGTGGCGCCGCCATCGACCTGGAGAACACCCAAGGCACAACCGGCGGCGTGGCGGGCAGCGGGTTCACGTTCCTGAACCTCGTGAGCACCGACTCGGTCGCCAACGGCATCCGCCTCAACAATCTCAACAGCGACCTTACCGTCCTCGGTGCGACTTCGATCGTCGGGGCCGCGGGCACGTCGCTGTCGATCACCGACACCGTGTCGCCGCCGGCAACCGACTCGATCACGTTCAACACGGTCGATATCACCAGCCGGCAGAACCTAGGCATGCTGGTGGACGGCGTCTATGGCCAGGTGCAGATCGGCAGCCTGAACATCGACAATGCCGGATTCGTGGCCGGCAATGCCGTGCTCATCCGCAACACGACGAACCCGTCCGATCCCACCGGCACGGGCAGCGGCCGGGTGTACATCAACGGCGGCACGATCGACGGAGCGGTGGCCAACGGCATCGAGGTGCAGAACGCCCTGGCGGCGATCACGGGGGCGACGATCTCCAGCTCCGGAGGCCAGGGCATCCTGGCCCGGGCGGCCGCAGGCGAGACGACGACGCTCAAGGTGAACGGATCGGTGATCACCGCGGCCGCGGGCATCGACGGTATCCGCCTCGAGGCCTTGGGTGGGGGCGAGGTGAACGCGACCGTGCTCACGAACCAGATCAACGTCACGGCAAACTCCCTGAATGCCATCGTTTTCGATGCGACGAGCGTGCTGTCGCTCAACGCCACCGGGAACCTCGGCAGCGCCGGCGGCCCGCCGGGCGTGGGCGGCTTCGTCCTCAACAACCAGGGGGGTACGTTGCAGATCGAGCAGGCCAGCACGACCGACCTGCAGACGCAGAACAACGGCGTCGCCGTGTCCACGCCCGCGTCGCCCATCACGGTCAACGGGACCACGCCCCCCGTCCCGGCGCCGACCCCCTGACGCCGCCCCCTGGGCTCGACCGCGGAATTTGCCCACCGCTGTCACCGTGGCTACCGTCGCGGTCCTACCGGGATCTTGGATCCATTCCGCATAACCCTCGAGGAGTTTCCCCATGTATCAGCAACTCGTGCCGGTGTCGAAGGAAAAGCATGCCCGCAAGCGGGTCAAGCAGATCGACTCCTTCTCGTTCGCCTCGCGGTTTCAACTTGCTTCCGTGATGGCGCATGAGTTCGCACGGGCGGCGGCGATCTACCCGATCGTGTTCATCGAAGACAAGGCCGGGCAGGGCCTCACGCCGGTAGCCCTGATGGGCCTCGAGGAGGGAGAGAATCTGTACGTGGATGCCGCAGGCCGCTGGCATGCCTCCTACGTGCCGGCCGTGATCCGGCGATATCCGTTCGCCCTCGCGGCCACTGGAAAGGCCGACCAGTTCACCGTCTGCATCGACGAGGGCAGCCCGCTCGTGACCGACAGCGACGGCAACGCTCTGTTCGACGACGCCGGGCAGCCGACGGCGGTGATCGAGAACGTGAAGAAGTATCTCGGGGAACTGCAGCAGATGGACGGCCTGACCCGCGAGTTCTGCCGATTCATGCGGGAGCACGACCTGTTCACGCCCCTGAAGCTGCAGGTCCGACAGGGCGGAACGGTCCGCACGCTCGCCGGCAGCATGGTGATCAACGAGGAGCGGCTGGCGAAGGTGTCGGACGAGGTGTTCCTGGAGATGCGTCGCCGCGGCTACATTCCCGCCGTGTATGCCCATCTCGTATCGCTCGGCCAGATCGAGCGTCTGATGATGCTCAAGGACGAGCGCACGACGGGCGTCAAGGGTGCGACGCCGGCCGCCGAGTAGCGGCCGGTCGTCCCGCCGCCGATCCGTTCCGCAAGCCACGACGCCCGGCCAGTGGCATTCCACTGGCCGGGCGTCGCTCTGATCAGAGGGGCCGGATCAGGGCCGACGCGGCCGACCATGGGCCGATGCCGGCGGCGTTGCGCGCCGCCACGCGGAACCGATAGCCGGCCGGATTCGTCAACGTCGTGATCGTGGCCGAAGTCTGGTCGCTGCCGAAACTCTGTGGCAGGTTTACCCACGTCGTTCCCGACCGGTATTGCACGACGTAGCCCGTTACCGGCGCCACGCTCGTGGATGGCGGGGCCGTCCAGCGGAGCGAAATCGTTCCCGCGGCCCCAGTGCCCACGACCCCCGAGGGGGCGGCAGGCGGCGCGACCGGCACCAATCGAGCCGTGCCGTCCGTGAACAGGCCGATGCCGTTGGCGTTGACCGCCGCCACGCGGAACAGATAGGCGACGCCGTTCTGCAGCCCCGTGACGGTGGTGGTCCGCGCAGGAGTGACGGCATCACGGAACGTCGTCCACGCCGAGCCCACCTCGTCCCGCCTGAACTGGATCACGTAATCGGTGATCGGTCGCGGCGGCAAAGCCGGTGCCTGCCACGACAGGATCACGCGGCCGCTGCTCACGGTGCCAGCAAGCCCAGTAGGGGCCGCCACCGGCTCGAACGGCGTTACGGCGGCAGACTGTCCCGGAGCTCCCGTGCCCGCCGCGTTCACGGCAGCGACGCGGAACAAGTACGCAGTGCCGTTCTGCAGCCCGGTCACGGTGGCGGACGTGGTCGCCGACGTGCCGCCGGGGAGCCATGTCGTGCCGCGGTTGCTGCTGTATTCGACCACGTATCCCGTGATCATCGCGCCCCCATTCGAGGCCGGCGCTGTCCACCTGACCGTCACCTGCCTGTTCGCGGGCGTCCCTGTCACGCCGGTCGGGGCGCCGGCCACCGTCCGCGGCGTCACCGCGGCAGACTCCCCCCCAGCTCCAGTGCCAACTGCGTTCACCGCCGACACCCGGAACACATAGGGCGTGCCATTCGTCAGGCCGGCCACCGTCGCGGACGTCGTGGCCGACGTCCCGGAGCGGATCCATGTCGTGCCGCTGCCGGTTCTGTACTCGACGACGTATTCAATGATCGGCACGCCACCGGCCGCAGGTGCGTCCCACGTCACCGTCACCCGGCCGTTTCCGGGAACGCCTATCACGCCGGTCGGGGCCGGCGGCGGGATGGTGTTGATCGTGACGGTGTGCGTCGCGGAATCCGCAGAACCGTTGCCCGCTGCGTCGGTCGCGACGGCTTTGAACGCGTAGATGCCATCCGCGAGCGTGGGCGTCGTGTAGTTCCAGTTGGTTCCCGTAACCGTCGCGTCACCAAGCTTCGTCGTGCCGCTGAAGACCGCGACCGTCGTGCCAGCGTCGGTCGTGCCGGCAAGGACGAGCACCGTGTCGTTGGTAACGCCACCGCTCGCCACCAGGCCGATGACGGGCGCGACATTGTCGGTCACGGATGCGATCGTCGGGGCCGCCGGCGGCGTGGTGTCGATCCAGATCGCGGGGGCGAGGCTCGCCGCCGCGTTGCTGTTGCCGGCGGTGTCGGTGAACTGGGAGGCGGCGACCGTCACGGTGCCGTTGCCGGTGAAGTTCGCCGTCGGAGTGAACGTTGCGGAGTAGGTCGTGCCGCTACCGGTGAAGCCGGAGAGGGTTCCGCCGCCGACCGTCACGTCGGCGTCCGTGAAGGTCGTGGAGGTCTCGCTCAGCGTGAAGGTGATCGTGGCGGTGTCGTTGCTATTGAGGCGGGGCTTGTCACTCTTGATGGCCACCGTCGGGGCAACGGTGTCGATCGAGATTGCGGGTGACAGGCCTCCCGCGGTGTTGCTGTTGCCCGCGGAGTCAGTGAACCGAGCCGCGGCCACCGTCGCGGTGCCGCTGGCCGTGGAGTTGGCCGTGGGGGTGAACATGGCGGAGTAGGTCGCGCCGCTGCCGGTGAAGCCGGAAAGCGTGCCGCCGGCAAACGTGACGTCGTCGGCCGCGAAGGTGATGGAGGCTTCGCTGAGCGTGAAGGTGATCGTGGCGGTGTCGCCGCTCTTGAGGCTGGTCTTGTTACTCGTGATGGAGACCGTCGGGGCAACGGTGTCGATCGAGATTGCGGGCGAGAGGCTGCCCGCGGTGTTGCCGTTGCCTGCGGCGTCGGTGAACTGGGAGGCGGCCACCGTCACGGTGCCGTTGGCAGTGGAGTGCGCCGTGGGAGTAAACGTGGCGGAGTAGCTTGTGCCGCTGCCCGTAAACCCGGAAAGCGTGCCGCCGGCGACCACCGCGTCGTCGGCCGCGAAGGTCGTGGAGGCCTCACTGAGTGTGAAGGTAATCTTGGCGGTATCGCCGATCTTGAGGCTGGAAGCGTTGCTCGTGATTGATACCGTCGGGGCGACGGTATCGATCGAAATTGCGGGTGAGAGGCTTCCCGCGGTGTTGCTGTTGCCCGCGGCATCGGTGAACCGGGCGCCGGCGACCGTCACGGTGCCGTTGGCAGCGGAATTCACCGTGGGAGTGAACGTGGCGGAGTAGCTCGTCCCGCTGCCCGTGAATTCGGAAAGCGTGCCGCCGGCGACCGTGACGTCGTCGGCCGCGAACGTCGTGGAGGCCTCGCTCAGAGTGAAGGTGATGGTGGCGGTGTCACCCCCCTTGAGGCTGGTTCTGTCGCTCGTGATCGAGACCGTGGGACCGCTGGTGTCGATCGTCACACTATGTGCGGCAGATGAGGCGGTATTTCCCGCAGCATTGGCGGCCCGCGCGATGAAGGCGTAGGTCGTGCCATTGACGAGCGTCGATGTCGTGAACGTCCACGATGTCCCGCTCACGACCGCGTCGCCGAGTTTGGCCGCACCGTTGAAGATTTCGACCGTGGTACCGGCTTCCGTGGTGCCGGAGAGCATGAGGACCGTGTCGTTCGTGACGCCGCCGCCTGCCACGGATCCGGTGACGAGGGCCACGTCGTCGGTCACGGCCGTAATCGTCGGGACGGTCGGAGGCGTCGTGTCGATCGTGACCGTGTGGGTCGATGAGTCGGCGCCGACATTTCCGGCCAGGTCCGTGGCCCTCGTCTTGAACACGTAGGTCGTGCCGTTGGTCAGCGTGCCGGTCGTGAATGTCCACGTGGTGCCGGTCACGGTCGCGTTCCCGAGGCTAGTCGTGCCCTCGAAGACTTCGACGACGGCGCCGGCCTCGGTGGTGCCCGAGAGGACGAGCACGGTGTCGTTGGTTTTGCCATTGTTCGCGACCGGGCCAGTGACGGTCGGCACGTCGTCAGTGACCGCCGTGATCGGGGCAGAAGGGGCGATCGTGTCGATCGTGATCGCCGCAGCATTGCGCCGCTCGCCGCTGCGCGAATCGCCGGAGAGTTGGCGGACGCGAATCACGCCGGCGGCATAGGTGACGTTCGACTGTAGCGAAAATGACGTTCCGACGCCGGTCGTCCAGTTCGTCCCATCGTTGACGCTGTACTCCCAGGTGGCGCCCCCCTGCACGACGACGTTCACGAGCGGATTGCCGGTGATCCCGTCGGTCGTTGAACTGCCCGTGTCCTCGGCGAGGGCGAACGTGGGGATCGGGAGCGGCACGATCGGGCCGACTTCGTTCGACCAGACGCTTTCACCGATCGAATTGACGGCCCGCACGCGATACCAGTATTGCGTGCCGTTGACGACGCCGATGTCGGTGTGGATCACGGCCGCTCCAGACAGAGTGATCGCCGCCGCTCCGACAAACGTGCTGTTCGTCGCCCTCTGCAGTTCGTAGCGGATGAGCGGCGTGCCGTCGCTGGTGGCGGCGTTCCACGAGAGCTGCACCTGACCGTCGCCCGAGAGCCCGACCAGGACGCTCGGCGGAGCGGGAGTGTCGACCAGATCGATCGAGAACGTGGTCGTGCCATCGGCCTGGTTCGGCAGGAGCGGATTCCCGGCGAGGTCGGTGATCACGTTCGTCGGCACGCCGTTCACCGGCGACTGAACCACGGAGATCACGTAGCTGCCCATCGGGTAGATCGCCGCCGCCTCGAATACGACCCGATTGGAAGACTCCAGGTAGTTGAAGCTGTAGTCCGTGCCTGCCACGAGCAGCGTGCCGTTGCGGCGCACTTCGAACGCTTCGGATACGACCGTGGTCTTGTCGATGCCGACACCGACGTCGTCGAGTTGCAGTTCGAACTTCGGGATGCCGCGGGCTTCGGCCATCTCGAACCGCACTTCGCCGGCAGCAGGATTCTTGTCTGCGGGCGAGCCGTCGAGCGGCACGGCCAGCGAGGCCGCGGGCTGCACGAAGTCGACGCGATCGATCGCGCCGAGATCCTTGAACACGTCACCCCCCTGCCCGAACCCGTTTTCTTGGCCCGGATCGTCGGATCGCAACTGGCCGAAAATGTCGCGGCCCGGCGCGACAATGGGGGAGATCGGAAGGCCCAGCGGCCCGGTGACCGCCGTGAAGGCGGGCCGATCCTCGAGCGAGTCGAGGCCGCTGTCGATGACCGCCGACCTGGCCACGGGGTAAAAGTTCCCCTTGGCGGCGTTCACGAACGGGCTTGATGCGAGAGTCACCGCATTCGATCCCTGGAAGCCGGCGGGCGTGTCGTGGAACGCGGAGTAGCCAACCACGGTGCCTGCGGACGACGATGCATCGATCTTGATGCCGGTCACCAGGCTCGCGAAGACGTTGTTGAGCAGCGTGGGGGCCGCGTTGTCGGTCACGTGCACGCCGATCGTTTGGAAGCCAATGGAGAGCGGCACGCTGTCACCGGTCGCCGTGGCATTGGCCGAAAGCGTGATCCGCGTGGGCGAATCGATCGACAGGATCCGCGTGGCGGCCGGGACGCCGGCTCCCGAGACGAACATGCCGACAAGGAGCCCGGCGGTCGTCGGCAGCGTCACCGTGGCCGAGCCGGAGGTCGTCGAGCCACTGGCCGAGATCTGCGGCCTGCCATAGATCGTGTTGTTGACGATCCGACCGTACGGCACCGACGCGAGCGGGACGGTGCCGGTATTCGGGTCGCCGCTGAACAGGATGGCCGCCTCGCCCTGCGTCTTGGCGACGATGTTGTTGACCACGACGACGCCCGGCACCAGCCGGCTGTCGTTGAGCGTCGGCGTGCTCTTCACCGCGCCTTGCGTGCTCGCGCCGGTCTCGGCGTCGCGGGCGGCGGCGTCGATCCGGATGCCAAATTCGCCCGCCTGGCTGATGACGTTCCCTTCGATGATGAACTGCCCCTGCCCGCGGGGGACGTTCTCATCGCCGCGGAGGTTTTGCCTCTGCGTCACGCCGAGAAAACCGTCGGTGACGGAGGAGGAGCCGGGCGCGGGCGCATCAAAATGCTCGGTGCCCCGGACGAGGTTCTCATTCGTCCCGATGAGCGTCTGGATCTGGACGGCCGACGAGTTCCTGTTCGTCAGACCGCCGTACTCGATGCCCCGGCGGATATCGAGCTGGTAGGCGCCGGAGAGGATCTGCGCCGGGGTCGTGAACGAACTCGGCGTGCCGATCGAGAAGAAGGAGGTGTTCGTCGTGGACGCACCGGTCACCATCTCGCCCCGTTCGGCGTGGCCGACGATGATGTCGTCGAAGTAGAAGCCTTCGCCGGTGCCGGGCTTGAAATTGAACCGCAGGCGGACACTGGTCGCCCCGGCGAACTCGCCAAGATCGATCCGGGCCTGCCGCCAGCCGGTTCCCTCGAAGAGCTCCTGGACGAGCTGGTTGGGCTGGGTGCCGATCCGGGATGAGACCGACGCGAAAGCGGGAAGTGTCTTGTTGGCTTGGTCGAGGGCCGACCGAATGTCGTCGTTGGAGGCGATCGTCACCCAATTGCCGTCACTCGCCGAGAGCTGGACGTCCGTGCTGCCCGTACCCTCGATCCGGTAGTTGAAGTAGAGCGTCGGCTTGTCGGTGTAATTGCTGTTCGCGAGGCTGAACGGCAGGGTCGTGATGCCAAGCGGGCTCGTGAATGAGAGCGTCGTGGGGTTGAGGGAGTCGGTCGAGCTATTTCTGGTGGCGGGGCTCGAAAGCGTGATCGTGTTGTTCACGGCGTCGATCGACCGGATGAAGGCTCCTGGGGCGATGCCGTTGCCGCTCACGTCCATGTCGACCCGCAGGTCGCGGGTGCTTGGCACATACACGATCGAGCTGCCTTGCGTCATCGCGCGTGGCGATGTGCCCGTACCCAGGGCGAGCGACACGGAGAACGCCGCGGGGACCGGCAGGCTGGCGATGGGACTTGGCAAACCGCTCGCCAGGTCGCCAAGCCACGTCTCGGAGACGACGCCCGCGTACTTCAGCTTGGTGCCGTCAGCGGCCTTCCCGAGGCTGGTGTCGAATCCGTAGTAGATGCTCGTGCGTCCCTCCGACTCCGGTGGCGTCGTGAGGGGATCGGGGTCGTCGTTGTTCCACTGCGCGTCCCGCGTGTTGTCGAACGCGACCGCGACGCCGTGGCCGGCGTCTGTGCCGCGGACATTCGTCGCCCGCCAAAGCGGGATGTCAAGCGGAGAGAAGGCGAACCCGGTGATCGAGCCGGTCAGCACCGGGTTGCCAAATTCATCTCGCGGTCCCAGGTATTTTCTGGTCGGGTCGTCGCCGCGGAACACCGAGAGCGGCACAATCGTCCCCGACGTGGCGGCTGGATCGAAGCAGTAGACATACCCGTCGGCGTCAATCGCGAAGAGCTTGTTGGCGAAGTAGCCCGGCGTGTCGCCCGGCCCGCCGGGCACGTTTTGCGGGCCGTTGGCGAGGCCCTGAAAATTGACTCGCCGCCCACTGACGGTGAGGGATCCACGCAGCGTCGCCGTCGCATCGGTCGTGTTGATCGTGAAGAGGTTGCCGCGATTGTCGACGCCGTAGAGCGTGGTGCCGACAAAGGCCATGCCGGTGGTCAGGCCGAGGTCATTGTCTGGTGTCTGGATGATCGTCCCGACACGGCCCAGATTCGGGTTGGTGCCGGTGGGGTCATTGGCGTCGCCGTTCGAGGGGTTCGCAAGGTAGAGACGGGAAACGTCCTTCGCGACCGGGAGTTTCGTCTCGGGATCCGTCACGAACGGATCAGCGTCGCGAACGGAGTAATACAGCTTGTCAAAGACCGGAGCAGTTCCCGCCTTGCGGTGCCAGGCCATCGCATCGACCTTGTCGGTCGTGACGGAGTCGGGCGGGATCGTCGGGTTGAACGTGTATTCCACGCCCGTCATCGAAACGCCGGGGACGTCCACCAACGGCCCAGTCCACTGAACGGAGATTTCTCCCTGGTCGTTGACCGAAGCAAGTGACGGCAACGACATACCGGTCGGGATGGTGCCGTCCGGCGTAAAGGTGAGGATGCCTGCCGCATTCGATAAGAACGTCCAGGTGCCTTTGCTCGGATCTTTTTCGGTCGGCAGCGTGGTGGTGTAAACGAGCACCCCCGTTACATTTGCCAGGCTGACCGTCCCCTTTGCGCCGTGGGCATCCAGCTGGAAAGTTGTTCGGGATGCGACCGAAGCTCCGGTGGTCGGTGTGGGGGCATCAACGTAGTTCTTGGGCTCGATGTCCTTGGGGAAATCCTGGATGTTGTCGCTGCCGACGTCGGTGGTGGCGTTGGAAGTGATGCTGATCCACGCGAGCTTGCCGGCCTCGTTTCCAACGGCGGAGCCCGTGTAGGTGTAGAGCCGGCCGTCGGAGCGCATGTCCAGGTCGTCGGCGATGATGCCTCCCCACACCGGATCCGTGGGCTTCGGCTGCCAGGAGACGAAGCTCGCGACGTTGTCGAGCGCGATCGTTGAGATCTGGTTCGCCAGTGTCGGCAGGTCGAACAACGGTGCGCCGGATGGCGCGACGTAGGTGTAATCCCGCGTGCTCGGCAACGGCCCGTTGTCGCGGCCAAAATACGCCATCCCAGAGTGGTAGCCGGTCGAGCCGATGTGGTCCTCGACGATTCGCTGGACAGAGCTCACCGGCTCGAGCCGCACGAGCGGGTTCGTCGGGCTGCTCATCTTGAACCAATCGAGCACCGAGGGCAGCCGCTCGTTCGACGACACGGCCACGTAGTACCGCGTTGTCCCCCCCGGCAGGCCGGCCGGCAGTTGCACCGGGCCGATGAAGGGATCGAGTTTGCCGAGCGATCCGCGGGACACGTCCTCGAAGGCGACCGCCGGTTGGTCGGCGGCGACGTTCGAATCGCGTCCGACAAAGAGGAGCTGCCCGGACGAGTTGAACACCGAGAGCGTGAGATCGCCGCGGATCCCGTCGGCGTAGTCGATGTCGAACACCGCGGAAAACGTCTTGCCGCCGCCGTTGACCCCGCCGATCGCCTGGATTCCCTCGTAGTTGACGTCGAAGGCGTACCAGTCGATGTCGCCGGCTGCTGAGAGCGAGCCGGCCAAAGAGATCGCGTTGAGATCCGACTGCAGGACATTGCCGATGTACTGGGCCGTGGCGCGGGTGTCGTTCGGCTGGGAGGATTCCCCGGTGTCGCCCGTGAGCGGCGACCGCTGCGGCAGGCCCTGGACGTCGACTCCCACCGTCGGAAAGCGGATGTCAGCGTAGCGGACCGTCGATCCCGGCTTCTCATCGAGCTGCCGGAGCCGGATCCGGAGGTCGTAACTACCGCTGGTGGCGCCCTGATCGACCTGGTCGCCCGGCTGGACCGGGTCGGCATCCCGGAGGCGGGCCTCATAATCGGCCTTCGCCGCGGTCGGGGAGACCTTCGGCTGGCTGCGAACCCGCACAAAATACTGCGCCGGGGCGCCGGACTCGGCACCCGGAAGCCTAACCCGCAGTCCGGGATCCCGCGGGTTCGTGGAGAGCAGGTCGGGCCCAATGTTCACGTTCTTCAGAAACGGCAGCGCGATGCCGAGGGTTTGCGGCGTCAGGTCGGAGGGAAACCCGTTGTTGTCGAGGATCACGTCGGCCGACCTCGCCAGCACGGTGCCCGCCCCGTCGAGCAGCTCGATCATCGAGTCGAGACTCGCGGACGTGTAGTCGATGTCGAACCAGACCTCGGAGTCCACGTACCCGGTGAAGCTGTAGACGTCGACGTCGGTCGGGGCGTCGTAGGCGATCGACGCGTGGACGTCGAATCCGAGACGCCGGTTGTCGTCGCCACCCGACTCGTTGGGCGCGAGCACACCGAGAAACTGCGAGGCGAAGACCGACGCGTTCACGTCCACGCCGCCCGTCACGGACTGCTCGGTCTCCCGCAGAACAGCCACATTGCGGTCGTTCGAGTAGGGAAGGAACCGCAGCCCCCTCCATTCCCCGGCCACGGCCACCGAGCCGGAGCCGTCGCCGTTGGTGTCGGTGACGGTACGGCCCGCCGGGTCGAGGCTCGCGCCGACGGTGTCGTCGGCGAGCGAGGTCATGATCACGGGATAGCCCGGCTGGCCGATCACCTGCACCGTGCCGCCGATGCGGTCGTCGATGTCGCCCCGCTCGCCGGTCGCCGTGAGTCCGGCGTTGGCCCCGCGGAGCTTCACCACGAGGCTGGCAGTCGGGCTGCTCATCAGCCGTAGGCCAGTCGCCGTGTGGAAGTTGGAGACGACGATCTCGTCTTGGACCACGTGGACGATGTCGGTGTCGTCCCAGACGCTCTCGACCGTGATCTCACCGCCGCGGACCAGCATGCCCGTGACGCCGCCGGCGGTGACGCGGTTGCCCCGGACGAGCGGACCGCGATTGCCGTCGTACTGGGCGTAGCGATCGGCAGATCCGGTGCTGCGGCCCGGGTCGGAAACTTCCCGCGAGTTCAGCGAGTTGACATCGATGCTGATCAGGTTGCCGCCGTTGCTGCGGAAGTCGTTGCTGACGATCACCGGCTGGGCGCCGATGACGTAAATCCCGTTGGCGTTGTTCTCGAACCGGCTGTTGGCCAGCCGCAGGCTGCCCTGGTCGACGGACAGCGTGTTGAACGATGCAAAGCCGCCCGGCACCGGGGCCTGTCCGCCGCCGAAGCTGATCGAGGCATTGTCGATCGAGGCCGTGCTGCCGTCGTTGACGATGATGCCGCCCCAGTTGCCTGGCGCCAACGCGGCGGCTGAGCCCCCGACGACGAACGTGCCACCGGCCCCGAAGCGATTGTCGCCGGTGCTCGTGAAGATGACCCGCTTCTGCGGCGTGCCTTCGGCGTAGAGCTGGGCGTTGCCCCGCTCGAGTTCGATCCGCGACCGCTGCATCTTCACGACGACGCCGGGATCGATCGTGAGCCGCCCGGAGTTGCGGGCGTAACGGATTTCCGTGTCGAACCGCAGGGCCACCGCCGTGCCGGTCTGCGTGGCCAGCAGGGGATTTCCGAGTCCATCCATCAGTGTGATGGATGGAGTGGGGACGGACGTAATCACGTCGACCAGCGCGCCAGGCGGCACGCCCGCGCCGACGACCGGCATGCCCCGGACCAGGCCGGCCACGCCGCCCGGAATGACGATCGTGCCGTTGTCCTTGGTGAGATCGCCCGTCCGTTGCAGGACCTGCGTCTCGTAGCCCCCCACGCCGCCGGCGATGAAAAGGTTTTCCGGGATGACATAGGTGATGTCAGCGCTCGCAAATCGGGCCGGCACGGTGAGTCGGTCGATCGGTTGGCCGAACTCCGTGCGGATGCGAACCTGCAGCGCATTGACCGTGTTGTCGCGGACGATGTTGCCCCGGATCGCCGGGCCAGCGCGGCCGTTGCTCTCCTCGAAGCTGTTGGGGTCGGCGGAGATCGCCGGGCCGGCGCTGTTCCGGACGTCGTTGAAGGCGATCGTGGGCCGGGAGGTCTCGAGATGGAGCGGCGAAATCGACTGGAGCTTCGCGTCGATCGTCACCTGGCCGCCGCCGTAGCGGATGTTCGCCTGGCTGACGCTGTTGAGGAACACCTGTTTCGTGGCGGAGTCGGAATCCTGGCGGAAGATGATGCCGCCCCACTGGCCGCCGGTGACGGCGGGGCCCAGGCCGTCGGAGCTGCCACCAAGGCTGTCGTCGTGGAACGACGTGAACTGGACGCGATTGGTCGGCGTGCCGAGCACCTGGAGCGCCGCCCCCGCCCGCGAGATCAACTGCGAGGAACTACCGACGTCGATGACCTGCGCCCGGAACTTGAGCACGGCGCCCTCGTCGATCATCACGGTCACGCCGGCCGGCACGACGAACGTCGCGCCGTCGGCGAGCGGCAGCGTGCCCGCGAGGTTCGTGCCGATCAGGTAGGGGGAGGCCGCGGCGCCAGGGGCGTTCCCCACGATCCGCACGATCGACTTGCCGCTGCTGGGAACAGCAGCCGCCGCCAGCGCGGCAGAGACGGTGTTGAACGGCTTGGCGAGCGAACCGTCGGCCCCAGCGGCCGTGGCGAGCTTGTCGACGTAGACGGTGTTGGACGAACTCCCGGATGTGGAGGAGCGGAAGTAGAAGTTGAAGGCGCCGCCGGCGAGCCCGTCGCGGTCGCCATCGAGCGGCGTGCCGGTGGTGTCGACGATCGTGTTGGCAGCCTCGCCCGCCGGGGTGAAGGCCAATCGCAGTTGGTAAGCCCCGTCGGAGCGGCCATTGGCCCCACTGCCCTCCACTTCGGGATTGAAGGCCGTGTTGCCCGTGCTCGTGACGGCAAGGTAGTAGGTGTACTTCGCGCTCGATGGGGCGGTCGCATCGAGCTCCAGCCCGATGAATGAATCGCGGCCGTTGGAGTCGTCGTTGCGGGCGATCATCGTCCGCACCGGGCGGCCACCGACGGTCTCCTCGCGGTAAAGCGTCAGCACGCTGTCGAGCGTGCTGACAATCGGCTGCCCCGGTCGAGCGATGACGGTTTCCGCCGAAAGCCTCCCCTTCTTCTCGAGCTGGAACGAGTAGACGTCGATGTCGTTTCCGAAGGCGGGCTCGAGCACCGAGAGGTGCACGAGGTCGTAGTCGCCCGGGAGCACTTGCGGATTCTCGCTACCCATGTTCGACGGGACGTCGTAGGAGTGGCCCAGGCCGAGCGCGTGGCCGATCTCGTGCATCGCGACGCCCTGCCACAGGCCTCCGTATTCACTGGCCCCCCAGTTCAGTGTGCTGTTCATGATGGCGAGCCCGCCGCCGCAGATGCCCGCCACCGCGCCCTCGGGAAGCGTCGGATCGACCGCCCGCACGTCGCCCGTCACGATGCCGATCCCGCCCGTCAACTGCTCCACGAACCGCAGGCCGGTCGATCGGCTGTAAAGTTCGAGAACTTCCCGCGCCCGTTGTTTCTGGTTCTCAGTGATTGCATTGACCAGCGGGTTGCCCTGGCCGTCCACCCCGTAGAAGACCGGGAAACTGTACTCGACCACCGCGGGGCTCGTCGCGCCAGAAAGCGTCGAGGCCGGCATGTGGTGGTTCTCGAGTTCCAGCGGGATCTCCCGATGGCCGGGCTCTTCGACCGTGCCCGGCGGGGAGGGAAAGAGGAGGAGTCCGGCCGGTGATCGGAACGATTGCGGGGAGATCGTCGCGGCGAACGCCTGGCCGGAGAGGCCGAGCGTGCCGAGACCCGTCGCGGTGCCGAAGCTCGAGTCGTTGTCGATCGAAAGCGGGATCTCGACGGTCGAGAAGATCTCGAGCCGGTAGCCGCCGCGGGTCGTGCCCCCGGTTGCGTTCGCGCCGGTGAAGGGGTTGTAGCTGGCATTCCCCAGGCTCGAGATGCCAATGTGGAACGTGTCGGCCGCCGCGGCAGTGTAGATCAGCGTGTTGGGTGTCGACGTATCGACGCCCGTCGTGATCTCCTCGCCGGCGGCGTTGAAGAGCCGCAGCACCGGAGTAAAGCCGGCGACGGGCGTGACGCGGAAGGTCAGCAGGCCAGGGCCAGTGAGGCTGGCCTTGTAGAGATCGACGTCGTTGACGCCGGCGGAGCCGTCGCCCAGAAACGAATTGGTGGTGAAGGCCGGGGTCGTGGAGGGCGATTGCTGGAAGACCGTGCCGACCGCCACCGCCGTTGCGATCGTGCCGTTCTCGTCGTCCGAGCCGCCGACCTGGAGCCGATAGAGCTTGTCGCCGAGCGCCGCTGCGAACGTCAGCCTTGCCCGGCCGGTGGCGGGATCGTAGGTGACCGCCTGCGGGATCTGCACGGCCACGTCGGCACCGGTCGCGGGATCGGTCTCGACGAGCCGATAGTTTCGCGGATTGCGGGCCGAGTCGGCCTGCAGCGGGTCGTTCGCGTTGAAGTAGACGTCGACCGTGTCGAGCGACTGCTGCAGCGCCGTGGTGGCGCCGACTCGCCCGATCGGCTGTGGCACGACCGACACCACCTGCGCGCCCAGGTCGAGCCGGACGTTGACATTAAACGCGTTGCCATTGCGGAACGAATCGGCCGGGGCCGCCGGTCCGCCGGCCACCGTCTTCAGGCCGCCGCCGATCGTGATGCGGTAGAGGTCGTCAGGCAGATTCTCCGCGAAACGCAGCACGACCTGATTTTGGTTGGGAAAGTCGTCGACCGTGACGATGCCGATGCCATTGGAAGGTGTCACGTTCACGTCGTTCACGTTGCCGATGACGCCGTCGCCGCCGGCCCGCGTAACGGTGATCGCGCCGAGCGTGGTCGAATCGATCTTCGCGCCGGAGCTGAAACGGAGCGTGATCTGCTGCGGCGCCTCGGTGAGCGTGGAGGCCGACTGGCCGTTTACGAAAAAGGGCGTGTCGCTTTGGGCAAACGCCGCCACGATGTCGAACGCCATGACGCGGCGTTCCTCGAGCTGCTCGCCGCGGTTCAGTTCGCGACCGCGCCGCTGCCGCCGCGCGACCACCGCCTGCCGCCGCCGTGCAAACAGACCCCTAATCGAACTGAGCCAGAAGAAACTCATGATCAGACTCTCTGGGTGTCAGACTCGCGTGATCAACCGGTCAACACATGCTCTCGGCCGCCGCCTGCAACGCGATCACGGTCGCCTCGGGCCGCCGCCGACGCGTGCGTGAAGGACTCCGCATCGAATGTTCTTCGGACGGCCCGGTAAATCAGGTCGCGGGAAAGCCCCGCAACCGCCAAACTCGCCGCCATTATCTCCAGACCAGCAGAAACTTCCACAATTGGGTGGCCCCCTTTGCGGGATGGCACATGCGCCGCGGAAATCCGGGCGAATCCCGAGGCATCCCCGCAAGGTCAGCCCCTCCAGCCCGAACTCCGCTCGTCCCGCCGGGCCCGGCCTACCGCAGGGCGGCCTTGCGCGGGGCACTCAACTGGGATGTGGCCCCCGGATCGAACACCAGCGTGGTCGCCGCGACCGAGATCCACTCGTCGACTGCGACCGTGGCCGTGATCGTGCTGTTGAACCTCAATAGGCCGTCGGCCGTCGCCGTGACGTTGAACCTTCCGAGGTGGCGGCGACCCTGCGCCGATTCTCCCACCGAGCTGGCATACACGTCGACCGAGTATTGCTGCCTGGCCCTCGCGCCGGCGATCGTTCCCGTAACCACGAGCTGCCTCGTGCCCCCGGTTGCGGTGCGCATGACCGCCGAAGTCAACGTGACGGATGACGGTGCCGCGGCATTTGCACCGGCGGCCCTCGACATCGCCCCCTGCATATTCCCGAAGCTCGAATTGCCCTGCACGGCAATCCGCTGGGCACCCGGCATCACCCGCACGCCCCAGCCCGCGTTCCCGCGCACAACGTTGGCCGCACCGGACACGGCGGACTGGGTCACGATGTGCCCGATGCGAACGTCCTGCGCCCCGCCGCCGACGAACACGCCATCCCCACCCTGGAACCCGATCTGATTGCCCATCACCCTACCGCCGACGACGGCACCGTTGAAGGAAACGCCATGACCGGCGTTGCGACGGATCTGGTTGCCTCCCGCGGCGTTCGCCGACCCGATCGTGACTCCCCGCCCGCCGTTCACCGCGATGCCATCGACGCCGTTGTTCATCACGACGTTGCCCTCGCCGACGACGACGTCCCGCGTTCCAACCAGCGAGATGCCACTCCCCTTGTTGCCGAGCTCGCTATTCACGTCACCGGCGGGGTTCGCACCCACGTAGTTCCGCTGGATGACGTGCCCGGTCGCGGCGTTCGTCACGCTGGTGGAAACGAGGCGAATGCCGTCCGCCTCGTTGCCCGTGATCAGGTTGGCGTCGGCGACCGTCGGGCCACCGATCGTGGTCAGGCTGCCGCCGCCGATGAGCACGCCATTGCTTCGGTTGCCCGAGATCGTCGAACCGAACACGCGATTGCCGGCCGGCAGCGTCTCCGCCCGTGCGTCGGTGATGCTCACGCCATGCCGTCCATTCCTGGCGATCACGTTCCCCGCCCCGATCGTATTGCCGATCGCCGCGGTGATCGCCACGCCGTCCTGGCCGTTGCCGGCCGCGGACCCGTCGGCGAGTGTGCCGCCGATCGTATTGCCTCTCATCATCACGCCGGTCACGCCCGAGCCGATGCGCACGCCGTGTGCCGTGTTGCCACCGATCCAGTTGCCGCCGCTGATCTCGACCGCCTGGCTCTTGCCCGAGATCGCGATCCCGTCGGCACCGTTGCCGGCGACCGCCTCGAGCTGGTCGCCGAAGGCGGGCACGACGCCGATGCGATTGCCTTGGATCTGCACGCTCCGCGAATCCGTCACGACCACGCCGGACAGCGTCTGCCCTGTGATCACGTTGGCCGCCCCAGCATCGGGGCCGCCGAGCACGGCGAACGCCGAGGCCGAGATGTCGACGCCAGTGCGGTTGCCCCGGATCACGTTGTTGCGAATAACGTTGGCCGCCGCGAGGGTTCCGGCGACTGCGTTGCTGATCCGCACGCCGGCCGAGAGGTTGCCGGCGATGATGTTGCTCCGTGACGGATACAGGTCATCCTCGACGGCATTGGCCGAGCCGATCTGGCTGCGGGTCGCGTTGACGATCTGGATCCCATCCCCGTTGGCGAGGGCGGGATTGGCACCGGAATCGTCGCCGATCACGCTGCCGAACACCTGCGTCCCCGCCGCTCCATTACGGATCATGATGCCGGCCATCGTGTTGGCCGCAAACCGGTTGACCGTCTCGGCGTCGACCACTTGTTCGCCGATGGTGTTGTTGATCGCCGCGGCACCGCGGACGTCGAGTCCGATCATGTTGCCGGAGACCGTGCCGTCCGCCTTCAGGCCGACATGCAGGTCGACGACGGTGTTGTTGCCGCTGGCGAGCACCACGCCCGAACCCTTCGTGAACCCGTAGACCGCCAGGTTCTCCACCCGGCTGCCGGAGGAACCGGGCGTCGCCGGCCGAACGCCGGTCACTGCCGGCGTGGCCGGAGCGAACGACAGGCCATGCAGCAGCGAGTTGTTCCCGGAGATGCCCAGCCGATTCGCGGTGGCCGTCTCCTCGAGGCGGCCGCCGTCGAACCACACGGGACGAGAAAATGCCGGCAGTGCCGCGGCGGGCGTGACTTCCTCGACCAGGTAGCCCGTCTCGTCGAACACCATCATCTGCGCCTGCGGAACGCGGGTGTTGCCGGCGTTCACATAAGTGGCCGTGTTGTCGTTCACGTAGCGGATCATGTCGCGGAGCGTGCCCCGGAACGCCGCGTTGGTCTGCGGATTGTCGCCAGCCGAGGTCGTGACGTATTCCACATAGCCGACGTTGCTGCCCCCCTGCGTGCCGGCCGCGATCGACAGGGTTTTGTAATCGAGCCCGCTAACCACGCGGATCCGCGAATTCGTCCCCACGCTCGCCAGATTGAGCGACTCGCCACGCACCTCCACGCCCAGGGGCGTTCCGGAGTATGGACTCCGCTCCACGCCGGTTTCGAAGTCGTTGGCATCGACGTAGCTCACAGCGCCGAGGCTCATGAGGGAGACGTTCGCGAAGTCGTTGGCTGGATTGGTCAGGTTCACCGCCGACGTAGTCGAGTTGCTGGCGACGAGTTCGTTGCCCTTGATGAAACTCCCCTTCGTCTGGCTGATCCCCGTCTTCGCCGAGAGCGTAACCCGCTCGTCCGCGAACACGTTGGCGGCAATGTTCACCGCCCCCGTCGCGCTCGCCAGGGTGACGCTGCCGGCCGAGGACGTCAGCGGCTGATTGATCGTGAGGTTGCCGAAGGTCTTGAGCGACACGTCGCCGGTCACGTTAAAGACCTGCGGCACGAGGATCGTGCCGTTGACGCTCTCCAGCGACACGCCGCCGTTCTGCACGCTGATCAGGCCGTTCGGCGCCACCGCGGCGATGTTGCCGTTGACCGTGTAGATCGAGACGTTGCCCTCGTCGAAGTCGCCCGTCGAGTTGACGGCGTTGAGGAGCGTCACGCCCGTTTGCGCCTTGAGCGTGATGTCGCCCTCGGCGGCGAGCCGCTGGACGGCGATCGCGCCGCGGCGGGACGTGATCTCGATGTCGTCCATGAACGAGCTGACCAGCAGCGTCCGGGCGGTCAGATTCACGTTGCCGGTCTCGCTCGTGACCGACACGCCTCCCTGGTCGGCCCGGATCGTGTTGAGGAGCGTCACGCCCGTGCCGGCGTAGATGTCGATGTCCTGGCCGGCACGGATGTCCTGGAGCGCGATGTTGGCGATCGCTCGGGCGACGGCCCCCGCGCCGGCGCCGGTGATCGTGACCACCGGCTGTTCGCCGGCCCCGTAGCCGCTGCCGGGATTCACGATCACGATGTCGAGGATCACGCCGTCGGTCATGACACCGTTCACTTCGACGGTGCCGATCACGGCCTGGGCCGTGGCGGCGGTGCCGCCGCCGACCGGTGCGGCGATGGTGACAATCGTCGTGGCGGTGTAACCCGAACCACCGTCGAGGACATCGATCGCGGCCAGCCCGCTGTTGCCGAGGGCCGGCGAGGCGACGGCCATGACGGAGGCGTCGATGGCGTCCGGCGGCGGGACGGCGTTGCGGGTGAAGGTCACGGTGGGCTGTTCGCCCGCGCCGTAGCCGCTGCCGGGGTTCGTGATGCGGATGCCCGTGATCACACCATCGACGCCGTTGACCCGGCCGATGATCGGCATCGCCCGCGCGGCGATGCCGCCACCGCTCGGTGCGGCGATCGCGACGGTGGCGGCCGCGGTGTAGCCCGACCCGCCGTTGAGCACGCGGACGAAGCCGATGCCGCCGCCGATCTGGGTGACCGAGCCCTTGGCGTGGATCCGGATGGAGTCGTCGCGGGCGTCGAGGTTGGACCCGAGGTTGATCGACCCGGAGGTGCTCTTGAGGTCGATGACGCCAGTGTCGCTCGTGATCTCGTTGTTGAGCGCGAGCGTGTTGAAGCTCGTCAGCGTCACGTTGGTGGCCGCATGCAGCGTGGGGGGCGACATGATCGTGCCGTTGACAGCCGCGAGATTCACGCCCCCCTGCAGGGCGTGCACCTGGGCGCCCGCAGCCGTGAAGTCGAGGTCGCGGTTCCGGGACGTGATGGAGATGTCGCCCGACTCGGAGTCGATCACGCCCAGCAGCGTCACCTGATCCGCGATCGTCAGCGTGATGTCCAGTTCGGCGTGAATGTCGTTGGACAGCAGGCCGCCCGAAGTCGACGTCACCAGCACGCCGCCCGTTGCCGCATCGACCAGATCGAGCAGTTCCACGTCGTCGCCGGCCGTGATCGTGACCGAGTCGCCGGCCACGATCCGCGTGACACTGACACGTCCATCGGCGCCGGTGACGACCGATGCGTCGTTGCCGGCATCGACGCTCCCAAGGACCTCCACGTCCTTGGCCGCGAACAGCGTCACGTCCTCGGTTGCGGACGCCCGCTGCACGAATACCGATCCGGCGCTGGCGGTGAGCGACACGCCGCCACCGAGTGCCCGGGCCAGAAAAGCATCGTCGCCGAGATGGAGGTTGCCCGTATGGCTCGTCACCACCACGTCGCCAGTCGTGGCGTTCACAGTGTTGCGGAGCGTGACGTCTACACCCGCAGTCAGCGTGATACCCGCTCCCGCGTCAATGTTCTGGTGCCCGTCGGGCCCGACGGCCAAGGCCGTTACTCCGGGGATTCCCGTCACAGTCACCGCCGGAGACTCATCGAACGTATAGCCAGCTCCCGGATCGATCAGGGAAATTTGGGTCACCGCAAAAATCGGTACTCCGTCTTCGTCAGTACCTACTTGGCTCAATTTCGCGAACGCCGTCGCCGCTCTACCGCCCGCCGCTGGAGCCGCGATCAGCACGGTCACGGTCGGCGGCACCGCGCCGATGAACTGGCCTCCATAGACCAACTCAACGCGTCTCAGACCGGAACTCTCAGACTGATTAATCGCTCCATGAGCGGCGACCGCAACTGCTCCTCCTCGCGCATGAATGTTGGCCGACAAAAAGACCGAACCGGAGCGACTTGTCACGGCGATGCCACCGTCGTCGGCTTCCACGTCGCCAAACAGCCGGACGCTCGCCGCGGCGGAGATCGAAGCGTCACTGCCAGCGAACACGTTGCGAGCAGTCACCGCACCAGTGCCGGCGTCAATTGTCACATCCCCAGCCGCCTTTGCGACAAAGCCCTCCGCGTCAAGGGCAAGATCTCCTGTCGCGGTCGCAATCGAGATGTTCCCCTCCGTGGAACGCACGCTACTGACGATCGCGATGGCTTCGCCCGCCTGGATTGAAACATCGTCTTGGGCTGTGATGTTTACGTATACGGTTGGCCCGGTCGCGAGGGCCACGACGCCGGGGATACCTGTCACCGTCACCAGCGGATTCTCGCCGACGGCGTATCCGGAACCTGGATTGGTGACGATGATTTCGGCAACCCCCCAAATCGGCTGCCTGCCGGCGAGACCGCGATCAAGCACTCCAATCTGGGAGACGATCGCAGATGCCGTCGCGGCCACGCCGCCATTCGCCGGTGCGGCGATATTGACGGAAACAATTGGCGCGGAGTCTTCAGCCAACGATCCAGGTACGACGATCCGCACCGAACTGATTCCAGAACTGGCATTCTGGATGACACCCTGCATCGCCTTGATACGAACGGCTCCGGCTGCCGCGCCGACTGACCCTCTCAAAAAGACGGTGCCGGCATCACTTTCGAGACTGATATCGCCGGCATCAGAGGTGACTTGCCTGCCGATTGAGACACTATTTTCCGCGCGGATTGCCACATCCTCAGCCGAACTCACCGTTTCCACCGCTACGTCGCCGAAAACGGACGTGAGCGACACTCCACCGGTCGATGCCTGAATAGCATCGCCCGACGTGATGTGCCCCCCCGAGGAACTTACTATGACGTCGCCAGCCTTGGATCGGACCGTGTTCGCCAAGACCACGTCATTGCCAGCGGCGATGACCACGTCTTGAGTGGCGACCAGGTTTTGGTAACCAGTCGGCCCCTTGGCGATGGCGGCGGCTCCGACGATGCCCGAGATGGAAACGGTCGGAACTTCACCAACCGCGTAACCGCGTCCGGGTGACGTCAGGACAATCGACGAAATCCTGTAGCGCAACTGCCCATCGAGGTTGCGGAACGTCTCGAGAACGGCATAGCCCCGCGCCGACTCTCCGCCGCCAATTGGCCTATCGATCGCTATCGAAACGGTGGGCACCGCAGCCGTCGCCGACTCTCCGCCAAACAGCACTTCAATGGCTTGCAGGCCGCTTGCGCTCGACTGATGAACGCCATTGTGGGCTGACAGCTTGATTGAGCCGGAAACGGCATGTACGTTCGCCGCCGTTCGCAAGTCACCCGAGCCGCTCGTGGCGACAATATCGCCCGCCTGAGACGTCAGCTCGCCGCCGAGTTCGACCGCGCCGACGCCGGCCGAGAGATTGATGCTCACGTCGGCGACGACGGAGTCCAGCGTCATTACGCCGCGCTCGCCGAAGATGTCGATCGCCCCTCCGTCGGCGTGCGCCTTTTGGACGCTCACCTCTCCGGAACTCGCATTGATCGTGATCGCCCCCGTCACCGCATGCACGAACAGCCCCGGCGTATCCAACTCGACGTCCCTGTCGACCGACGAGATCAAGATATCGCCAACATTGGATCGAACCGTGTTGACCAGCGTGACGGTCTCCCCCGCCGCGATTGTCACATTTTTGCCGGCGACGATGTCCTGATAACCGGAGGGACCCGCAGCCAGCGCTGCCGCGCCGGTCACTCCGTTGATCGTCACGACCGGAGATTCGCCGATCGCATATCCCCGGCCGGGGTTGAGGATCCTGATGGCGTCAATCCTCCAACGGGTCGCGCCGACGGCGTTCGTGAAGGACGCGAGTTCTGCAAACGCCGTTGCGGCAACTCCACCGGCGGCTGGATCCGCGACCGTCACCGTCACCGCGGGCACGGCCGCAGAATCGCTCTCGCCGCCGGAGAGTACGCGGATTTCTCGCAGGCCGCTGCCTGACGTCTGGGAAATGCCACCGTGGGCGGTGACACGAACCTCGTCTTGAATCGCATGGATATTCGCCGACAGAAGGACCCCGCCCGACTTGCTCGTGACGAAGATCTCGCCCGTCTCGGCGGTCGCCTCGCCGGCAAGTGCCACGTTGCCTAAAACCGCGGTTAGCGTAATCGCACCGCCGGCATTCACCGACCTCTCCACCGCGACACCCGCTTCACCGACAACCACGATGTCATTGGCCGCGTAGCCCCGCTCAAATGCGATCAAACCGGATTTTGCGTCAAGCGTCACCGATCCGCCGAGCGCCTGCAGCAGAACGTCATCGGCGTTGAGGGCCAGGTCACCCGCCACGCTTGCGATCGAGATGTCGCCGTTTTTGGTGATGGCTTCGTAGAGCAACGTGACGTCATTCCCGGCCTCGATATCAATGCCCGACCCGGCAGTCAAATATCGCAGGTTTGTCGGCCCAACTCCCTGGGCCACCGCGCCCGGCATGCCCTCGATTGTCACGATGGGTTTTTCGCCCAAGGCGTAACCGCGGCCGGGATTGGTGATGAAGATCTCATCGATAAAAAACTCGATCGTCTCGTCGTCGGCTTCGGCATTCCGCCCCAAAGACCGCTGGCCGATAACAGCGCGGGCGGTTGCCGTGATGCCTCCAGAAATGGGGGGCGCTATTGTGACGATGACATCTGGAACCACTGCCGCACCGGCATCCGAGATGACCCTGCCACGCTCGATAACATCAACCCGTTCCAGGCCCGTGCCGTGATTCTGCAAAACGAACGTCTGGGCGGCGAGCGAGATCGCCTCGGCAGCGACCACATTCGCTTGGAGGAAGAGCCCACCGGCAGTGCTTGACGCCACCACGTCGCCGCCGCCGGACGCTATTTCCCCGCCCAGCGTCGCCGATTGAAAGCTCGTTACCGTGACATCGCCATTGGCATTGAGATGACGAACGTCGGCTGACCCGTTCAGCGTGGAAAGACTGACGGCTCCGGCACCAGAATATACGGAATGAAGCACCGTCAACCCATACAGTGCGTCGACTGTGACCCCGGCGTCGCCCGCAAGCCGTTGCACCGTGGCAGACCCGTGCTCGGCGGCCAGGCTTACCGCCCCTGCCTTGGCAGAGAGAAGCGATAAGTCGGCTGAAAGATCGAGGTCGCCAGTTTTGCTCGCGACACGGATGTCACCGGCAACCGAGTGGATCTTCGTCAGGAGCGTCACATTCTCACCGGCCAAAAGACTGATGTCTTTCTGTGCCGTGAGCATCGCCACCATGTTCGGGCCATACGCTCTTGCCGAAGCTCCCGCGACTCCCGTGATCGTCACGACTGGTTGCTCGCCCACGGCGTAGCCGCGGCCCGGATCGATGATCGCTATCGAACCGATGAAGTATTCATAGGCAATGATATCTTCGTTGTTGTCGTTGCCCGGCGTGTCACGACTGTCGTTGAGAGCACGCCGCTCAATAACAGCGATCGCCCTTGCCGCATCGCCGCCCTCCCTGGGGCCGGCAATGGTCACCGTGACGTCCGGCGGAACGTCAAGCATCGGGCCTGGCGACAACAGTTCTATCTTGCTGATGCCGCTCACGGCCTCCTGCTGAAGCTGAGTTTGAGCCTCGACCGTGATCGAGCCGTCGTCTGCGGCGATATTGGAACGCAGCCGCACCAGCCCCGATGTGCTGACTGCAGTAATATCGCCCGCCGTGGAAGTGATGTCGTGCGCCAGTTCGAGTGCGCCGAAACTCGTGATGGAGACGTCACCCTTCGCGTTCATCACATACGGAGTGACAATCGACCCGTTGTGACTACGGATCGCGATCCCGCCCTCCTTCGTCGCGATTACAGCCCGCGGCAAAAGCACGGTCGCCGCGTCGTCCACCAGAAAGTTGTCGCCGAAATCAAAGGCCTGGACGAACTCCAAGTCCCCGTTGGTCGTCTCGATCGAAATATCGCCTCGGACCGAGTTCACGGAATCGGTCACCGTGATTCCGCGGAAAGCAGAGAGCGCCGCGTCGTCGCCCGTGGATACCGAAACCAGCGTGACAGTGCCGCGCTCAGAAGTAACCGCGGCATTCTTACCCGCCGTGACGGACTGAACGGACACATCGCCCAAGGTGTTGGCGATCGTCACATCGCCCGCCGCAGAACGCACGGCGCTGACGAGTGTGATCGAATCGCCGCTGGACAGGCTGACGTCGTCACGGACGTCCAACGAGGACGACACCAAGTCGGTCGCGAAAACTGCCGTTGCACCTTCGCCGTCTCCCTGAATCCTGACGTTGACCCGGCTGTCGGACGGATATCCCCAGCCACCATCAAGGAGAATGATGTCGGAGATGAAACCGCCTAGAGTCAGATCGAGCGGATCGTAATACGTGATAACGGCTCGCGCGAGAGCGGTCTCCCCGGCACCCGGCGGTGGATCGACCACGACAAGGGCGTACGTGTAATCCCGGCCGCCACTCAGCAGAAACACCTTGTCACGAGAGACACTGCCGCCACGCTGCACGATCTGGCCGGCCGCGTAAACGTTCGCGCCGCCCCCCGGCGCGAGGACCGTGCCACGCATATCGATGCCGCCACCCTTGCTATCGACGGTGATGTCGCCGGCATCCGAACGGACCAAGCCGGCAATCGTGATCGTCTGAGTAGCCGAGAGGCCGATGTCGTCGCCAGCAAACACTTCAGCTACGTCAAGCGTGCCCGCGAGGACGTTCAGACTGACATCGCCTCGCGACGCGCGGACCTCATTTGTGATGTCAATCTGCGTACCGGCCGTGATTGCAACACTGTCGCCCGCGATTAACGACGAGAGCGCGGTACCCGAGAAAGCAGCGGCACGCGCGCCAGAAGCTGCGGGCTGAAGAATATTGCCCGCATTATCACGGACCTCGGGGTTACCCTCGATCGACACAGCCACGAGCTCATTGGGCGCATATCCATATCCAGGATCGACGATCGTCAAACCCGCGACACTACCGTCAACGACAGTCGCCCTGGCGAGCGCCTGTCGCCCGCCCCCGGCTGCCGGAGCGGCGATCGTTACGATCGCATAGTCGTAATTGACGCCACCCGAGAGCAATTCAAGCCGGACGATTCCGCCACCCAGCGACGTCACGGCCAATTCAGCGGCGAAATCGATCGTTCCTCCCGCCAAAACCCGGGCGCCGTTGTTTATGCTTCCGTCACTGGCGATGACGATATCGGCTGTAGTCGACTGGATTGCGCCGTTGAGAGTGACATCGCCGAGCGACCTCACGGACAGCTCATTGTTTGCAAAGAGATCCTGTAAGATCGCAACGCCCCGCGTCGCTTGGAAGTCAATCCCACCCTCAACCGCATGCACCTTGCCAGCGTTGGTCACGGCAAGCGCACCGCTGACGGTTTTGATTTTGATGTCACCCGTCGACGCCTGGATCAGCCCGGTCACGTCAACGCTTCCAGTGGACATGACAGTCACATCGACTGCCGCACTCAGCACTTGAGGCGTCGACACCGTGCCGGTCGCACTCGTCAGACTCACGTCGCCCGTGACTGACCGAACGGTGCCGATCAAAACCACTTCCCCACCGGCCTCGATCGTCACACCCGTTTCCGCGACGATGTAATCCTGCCACCGTGGATTTGCCGCCGTGGCCGGAACCTGCACGATGCCCTCCTTGAGGGTCCGCAGCGTGATGCCACCATCGAGGGCATGCAGTTCCGCACCGCCGAGCAGGATCTGCCCGGAGGTCGACTCCACCTCGATGTCGCCCGACGTCGACTGCAGCAGGCCGTTCAGGGTGATCGTTCCGGCGGCATTGATCGTGAGATCATCGACCGTGAACACGTCGGTGTCGAGCTGCACGCCGGCAGTCTGCGACTGGAGTGTCAAGGTGTAGGCGACGATCGGCTCGAGATCGGCGGTGCCGCCGAGGTCGGTGCCGGTCACGCTCGTGCCGGATATCAGCGTGATGTTGGCTCCCGTCGTGGCGTTCAGGGCAGGAGCCAGCGTCGGCGACTCGAACTCGCCGGCGATGGTCGAGGCACCGCCACCGATCACGCCGCTGGTCACCGTCAGACTGTCAGCGTTGAGCATGCTCAGCACGACAGGAGCACCGCCCGCGGGGAAGCGGCTCGCCACAAACCAACTGGTCGCCAGGCCGAACTCGGAATCGGCAGCTGGAGCGGTTTCATAGCCCAGAACATCAGCTTCGTAGGATGTCCACAGCTTGACGGTGTTGACCACCGAGCCATCGGTGTCGTTGCTGGCGGCGTAGGTGATGTCGGAGAAGTTCCAGTACTGACCGGTCTGACCGTCGCTCGTCGTGATCGTCGCCGCGATCTCACCGATGTCCAACTTCGTGATGTCATCGAGCACGATTGTCAGCTCGTTGGGGCCCGACGCGGTCGACGACAAAATGATCGGAAGGCCGCCCATGTCCCCGGCTGCCGGCAGCGTGCTGAACGCCAGCATCGCCCGCGACTCGAGCGACTCCATCCGCCCCGCGAAACGCTCGGCCTCACGCCGCCGCTTCGGGTTCCGGCGCCGAGCCTGGGACCGTGAGCGAAAGAGATCGGAGATTCCCGGCAAACGACTCATGGACGACACTCCGCTTGAACTCAATGAACTTCATGGCCCCTTCCCAGGCACCTGCCCAGGCGGGCCTCCGAGCAGCCCTTCCCGCTTCTTGTTGTCGGCATTTCAAGGGACCTGCTCTTGGGTTTGACGTTAACCCGATGGGTGGGTGTACGCAACGAATGGGTCGATGGGTTCAAAAAAAAACGTTCGGGTCAAACCGGCAGCCTGGGCAATCGCGAAATGGGCCGGGAAATGGCGAACTCCGGCCGTTTGGCCGAAGACATCTCAAGAACCGGCCAGCTCCAGCCGGGGGGCGGCCGCGGCCCTGCGGAACGTCAGAGTCCGGGCCTGACCGGGCGCCGTGAACCTCCGGCACCGTCAGTCGCAACTTCGCCGCTGGCCGCAAAAGATTTGGCCAGGGCTACAAACGCTCGACTGACGGGGCGGCCAGCGGCTTGGGTTGCCGCCGCGCCGGGCTTCGCCTCGGCGGCAGGCTGCTGCGCCACCGTCTGAACCGGCGTCTGGACCGGCGCCATGACCGCGAGCCGCGCCGCGGGCCGCACGCTTCCGGCAGGCGAAACCGCAGCCGCCGCCGCGACGTACGACGCCAGCTTCTGATAGCCATCAGCGCGGCCATAGTTCACCCGATATCCCAGATCCTGCAGCGCCCCGACGGTAATGCGGCTGATCGGCTGCTGCGTGCCCGCCGACTCGGCGAAACCGGTCATCAACTCAGTGTCGAACACGCTCTCCCGCCAGTGGCTGCCGGCCGTGCCCGGGCCTCCCTGGTTCTCCACGGGCACGCCTGTCGCCGCCGGCACCCCGAAGAGGCTGCGGTATTCCCGCAGCGCGTTGGTGCCCACGTAGAGCGGGTTGGCGCCGCCCAGACCCGTCACCAGGCCGAACTGCTGCCACAGCGTGCCGAAGCCAAGGACATGGGCCATCTCGTGGAGGATCACGTTCCGGAACGTGCCATCGGCTTCCATGACGGCGACGTCGGCCGAGTCGAACTCCATGCCCCCCTTCCACGGCAGGCCCCGCGGCCCGGAACGGAAGTGGGTCGGGCCGGCCTGGCCGAGAATCTGGCCAACGCCGTCGATCGGCCGAGCCGTGGCGAGGATCAGGATGTCGTCGATCACCTGCCCCGTCACCGGATCGGTCACGTTCGGCAGGTCGCCGACGATGATCTCCTGCCAGCGGTTGGCCGCCTGCTGGAAGACCGTCTGCTGGGCCGTGGTCAGCGAGTTGTCAGGAAAGGAGACGATAATCTGGAACCCCGTCGCCGGCGGCGGCACGTACGGCATGTCGGTGATCATGGCCGTGAGGGCGTTTTGCGCGGCCGACAACTCGACGTTCGTCGGCTCCGTGAGCACCACGCGGAACGTCTCGTCGATGTCGGCGATCTTGTCCTCGAGGATGCGGACCGTGAACTCCTTGGTCCGCTCTCCCGGCCGGAACGTCAGCGTCCCGGACGTGGGCACGTAGTCGAGGTTTTCCAAGGCCGTGCCGGCGGGCACACCGACAGGCTGGGTCGTTCGATACTTCACCGTGACGTTCCGGTTGGACGTGCGGTCGAGGGAGACCACGAACGTGGCCAGCCCCCCCTCTCGGATCGGCATGGGAACCATCGGCCCGGTGGGGCCGGGCTGCATCTTGGCCGCGAGGCTGACGACCGGCAGCAGGGGGCTCGTGCCACCGGGCTGGCTCGGAGTGGATGTGTTGTCGTCGTCGACGATCGTGACCGTCGCCTGCCCGGTCCCGACGGTCGCTCCCTTGGACTTGGCCGCGTCGAGCTTGACGACGAACTGCTCGTCCGGCTCGGAGAGCCGCTCGCCGATGATCCTGATCCGCACCGACTTCTCCGTCTCCCGGCCCGTGAAGGTCACGAAGCCCGCCTGCGGAATGAAGTCGCTGCCACTGATGGCGGTTCCGCCGGCGGGCGTCTCGACCCACACAGTCGCCGATTTGCCAGGATCACACGGACGGTCGAGGGAGATCTTGATGTCGGCGAACGTATGGCCGGCGTGGCCCTCGATGAACCGCAGCCCCTGTCCGGGCGAGATCGACGCCACCGGCACGCTGCCGGCCCCCGCGTTGATGAGGGACACTGCGTTGGCGACGTTCAGACGGCCGCCCGTAAGCACTTTGCCCGACATCGACGCGATCTTGTCGACGCCATTGAGAATCGCATCCTTGACCTGCTGGATTGACGCGGTCGGCCTGACGGCCTTCAGCAGCGCGGCGGTGCCCGCCACCAGCGGCGCGGCGAAGGAGGTGCCCTGGCTGACGCTGTAATTCGGATCGGCCTTGTAGGGTGGGTACGACGCGGCGAGGGCCGACCGCGTGGAGAGGATGCCGACGCCAGGGGCCGCGAGATCGACGGAACTGGCACCGAAGTTCGAGAATCCGGCAAGTGCGTCGGAAGTGGTCGAAGCCGCCACCGAGATCAGCCCGGGAACGATGTGGGAGGCCGGATAGGCCGGGAACACGTCGTTGTTGTTGGTGTCGTTCCCCGCGGCCGCGACGACCACCACTCCCGTCTGCGCCAACTGATTGAGGGCGTCCAATTCCTGCTGGAAGAACCCGTAGCCGCCATAGCTGAGGTTGGCCGCCACGATGTTCTGGCCGGCGGCTTTCTGGTTCAGCACATACTGAATCCCGGCGATCTCGGCGGCGAGGGACGTTCTGCCTGCCGAGTCGAAGATCTTGATCGCCATGATCTGGGTGGTCCAGTTGACGCCAGCAATGCCGGCGTTGTTGTTCCCCACGGCACCGATCAGGCCCGCACAGAACGTGCCATGCCCGTTGTCGTCCCGCGGATCGCCCGAGCCCCCGATCGTGTTGACGCCGAAGACGTCGTCGATCCAGCCGTTGTTGTCGTTGTCGATGTTGTCGCCCGCGACCTCGTTCGGATTCCGCCACATGTTGGCTGCGAGGTCGGGATGGAGGTAATCGACGCCGGTGTCGATCACCGCGACGATCGTGGTGCCCGCCCCCGTGCTCGTGTCCCACGCCCGGTCGGCCGAGATCGTGGGGAAGGCCCAGTTGTCCGGGGCATTGAAATAGGTGTCGTTCGGCGTCCTGGCGAGGCTCCGCACCGCGTTGACGTTCACCGACGGCACGCCGTTCGTGCGGGCCCAGGCGGTGAGCGTGGCCTGCGTCGCACCTGGGGCGGTGAGTTTGAAGAAGCCCGAGCCGAGCGTCTGCAGCGACCAGCCCGGCTGCACCGCCGGCGTGCGGGACTGGTAGTCGACAACCGAACGTGCCGTGGCCGTGTTGATCTGCGGCATCCGAAACACGTATTCGTCGCGCACCGACTCGACGAGCTTGCCGTTCCACATCACATCGGCGACGTCGAGCGCATTGGCGGCCAGCATGCTCCGCGACTCGAGCGACTCGGGGGGGGCAGCAGGCAGCGCGTCGCGCTTCTTGCGACCGCGGCGGCCAGCCTTGCGATTCCGGCGGTCGGCAGGGGAGCCGCTGAACGGGGAATCGGCGCCAAACGACGAGTCGCTCATCGGAACATCTCCGGAAAAACAATCAAAACGCTTCGTCGACGCTACGAGCCATTTTCGGCAGCGTCAACGAATTTGTCGGCCGCGCAAGGATCTTCCGATGAATGGGGGGTGCGAACACCCCCTTGGAAGCCCCTCCGAGGCCGGAAAATCCGCGCCATCACCCCACCCGCTCGGGGCTGGCGTCAGCCGGGCGCCCGCAAGCGCGACCCCACTTCCACAGCCCCCCCGGCCCCTACCAGGACCGTGTTCAGCGCCACCCGGTACAGGTGCCCCCAGTGGCCAGCGTCCACGGCCGCTGGCAGCGTGCGTGCCCGCCGGGCCTCGAACACGTCGCGAAAGTGCTCCGTGACCGCACCCGTGCGGCTGTCGCGGCTCGGAACCACGCAGCGGCGGCAGACGTTCACGGCCCGGAACCGCACTTCCCCGACGAAAAACTCCCGCGGCTCCGGCGGCGGCAGGTCGGCATATGGGTCGATCGGCTCGTCGGGGCCGAGGTCGAGCAGCGACGGCTGCAGCTCCGGCCGCGCCGGGCTCGCGAGCGCGTCCTCCCAGAAGGGGTCGCAGTCGCCGATCTCCAGATTCGCCCGAAACCGGCGCCGGGCCTCGGCCAGGTCGAAGCCGAACCAGCGGGCCACCTCCGCGAGCGTGGCCGTCGAAATCAGCGTCGGACCGCTCGCCTCGCGGTCGTCCGGATACCCGCCGTCCGCCCGCTCAAGCAACAGCACGCCGATGCCGAGGGCTTCCGACAGCCAGCCGCACGGCCCGTCGGGACCGGGCACGAGCGGAAACGACGCGGGCCGCAGGCCCGCCAGCCGCCCCACGCCGGGAATCGCCGCCGCCCGCACCGCCTCGGGGACCACGTCGAGATGGATCACGTTCGTGCCCAGCCGCGGTCCATCGCCCCCCTGCCCCGCCAGGTCGAACTCCGCCCGAATGGCATGAAAGAGAGGGGATCGCTTCGCGTTCACGACGCGGCCCTCCATGTCCACGAGCTGCCAGCGGCGATCATGCTCCAGCGCCCCGCCCGGCAGCACCCGCGCGGCCTCCACGGCCACGCCATCGAGGCTCTTCACCGGATAGATCGTGATCCGCTCGAGCGTGGGCATGAAGGTCACACGTCGTGAAACGCCTGCCATTCAAGGCCCAGTTGCCGCACGGCGGACCGCCCCGTGCCCGGCTTCAAGTCCTTGCCGCCCCAGCCCGGCAGGACGGCCGCCCGCTGCAGGGCGGGATTTAACCACTTGCGGTGCGACCCGCCGCCACGGCGGGGAAGTTCGCGGCAGCCGAGGGCAGCCAGCTTGGCGGCAACCTCGCGGTACCTCACGGGGCCGGCACCAGGGCCTCGAACCAAACCGGACCGGTCGTCTCCTCGACGAGAGCGCTTTGCGGCAAAGGCCTGCCCAAATCCTCATACAGTTCGATGACCGCGGCCAGCGCGTCCTGGACGTTGGCGACCGCTTCGTCGGCCGTATCCCCGTCGGTGTGCAGTTCAGGAAGCAGTGGGCTCGTTACGGTGTAGCCCCCTTCCGGCTGCGGAGCGAGCATGAGCGGAACTTTCAGGTGCATGACATGGCCTCGCTGAGGTTCTCGAATCGCTTTTTCAGTATACGCCGAGCTTCCTGAATAACGGCCAACCGTAACACGCCCTGGAGCGTATCCGCCCGGCCCTTCGGGCCTGACGCTCACACAAAAAGCCCCCGGCGGAAGCCGGGGGACTCCGGGTCGAATCGCGATCCCGCG
>CAZJHQ010000026.1:25542-46393 GCA_964545915.1 uncultured Candidatus Kuenenia sp. | reverse complement strand
CACAAAAAGCCCCCGGCGGAAGCCGGGGGACTCCGGGTCGAATCGCGATCCCGCGTGCCATGCGTATGGGCGTTACGGACTAGTGGCGCTGGGCGTTTTCAGCATGGACGACGGGGTGGTTTTCATACCCGGTGTCCCCGGGTTTCCACCCGGGGCTTCTTGGACGCCCACAAAAAACCCCCAGCGATGGTTTGCCTACATCCTGAAATTGAACGTCTGCCACAGGAGCCGCAGGAGCCAGCCCCCCACGGTGCGGCTGCCGACCTCGATCCGGGCCGTGCCCCGCATCCCCGGCGTGAGCACCGCCTCGGTGTCGTCGAGGGTCATCATCGCCTCGTAACTCGTCGAGATCGGCACCTCGCGGCCCGACGGGTCGGTCTCCGTAGGCACCTGGCCCCCCGCCTTCACCGAGAGCCGCTCCGAGCCGTTCTCGATGTGCGTCTCCGCGATCTCGGCCACCGTGCCCGTGAACGTCTTCCAGGCGAAGGCGTCGAGCTTGAGGGCCACCGGCTGCCCGCGGTCGATGAACTCCACCTCCGACTGGTCCACCACCATCACCGCCTCGAACCGCTCCGGCTCCCCCACCATGCACAGCACCGTGCCCTCGGTGAACGTGGCCCCCAGGTTCCGCTCGTCGAGGGCGTTGCCCGTCCAGGCCGGCAACTTGCCGGTCGGGTCGGGCTGCGGCTTCACGCTCGCCGCCGGCAGCACGACGCCGTTCCGCGGCGCCACGAGCACCAGCTTGCGGCGGTCCTGCACCTTTTTGGCCAGCTTCTCCTCGTCGCTCTTGAGCAGCTCCTCGGCCGTGCCGATCTCCAGGGCCGCCGTCGGGTCGGTGAACCGCTCCACCTGCAGGCTCGCCAGCCGGGCCTGGTACTGGGCGACCTTGCCCTCCAGCTCCGCGATCTGCAGGTCGAGGTCCACGCTCGACAGCCGGGCCAGCTCGTCCCCCTGCTTGACCACCGCTCCCGGCTTCACGGCCAAGGCCGCGAGCTTCCCCGGCACGGTCACGTAGACCGTCTCCTCGCCGCGCGGCCGCAGTTCCGCCGCACACCACACCCGCTGCGGCAGCGGAATCAGGGCCACGGCCGCCGCCACCGCCGCCGCTGTCGCGGCCGTCGCCGCCACGTTCAGGCTCTTCACCTCGTCGCGCCTCCCGGGAACTCTCAGGAACTTGATCATCCCGTGCACGGGCCTGACCACCAAGCCCCACACCGCCCCCGCCGCCAGGATCCGCCCCAGCACCTCCAGGCGATAGGGCTTGAAGACGTTCCACACGAAAAAAAAGATCGACGCCGTCACGATCCAGCCGTACACGCTCGACGCCACCGCGTAGAGGGCGAACAGCCCGCGGTTCCGCTGCGGCAGGAAGGGATCCTCCGGCTGCTCGATCCCCAGGCACCACTTGCTCGCCAGCCGGCTGAGGATCGTGTTGGCCTTCTGCCGGAGGTTCGGGATCTCGAGCAGGTCGGAGAGAATGTAATAGCCGTCGTAGCGGAGCAGCGGATTGGCGTTGAACAGGATCGTGGACACGCTCGACACGAACATCACGTCGAGGCACAGCTGATTGAACACGCCGGGGTGGGAGTTCCACCACAGATAGGTGGCGATCGCGGCGATGATCACCTCGACGTACATCCCCGCCGCCCCGATCGCCGCCCGCTTCCACTTGGAGGGCAGCATCCAGCTGTCCGACACGTCGCAATACAGGCAGGGTGTGAACACCAGCAGCATCATCCCCATCTCGTGGCACTCGCCGCCGTAGTGCTTGCACGACAGGCCGTGGCCGAACTCGTGGAGGATCTTCGTGACGGCCAACGCCACCGCGAGGTAGAGCCAGTTGCCGGCCGCGAAGAACTGATTGAACTCCGGCAGCTTGGCGCGGAAGACGTCGAAGTTCACGAGCACCAGCAGCAGGGCGCTGGCCACGAAGGCCAGCGCCGCCACGATCGCCGGGGGGGAGAACAGCCAGCCGAACCAGGGATCGAGCCGCTCCAGCAGCCAGTCGGGATCGATGCCCCGAAACCGCAGCGACATGATGTTCGACAGCCAGGCCATCCACTGCTTCCAGATCCGCTGCCGCCGCCGCTCGAAGAGCTGCGGCCCCTGCCCCGGCCGGTCGCCGATCACGAGGCCCGAGCGGTGGAGCGTGGCCACGAACCGGGCCAGCTCCTCGACGGTGATCCGCCGCGGCGGGAAGCGGGCCTCGAACCGCTCCTTGAGCGCCTCGAGGCTCGTCTTGCCGTCGAGCATGTCGAGCAGCGCGTATTCCTCGGGCCGAAAGCGGAAATACGCCAGCGCGATCGGGTCCTTGACCACCCACCAGGCCTGCCCCTGGTGGACCTGCCGGTTCACGACCAGGTCGCCGCGGCGGCGGAGCGACACCGGCCGGGTCGTGCTCGCACGAAAAGCGTCGGCCGTGGCCATCAGCTCCCCGGCCGTTCCCGGCGGACCGGCGGCAGCGGCGGCTGGCCGGCATGGACGGTCATGCGGGCGGTCTTGCCCGGCCGCAGCAGCCACTGCTTGGATGGCTCGGCCCGGCGGTTCTCCACCTCGGCCACGACCCGGTAGTCGCCACCGCTCTCGTCGAGCGGGCTGACGAACACGATCCGCCCCGTGAAGGTCTCGCGACGGTCGCCGGCGAGTACCACGTCCACCGTCACCGGCCGGTCGCGGACCTGTTCGGGATCCCACTTGGCGGCGTCGACGTAGCCCTCGACCTTGAGCTTGTCGGTGCGAACGACACGGGCCAGCGGGTCGCCCGGCTGCATCCACTCGCCCTGGTGCGGGAAGACCTGCACCACGACGCCGTCGAGCGGCGACTTGAGCAGCCGGCGTTCGATGCCGTTCTCGGCGGCCTCGACCTCGACGCCCTTGGAGGCGGCGGCGAGGGCGGCGAGCCTGCGTTCCAGGTTCGCCTGCTCGATCTGCAGGTCGGTCTTCTGCGCCTCCAGCTTGAGCCGGTCGCGCTCCACCTCGGTGACCGAGCCCGGCGACTGCTTATGGGCGTTTTCCGCCTTCTCCCAGGCCTTGAAGGCGACCTCCTTGGCCTTCTGCGAATACCGCACGTCGACGTCGCTTTCCGCCTTGGCTATGGCCTGGTCGTGCTCGGCCTGGGCCTTGCGCTTCTCCATCTGTGGCTGGTTGTCGTCGATCTTTGCGATCACGTCTCCCTTGGCGACGGCATCCCCCTCGCGCACGGGCAGGTCCACGAGCACGCCCGCCTCGCGGGCCGGCACCTTGGCCTCGTCGATCAGCGACACCAGGCACCGCTCCAGCACGGGCTCCCCGTCGGCTGCCAGCGCCGCGCCCCCCGTCGCGAGCACCACCGCAACCGCCAGCCACACGCTCCGCATCGCCCGCCTCCCTCTCACCACAGCCGGAACAAGACCTGCGTCTGGATGAACGACAGCAGGTCGTGGAACCACACGTAGCCCAGCGGCCGCTTGCCGCAGGCAATCCGGGCCGTGACGCTCGCCCCGGCCCCGAGCTCCTCCTTCTCGTGCCGCTCCGGATCGATCGTCACCCGCACGAGCACGGTGTTGCCCTGCTCCCCGCGGACCTCCGCCTGCTCGTGGATTTCCTTCACGGTGCCGTGGTGCCGCGTGCCGGGGTCGGTGGCCAGGATGTAGTCGACCTTCAATTCCCGGCCGGCCTGGCGGGCCTCGGCCGCCGCCCGATTGACGTGGCCGAGCCGGTCGTCGGGCATGTGGATCTCCAGCTCCCAGGGGCCGGTCTTGTCGGCCACGCTCATCAGCGACTGCCCCTTTTCCACCGGCCGCAAGAGCAGCCGGTCGCGGACCTGCCAGGTGACGATCACGCCGTCGATCGGGCTGCGGACTTCGAGGTCGCGGGTCTTCGCTTCGTAGATCCGCAGCTGGTTGTCGTAGCTGGCGATCTCCCGGTCGAGCTGGGCGCGGCGGCCGGCGAGCTGGTTGCGCTCCTCGGGGGTGATCTTCTTGTCTTCCAGGAGCCGCCGCTTCGTCGATTCGAGCTGCTCGAGCGAGCTCAGCTTCCGCCCCTTCACGTCCTCGATCGCCACGTCGAGCTCCGTGTTCCGCAGCGTGCCGAGCAGTTGGCCTTGCTGCACAGCGGCGCCGTGCTCGAGGCCCGGCTCCAGCCGCTCCACCACGCCGTCGATCCCGGCGAACACGTCGCGGCGGTGGACCGGCTCGAGCGTGCCCTTCCCTTCCAGCCGCAGCTCGGCGGGCACGAAGACGAGCGCCGCCAAAGCCGCCAGGGCCGCCAGGCCCGCCCCCACCGTGCGTGGCAGGTTGCGGGCGGTCGTGAGCACCCGCGACTTGCCGGCCAGATTGAGGAGCGGATAGAGCGGCAGGCTCGTGTGAGCCAGGGCGTTGGACAGGGCCACCTTGCCATGCTCGGCCACGAGGTCCACGCGGGCCCGGCGGCCGGCATCGACCGCCGCCGACTGGAACCATTCGGCGACGAGCGCACCGATCGGCTCGGGGGTCGCCCGCGGCGCCGCCTCGGCCTTCGCCACGGCCACGGCGTCCACGCCCCCCGGCTTGACCACGGGCGTGGGCCGCGGCTTCTCCAGCGGGATCACCGCGAGGGCCGTGGCATGCGACTCGTCGATGTAGTGCTCGAGTTCCTCCTCGATCTGCGGTGGCAGCTCGCGGGACGGATCGGGATGCCAGAGCGGGTCGCCCGCCTTGGCCACCACGCGGACCAGGGCCTCGATCGCCTGCACCGCGGAGGCCCGCCGCTCGACCGACTCCTGGCCGCTCACCGCCTCCAGTCGCAGCTTCCGCCGCCGCTTCACGAGCACGCTCACGCGGTCGCAGCCGATGATCCGCCGCGCCTCGTTGGCGAGCACGAAGGCGGTGGCGATCGGATCGAGCGACTCGTGGACGGCCCGGCTGAACCGCTCCACCTGGGCCAGCGCCGTCTGCTGGGCGTCGAGGGCCACCAGCTGCCGCCGCTCGAGGTAGGCGTTGGCCACGCCCCCGAGCTGTTCGAGGAAGCGGAGAAAGCCCCGCTGCACGTCGTCGGCATTGGGGTGGTGGAAGACCTCGATCAGCCCGGCCCGGTTGCCGTTCTTGTCGAGCGGCACGGCGATCACGAGCAGGTCGGTGGCGTTGGTGGCCAGCGTGGCGCCGTCGGCCCCGGTGACCTCGGCCCGCGGCGGCACGAGCAGGCCGGCCGGCGCGCCGAGCAGCGACTGCACGAGCCCGTTGTGGGCCTCCTGGGCCTCCGGGCTCCCGGCGATGCCGACCCGATCGACACCCGCGTGGCACACCGGCTCCACGCGGCCCGACTCGCCCACGAGCCAGACGAGCCCCCCGACGGCCTCCATCGCCGTGAGGGCACGGTCGAGGAGGCCGCTGAAGAAGTCACCCTCGGAGGCGTCGCCCGCCGCCATCCGCTCCACCTCGGCAATGACCGCGAGGATCTGCGAACGGGCCCGCTCAACCTCGAGGGCTTCTTCGGTGGTGCTCATGCCGGGGGGGCTCCCGCCGCCGCGCTTCAAGCCTTGGCGGGATTCTGGTGCACGACCCGCTTCTGCACGTCGGTCTCGAGCAAGCCGAAGGCCTGCTCATGCCGCTGCACCGCCATCACCAGGGCCGCGGCCAGCCGCTTGGCCGTGAAGAAGTTGACGATGATCCGCTGGGTGAGCTGGATCGTCTCGGGGGCCGTGCCGCCGACCTGCTTGTTGAGGCCGAAGTCGACGATCAGCTCCTCAGGCGTGCCGGTCACGCGGCAGAAGTTGGCGTAGGTGGCGACGATGTGCGACTCGTCGACGGGCACCTGCATCGACTCGGGGGCGGGCTTGTCGGCCATGGGCTGAATCTCCGGAGAGGAAGGGTAGCAAACCGCCGGCGGATTACCGGGGAGGCGGCAAGTGTATCCCCGCTCATCCGCGGGGACCACTCCGGCCTCAACGCGCCCCATGGCGTCGCAGCCAGGCCGGGGACACGAACCGTCGCAGCAGCGACCGCAACAACCGCTCGGCGTCGCGGTGCCAGGCGGTGTCGCCCCCCGGCGGGCCGGGCTCGAGGCCGCCAAATCGAAGCCGGCAGGGCCAGCCGCGGGCCGCGGCGACGGCATCGAACCGCTCGGCGATCCGCAGTGTCCAGGCCGCGCCGAGCGTTTCGCGGAGCGCGAGGTAGGGCGGGTCGATCCGGGCCGCAAGCGCATCGCCAGGGCGGGCTGGGGCGTGCCATGCCGCCAGGGCCGACTGCGCCGCCGCGACCGCCGCGCCGAGGCCGACCAGCAGGCAGCCCACCATGTCGGCCAGCGGGTCCTGCTCCGGCCCGCTGACGGTGACCGGCAAAAAGGCCCGCAGCAAGATGCCCTGACCGGCGG
This sequence comes from uncultured Candidatus Kuenenia sp., assembly GCA_964545915.1. Taxonomy (GTDB): domain Bacteria; phylum Planctomycetota; class Planctomycetia; order Pirellulales; family UBA1268; genus QWPN01. The sequence goes on along the minus strand of CAZJHQ010000026.1, from coordinate 40,066 downwards.
CGACGAGCGTGGCGGCGGCGCCGCGCCGCGTGGCCACGAAGTTCAACCAGCCGACCGCCACGAGCACGAGCAAGAATCCCCGGCCGATGAGGTGCACGTCGGGAAACGTGCCGGGCCGCACGAGCGTGGCGGCGACGGCCGGCAGCGCGAGCACGACGGCGAGGGTGGCGACGATGAACTGCCAGACGCCATGCTGCGGCCGCTTCGCCCCCAGCAGCGCCATCGCGGGGCAGACCGAAAGCGCCACCGCCACGAGCCGCACTGCCGCGGCCGCCGCCGGATCGACGAGCCCGCCGGCCACCCGCACGGCCATCTCGCCGGCCAGCACCGCGGCCGCCGCCACGCCCCACGCCGCCGCCGGCACGGCCGTCGATCCACGCACGAGCCACGCGCCGACCGCGGCGCACACGGCCGCGACGGCCGCGGCGACGGAGGCAATCACGAGGCAGTTTTCCGGGGCGGGCATAAGCCGAAGCGTACCCTGTTGTTTCGAACCCGCAGCGCATGGCACGCGGGAAGGCATGCCACCCGGAGTCCCCCGGCTCCCGCCGGGGGCTTTTTGGGGATCACGCGACAAAAAGCCCCGGGTGGAAACCCGGGGACTCCGGGCATGAAAACCACCCCGCCATCCATGCCGCACAACGGCACGCGATTCCGCGATTCGAACCCGCATCGCATGGCACGCGGGAAGGCATGCCACCCGGAGTCCCCCGGCTCCCGCCGGGGGCTTTTTGGGGATCACGCGGCAAGAAGCCCCGGGTGGAAACCCGGGGACTCCGGGCATGAAAACCACCCCGCCATCCAGTCGCGTCGGTCGTGCGGGTTGGGCAGCATCGGCACGAATCGGTCGACCGGGCAGCGACGGCCGGTCGATGGCACACCCATGCGTCGAGAAGCCCGGCGCAACCCCCTGGACCCCGCCCAGCATGCTTCGTCCCGCCTCCGCCCATCGGCTGGCCACCGCCGGTTTCCGCGCCGCCATCGCCACCCTGCTCCTGGCGGGTCTGGCCGCGGAATGCCTCGCGATCGAGATGTTCACGTTCTTCGGCGACGGCAGCCGCGTCGGACTGCCGAGCCTTGAGGTGCCGGTCGAGGCCTATCCCGGCATCCCCCTGCGCAGCGACCGACTCCGAGCCCGCCGCGCCGCACGGCGGCAGGCCGCCCCGGAAGCCACGGCGATGCCCGGTCAGCCTGCCTTGCGCCGCGGCATCACGATCCGCGAAATGCCGGCCACGAATCCCCCCATGCCGCGGATGCAGCCGACGAGCCGGAAGCCGACCGCCGCTCCGATCGCACCGGCACCGGAGGATCTCATGCCCGAACTCGTCCGCCCGCCGCTGGCGGAGTGACCGGTGGCACGGGTCGTGGAGCCGCAGGCCGGATTCGACGGTCAGAGACCGCCGCTCCAGGGAGGCGGTCGTCGTTGCTTCGTGGTTCTGCACACGTGCCCTTGAAGCCCGAGGCGTGAGCCGAGGGAATGCGGATGGCCGCACGGGAACCGCCGCGTATTCCCTCAGCTCACGCTTCGGGCTTCCCGGCAACCAGGCACCACGGTCAGAGATCCCGCCGCTCGGGCTTCCAGGCAACCGGGCACTGAACCAGCGATCGCCGGAGTGTCAGGCAAAAATCGCAGGAGGCGATGTTTTGCCCGAGGTCAGCCGCCGCCGGCTTCCTTCTTGAGCTTGGCGAGCAGGTCGACCGCATCGGGCCGAGTGGCGAACATGGGCTCGTTCGCCAGCACCTCCTCGAGGATCTTTCGGGCGCGATCCTTCTCGCCGCGGTCGGCAAGCAGCTTCGACACGTAGTAGGCGCCGTCGGTCGTGAGGGCGTTGTTGCGGGAGATCTGCTCGAGGATCTTCTCGGCGTCCTCGCGGCGGCCGCGCTTGTAATACACCCAGGCGAGCGTGGTCAGGGCGTTGACCTGTTGCGGCGAGTTCTCGCGGTACATCGCCACGTTCGCCTCCGCCATCTCGGTGGCCCGCTGCCGGGCGGCCTCTTCGTCCGACTCGACGAGCACCAGCGCCAACGAGTTGCTCGCCGCGAAGTTGCCCGGCGACTGCACGTGGGCTTCGTTGAAGAACCTCTCGGCCGTCTTGTAGTCGCGGGCCACCCGGGCGATCGCTCCGCGAACGATCTTGCCGTCCAGGCTCTTGGGGTCGAGCTTGAGGGCGTTGTCGGCGGTGATCTTGGCGGTCTCGAGGTCGTTTTGCCCCAGGTACCACTGGGCTGAGGCGAGGAGCACGACGGGGTCGCTGGGCGCGGCCTTGATGGCGGCCTCGATCAGCTTCTTGGCGGTGTCGCGCTTCTTGGCATCGTCGTAGAGGCGGGCCAGGGCGAGTTCCGGCTGCAAGGCCTTTTCGTCGAGCTTGCGGGCCTCCTTGAACTGGGCGAGCGACTCCTGCTCCTTGCCCAAGTTGAAGAGCACGATGCCCATCCGTTGGCGGGCGCTGGCGTTGTCCGGGTCGAGGTCGAGCCAGCCCTGGAGGTGCTTCTGCGCCTGCTCCCACTGCTTGCGGGCCTCGGCCACCGCCGCGTTGCCGGCATGGCAGCGGATGTCGAAGTCGCGCTTCCGCTTGGCGTTCTCCGTGAAGGCGGCCGTGAGCGCCGTGGCTTTCTCAAACAGCACCGCGGCGTCAGTGATCCGCCGGTCCTGGAAGGCGATGTCGCCGAGCATGAGATACGGCTCGGGATCGGCGGCGAACTTGACCGCCGTGTCCTCCAGTTCGCCGCGGGCGGGGCCGAGCTGATTCACGCTCAGCCACAGCGTGGACATCATCACGCCCGGCGGGGGCAGCTTGGAGTTGTTGCTCCTGGCCCGCTCGAGGATCGCACGGCAGCCATCGATGTCGCGGTCACGAAACCGGCTGATCGCGTTGTTGATCTCCTTGTTCTGACTGTCGTCCGAGACCGCCTTGCCGATGAGCGTCTGGGCGGTCACCTGGCCCAGCGCCACGCCCCCGTGCGCGACCGCCAAGCCGGCGACGAGCAGGCAGGCGCAGCCGCGAAGGCCACCGATCGTCGAACGCATGTCCATGCCGAAACCCTTCCGTTCCGTTGCAGAAGAGGGAGACACCCCACGAACCACCAGTTTGGTACTGTATCGGAGACGCGAAGGCATTTCCACCGCCCGCGGAAAGGGCCAATCTCGATGATGCTCCTGGGCGCCGTGTATGAGCGGGAGATGAAGGTCGCACCGCGGAGCCGCGGCCTGTTCGTGGCCCGGGCGGTCTCGTGCGGTGTCCTGCTGGGGATCGTGGCGACCTGCTGGCTCGTGGTGACGGGCTCCCAGACGGTGACGACGGTGGGGGACACGGCCCGGTTCGGGGCCACGCTGATGCGGATTCTGGCACCGCTGCAGCTCGTGCTGGCGATGCTCGCCGCCGCCCTCACGACCGTGCTCGCGGTAAGCGTGGAGAAGGATCGCCGCACCCTGGAACTGCTGCTGGTGAGCCGCCTCTCCGATGCGCAGCTCGTGCTCGGCAAACTGTCCGGCAGCCTGCTGCGGGTGCTCCTCCTGCTCTTCGCGGCCGTGCCGATCTTCGCCCTGGCCGGCCTCTTCGGGGGCGTGGAGCCGGCCCAGCTCGGCCGGCTGTTCCTCGCCACGACGGCCGCCGCGGTGGCGACCGCGAGCGTGGCCAATGCCGTCGCCTTTTGGAAGGACACGACGTTCCAGGCGCTGGCGATCACCGCCTTCGTGCTCGCCGCCTGGACGGCCGCGGGCGAGGCGGCGGCGGCCCGGTTTGGCGCCGCCGCGGGAGCGGCCGCATCGCCGGCGCGGGCGATGTTCGCGGCGCTCGCGCCCGACGGCGGGCCCTTGCTGGCGCCGTTTCTCGGCGTGTGCGGCGGCGTGTTCGCCGCGAGCACCGGCGTGGCCATCGCGCTCGTGCGCCGCTGGAACACCGCCCAGGAGGTCCGCCGCCGTGGCGGCGCGGATGCGGCCGGGGCACGGTCCGCCCGCCGTGGCTGGTTCACCCGCCGCGCTGTCTGGCCCAACCCCGTCCTGTGGCGCGAGGTCTGCACGCGGGCCCATGGCCGCGCCATGCCGATCGTGCGGCTGGCGTGGCTGCTGCTGTTCGCGGTCGCGGTCGCGGGCGTGGCGGCCGAGGCCCGCGCGGCCCGGCCCGACCGTCTCGCCACGGCGGTGGCCGTGGTCCCCATGGCACTGGCCAGCCTGCTGGCCGTGACGGCCATGGCCGTCACGAGCGTGACGACCGAGCGCGACCGAGGCACGTTCGACCTCCTCCTGGTCAGCGACCTCGAGCCGGCGGAGTTCGTGTGGGGCAAGCTGTGGGGCGTGCTGCTGGCGGCCCGCGAGATCGTGCTCCTGCCGCTGGCCCTGTGCGGCGCGCTCGTCGCCGTGGGTGTCGCCACGCCCGAGCACGGCCTCTACCTCGCCGTCGGCCTCGCGGTGCTGCTCTTCTTCGCCGCCGTGCTCGGCCTCTACGCCGGCCTCTCCCATCCCGTCTCCCGCCGGGCGATCGCGGTCGCCCTCGGCACGGTGGCCTTCCTGTTCGTGGGCGTCGCCACGGCGATGCGGATCATGGTGGCCTTCGGGGCGAGCTTCGAGCTGCAACTGGCGCCCTTCCTGGCGGTGATCGTGGGGGGCGCGATCGGGCTCTACGCCGCGCTCTCCGCCCGCAACCCCTCGCCCGCCGTCGGCTGGGCCTCGGCCCTGCTGCCGGCGCTGACATTCGTGGCCCTGACGGGCTTCCTGCAGGGCAGCACGCTGCAGGTGTTTCTCGTGGTCTGTGTCGCCTACGGCTTCGCGACCCTCGCGCTGCTCGTGCCCGCTATCGGCGCCTTCGACCTGCTCACCGGCCGCACCACCACCGGCACGTGAATCAGCCCCAGCGGTCGTGCCTCGTGGGCCGTCTGAATCAGCGTCGCGGTGGGGCGGGATCGGCGGCGACGGCGGTCGGCGGTCGGGTGCCCTGCTCGAGCGCCGCGAGCCGCGCCTCGGCCTCGGGCGGCGCGTTGCCCTTGGCGACCGCCCGCCGATAACTGTCGAGCGCGTCGGCCGTGCGGCCGAGCGATTCCTGGGCCAGGCCTTCGAGCACGAGCACGTCGGCCGGCGTTTGGTTGGGGCCGTACTGCTCGCCAAGGATGGCGAGCGTGGCCAGGGCCCGCTGCGGGCGGCCGAGCCGCCGGTAGGCCTCCGCCGTGTCGCGGAGCGTCGCGCGGTCGTTGGGAGCCAACGCGAGGGCGCGGTGGTAGTCGGCGAGCGCCTGCTCGGCCTGGCCGCGGGCCATCGCCACCTGGCCGCGCAGCCGCCAGGCATCGGCCGACCGCGGGGCCATTCGCACCGCGTCGCGAGCCAGCCGGTCGGCGTCTTCGAGGAGTCCGAGTTCCATGTACATCCGCCCGCCGTCGATCGAGAGGCCGACGTCACCGGGCGAGAGCTTGAGCGCCGCGGCGATCTGGCCGACGGCCTCCATCCGCTCGCCGCGCTTCCAGAGCACGTCGGCGTAGTGACGGCGGGCGTCGATATCGAGCGGACAGCTCTTGACGGCCCGTTCCAGCAGCCCCTCGGCCTGCACCAGATCATTGCGGTCGACCGCCGAGAGACCCTCGTTGCACAGCCGCCGCGCGGTGGCCAACTCCGGAGGCACGGGGTCGCGACGCTGCACCAAACGACAGCCCGCTCCGAGCCCCACGGCGAGAATCACGACGAGGGCCGAACGCATCGACATGGCAGCGGTTCACCGCACGGGGAAGGCCGCCGGACTGTAGGGAACGGCTGCGGCTGGTGCCACAGAGCCTGCGGCCGGCCCCTGCCGGGGGGTGAGGCAAGATGGACAGCGGCCACGTTCCCCTGGCTTGCCAAGGATGCCAGGCCGGCGACAGGCGGCCTTGGCGCCGGCAGTTGGCCCGGCATACAGCGTCCTCTTCGGCCGCCAGCGCACGCCCGCCGCGTGCGTCACCCCCGGCCGGGAGGTGCTGCGACGTGACACGCTGGCTTCGGGCATACCGGCACGCGTCGGCCTGCATGCTGGCCGCTGCCGTCGCCGGCTGCGAAGTCCGCGATGAACTCGCGGTCCCGCCCGCGGTGGAATGGCCAGCCGGGCCGGCAATCGACGCCCGACCGCTTTTTCCGGCCGCGGAACCGCCCCCCACGGCCGTGGAATACGTCGAGGGCTACGAGTCTGGCCTGCGGCGGGCGGCCGAGGATGGCCGGCCGCTCCTGGTGGTGTTCCGCGGTTCATGGTGCCGGTGGAGCGCCGAACTCACCCACGGAACGCTCGTCGACCCGCGGATCGTGGACTCATCACGGCGGTTCGTCTGCGTGGCGGTGGACGCCGACCGCGACGCCGCCACCTGCCGCCAGTTCGCCGTCGACTGCTTCCCCACGGTGCTGCTCCTCGACGCCGCCGGCACCGAGCGGTTTCGGGTGACCGGCTCGACCGCCGCCGGGCTGGCCGACGCCATGGCCAGGCTGGTCGCCGCCCCGACCGGACGCGGCCGCATGGCGGCAGACAATCCCACCACCCCCCGGTGACGCTCGGCTGCGTCTTCCGCCCGGCGCTTCCTCCCGGTCGATCACCTCGAAACAGGCCATGGAGGGCTTGTTCCACGGACTGCTAGGATGCCGACCGCGGCCCGGCCGCACCATCCATCACGGAACGGAACGCGTGTCGCAGCCCTCCCCGCCCCCAGCCCAACAGGAACGGAAGTTCCACGCCTACCCGTGGTGGAGCCCACGGTTCTGGCACGGCATGCCGCTGGGAGTGTGGCTGCCGCTGGTGGCCGAGCACGGCGGCCGCGCGTCCCTGTCCAAGTGGGGCCTGATGGCCACGATCTCGACGGCCGCGGCCTTCAACTCGCTCTGCGAGCCCTTCAGCGAGGCCCGCTTCCGCCGCCGGCTGCAAAACGCCCCGACCACGCCGCCGCCCCTGTTCATCATCGGCCACTGGCGCAGCGGGACCACGCTCCTCCACGAACTGGCGATGCTCGACGACCGGTTCTGCTGCCCGAACACGTACCAGTGCCTCGCGCCCGGCCACTTCCTCCTCACCGAAGACGCGCTCACGTCGGCGCTCGCCTGGATGATGCCGGCAAAGCGGCCGATGGACGACGTCGCCGCCGGCTTCGACCGCCCGCAGGAGGATGAGTTCGCCCTCATGAACCTCGGCGCGCCGTCACCCTACCGCCGCATGGCCTTTCCGGTCACGAGCCGCGACGTGCCGGAGGCGCTCGACCTGGAGAAACTGCCGGCGGCGGACCGCGACCGCTGGCGGCGGGCGCTGCGGCGGTTCCTGGGCATGCTCGCCGTCCGCGACCCGCGCCGGCCGGTGCTCAAGAGCCCGCCGCACACGGCACGGGTCGGCCTGCTGGCGGAGATGTTCCCCGAGGCCCGGTTCCTGCACGTCGTCCGCGACCCGTTCGTCGTCTTCCCCTCGACGCTGCGGCTCTGGCGGTCGCTGCACGAGGTGCAGGCGCTGCAGGTGGACGACGGCGCGGCACTCGAGCGCTACGCATTCGCCGCCTTCGACGAGATGTACGCCGCCTTCGACCGCGACCGTCCGCGGCTCGGGCCGGATCGGCTCCACGAACTCCGCTACGAGGACCTCGTCGCCGACCCGGTGGGCCGACTGGCCGAGGCCTACGCGCGGCTCGACCTCGGCGGCTTCGACCGCGTGCGGCCGGCGCTCGAGGCCCAGGCACGTTCCATGAAGCAGTATCGAAAAAACACGTTCCGCCCCGACCCGCGGCTCGTCGAGGAGATCGGCCGCCGCTGCCGGTTCTTCATCGACCGCTACGGATACGAGGTCCCGCACACGCCGGCCTGAAGACCCGCGGCCATTGGCTGTCAGGGAATCGGCATGGACGGCGGGGTGGTTTTCGTGCCCGGAGTCCCCGGGCTTCCGCCCGGGGCTTCTTGTCGCGCTAGCCCCCAAAAAGCCCCCGGCGGAAGCCGGGGGACACGACGGTCAGAGGCCGCCGCTCCAAGGGGCATGTCGCGAGTTGGCTCTCCGTCACTGGGCCGCCGCATGCATCGCGCCGCCGGTCATGCGGCCGGGCGGCGGCGCTGCTGCAGGAGCCTGACCTTCGGGTCGGCCTGCATGCTCTTGGCCTCGTCGGCGAACTCCTGCGGCGTCATGCGGATGCGGCGCTCGAACCGCAGCCGGGCGAGGCCCCACTGCGCGGCGGCCACGACGGCGGCCGTCGCCACGAGGGCCAGCAGCACGTGACTCGCGGCGGCCCAGGCCTGCGGTCCGGCGGCCGGCACGGCGGACGCGGTGAACAGGGCGACGAGCGGTCCCGATGCGAAGGTCGCGGCCGCGACGAGGGCGGCGAGCCCGCAGCCACTGCCGACGACCGCCCCGAGCGTGGCCCCCGAGAACATTCGCTGCAGCCCGGCCCGCGGATCGATGCGCTGCAGGTCGGGTGCGACGCGGCCCGGCTCCCACGAGAGCCCGTCGAGGATGAACCGCACGGCCAGCGATGCGCCGGCGCTGGCCATCACGAGACCGATCGTCGGCAGAAGAATCGCGGCCGGCGTCACGACGGCCCATTCGCAGGCCGCGGCCCGCGGCGACATGCCGCCACGGATCGCGTCGCGGACCATGTCGGCGGCGGCCGGAAGCGTGGCCCGGCCCCAGGCGGGCAGCAGGAGGAGCGTGGTCGCCGCGCCGGCGGCCCAGGCGGGCAGCGCGGCGGCGGGCATCATCCCGGCGCGGCGGGCGGCCTCGCGCCGGCGTGGCGTGGCGGGCAGTGTGCGGTCGGCGGCGTCAGCCATCGGTCAACTCCCCCGGGGCCGCAACCTGGATCCCACCGTCCGCGCCGATCCCTTCCACCTGGGCCCGGGCGACGACACCGAAACCGCCCCCCCAGGTCTCCGCGCCGAGGGCGACGGCGCCGAGGAGCACCAGGGCCGCGAGGGTTTGCAACATCCCCTGCCCCGGCACGAAGCGGATCGTCCGCAGGCAGACGGTGCTCGCCAGATGGAACACCAGCACGGCCGTGATCGCCGGCAGGGCCATGGACACGGCCAGCGCGACCGCGGCACCCGGCAGCGTCGTCACGGTGGCGGCGATCCCGGCGGTGAAGGTGTCGTCGCCGGGGGTGGCGGCACCGATCGGCAGCGTGCGGACGCCATCCACGATGCCGGCGACGACGGCCAGATGGCCGCCGGCTGCGAGGAAGCCGCCCAGCCCGAGCCACCGGCACAGCCGCGCCATGCCTGCGGCCTGGGCGTCGCCTTCCGGATCGAAGTCGTCGGCCCACGAGAGACCGGCCACGCTGCCGAGGATGCCCCCCGCCCAGGCCGCGGCCGCGAGGACGATCGCCACGGCCAGGCCGAAGCCCAGGCCGACTACGGCCTCGCCGGCGACGAGCAGCGGCCAAGGCGCCAGCGGCGCGGCGCCGCGGTGCACCGCCGCCAGCGGCAGGGCCACCGCGGCGAGAAGCATCGCCAGCGCGGCCCGCACGCGGAGCGTGGCCGCGGGAAACACCGCCGCCGTGGCGACCAGCGCGGCCCCCCCCGCCCGCGCGAGCACCGCGGCCGCGAGTTCCGGCTCGGCAAGCATCACTTCCAGGGCGTTCACGACGCGCACGCTCTTCGTGCAGGCGGTTTGTCGGGCATCTCGGTGCGGTGTGGTGCGCGGGGCGGCCTGTTCACCCGGAGTCCCCGGGCTCCCGCCCGGGGCTTCTTGGAGTGTCCGCCCAAACATCGGGCGAGCGGGTTGCGTGAAACATCACGATCAAACATCACGATCAGGGCAGGCGAGCGGGTCGGCGTGAGGATGCGGAGCGTGGCGTGCAGCCGCCAGCGACGCAACTCATGCCGCCCGCAAGCCGGGTTGGGCAAATCGGCGTGATCAGGGCAGGCGAGCGGGTTGCGCAGATCAACGTCGGCGAGCCTCGACCACGGCGTCATGAGCCGCCCGCCGCCGAGCGGAACAACTCCACGAACCGTTCCACCATCCACGGCAGCGACACCACGAGCATCGCCACCATCGCCGCGAGCCGGGGCACGAGCCCGACGATCTGCTCATGCACGCCCGTCGCCGCCTGCACCAGGCCCGCGAGCGTGCCGACCACGAAGCCGACGACGAGCACCGGCGCGATCACGACCACCCCGGAGAGGACCGCCGAGCGTGCGAGTTCGACGAGATCGGTGTCCATCGGCATGGCCTTCGGTCAGGAGGCGGTGGTCGCGCGGACGCCGTCGAGGAGCGACTGGATGACGAGCGTCCAGCCGTCGGCGGCCACGAACACCAGCAGCTTGAGCGGCAGCGAGACGAGCGTGGGCGGCAGCATCACCAGGCCCGTCGAGACCACGAGCGTGGCCACGAGGAGGTCGAGCACGAGGAACGGCAGCAGGAGGCGGAAGCCGATGGCGAAGGCGGTCTCGAGTTCGCTCACCAGGAACGCCGGCAGCAGCGTCTCCACCGGCACGTCGTCGTACGTCGCCACATTCCGCGGTCCCTCGGGATGGCGGGCCAGAAAGAGGAGCATCGTGTCGCGGTTGCCGGCCTGCTCGATCTGCGCGGCCATCCAGCGCCGGATCGGGAGCGAGCCGCGTTCCGCCGCGTCGGCGGCGGTGATCGCGCCCCGCTGGTACGGCTCCACGCCGTCCCGCCAGGCCTGCTTCCACACCGGCCACATGACCATGGCCGACAGAAAAATCGCCAGCGAGGCGACGACCTGATTGGAGGGAATCTGCGGCGCACCGAGCCCCTGCCGCAGCAGCCCCAGCACCACCGACATCCGCACGAAGCAGGTCGTCATCAGGAGCACCGCGGGCGCGAGGCTCATGACGCCGAAGAGGAGGGCCGAGGGGAGCGCCGTGCCCGGCGACAGGGACGCAAGCAGCCTGCCGATGCCCGCGTCGGCGGCCGGTTCCGCCGGCACGCGGGCCGGCGGAGCGGGAACGGCCGCGGGGGCGATGGGCGTGACGGCCAGTTCGGCGGGAGCATTGGCGGCAGCGTCGGCGGCGAACACCGGCGCTGCGGCCAGAGCCGCGACGAGCAGCACCGCGGCGGTTCCGGACCGGGGGCCGCGCGGTGGGCGGCCGGCGGCGCGCGGCGGGCCCTGCGGCCCGCGACAGGCGGCGGCGATGCGGTCGGTGGCCTGCGGGTCGGCGATTTCGCCGAGTGTCTGGCAGCCGCTCGACGACACTGCCACGAGCAGGGTCTTGGGGCCGAAACGGACGATTCGCGCCGCATGCGGTCCGGCCAGCGGCGCCTCGCCGAGGACCTCGAAGACGTCCGGCGGCAGCGTGCCGCGGCGGCGGCCAGGTGCGAAGAAGCGAAAGCCCGCCAGCACGGCGAACGCGGCCGCGATCGCGGCCAGCAGCCTGAAGTCGGTGGCCTGACGGGCGGCGGGGGACGCCTTGCGGTCTGCTTCACCGGTCGGCAGTGGCACGGGACCGAGCCGGCCCGCGCCGGCCGGAGCGACCTCGACCGCGTGGGTGGCGGGCGTGACCTGCTCCGGGCTCGGAGCGACCGGCGGGTCGGCCCGCAGGGGGGAGCCTGCGAACACGATCACGGCGACGGCCACGAGCCCCCGAACCGCGGCGCTCATGCGGCCACCCTGCGCGGAGTCGCGGGCCGTGCGGTGGCGTCCGCGACGTCGGCCGGCTCATCGACCCGCGACCAATCGATCCGCTGGTGCCGCCGCCGGGGCCGATCGTCGAGCCGCGGGGGACGGGCGCCGGCCCGGAGCACGAGCCAGGCAAGCAGCGTCGACGCCACGCCGATGGCCACGAGCCACACCTCGCGGGGCACGTCGCCAGGCCGGCCGCCGGCCATGGCAATCCAGGCGGCGTCGAGCAGTTGGCCGGGGGTGCGCCGACCGGCGGTCCCAGGCGCCGGTGGCGCGGGGGCGACCGCGCGGGGCGGTTCGCGGCGGGCGGTCCGCGAGCCCGACGCGGGAAAGATCGTCACCACGACCCGCCGCCCCTCGGGCACCGGTGTCGGGGGCAGCAGTTGCAGCACGTGCTCGCGGATCCGCGCCTCCTCCCGCTGCTCGCAGGCGGCGACCGAGAGCCCCGGTTCACGGTCCTGGGCGGCCCGCACCGCCGCCTGCAGCGCCGTGTCGGGAATCGCCACGGAGACGAGAATCGAGTCGGGGCCGGCCGCTGCTGGAGGCGCGGCCGGCACGGCGGTGGACTGATCGCGCGGCTCGGCCCGCTGACCGACCTCGGCCGGGACGTTGGCATCGGCAGCCCGCTGCTGCCGCCAGCCGAGGCCCGGCTCCCGCAGCCGCGGTGGCTCGACGACCACGGGTGGCGGCACGACCGGGGGCGGCAACGACACGGTGACGTTGACGACCGCCCCCTTCACGAACGTCAGGGCGTGGCGGACCTTGTCGGCGAGATGCCGCTCGTGGGCGATCCGGCGGGCGAGTTCCGGATCGACGGCGGCCTGGGCGACGACCGACTGCGGGCCGGCGGCCTCCAGCGGACCGGCGTAATGAACGCCGCTACGCAGGTCGGTCACGGCCACGCGATCGGCGGACAACCCGGCGATCGAGGCGGCCACGAGCACGCGGATCGCCTGCACGCGGGCGGGCTCGAGCTCGGTGTCGGGCTGGGTGCGGACGTTGACGCTCGCCGTGCGCACCGGGCCCGAGGCCAGGCCGCCATCGAGGCTCCCCCGCTCCGCGACGTCGTAGAGCACGCTGGCCCGCTCGATGCCCGGCATCGAGCAGATGACGTGGGCCAGCTCCTCCTGCACGGCGACGCGGAGCAGCTCCTCCTGCACGGCCCGGCTCTGCCACGGGCTGTTCTTTTCCAGCACGCGCCGCAGGCTGCTGCCGAACTCGCGGGGCAACGCCTCGGCGTCGACCAGCGCCCGCATATAGGCGCTCTGCCGCGGCCGGGGCACCCACACGCGGCCGTCCTCGGTGCGGTGGTCGGTGAGTTGCGCGCGGTCGAAGGCCGCCTCCACGATCGCCATCTCCGACGACGGCAGCACGGTGCCGGGCAGGAGCTCGACCTCGTCGTTGAGCGGGCGGTCGCGGAGCAGCCACACCGACCAGCCGATCGACGCGGCGACGATGCCGCAGGCGATCACCTGGGCGGCGTTGATCCGCGGGAAGGATGCGGGAGCTTGCGGGGCGTCCATGCTGGCCTCGTGGTCGGCGCGACGATCAGGCGGCCAGGCTGCGGCTGCGACGCCGCGGAATCCGCAGCGTCACCGCCAGCCCGCCGTCAGGGCACGGGGCGGCCGTCAGCGTCCAGCCCGCGCGGGTGACGAGCGGCTGCAGTTCGGCGACCGCGGCCTCCTGGCGGGAGACATCGGCGGCCGAATCAGCGACCTCGATCTCCAGGGCGGTGCCGGTGTCGACCGTGGTGACGACGACCTCCCGCACCGCCGGGCACTCACCCCGGGCCGCGGGCGCGACGACCGCGGCGCACGCGACTTCCAGCAAGCGGCGGAGCGGCGCGGCGACGGACTCCGGCGCGGCGTCGGCCGCGTGGGCGTCGGAAACGTCGAGACTGATGGTCACAGTCGGCAGGCCGTGGACCGAACGGGCCACTTCCGCCGCGACGCGGCCCAGCGTGCCGCGGAGCGTGTTTCCGTCTTGCTCGGACCGCACGGGGGGCCGCATGGGAATGATCCGGGGCGCGGCGGGTTTGGGGGAACGGTCGGAGAGAGCCATGGGAATCCTTTCCCGTCGGGGGGACGCGCCGCTAGCGGGCACATTCGGACTGGAGCGAAGTTTTCGGACCGCAGATCTCGTCCATGAGCCAGCGGTTCACGTCGGCGAGGACGGCACGGGACAGATCCCGGCGGCCCGGATAGATCCGCATCGCCAGCATCGCGCCCGCGGCATGGAACAGCCGCAGCGTGCGATCGGTCTGCTCCGCAGAGGTGCGGGCCGCGTCGGCGCGACAGCACATGAGCATCGGCAACCGGCGGACTTCGCGGAGCCGGGCGAACGCCGACTCGGCGAGCGGGAAGCCGCCGCCGATCGACACCACGCCCCCGAAGGCGGTGGAGTGGCGGCAGGCGATGCGGAAGGCCTCGGTGCCGGCGGCTCCCCGGCCGACGAGAAAGATCCGGCGGGGATGGATGCTGGCGCGGTCGCGGGTCGCGTCGATCGCCCGCCACATCGCGTCCTCCAGATCCTCACCCGCCTCGGGCCGGCCCGGCTGCACGGCGACGAAGTTTCGCAGGCTCGTCCGCGTCATCACGCGACCGAGGTCGAAGCTGTCGTCGTCGGCCAGCCAGACGAGCAGCGGATAGTCGTAGCCCGGCTCATAGCCCTGCGGCATGAACAGTCGGTCGGCGGCGATCCGGCTGGCCGAAACGGCCGCCGGAACCGCGGGAGTCGCCTGCCGGGTGCGGTCGGGGAGACGCTTCGACTTGCGGCCAGGCATGCGACACCTCGGGGGGCGGACGGAAGCCGAAACCGGGCAAAATGCCGGCCGCGGCCGCGGGTTTGTACCCGCCCCCCGCACCCTGGACAACGCCAACCCGCCGGCCGCACCGCCGCATGCCACCCGCGCCGGCAGACGGGGCAAGCCGGGCAAGCAGTGCGTGGCCCAAGAAGCCCCGGGTGGAAACCCGGGGAC
>CAZJHQ010000026.1:0-25442 GCA_964545915.1 uncultured Candidatus Kuenenia sp. | reverse complement strand
TCCGGGCATGAACGCCAGCCCGCCATCCCTGCCGAGCGACGGTGACCTATGACCGGGGCGACGGTATGCGATTCCACGCCTCGAACCCACTCCGCATGGCACACGGGAAGGAATGCCACCCGGAGTCCCCCGGCTTCCGCCGGGGGCTTTTTGTGGGAGCGGCCCGCTGACCCAAGAAGCCCCGGGTGGAAACCCGGGGACTCCGGGCATGAACGCCAGCCCGCCATCCCTGCCGAGCGACGGTGACCTATGACCGTGTGGGCAGGCATGGGGCTGCCCATGCCCTGAGAGCCGGCGTATGCAGACAAGCGCAGCAAGGATTGCGGAGCGCGGTCTGCATCCGAGTTCGCGGATGCCACGATGGCATCCGCGAACGTCCGGCGACGGGGCGTGGGCAGCCCCGTGCCGGGTTCGGCTTTCGCCGTTCGCCGACCGCCGGATCAGGCCGTCCCGGTGAGCCGGTTCATGGCGGCGACCAGGTCCTTGACGGCCGCGATGCTCTTGTCGAGCGCCGCGCGTTCGGCCGGCAGGAGATCCAGCTCCACGATCCGCTCCACGCCGCCGCTGCCGAGCACGACCGGCACGCCGACGAAGTAGCCCCCCACGCCATACTCCTTGTCGCAGTAGGCGGCGCAGGGCACGAGCCGCTTCTTGTCGCGCACGACCGCCTCCACCATCTGCGCCGTGGCGGCGGCGGGGGCGTAGTAGGCGCTGCCGGTCTTGAGCAAGCCGACGATCTCGGCGCCGCCGTTGCGGGCCCGGTCGACGATCGCGGCGAGCCGGTCGGCCGCCACCAGCTGGGTGACGGGGATGCCGCCCACGCTCGTGCAGGAGGGGATCGGCACCATCGTGTCGCCGTGGCCGCCGAGGAGCATCGCGGAGATGTCCTCGACGCTGACGTTCAGCTCCATGGCGAGGAAGGCGCGGTAGCGGGCCGTGTCGAGGATGCCGGCCTGGCCGATGACGCGGGCCGCGGGGAAGCCGGTGACCTGGAAGGTGCGCTGCACCATGGCGTCGAGCGGGTTGGAGACCACGATCACCACGGCGGCCGGGCTCGTGTCGCGGATCTTCGCGGCCACGTCGCCGACGATCTTGGCGTTGGTGGAGAGCAGGTCGTCGCGGCTCATGCCGGGCTTCCGGGCGATGCCGGCGGTCACGACCACGACGTCGCTGCCGGCGGTGTCGGCCCAGTCGGTGGTGCCGGTGAGCTTGGCGTCGAAGCCCATGATCGGCGCCGACTCGAAGAGGTCGAGCGCCTTGCCGGCCGGCATGCCCTCGGTGGCGGGGATGTCGAGGAGGACGATGTCGCCGAGTTCGGCGGCGGCGCACCAGTGGGCCGTGGTGGCGCCGACGTTGCCGGCGCCGATGATGGAGATTTTCGCTCGTCGCATGGTGGGACTCCTCGAGGGGTAAGGGGAGGGAGAAGGGCGGGACCGCGAGGCCCGCCATGAGAAGGCACGCCGGGGCCGGCGCGAAGGGGCGGCCGTCAGTCGCGGCCGTCGGGCAGTTCGACGCGGTCGGGCAGGTCCCGGCGGCGGCCGCCGCGGTTCATCGCCCACAGGCCGTAGACCAGGAAGAGCCCGATCAGGGCCGCGAGCGTGGAGAAGATCCACGACAACGTGCTCGTCGCCGCGGCCGCCAAGGGCTCCGGCTTCCAGCCCACCGTCCGGCCGATCAGCAGGGCCGTCTCCATCCGCTGCCCGCGGATCGCCTTGTCGCCCTGCGACGACCTGATGTCGAGGTCGGGCAGCGGGTAGGCATACCGCTTGAGCGCGAATCCCGAGACGGTCACCTTCTCGCCGACGTCATCGCCGGTGGGAAAGCCTTCCGGCAGGGTGCGCACGCAGCACACGAAGGGATAGTCGGTCTGCTTCCGCTCGTTGACCTGGAGCAGCGGCGTGTCGACGAACACGTAGAGTTCCCAGTAATGGTCCGCGCCGACCTCCTCGCGCCGCCAGGCCTCGTCGATGGTGATCTTCGTGACCCGCCGGGCGATGCCGGTGACGGTCACGGGGTCGCCGCGATGGGATGCGAACCACTTCTGCGTCGGGTCGATGATCGCCACGATGTCCGCCGGTTTGCCGGCGGCCGCCTCGATCGCCCCCGGCGCCGCGCGGCCGGCGGCCGCGAGCATGGCATAGAAGGCCGCGGTGTCGCCGCGATCCAGCTTCTTGCCGTCCACGACCGACGCGAACAGCCCGTAGTCCATGCCCAGGCCGCCGAGCGGCGTGGGGGGATTCCAGCCAACGGCCGGCG
Source organism: uncultured Candidatus Kuenenia sp. (assembly GCA_964545915.1). Taxonomy (GTDB): domain Bacteria; phylum Planctomycetota; class Planctomycetia; order Pirellulales; family UBA1268; genus QWPN01. The sequence goes on along the minus strand of CAZJHQ010000026.1, from coordinate 23,186 downwards.
CCGCCAGGAACAGCGCGGGAGCGGCGGCGGGCCAGGCCGCGGCATCCGCCGGCCCCGCGGGCCGCGGCGCGGCGACGGTGGACAGCGGCAGCCCGACGACGAAGGCCGGCTCGTCGATGGGCTGCCACCGGGGCCATGCGGCAGGTGCCTCCGGCACGACCACGTCGACGATCGTGCCCTCGGCGGCGACGATCCGCACGAGGTCGAGCCGGGGCCGCGCGGCCAATACCGCCTGCTCCTCGGTGAGCGGCACCGGGGCCACGAACGCGGCCCGACCGGCGATCCGCACCAGGCGGTCCTCGACCACGGGGGGCGTGGCCGGGCCGGTGGCCCGCAGCCGCCACGGCACCTCCAGCGCGGCCGGCGGGTCCAGCCGCGCGAGCACGCGGATCACGGCCTTCTGGCGGGCGTCGTCCCATGGCCCCGCCTCCTCGAGCACGGCGCGGCGCGGCCGGTCGATCTCTCGCTCGGCGAGGAACGTGGCGAAGCCTTCGGGCTCCGCCGATCGTGCCGGACCGGAGGCCGCCACGAGGGCCAGCGCCAGGAGCATGGCAGCCTGTGAAACAATTCTGCCGGCGCCGGATGCGCTGGTCGTCGATCCAGAAAACCCGCGGCGTTGCCTGCGGTCGCGCGAGGAACACAAAGCCGTGACGGGCTTTTTCCCCGGACAGTGAGGCATCACACGAGCGCAACGGTTCATGGTTGGGTTTTCCTGGTGCCGGAATGATCCGGGGAGTGTTCGGCGGCCAGCCGTCGCAGCGACTCCGCCGTGGAGACGATGTCGACGCCGGCGAGGGCGTGATCGAGGTCCTGCGGCGGCGCAGGCGGCGGGGAGCGGCGGCTGCGATTCCCGATGAACATGGCCAGCGCCGTCGCCGCCACGAGCGACGCCATCGTCACCACGGCGACGGTTCCCAGCGTCGTGCCCCCCGGTTCGACCGGAGTCCGCGGCGTCCAGGTCGGCTCGATCGCCATCACGAGCGGGGCCCGGCGAATCGTGTCGGTGGCCTTGTAGGCATACCGCTTGAAGAAGTAGCCGACGATCTCCACCGGCTCGTTGATCTTCAGCCCCTCGGGCATGCCGGCCGGGAGCCGCAGGAACTGGACGACGATCGGCGCGGGGGGCCCACCGGCCGGCTCCAGCCAGCCCTGCCAATACTCGACGATGTCGTAGTCGTTGGCCGGAGCCCGCAGTCGCTCCAGCCGCCGCAGCGTGCCCTTGAACCGCACGGCACGCCCCCGAAAGGAACGCGGCTGACCGAAAAGCTCGGTGAAGCTCACGGGTGTCGCGGCCGCACGAATCGCCTCCGGTGCGGCCGACCGGAGCGTGAGCCATGTCTGGAGCCAGGCCGGCTCGTCGGCGTGACGAAAAAAAGCGTCGTCGCGGACCTTGGCCAACGCGTCGGGCGACGCAGACAGCAGATCCTCCGCGGGAGCGACGAACGGCTCCGGCTCCGCCTCGATGAGCACTCCGTCCCCGGCGGGTGGCGCACCGCGGGCCGTCGCCAGCCGCGTGTCGATCTGCTTCTCGACCCGCGGACCGCGGCGCGGAAACCATTGCTGCTCGATCCAGCCGAGCACGAGGAAGGCCACCAGCGCCGGCGGCATGAGCATCCAGAAAACCCGCCGCCGCTCGCCGGGAGCGAGGTAGTTGCGGGGTCGTTGGCGGCTCGCCATGGCGTCGCGGCCGGTCACCGCCCTCCGGATTGCTCGCGCTGCTGCCGGCGCATCTCCCGCCACACGTAGCAGCCGAAGGATCCCACCAGCGTGAACGGCATCGCCAGCATGAGGAGGATGCTGTAGAAGTAGCCCCGCGCGAGATTGAGCCCGTCGGGATCGGACGTATCGACCGCATCCTTGCAGTTCGGGCAGCCCCACGCGTCGGCCGCCACGAGGGCCAGCAGGACGACGACGGGGATGACGGTGCGGACGTTCATGCCCGCATTATAGCCGTAGGCCGGCCGCGGTCCGGGATGGCGACGATTCCCACTCCGACCAAGAAGCCCCGGGCGGAAGCCCGGGGACACCGGGCTCGAAAGCCAGCCCGCCGTCCATGCCGCACGACTTCACTTGCGACACCGGTTCCGACCGGCATCGCATGGCACGCGGGACGGGACACCGCCCGAGACCGCCGCTACAGCGGCCCGGGGAAGAGCACGTACAGCATGAGGTAGATCACCACCCCCGTGACCGACACGTAGAGCCAGATGGGGAGCGTGATCCGCCCCAGCCGGCGGTGGGCGTCGAACCGCCCCTTCCAGGCGAGGAAGAACATCCGCAGGGCGAGCACGGGCACGGCCGCGGCCAGGGGCACGTGCGTCGCGAGGATCGCCAGGTAGACGGGCCGCACCGACTCGGGGCCGGCGAACCGGTGGGTGCCCTCGATCGCGTAGCGGGCGAGGTAGGAAACGAGAAACACGCAGGACGTGACGAACGCGGCCGTCATCGCTGACCGGTGGGCCTTCACCTTGCCGCGGCGGATCGCGAGCCAGCCGGCGACCAGCAGGAGCGTGGCCACGGCGTTGAGCAGGGCGTTGACCGTGGCCAACGGGTGAGCCGCCTGCGGCAGGGCCACGGCGAGGCAGGCGGACATCATGGCGTCTTGCTTCCGGGAATGACGGCCGGCTCGGCGAGCACCTCGCGGATCAGCTTCTTGAGCTGCTCGACCTTGTCGGCCTGGAGGAGGTGGTAGCCGCCCCGGAGCCGCCCCTGACGGTCGAAGACCACGCCGCGCTCGGAGTGCACGCCCACCTCGACCGGCAGACGGAACGTCTTCAGGCCGACGTCGCTGATCGTCTGCATGTCGCCGGTGAGAAACTTCCACCGGGCCGCGTCGGCCGCGAACCGGTCGGCATACCGCCGCAGCACGTCGGGCGTGTCGTTGGCCGGGTCGCAGGTCAGGCTCACGGCGAGGAAGTCGGGGTCCGCGATCTCCTTGACGATCTCGGCGACCGCCTGATTCTCGCGAAAGCACGGCCCGGGGCAGTTGGCGAAGAAGATGCTGCCGAGCCACACCTTGCCGGCGAGATCCGTCGAGGAGAACTCTTTGCCGGTCTGATCCGTGAGCGTGAACGGCGTGCCGGCGATGTTCGCGGGCGCGTCCTCGTCGATCTCCACGCGGCCCGCGACCACCGGCGGCGGGGGAGGCCGGCTGCTCTTCCCTTCCGGCCGCCCGCAGCCGACGACGACCGCGAGGAGGCAGAGCAGCGGCAGCGACAGCCCAACCACACTCACCACGACATTCGAGCGTCCGCCACTGCCCGGACAACAGGTGTTGGAAACGGTGAAGCCGCGCGGCATGGACGGCGGGATGGTCTTCATGCCCGGTGTCCCCGGGCTCCCGCCCGGGGCTTCTTGGGGAACGCGCGTCACGCCCACAAAAAGCCCCCGGCGGAAGCCGGGGGACTCCGGGTGGCATCCCGTCCCGCGTGCCATGCGATACAGGTTGGAATCGGTGAAGCAGGTGAAGCCGTGCGGCATGGTCTTCATGCCCGGTGTCCCCGGGCTCCCGCCCGGGGCTTCTTGGACTGTGACTGGACCAACCCCGGCCGGTGACTCATGTGTCGCGGTCAATGAGCGGCTCCATGAGCCGCCGGCGCGCGGGCGGCCCCCGCCTCCTCCATGAGCCGCACGTCCGACGGCCGGGCCATGTGCAGCGCCCGCTCCTGCGACACCATCCGGTTTCGCATGCCGACGTCCGGGATGAGCATGATCACCAGGAACAGCGCCATCATCGCCGCCGGGATCGTGAGCACGTACTTCCAGTTGGCCTCCCAGATGACGTGCATGAAGAACAACACGACGAGCAGGGCCTTGGTGCAGGAGACGGCCATCATGAAGGCCCAGCCCACCTGCGGCTGGTCCCGCCAGGGCCAGTACGGGGTGAACGTGAGGAACGACATCGTGGTCAGGAAGCACAGCGCGAGAAACACCGCGAGGTAGACGCCGAGGCCGCCGTGACCGTGGTCGTGGCCGCCGTGCTCGGCGTGGTGCAGCGCGTCGTCGGCGGTCTCGCCGGCGCGGGTGACGGGGCCGTGGTCGTGATGGTCGCTCATGTCAGGGGCTCAAAAGAGGTAGAGGAGCGGAAAGAGGAAGATCCACACCAGGTCGACGAAGTGCCAGTAGAGGCCGATGTTCTCGATCATCGGCGCGTTCTTGGGGCCCAGCGTGTAGCCGAGGAGGATCGCGAACACCAGCAGCCCCACGGCCACGTGCACCGCGTGGAAGCCGGTGAGCAGGAAGTAGGTGCTGGCCCACATGTTGCCGCCGGGGATCACGATCGGCAGCCGCAGCCAAGGGAAGATGTCGTTGAGCCCCCGCGCGTGACCGCCGTGCCCGCCGTCATGGTCGCCCCCGACATGGGCCGTGGGCAGCGGCATGATCTGATCGGCGACCACCGCCAGGTCGAAGGGCTGCTGATCGGGGCTGCCCACCATCTTGCGAACCTGCTGCAGGTTCGTGCGGGCCGTGCGCTGCTCCGCCGTGAGCTGGTCGGCGGGCGTCTCATCGAGTTCCTTGAGCCTGTCGATGATCGCGGGCTCTCCGAGCCGGGCCCGGACGGCCGAACCGTAGTAGAGGTCGGGCCGCTCGTAGATCAGGCCGCGGGGATGAGCCGGATAGATGCCGTGGGAAAACTTCGACTGGTACTCGTAGGCCTTGATGCCGAGGAACAGGCTGCCGAGCAGGAGCGTGAGCAGCATCCAGAACTTGGCGAGGCCGGTCTTGGAACTCTTCGCCGCCTCCAGTGCCAGGACGATCGTGACGCTGGAGCAGATGAGCACGAACGTGTTGAAGGCCCCGATCGGCTCGGAGAGGTGCACGTGATGCGGCTTCGGCCAGACCGGCGCGCCGAAGCGGAGCACGACGTAACTGCCGAGCAGCGCCGCGAAGAACATGATCTCGGTGGACAGGAACAGCCACATGATGAGCTTGCCGCGGGACAGCGGCAGGCCCGGCTGATACTGCAGGTGGACGTGGCCGTGATGGCCGTCGTCGTGGCCGCCCGAGTGGCCGTGGTCGTGCGGGATCGAGATCGCGGAGGCATTCATGTCGGGGTACCGAAGGGACGAGGTCGATGGGAGATCATGCCGGCGGTCCCAGCACGACCGCCGCCGTGAGCAGGCCGAGCAGGGAGCCGAGGGACGTGAGCAGGAGGCCGCGGGCCGACGCGTCATCGCGACGGATCGCGAACCGGACCGCGGCCAGAGCATAGACGATGGCGGCCAGGGCCGCCGCCAGGAACAGGCGGATGCCGGCGGAGGGCACCGCCAGGGCCAGGGCGGCGGGAATCATCGCCAACGCCGCGGCCAGCGACTGCCCCCCCGCCCGCAGGCCCGAGGGGTCGACCACGGTGAGCATCTGCAGGCCGGCGGCCGCGTACTGCCGGCGGTAGAGCCAGGCGATCGCCATGAAGTGTGGAAATTGCCACAGATAGAGGACCGCCCCGAGCGCCGCCGCCCCCACGGCGCCGCGGGGATCGCCCCCCACGAGTCGCGCCGGCCCATCGGCCGCCAGCCAGCCGATGGCGACCGGCAGGGCGCCGGCGACGGCGCCGACGGCCGTATTGAGGGGCGAGACCCGCTTGAGCGGCGTGTAGGCGGCGACGTAGAGCACCCACGTCGCCAGCGCCGCGCACGTCGCCGGCCAGCCGCCCGCCACCACCGAGATCGCGGTGCCGGCGGCGAGCAGGGCCCAGGCCGCGGCCCAGGCTGCGGCCACCGACAGCCGGCCGGCGGCGACCGGCCGGTCCGCGGTGCGAGGCATGAGCCGATCGGTGCGGCGCTCGAGAATCTGATTGGCGATGCTCGAACTCGCCGCGACCAGCGCCGTGCCCACGAGCAGCCAGAGCAGCGGACGAACGTCGGCGGGACGGCCGGCCGTGAGCCAGAAACCGGTGGCCACCGTCGCCAGCACCATGAGGGCGATCTTCGGCCGCACGAGCTGCGCGATGTCGGCCCCGACAGCGACCCATGAAGGGCGGACTCCGCTTGCCTCGGGGGCGACCGCCGGCACGGCGACGGCGACCGGATGCGGAGGGGTCATGCGAACGCCCCCTCCCGTCGGGCTGCGGGCATGCGGCCGGACCGCACCGGCCGCGGATCACGCAGGCCACCGCTCACCAGCCACAACACGACCGCGCCGCCGAGGATGAGCATGCCGAGCACGACATGGCCGGTCACGACGGCGGCGTTGGTCATGCTCCGCGCCTGGATGGCCTCCGAGAGCCGCCACGACTCGGGCAGCAGCCCCGACGGCAGGCCCCACGACACCACCCACGCGGCACAGCCGAGACCGATCTGACCGATGACGACCGCTGCCAGCAGCCACGACCAGCGGCGGGCCACCGACGCGGTGCCGCCGTTGACCCAGGCCAGCAGGCCGACCAGCACCGTGACGACGACGGCCCCCACGACGTGGAAACCGATCAGCCACCGGAACGTGAGCGGATCGATCCCGGCGTCGAGGTGCCGCAATTGGGCCCCGGCCACGAGCTGGACGTAGGCGGCGATCACGAGCGCCGCGGCTCCGACGGTCGCGGCGACCGCCCGCGGCTGCGGCGGCCCGAGCACGGCATCGGGCTGCGGCGTTGCCAGCCCCGGCCCCGTCCGCCGTGTCAGCGTGGCGATGGCGATGGCGACGGCGAAAAACAAGGGCCCCGTGCAGGCATGCACCTTGGCGATCGTCTTGTCGTCGAGGAGCACGCGGGCTCCTCCGAGCAGCCCCTGCAAGACGACCAGCAGCACCGCCGCGATGGCGAGCGACCGCACGGCCGGCCGCTGCCCGGTCCGCCACACGACAACCGCCAGCGCGATCGAGAGCAGACCCACGATCGCGCCGAGCAGTCGGTGCCCGTGCTCCAGGAACAGATCCCACGGGCCGCCGAGCCACTCGGCCATGGGGAACAAGAACATGTTGTGCCCGTAGGTGGCCGGCCAGTCGGGCACGGCCATCGCCGCCTCGTAAGTCGTGACCAACGCGCCGAAACACAGCAGCACCGCCGTCACCGCCACGAGCAGGCAGGCGACGAGATGGGTCCAGTTGACGCGGCTGGTGGACATGGACGGCCGATCGGACTCCGGCAATCAGTGCGCCGCCGCGGCCGCCCTGGCTGCAGCTTCATTGGGCGGATCGGTCTGCATCAGATGGTCCTTGTCGACACCCGGCACCGAATACTCGTAGGGGCCGCGGTACACCACCGGCTGGAAGTCGAAGTTCCCGTGGCCCGGCGGGCTCGGTGCGGTCCACTCCAGCGTGTTGGCGTTCCACGGGTTCCGGCCGGCCTTCGGCCCCCAGAACATGCTGTAGATGAAGTTGGCCGCGAAGATCACCTGGCTGGCCACCATGCCGATGGCACAGTAGGTCATGAAGGCGTTGAGCGGCTGCAGATGATGGAACGTCTCGTAGTGATAGGCGTCGGCCAGACGCCGGGGGAAGCCGACGGCCCCCAGGATGTGCATCGTGAAGAAGGTGCCGTTGAGGAAGATGAACGTCAGGAAGAAGTGCACCTTCCCCCAGAACTCGTTCATCGTCCGCCCGAACATCTTCGGGAACCAGAAGTAGATGCCGGCCCAGACGCCCATCGCCGTGCCGGCGAAGAGCACGTAGTGGAAGTGGGCGACGATGAAGTAGGTGTCGTGGATGAAGATGTCGACCGGCGTGGCGGCCATGAAGATGCCCGACAGACCGCCGATGATGAACATCGACACGAACGAGATCGCGAACAGCATCGACGCCGTGAACTGGATCCGGCCGCCCCACAGCGTGCCCAGCCAGTTGAAGGTCTTCACGGCGCTGGGCAGGGCGATCATCATCGTCGACACCATGAAGGTGATGCCGAGGGCGGGGTTCATGCCCGACATGAACATGTGGTGCCCCCAGACGATGAAGCCCAGGCCCGCGATGCCGGCGATCGAATACACCATCGGCCGGTAGCCGAACAGCGGCTTGCGGGCGAAGACGGTGAGGATGTCGCTCACCATGCCCATCGCCGGCAGGATCATGATGTACACGGCCGGGTGGCTGTAGAACCAGAACAGGTGCTGCCAGAGCAGCGGCTGGCCGCCGCCGGCGCCGGGCACGGCGTTGTTGACGATGTTGCCCTCGGGGGAGAAGAAGCCGGTGCCGAGGGTCCGGTCGAAGAGTTGCATGAAGCCCGCCGCCGTCAGCACCGGCAGGGCGAAGGCCTGGAGCACGGCGGTAATGAACATCGCCCAGATGGTCATCGGCAGGCGGAACATCGTCATGCCCGGCGCCCGCATGAGGATGATCGTCGTCATGTAGTTGACGCTGCCGAGCATCGAGGAGACGCCGACGAAAGTCAGCCCGACGAGCCACAGCGTCTGGCCCCAGCCGCTGCTGGGGGAGGAGGCGACGTTCGTCGAGAGCGTGGGATAGCTCGTCCAGCCCCCCGAGGCGGCGCCCCCCTCGACGAAGAAGCTCGCCCCGAAGGCGAAGAAGGCCGGCCACATGAACCAGTACGACAGCATGTTGAGTGTTGGAAACGCCATGTCGTCGGCGCCGATCATGAGGGGGATGAGGAAGTTGCCGAAGGCCCCCGCCAGGATCGGGATGATGACCAGGAAGATCATCACCGTGGCGTGCATCGTGAACAGCATCGTGTAGAACTCGGGCGCCATCTGCCCGCCCTGCTGGGCGAAGAGCTTGCCGAGCACCGGCACGTCGGACCACGGCCAGGCCACCTGCCAACGGACGGCGAGCGCCAGCAGGCCGCCGACCAGGAACCAGAGCAGCGTCGAGAACAGGAACTGCAGGCCGATGACCTTGTGGTCTTTCGAAAACACGTACGTGGACAGAAAGTGTGCGAGCCCACCCTGTGGGCTGCCGTGGTGGGCGGCGCCGTGCGTCAGGCTGGGCGTCGTGGCGGTGGCGGTGCTCATGCCTCGGTCCTCCGGGAAAACGTGTTCAGTCGGCGGCGGCGCCGGCCGCGGCCTCGGGCTGCGTCGCTTCCTGCTTGGCGTACTGCTCGTCGAGCCAGCGGTTGAAGTCCTCGCGCGACTCGATCGTGATCCGGCCCTTCATCTTGTAGTGGCCCCAGCCGCAGAGCTCGGCGCAGACGATGTCGTAGGAGCCGGTCTCGGTGGCCTTGAACCAGACAGGGATCTTCATGCCCGGGACGGCGTCCTGCTTGATCCGTAGGTTGGGCAGGAAGAAGCTGTGGAGCACGTCCATGCTCTTGAGCTGGATGAGCACATCCTCGTCCACCGGCACGTGGAGATCGTTGACGAGGAACAGGTCGTCGGGCGTGCCCAGCGTGCCGTCGCGACCAGGGTACCGCAGCCGCCACTCGAACTGCCGGGCCACGACCTCGACGGTCGGTGACATTCGCGGCCGGCGCATCTTCACGTCGGCCCAGGCGTTCATCTGGTAGATGGCGATGAACAGCAGCGTGGCCGCCGGGATGATTGTCCATACCACCTCGAGCGTGTGGCTCCCCTGCACGTAGGTCGCCGGGCCCTGCGCCTTGGCGGCGTCGTACTTCCACATGAACCAGAAGAGGAGCAACTCGGTGACGATGAACACCACGCCCGTGAGGGCGAGGATGAAGTAGAAGAGCCCGTCGATGCTCGGGCCGTGGGCGGCCACGTTCCTCGGCAGCCAGTGGTCGTACGCCGGGGCGACGGCGAACACCGCCACGCCGAGGATCGGCACGAGGAGAAACAACAGGGCCCAGAAGATCCCGGCGATGCGGCTGTTCACGATTCGACTCCCCTGCTCCGACTAGAACCGGTCCCGCGCGACCATCGGTCGATCCGCCCCCAGCTCGCCGTCGAGCTCGTAGGGCAGCGAACGGACGTAGTTGACGATGTGCCAGATGTCCTCGGGCGAGATCGTGCCCTTGGCGGCCGGCATCGGCGCGCCGTTGATGCCCGCGTGGATGCGGTAATACAGATCGAGCGGCCGACGGCCGCCGCGATAGATGCCGTGCCGCAGGTTCCGCGGCGGGATGGTCCGCGGCTCCAGGGCGTCGCCGGCAAGCACGCCGGCGGCCCGGGACGCCCAGGCACGGTCCTCGGTGCTGGCCAGTTCCTTCTTCCACTCCACGATCGGCTTGTTCCAGTCGTCGTAGTCGTTCGCCTGGCCGTCGCCGAGCGCGGTGGGACCGTGGCACTTCACGCAGTTGGCCTTGTCGCCGTAGAACAGCTCGCGGCCCTTGGCGATCGACGCCGCCAGGTCGATGTCGGCCGGCATTGGCGGCACCGGAATCGCCGCGTCCGCCGCGGACTTCCAGCGATCGGCGACCGCCGTGAGCATCTCGCCGACGAGGAACTCGCGGGTCTCCGGCAGTTTGCCCTGGTCCGCGTCGTCGAGTTCGAAGAACGCCCGCATCAGCGCCAATTCAGTCTCGCCCCGCATGGCCAGATACTTCACGTATTCCGCCAGGGCGTCGACCTGCGTTTCGCTGAGCAGGGCGAACGACGGCATCGATGTGCCCGGAATCCCATTGTGCAGGATGCGGACGAGGTCTTCGTGGGACGGCTTGTCGGCCCGCTCGGTGCTCTTGAACTTGAACACGCCCGGGCGGTAGTCGCGGGGGTAGGGATTGAGGAACGCGGCCGTCGGCCCCATGCCGTCGCCGGCGATGCCGTGGCAATGGGCACAGTGCTCGCGGTACAGGCCGTTCTTCCGACCGACGATGTCGCTGCGCACGGGTCCGGCAGCGAGTTCAAGTTTGGCGACATCGAGGCCGGTCTCGGGCAGCACGAAGGGCCTGTCGGGCGTGCCGAACATGGCTTCGAGGATCGTGGCCACCTGCTTTTCCTGGTCGGGCGTCAGCCGCTGCTTGGTGGCCTCGACGAGGTTGGCACGGAACGAGGCCGGCGGCGTCGCGCCACATCCGGACACGGCGACGGCCATGCCTACGAGGAAGAACTGCGACAGGCGGCGGATCCGAGAATGCGTCGTCGACATGGCGGCTTCAGGATAAGGGTCAGGTGCCGATGGCGGAGGCGGACACTTCCAGCGTGCCCAGGTCCTTCACCTCGTTCTCCTCGAGCTTGATTTGGAACCGGCCCTTGGGCGTCCACTTGAGATCGGGCTTGGTCAGGCCCAGGGCGCCGTTCGCCCCGGTGGACCGCTCGTGCCAGACCTGGAACTCGAGCACCTCCCCGGCCGGCAGATCGGGGATCGTGAACGAGCCGTCGGCGGCCGACACGGCCACGTAGCCGTCCTTGCGGAACACCATGTAGGCCTTCATCCACGGGTGCACGTTGCAGGTCACCATCGTGGGCATGCCGGTTTCGGCCTTCGGGGCATACACCATGCCGCCACCGGCCGGGATCAACTGATTGAAGTCGCTGCCGGAGATGTTCGTGTTATGCCCCACCGGATCACTGTTCCGAATGTCAATCGGCTGGCCCACACGTGCCGCGAACACGGGGGAGAGAAACTCGCAGTTCTTCTGATCGAACACCACCTGGGTGTCGGGAACTGGATTCCTGACGCGGCTGGTCTTGCGGGCGAAGACCACGACGTTCGCCAGCCCCTTGCTCGAGGCATCGACGAGCAGCGAGCGGTCGAACAGCTTCGCCCCCTTGCCGCACACCTCGGTGTCCTTGTCGGCGACCAACGCCTTGGCCTCGCCCGGCGTGCCGGCGAATACGAACCGCCCCTTGAGGGTCGCCCAGCCGGTGCCGGTGGCGGCCGCCGCGACCGTCGCGCCGCCGCCGGACGCCGCCTTGAGAGTCTCACGAAGTTTCTCGGCGACTGCGACGTCGGCGGCGGGCGTGGACACCCGCACCGGACCACAGCCCGCCGCGAAGACGCAGACGGCGAACACGAACACAACGAGACGATGCATGACGCTCACGCGGACTCTCACTTGTTGAACGCGGCCGGCGTGACGGGGATCGCACCAAGGTCCGTGCCCGCCGCCTCAACCTTGACCTTGATCCGCCCCTTCTTGTCGGCCTTCCCCTGGGCGGTGGCGACCTCGGCGAGATTGCCCGCCTTCTCGTGCCACAGCTGCAACTCCACCTCGCCCACCGGCACGCCCTTGATCTCGAACGAGCCGTCGGGCTTTGTGACGGCGGCGTATGGATTCCCACGGACGACCACCCACGCCTTCATCCAGGGATGGATGTTGCAGGTCACGCCGGCGGGGATGGACTCTTCGACGCTGAACTTGACGGGCGCCGTGCCCCCTGCCGGAATCAGCGTATTCGAGGGGGGATTCTTCAGCGACGTGATGTTGCTGTTGTGGCCGACGGTGTCGGAGTTCTTGATGACGAGCTCCTGCCCCGTTTGCACGAAGACCACGTGCGGCTCGAAGCGGCAGTCCTTGTTGTCGAGCTCCACCTTCTGGGCCTTGGCCGCGGCCGCGACCTCGGGATTGACCTTCACGCCCTTGTCGCGGACGAAGACGACGACGTTTTGAATCCCCTTGTCAGCCCCGACCACGAGTTCCTCGGCGAGCAGCTTGTGCTTGCCACAGACCTCGACGTCCTTGTCGGCCTTCAGTGCGGCGGCAGCCGGAGCGTCGCCCTGGAACACGAACTTGCCCTTGATCGTGCCCCACTCGTCGGCCACGGCGGGAGCAGCGAGAAGGCAGAGCACGGCGATGAGGCGGAACGGCAGGATCTTCATGGCATGGCTCCGGGCGGGACAGAAGGGTGGGAGGGACACCATCAGTTTAGGGCTGCCGACGGCGGCGAGGAGCCGAGCGGCGGCCTCGAGAGCCCCGCGGCCGCGTCGGGCAACTGCGGACCCGGGGTGGCGGCCGCCGGCGGCCGCTCCGCGGCGGGGGCGGACGTCTGCGGGACGGCGGGGGCCGCCTGCTTCAAAAACGCCTCCAGCACGGGGCGGAGGTTGCTCTTCGCGAACGTGTCGAAGTGCATCAGCAGGTCGGTGAGGGCCGCCACTTGCTGGTCGCTCGTGCCCTTGTAGAGGTCCTGACTCACCGGCTTGTCGAACGGGATGTTCACCGGCATGCCCGTGTAAGGCAGGAACCGCTTCGGATTGGCGATCCAGTCGTGGACATAACCCGGCCGGAGCCGCTCGTGAACGCGGGCCAATTGCGGGGCCAGTGCCTTGACACTGCCCGGCGGCGTATAGTCACCGACGAGATGGCACTTCACGCAGTAGTTGGTGTTGGTGACGATCTTCAGAGCGCCCTGGAGGTGGCCCGGGTAGGCCCGCTCCGCCGCCGCCAGTGAACTCTCGTCGAGCCGCGGGTCGGCGACATACGGGTACTCGGCGCCGTCCACGGCCGCAAAGTAGTCCACCAGTTTCGCAGCCTGCGCGGAGTCGAAGTGGAACTTCGGCATCCGCAATACGGCCGGCGGCCGGATCGGGTGCGGGTTGAGGAGGAACTTGTGCAGCCACGGCGACTGCACCTTGTGCCCCTCGCCCACCAGTGGCGGGGGCAGCCAGCCCCAGGCGTCGTCAGGCTTGACGTTCGGGTTGACCTGCTTCTCGTCGGCGATGACCACGGGAAAGAGCAGCCGAGCCAGGTCGCCACCCTTGGCCGGATAGTGCTTGCCTGCCGCGAGCGCGTCGTCGGGCACGATCAGATTCTGGGCGCCGACGGCCCGGGCAGCGCCGTCTACCAGCGTGTCCTTCCAGAGCATGAACGTCCGGGCCGTCGCCTCCGGATCATCGGCAGCGACTGGCGTTCCCTCTTCATCGACCCGCTGCGGCTTGCCCGTCTCGGGATCGAGCACCGGCATGCCGTGGAGCGTCGCCTTGCGCCGCCCCTGCCGGTCGGTCGCCAAAGAGGCCGCGACCTGCTGCGGCGTGAAGTGCGGAGCGAGGAACGGATAGTCGGCCAGTTCGGTGGCCTCGCCCAGCGAACCGGGCTTGTAGCGGATGTCCCACCGGTCGGTCTCCAGCACGTGGCAGCCACCGCAGTTGTACTGCTCGGCGACCACCAGGCCGTCGAGTCGGGCCTGCTCGCGCGGGCTCGGCTGGTAGACGTACTTCGGCGCCGGCGGCTCGGCCACGAGCCCGAGCACGAAGGTCATCACCGCCTCCCGCTGCTTCTGGTCGAACGGGAACTGCGGCATCCGGTACCGCTCGTTGTAGGTCTTGTTCTCGGCCTTCTTGTAGTCGTAGCTCCGCGGGGCGCGGAGCTTCTGCCACAGGAAGCCCTCCCGCTCGTGGCCCACGAGCTTCTCCAAGAAGTAGCCGGTGGCGGGATCGACCGACTCGGGATCGACGTGCGCCTCGTCGTGCTCGGCGCCGGCGTATGCCAGGTCGGGGTTGAGGATGTCGCCGGACGCCGGCGCCTTGCCGTCGACCGCCTTCTCGGCCGCATGGCCGTGGCCGCCACCATGACCGGAATGCCCGGCATGACCGGAATGACCGACATGCCCGTGGTTGCCGGCCAGTTGGTGCATCACGAAGTGCGACACCTGTTCGAAGGCGATCCGCGACGGATCCTTGCGACCCCAGTCGGCGAGCGCCGCACCGGCCGGCTTGGCATCCTCGAAGCCGGGGATGTCGTGGCAGGAGTAGCAGGCCAGCTTGGCGATCGTCTTCTTGCCGACGTAGTTCAAGAGCACGGCGTCGCGATCGGCCGACGCCAAGCCCAGCAGCATCCGCTCGTCCCCCTTGATGTCAGCCTGTTCGGCCGGGATGCCCTCCTGCAGAACCTTTTCGGCGCGGGCCACCGAGAAGCGGTCCTTGAGGTACATCAAGGCCAACTCATCGAGCGCCTTCCGCTCGTCGGCCGAGAGCTGCCGGGCCGGGATGTTCTCCGCCTTCCAGTTCTCCGTGGAGGTCATCAGGTAGGCGAGGGCGTCGGCGGCGGGATCGGAAACCGTGCCATCGGCCAGCGTGACCGGCTCAAGCAACACGTTCGGCATCAGGGTCTTCGGGTGGTAGTTGGCCGGCTCCCGAAGCCAGCTGTAGAGCCACTCTTTGCCGCGCGGATGGTCGGCCACCTTGGCCCCGATCCGCGACAGGTTCGGGCCGTGCGTGCTCGTCGCCTCGGGGAAGTCAGCATGCTGATGACAGGCCAGGCAGCCGCGGACCTGAAACACCTTTTTGCCGCGGGCCACGTCCGGAGCCGCCGTGATGCCCGCGTAAGGCTTGACGTACTCGAACGGGGCGCTGGCGCCGGCGAGATAGTGGATCATCGAGCGAATCTCGAGCGGCTCGTAGCGCATGGACTCCTCGAGCCCCTTGCCTTCGAGATGCTCCCAGAGGCCGAAGAACCGGGGCATCTTCGTGGAAGGGCGGAAGTCCTGCGGATTGCGGAGCCAGGCATAGGTCCAATCGAAGCCGAGTTTGGCGGCGGCGTGCCGCAGGCTCGGGCCGACCTTGGGCAACGTGCCCGGCGTCTCCGGGTCCTTGAGGAGCACCGCCAAGTCATGCGACCGGGGCGACAGCTTCGCCTCGGCGCCCGCCGCGGCATCGCGTTCGATGGCATCGCGGAGCCGGTCGCGGGACTGGCGGCTGTCGGGTGCCGAACGGACGTCGGCCACCCACCGCTCCACCGTCGGACCGAGCGCCTTGATGCCGGGATCGACCGCGAGTGACTCGGCAACCTCGTGGAAGTTCGACGCCAGACGCATGTCGGGGCCGATGCGGGCTTCGGGGCCGGCCCAGCCGTTGATTTCGTGGCAGCCGTAGCAGCCATACTGGCGGATCAGGTGATAGCCCTCCACCAGCTTCGGGGCCGGCGGCTCGGGGAACCGCTCGGAGGGCTCGAGATCGACGACCTGGTGGTGGCACTTCAGGCAGCTCGACTCCTCGAACCGCTCCGGCAGCATCGGGAAGATCCAGTGGTGGTTGTTGAACCACCCGTGGTCATCATGCCACTGGTGGGCCTGTTTGGGCGTGTTCGGCGAGTGCGAGGCCCACTTGAAACTCGTGGCGCTCCCCTGCCCCTGATGGCAGATCGTGCAGCCGAAGGTCTTCATCGGATGGGGGCTGGAATCGCCCACGAACAGATCGAGCCGGGGGTGCGAGGCATAGGGCTGCGGCACGCCGCGGCGCACCTTGACCGCCAGCGGGCTGCCCCAGCGGGGCGTCTCGACGAGCGCCGACACCGCGACGTTGCGGGCCAGCGTGCGGCCGCCGTCGATGTCGTCGATCACGTCGCCCACCTGCACCCCCGCCTGGGCGGCGGGAGACTCCGGGCGGACGACGCTCACCGTCGGGTCGTCGGCCGAGAACAGACCGACGGGCGCCAGCCGCAGACCGTAAATCGCCTCGAGCTGATCATTGCCGTCGCCTTCGATCGCCGTCGACGCCGGCCGCGCGGCCGGCGTCGGCAGCGTCAACTCGACCGTCCGGGCCTCGCAGTACGCCGGCTCGGTCGGCGCTCCAGGCTCGGTCTTGTCCATGCCCCGGTGGCACGTCGTGCAGCGGTCGAAGCGGGCGACGTTGCGGAAATTGTTGTTGAGCGTCAGCTCCGGCAGCCAGATCTGATCGACCCGCAGCGGGCCGTTGAAGGCGTCGAGCACCGGCAGCTCCAGCACCGTCTTGCCCGCATTGGGACGACGCTGATCGAGCGTCTTTTGCAGTTGCGCAAGCTTCGACCGATGATCGGCCACGGCCTTGGCCGCCGCATCCTCGCCCGCCGTGAGCGCCGCCAACTGGGACTCCAGCGACTTGCGGTGGGTGTTGGCGGTCTGGAATTCGAGCGTCGCTGCGGTGACTTCAGCCCGCTTCGCATCGGCCAGCGCCAGAAGCTCGGCCTGGCGGTCCGCCGGGAGGCCGTCAGTGACCGCCAGCTCGTAATCGGCCCGATTCTTGTCAAGCTCCGCCTTGCGAAGCTTGAGGGCTCCCGCGAGCTGATCCTCCCGGAACTTGCACCGCTTGACGATGTCGCGGAACCGCGCGAGCAGGTCTCCACGATCGACGAGCCGCTGCTCCGGATCGGCCTGCGACCGCAGCCGGTCGAGGTCGACCGCCGCCAGGTCCGCGGCCTGCGCATCGGCCGGCACGCTGCGAACCGTCTCGAGAAACCTAGCGGTCGCAGCGGGATCCACCACCGCCCGCCGGGCCTCGGCCAACGCCGCCTCGAGCTCGGCGGCGCGGGCGGCGTACGAAGTCGACTCCTGCTCCTGCACCCGGGCGGCCGCGGACCAGGTCTCCAAATTGCGAAAGCCCCGCGCGTATTGCTTCCACGGCCGGTTGTGGTCGGCCGTGAGCATCAGCACCGTGGCCAGCAGGAGCAGCAACGCCGCCACCGCGAACACAACGTGCAGGATCTTCAGGTTCCGCCAGGTCTGTTCAGTTGCAGGCATATGTCGTGGTCAACCGGCTCCATCGCCAAAAAATCGTAGGCCGCCGCTGGCGCCCGGCACAGCGGGCCGGCATTCAAAAGTTCAGCGAAAACTCCGGAATGCTGAGGATGTACTTCAGATTGAACGTCCACCGCAGAATCATCTTGATGGGCAGCGACAGCATGAGCAGCATCAGGTTCGCCATGATCATGTAGCGGATGAAGCCCATCTTCGCGAAGAAGCCACGGAAGATCGTCACCGCCATCAGCGGCGGCAGGACGATCAGGTAGACACCCAGGGCGATCAGCCCCGGAGCCTCACGCAGAAGGATGGTGCCGATCTGCGTGAGCGTGCCGGCACCCTGCGGTGCCCGCGGCAACGGCCGGTCGAGGAGGTTCACCCAGAACATCTGATTCAGGTCGACGTTGTTGAGCACCTCGACCTTGTACGGCGTCCAATGCTCGAAGGGACCGAAGAAGTTCCAATTCGGGCCCCGCAGGAACGTGCCCAGGATGATGAGCGTGATCCACAGTTCGAAGAAGCCGAACTGATAGACGAGGTAGCTGAACTTCCGCTCCTCGATCGAGTAGTAGCCGTTCCCCTTCTTGTTGAAGTCGAGGTAGGGCATGGCCATGAGTCCAAACACCACGAGGCTCGGCAGGACGACACCGGCGTACCACGGGTCGAAATAGACGAGCATCTCCTGGAGGCCGAGGAAGTACCACGGCGCCTTCGAGGGATTCGGCGTCTTCACGCTGCTGGCCGGCTCCTCGAGTGGGGCCGGCAGGAAGATGGCCCACACGAGCAGGAAGGCCGCCACGGCGACCATGCAGATCAGCTCGGTGTACACCAGATCGGGCCAGACCAGCACCTTCTCGTCGTCGAGCTTTTCCATGGGGGGCAGGCCCTGGGCGATCCGTTCGTCGTTGACGACCGCCTGCTTGGTGGCCACCCAGGTGAAGAACGCGAGCAGGAACACCAGCCCGACGATCGGCACGTTGTCGGGCTTCATGACGATGGCCGCGAAGTCCTCGTTAGCCATCGCCAGCCCCATCAGCAGCAGGGCGATGTTGAGCACGGACCAGGCCACCATCGGCTGGACGAAGAACTTGCGAAACACGAACAGGATGACGAACAGGGCGGTGGTGCCGACCGTGTAGGCCACCGGCCCCGAGAGCCGGTTGACGAACGACCGGGCCGCCTCCGGCAGGGCCGGCACGAGCGACTCCGAACCCGACAGCGCCATGCTCGCCAGGATCATCATCACCCCGGCGAACACCGTCCACACGAGGGCCCAGCCGGTCTGCCCCTTCTTCCGCCAGAGCAGGAACGCGGCGACCGCGTTCATGATCGCCAGGAACGTGTAGTAGCCGCCGAGAAAGCCGGCGACGTCCTTGAGAAAGAAAGGGTTGTGCATGGCGATGGCTTCAGAGCGGGCCGCTGATCCCGCCGTCCTTGCGAACCCGCCAGAAGTGGATGGCGAGCAGGAGCGCGACGGCGAGCGGAATGGCGATGCAGTGCAGAACGTAGAAGCGGTTGAGCGTCTCCTCGCCCACGAACCGCGCACCGAGGAGGCCGAAACGGGCGTCGGAGGCGTCGGTAATCATGTCGATGCCGCCGATCGTGAGCAGCTGCTGCCCCGGCCCTTCATAGCCGAGCACCGGCGTGGCGCGGGCCATATTGGAGCCGACCGTGATCGCCCAGATCGCGAGCTGATCCCAGGGCAGCAGGTAGCCGGTGAAAGACAGCAGGAGCGTGAGCAGGAGGAGGATCACGCCCACCACCCAGTTGAACTCGCGCGGCGGCTTGTAGCTGCCGGTGAGGAACACGCGGTACATGTGCAGCCAGGTGGTGATCACCATCGCATGCGCCCCCCAGCGATGGAGCTCGCGCAGGATCCCCAGACTGGTCACGTCACGCAGGGCGAGAATGTCGTTGTAGGCCCACTCGAGCGTGGGGCGGTAATAGAACATCAGCAGCACGCCAGTGACCGTCTCGACCAGAAACAGGAAGAACGTCACGCCCCCCATGCACCAGGTGAAGGAGAGGGCGATGCCCTGCTTCTTGATCGACACCGGGTGGAGGTGGAGGAAGAAGTTGGTGAGCATGACCACGATCCGATTCCGCCGGTCAAGCGGCATCGGATGCCGGAAGATGCTCTTCCAGATCTGGGAGTTGCGGATGGTCTCGCCGATGGCCATGGTGCGATGAAGGTCCTGCGTGACGAATGCCTGTCAGACGGTGACGAACGAGTCGGGGTCGGCCCACTGGCCGAGCTCCTCCTGAAAGGCCCGGCTCTTGTCGATCTCGAGCTGGCCGTCGTCGGCGATGCGGATCGCATACCGCTCCAGCGGCCGGGGCGCCGGCCCTTCGAAGTTGATGCCGTCCTTGTAAAACCCGCTGCCGTGGCACGGGCACTTGAACTTCTGCTCGGCCTCGAGCCAGCTCGGCGTGCAGCCGAGGTGCGTGCAGACGGTCTTGAGGGCGTAAATCTGCTGCTGGCCGTTGAAATCGCCGTTGACGACCCACACGCCGTACTGGGGCACGTATTTGGTCTCGACCTTGCCCGCGGGAAAAGCGTCCTTGAAGCCCACCTTGAACTTGCTCGGCGGCTCAGCGAGGACGTTGGGAAACAGGAATCGAGCCAGGCCGAGCGTGAACAGGCCGCCCGTCACCGACAAGGCAGTGAAGCCGGTGGCCATGGCCGTGCCCAGGGCGATCTGCAGGAAGCCGCGGCGATCCTCTTCATCGCCCGCCTTCTTCGCCTTTGGTTCCGGCTTCACGGGCCGCGGCGGGACCGCGGCGACCGGCTTCTCGGCGGCGGCGGGCTTGGGCCTCGGCGCCGGCCTGGCTGGAGCCTCTGCCTTGCTCACCGGCCCCGGCTTCGCGCCGGCTCGGGCGGCCGCGAGAATGCTGGCCGTGTCGCGCTGCACGCCGGTTTTCGGGCCATCCTTCGGGGCGGCTGGCTTCGCCGCGGCGGCCTTGGCAGCGGGCTTCGCCGCCGGCTTCGGGGGGGCGGGCTTGGCGGCCGCCGGCTCCCCACCCTCTTTTTTCGCGCGGGCCATGGCGAGGATGTCCGCCACGCTCGGCCTCCCGCCGGCCCCTGTCGCGGCCGGCTTGGGCTTGGCCGCCGGCTGCTCAGCAGGCGCCGGCGCGGCGGCGGATTCCTCCGCAACGGGTTCCGGCGCCGCCGGCGTGGCGGCGGCCCCCTTACCGTCGGCCGCACGTGCGGCCGCCAAAATCTCGGCGACCGACATCTTCTTCTTTTCAGCCATCGAATGCCCCGGCAAGGCTCGCGTTCCAGCGCCCGTTTCCATACGGGCGTGCATGCGGACCCAAAGTCAAAAAGCAGGTTTCGACCGCGATTTTGAGAGTTCGTGATTTTTTTCACGAACTCCCCTCCACTTTATCGGCACCGCCCGTACTGTCAACGTCGGCCACCCGGCTGGGCACGCCAGCCGGGCGGCCCGTCGATCGACGCTCGGGTTGGGCAGCCGGGGGGGTTTGTTGGCCGCCGCCGTCACACTCACGGCAGCGGTTGGTACAACTTTCGGCGTCCCGCGACGCCCCAAACGTCGCAACACCCGCCAACCCCCACAGGAGTCGCACCCGTGAACCGATCCCGCCGCGTCCTTGTCGTGGGCAGCGGCGGCCGCGAGCACGCGCTGGCGTGGAAACTCGCCCGCGACGGTGCCGAGGTGCTCGTCGCGCCCGGCAACGCCGGCACCGCGGCCGTCGGCGAAAACATCGCCATCGCGGCCACCGACATCGCAGGGCTCGTCGCGCTGGCACGGGAGCGGCAGGTGGATCTCACCGTGGTCGGACCTGAGGCGCCGCTCGTGGCCGGCATCGTCGATGCCTTCGCGGCCGCCGGACTGCGGGTCT
This sequence comes from uncultured Candidatus Kuenenia sp., assembly GCA_964545915.1. Taxonomy (GTDB): domain Bacteria; phylum Planctomycetota; class Planctomycetia; order Pirellulales; family UBA1268; genus QWPN01. Next base: position 2,109 of record CAZJHQ010000026.1, on the reverse strand, counting down.
TCGGCCCCACGGCCAAGGCGGCCCAGATCGAGGGCAGCAAACTGTTTTGCAAGCAGATCCTCCACCGCGGTGACGTGCCCACGGCGATGTTTCGCGAGTTCCGGTCGCCCGCCCGGGCCCGCGAATATCTCGAGGCCCGCGAGGACATGCCGGTGGTCGTCAAGGCCGACGGACTCGCCGCCGGCAAGGGTGTGTTCGTGTGTGATGACCGCGCCGCGGCGCTCGACGCGGTGGCCACGCTTGGCGGCGATCCGCAGTTCGCCGCCGCGGCTTCCGGCATCCTCATCGAGGAGCGGCTCGACGGCATCGAGGTGAGCGTGATGGCGATCACCGACGGCCGGACGATCGTCACGCTGCCGCCACTGCAGGATCACAAGGCCGCCCATGACGGCGACCAGGGGCCGAACACCGGCGGCATGGGCGCCTACTGCCCCGCGCCGTTCGTGGACGACGACCTGCTCGCCGAGATCGAGTCGCGGATCCTCGTGCCGACGGTCCACGCCATGCGGCGGGCCAAGGTGCCCTTTCAAGGCGTGTTGTTCGGCGGACTGATGCTCACCGCCCAGGGGCCGAAGGTCCTCGAGTTCAATGCCCGGTTCGGCGACCCCGAGTGCGAGGCGCTGATGGCCCGGCTCGATTCGAGCCTCCTGGAACTGCTCGACGCGACGGCCGATCGGCGGCTCGACGAGGTGGAGCCGCCACGGTGGCGTCCGGGCGCCAGCGTCACGGTGGTGATGGCGGCCGAGGGCTATCCCGGAGCGGTCGAAAAGGGTCGGCCGATCCGCGGGCTCGAGGCCGCGGCGGGAGTGGAAGGCGTGCAGGTGTTTCACGCCGCAACGCGGGCCGCGGAGGCGGGCATCGTCACCGACGGCGGGCGGGTGCTCGCCGTCACGGCCACCGCCCCCACGCTCGCCCGGGCGAAGCTCCAGGCCTACACGGGCGTGAAGGAGATCCGCTGGCCGGGCGCCTGGTGCCGCAAGGACATCGCCGACAAGGGCCTGCACCGCGAGCGGGAACTGGCCGCGGTCGCCGTCGAGGAACCGGCATGAAGCTGCGCGTCGGCATCGTCGGCCTCGGCAGCCAGTGGGAGTCACGCTATCTCCCGGCCCTCCGCGCCCTCGCCGATCGCTTCGAGGTGCGGGGCATCTGCGAACAGGTGGCCCATCGGGCGGCGCGGGCGGCGGCGGAGCTCAACGCGACCCCGGTGGACGGGTTCCGGGCGCTCGCCGCGCGGGACGACATCGACGCCCTGCTCTATCTGGCCGACCAGTGGTATGGCGCGACACCGATCCTCGCCGCCTGCGAGCACGGCAAGTCGATCTACTCCGCGATCTCGCTGCCCTTCGACCCGGCCGAGGCCGGCATGCTCCGCCGGCGTGTGGAGGAGTCGGGGATCGCCTTCGTCGCCGAGCTCCCCCGACGGCACGCGCCCGCGACGGTCCGCCTCAAGGAGCTGATCGCCACCCGCCTGGGCCGGCCGCGGATGCTGTTCTGCCATCGGCGCGTGCCCCACGCAGCGACGACGGCCGTGCAGCCGCAGCGGGACCGCGGCACGGAGGCCCGCGACCTGATGGAACTGGTCGACTGGTGCCGCTACGTGGTCGGCACCGAGCCGACCAGCGTGGTGGCTGTCCGCCATGCCGAGGCGCCTGGGGCCGCGACCGACGACTACCAGATGATGAGCCTCGACTTCGCGACGAACGGCCGGCCCGGCGATGGACCGCTGGCCCAGATCAGCTGCGGCTACTACATGCCGCGGCAATGGGTGGAGGCGGTCGGATTCCGCCCGCCGCCGGCACTCCAGGTCGTGTGCGAGAACGGCATCGCCTTCGTCGATTTGCCGGCGAGCCTGGTGTCGTTCGACACCGCCGGCCGGCACCAGGAAGAACTGGAAAGCGAGCGGCCGGTGGGGGAGCACATGCTGCTGCAGTTCCACCGCAAGGTGACGAGCCTGGTACGTCACATGAGCGGTCTCGACGACACGCTCCGGGCCCTGGAGATCGTGCAGGCCGCCGCCGTCAGCCAGGCCGAAGGCCGCCGCGTGAGGGTCTAGTTTCACGCCTGCGGGGCCATCCATGGCCCCCGCAGGCTTGGCAGGTCGGAGACACA
>CAZJHQ010000025.1:0-46946 GCA_964545915.1 uncultured Candidatus Kuenenia sp. | reverse complement strand
CGGCCCTCCGGGCCTGGTGATCACACAAAAAGCCCCCGGCGGAAGCCGGGGAGGATGGTCCACGCGAACCTGCGGCCTCGTGCCGCAGTTCGCTTGGCGGGCCTCCGCCCGCTGGTCCCAACGCGGCCCTCCGGGCCTGATGATCACACAAAAAGCCCCCGGCGGAAGCCGGGGAGGATGGTCCACGCGAACCTGCGGCCTCGTGCCGCAGTTCGCTTGGCGGGCCTCCGCCCGCTGGTCCCAACGCGGCCCTCCGGGCCTGATGATCACACAAAAAGCCCCCGGCGGAAGCCGGGGGACTCCGGGTCACGCACCAGTTCGGTTGCCATGCGATGCGGGTTCGAGCCGGGGAAGCGCGTGCCGTCGTGCGGCATGGATGGCGGGATGGTTTTCGGGCCCGGAGTCCCCGGGTTTCCACCCGGGGCTTCTTGGAGCCGAAACGGGCGGTTCGACCGTCGGAGACCGCCGCTACAGGGCCGCCGCTTTGCGGCGGCCACGGTCGCCTGGACGGCGACCGTTTGCCCGGCTGGTCGCACCTTGGCTGCGACCACGCCGGGCCAAGCCTGCCGGGGCCATGGATGGCCCGGCAGGCGTGAAATTCAGAGCCCGCGATCTTCGAGGAAGTTCAGCAGGTCGGCGACGCGGTTGGAGTAGCCCCACTCGTTGTCGTACCAACTCACGACCTTCACGAAGTTGCCCAGGCCGATCGTGTCCACCGCCGAGAAGATCGAGCTGTGGGGATCGCCCTTGAGGTCCGTGGAGACGAGCTCCTTCTCCGTGTACCGGAGGATGCCCTTGAGCGGACCCTCCGCCGCCTTCTTCATGGCGGCGTTGATGTCGGCCGGCGAGGCATCCTTGTTGAGGATCGCGGTGAAGTCCACCACGCTCACCGTCGGCGTCGGCACGCGGAACGCCATGCCGGTGAACTTCCCCTGCAGGGCCGGGATCACCAGGCCCACGGCCTTCGCGGCGCCCGTGCTGCTCGGCACGATGTTGAGGGCCGCGGCCCGGGCGTCCCGCAGGTCCTTGGCGGCCGTGTCGACCGTCTTCTGGGAGTTGGTGTAGGCGTGCACCGTGGTCAGGAGGCCGCGGTCGATGCCCCAGGTCTCGTGCAGCACCTTGGCTACAGGTGCCAGGCCGTTGGTGGTGCAGGAGGCGTTGGAGATCACGTGATGCTTGGCGGGGTCGTACATCTCGTTGTTCACGCCCAGCACGATCGTCAGGTCTTCGTTCTTGGCCGGGGCCGAGATCACCACCTTCTTCACGCTGCCGCGCTTGTGGGCGACGGCCTTGGTGGCGTCGGTGAAGAAGCCGGTGCTCTCCACGACCACCTGCACGCCCTGGCTCGACCAGTCGATGGCGGCCGGATCCTTCTCGGCGAAGACCTTGATCTGCTTGCCGTCGACGACGAGGTCGTTGCCCTCGTACGAGACCTTCCCCTTGAAGGGGCCGTAGTTGGAGTCGAACTCCAGGAGGTGGGCGTTGGTCTTGGCGTCGGTGAGGTCGTTGAGGGCGACCACCTGCACGTCGCCATTGAGGCCGAACTTCTCGTAGATGGCGCGGTAGGTGAGGCGGCCGATGCGGCCGAAACCATTGATGCCGACGCGGATGGACACGGGCGGACTCCTGGGGCGGGGGCGGCTGCGGCTCACGACGTCGCGGGCCGGGCACGCCGGCGAGGCGGCTGACTTGGCCGGGGAATATACCCGGCGCCCGCACGGCCGCTCAATCGGCCTGTTCGAATCCGGGGGATTTGCCAGCCTGCCGCGGGTGCGCCGTACATTGGGGGCATGCCCGCCCCTGTCATCGAACTCCGCGACGTTCGCAAGGCGTTTCTCACGCCCACCGGTGAAACCGTGCGGGTGCTGGACATCGACCGGTTTGCCCTCGAGCCCGGCGAGCAGTGCGCCCTCGAGGGGCACAGCGGTGCCGGGAAGTCGACGCTCCTCAACGTCGTCTCCGGGATCCTGCGGCCCGACACGGGCTCCGTGTTCGTGGACGGGCACGACATCACCCGTTTCGACGAGCCGCGCCGCGACCGCATCCGGGCCGACAAGATCGGCCTGGTGTTCCAGCAGTTCAACCTTCTGCCCGGGTTCACGGCGCTGGAGAACGTGCTCGTGGCGATGTCGTTCGGCTCGGCCCGGGCGGATCGCCGGCGGGCCGCCGAGCTGCTCGCGGCCGTCGGGCTCGCCGACCGTCTCGACCACAAGCCGGCCGCGCTCTCGGTGGGCCAGCAGCAGCGGGTGGCCGTGGCCCGGGCGCTGGCCAATCGGCCGCTGGTGGTGCTGGCCGACGAGCCGACCGCCAGCATCGACACCGCGCGGCAGCGGCAGGTGATCGACCTCCTTCGCGACACCTGCCGCGACCAGGGCTCGGCACTGCTCGTCGTGACGCACGATCCGGAGGTGGCGGCCCAGTTCCCGCGCCGCCTGCGGCTCGAGGACTTCAACCGGGCGGCGGTGCGGACATGACGCGTTGCGCAGCGTCGTCATCGGGCGGACGGGTCCGATCGGCCAGCCTCTCTCGGCTCAAGCCGGCACGGGGACGGCATGAGTTGCTTCGCTGGCGGCCGCACGCCACGCTCCGCATCCTCACCCCGATCCCCCTGCCTTTCGCAGTGTTGGGAGTCGTGACATGACGCTCCTGGGCATCGCCTGGCGGAACATCCGGCAGCGGCTCGCGACGAGCGGGCTCACGGCCCTGTCGCTCGCGCTCGGTGTGGCGCTCGTCGTGGCCACGCTCGTCACGGGCGCCGTCGTGAAGCGGGCCTTCGAGAGCGGCGCGGGCCTGGGCTACAACATGATCGTGGGGGCCAAGGGGAGCCCGCTGCAGCTGGTGCTCAACAGCGTGTATCTGATCAGCAAGCCGATCGAGAACATCCCCTGGAGCACCTATCAGGACTTCCTTCCGGCGGCCCGCCGGGCCGACGGCGTCGATGGTCGGTTCGCGGGCAGCGTGGCCACCGCCGTGCCGATCTGCATGGGGGACTACTTCCGCGGCTATCGCGTCGTCGGCACGAACGCCGACTACTTCGACCGGCTCGCCCCGGCCGGCGGGGCCTTTCGCTTCGCCGCCGGCCGCAACCTGCGGGACGACGCCTTCTTCGAGGGCGTGCTCGGGGCGAGTGTCGCCGAGACCCTGGGCCTCACGGTGGGCGACACGTTCGCGCCGACGCATGCCGCCGACGACGGCCCGGTGCACGATCCGTTCACCGTCGCCGGCGTCCTCGCCCGCACCGGCACACCCGTGGACCGCGGGGTGTACGTCAACATGGAGGGCTTCTATCTCCAAGAGGGGCACGCGAAGCCGCTCGAGGGGGCGGACGCGGCCCCGCCGGCGGCGGCGGCGCAGGATGGCAGGCCCGCCCCGTTGCCTGCCGCGCAGCGCGAGGTGACCGCGATCCTCGTCGAGACGGCGGCGCCGGCCGGCATGCCGCCGGAACTGATGGCGATGGGGCTGCATCAGACGCTCAACGAGGGCCGCGACGCCCAGGCGGCGATGCCCGTGCGGGTGATTCGCGAGCTCTTCGACCTCTTCGTGCGGCCGTTGGAGCTCGTGCTCCTGCTCGTGACGGCGCTCGTCGTGCTCGTGTCAGCGATCGGGATCCTCGTGAGCATGGTCGGCTCGGCGCTCGAGCGGAGTCGCGACGTGGCCGTGATGCGGGCCCTGGGCGCCCGGCGCGGGCAGGTGCTCGCGACCGTGCTGCTCGAGGCGATCCTCCTCGCCGTGGGCGGCGGGCTCGTCGGCTGGCTCCTGGGCCACGGGCTCGTGGCGGCGCTCGGCCCCTGGATCACGGCCAACACCGGCGTGCCGGTGAGCCTGCTCTCGGCGGCGCCGCTGGCGGAGCTCCTGCTGGTGCCGTTTTTGATCGGCCTGGCGATCCTCGCGGCGCTGCTGCCGGCCCTGGCGGCGTATCGAACCGACGTCGCGAAGTGGCTGGGCTGATCACTACACTGCGGCGCTGCGCCGCACGATCGATAGGGTGACGGCCTCCCGCGCCCCGCTGAGCCGCTCCCGCTCCAGCCACTCCGGGATGACGAAGTCCTTGGTCGCGCCGCCGTCGATCGTCGTCAGGCTTGGCAGAATCAGCGTGTCGTGAAAATTGGCGAGCGCCGCCGCGGTTTCGGCTTCGAGAGCCTGCTGATCGCGCCGCTGGCCGAGGGATTGCGAGGAGGGAGCATCGGCCGACCTGGGGTCGATGCCGGCCGCCGCCGAAGCTAAGATTATGAGAAATACATCATCGAGGACGCTGGGTTTCCGTCTTGATGATCCCGTCGCCTGGGCTCCGGGCGGGGATTGTCGCACGCCCCGGACAGTCAATCGTCGAGAGCCGAGAAGGGTGATCGATGGCTCACCAATCGTGCCGATGTTCGATCGTGCCGGTCGCGGTCGTTGCCCTGCTGCTGGCCGCGGGCCGCGTGGCGGCGGGCACGCTGGAGGACGCCGTCCGCCCGTTGCTCGTCGAGCGGTGCGGCGAATGCCACGGTCCCGACACGCAGGAGGGCAGCCTGCGGCTCGACGTCCGCCACCGGGCGCTCAAGGGGGGCGACTTCGGCCCCGTGATCGTGCCCGGTAAGGCCGCCGAAAGCGAACTCATCCGCCGGATCACGAGCACTGACGATAAAAAGAGGATGCCGCCCGACGGCGAGCGGCTCTCCGCCGCCGAGGTCACGCTCTTGACCGAGTGGATCGACTCAGGCGCGGATTGGCCCGAGTCCGAGGCCGACCGCATCGCCCGCGAGACCGACCGCGACCCGCGGCTCGACCACTGGGCCTGGCAGCCTGTCAAGCGGCCCGCCGTGCCGGCTGCGGCCGCGTCGCCGGTCGCGGCCTGGCCGGCCGAGAACGAGATCGACCGTTTCCTGCAGGCAAAGCTCGCCGACAAACACCTCGCCCCGGCTCCGGAGGCCGATCGGCGCACGCTCATTCGCCGGCTCTCGTTCGACCTCCTCGGCCTGCCGCCCACGCCCGACGAGGTGGCCGCGTTCGTCGCCGACGAGTCGCCCGACGCCTCCGACAAACTCGTCGAGCGACTCCTGGCCTCGCCGCACTACGGCGAGCGGTGGGCCCGTCACTGGCTCGACATCGCCCACTACGCCGACACCCACGGCTTCGAGCGCGACCGACCGCGGCCCAACGCCTGGCGGTATCGCGACTGGGTGATCGACGCGCTCAATCGCGACCTGCCCTATGACGAGTTCCTGCGGCGGCAGATCGCCGGAGATGCAGTCGCGGCCGACGATCCCGACCATGTCGTAGCCACAGGGTTTCTCGCGGCCGGGCCCTGGGACCTCGTCGGCCATGTCGAGACCAAGAGCGACATGCTCCGCCGCCAGGCCCGTGCCGACGACCTCGACGACATGGTCACCCAGGTGATGACCGCGGCCTGCGGCGTGACGGTCAACTGCGCCCGCTGCCACGACCACAAACTCGATCCCGTGCCGCAGCAAGACTATTACTCCCTCGTGGCCGTGTTCGCCGGCGTGAAGCGGGCGGAGGCCCCGACCCGCCGGGTGGACCAGGAGCGGCATGTGAAGCGGAAGGCCGACCTGACCGCCGCGGTGGCGGCGGCGCGAAGCGAACTGCACGCCCTGGCGGGAAAGCCAGTCGATCTCGCCGACATCGTCGGCGGAGGAGACGGCCGCGGCACCGGCAAAAAGGGTTTTGGGATCGACCCACGGAATGGCAAGAAGCTCGATGACAAGCCGCGCCAGGCGCTGAACAAAGGCCGCGTCAACCAGCCGCAGCCGGGGCCGACCAAGTTCGTGAACGCCGTGTTCATTCCGCATGGGCCCGGCGACGTACCCGTGACCACGACCGGCCTCGTCGTCAAGGAGATCCCCGCGACGAGCCAGGACGGTTGGGACGCGATCCGCAACGGGCCGGTGGGCAGCCAGGAGTCCACGAAGCTCGGCGCCGTCGACGATGCGAACGAGGGCCACACGATCCTCGGCCTGCACGCCAACGCCGGGATCACGTTCGACCTGGCGGCGATCGACGCCGAGTTTCGGCTGACGAAACCGCGGTTCCGCGCGATGGTGGGCTATGGCGGCCGGATCGCCGAGGCGGGGGCCGAGTACTTCGTGTTCGTGGACGGCGTTCGTGCGGCGACCGGCCGGATCGGCGCCGACGACGGCGGCAAGCCGCTCGACATCCCGCTGCCCACGGGGGCGAAGTTTCTCACGCTCGTGGCGACCGATGCCGGCAACGGCATCACCATGGACCAGATCTTCTTCGGTGACGCGCGGATCGAGGGCGACCCGCCCCCGCTCGTCGCCGACGCGACGCAGCGGCTCGAGGCCGCCCGAGGCAGGCTCGCCGCGGTCGAGCAGGAACTGCAGTCACTCCAGCCGCCCGACACGTTCTTCGGGCCGGTCACAGAGACGCCGCCCCCGGTGAAGGTGCATCTCCGCGGCAATCCCGAGACGACCGGCGACGAGGTCGGCCCGGGAACGTTCGGGCTCGTGGCCGGTCTGCCCGCCAGGTTTGGCGATGCGTCGCTGCCCGAGGGGGAGCGTCGTCGGGCGCTGGCCGCGTGGATCACTTCGCCCGCCAACCCGCTCACCCCCCGCGTGATCGTCAATCGGCTGTGGCATCACCACTTCGGCACCGGGCTCGTCGACACGCCGAGCGATTTTGGCGCGGGGGGCGGCAAGCCCTCGCATCCCGAACTGCTCGACTGGCTGGCGGCGGAGGTGGTGGCGCGGGGCTGGTCGCTGAAGGCGATGCACCGGCTGATCTGCCAGAGCCATGCCTACCGGCAGCGGAGCGTGGGCGTGCCCGGTGCGGAGGCTGCCCAGGCCGTCGATGCCGACAACCGCCTCCTCTGGCGGCAGAACCCACGGCGGCTCGACGCCGAGAGCCTCCGTGACGCCACGCTTGCCGTTACCGGCTGCCTCAACCGCCAGATGCACGGCCCGGGCTACCGCGACTTCGACTACGAGGACGGCTATGCGCCGGTCTATCGCTACATCACCCCCGACAAGCCCGAGCTCTGGCGGCGCAGCATCTATCGCTTCGTCGTGCGGAGCACGCCGCACACGTTCATGAGCACGCTCGACTGCCCGAACCCGGCCAACCTCGCGCCCACGAGGCTGGAGACGACGACGGCGCTGCAGTCGCTCGCGCTGCTCAACAACGACTTCATGCTCCGCCAGGCGGGGCATCTTGCCAAGCGGCTCGAGCGCGAGGCGGGGGGCGATCCCGCGGCGCAGATCCGCCGCGGGTATGCGCTCGCGCTCGCGCGGGAGCCCGACGAGGCCGAACTCGCTGCGGCGGTCGCCGTCGTCAAGTCGGCGGGGCTCGGGCAACTCTGCCGGATGCTCTTCAACGTCAACGAATTCGTCTACTTGGACTGATGATGGCCATGCCCGATACCTTTCCCTGCCGTCGGCACCGCACCGACGTGTCGCGGCGGAACTTCCTCTGGGAGCTTGGCGGCGGCTTGGGCGGCGTGGCCCTCACGGCGCTCCTCGCCGACGAGGCCCGGGCCGCGACGCGGGCGGCCAATCCGCTGGCCGCGAAGCCGCCGATGTTTCCGGCCCGGGCGAAGGCGGTGATCAACATCTTCTGCCCCGGCGGCATCTCGCACCTCGACACGTTCGACTACAAGCCCGAGCTCGTGAAGCGGGACGGCACGCCGTTCGACACCACCGGCACGGTGCAGTTCTTTGCCTCGAAGCCGGGCAACTGCCAGCGGAGCTACTGGCCCTTCCGGCAGCACGGGGAATCGGGCCGGTGGGTGAGCGACCTGTTGCCGAAGCTCGCCGGCCACGTCGATGACATGGCGTTCATCCACTCGATGCAGAGCAAGACGGCGCTCCACGGACCGGCCATGTTCATGGCCAATTCGGGGTTCATCCTCCCCGGCTTCCCGTCGATGGGAGCCTGGGTGACCTACGGCCTCGGCAGCGAGGCGGACGATCTGCCGGCGTTCGTCGTCCTCCCCGACCACCGCGGCCTGCCCCCGGGCGGACCGGTCAACTGGGGCGCGGGCTTCCTGCCGGCGATCCACCAGGGCACGGTGATCGAGACGGCCGAGGGGCGGCCGCCGGTGGCGGATCTGTTCGCGGACGACGCCCATGCGGACCTCGTGGCCGGCGAGCCGGCGGGCCGGGAGTTTCTCGCGGCGGCCAACGCCCGCCACCTCGCGGCCCGCGGCGACAACAGCGAACTCGCCGCCCGGATCGCGGCCTACGAGCTTGCGGCGCGACTGCAGCTCTCGGCGCCGGAGGTCACGAACCTCTCCGGTGAGCCGGACAGCGTGGCGAAGCTCTACCAGCTCGAGCATCCCGAGATCGGCCCCTTTGGCCGGCAGTGCCTGCTCGCCCGGCGACTGGTGGAGCGGGGCGTGCGGTTCGTGCAGATCTACTGCGGGGCCGAGAACACGACGGCGAAGAAGATCCGGCCCAACTGGGATTCCCACGAAGACGTGGTTCGTGACCACGGGTATTGGGGGCCGATCCTCGATGGCGGTGCGAGTGCCCTGCTCGCGGACCTCAAGTCCCACGGCCTACTCGACAGCACGCTCGTGATGTGCCAGACGGAGTTCGGCCGCCAGCCGGCCGCGCAGGGCAAGGGCCGTGACCACAACGCCGGAGCGTTCACCGTGTGGATGGCCGGCGGTGGCATCCAGGGGGGCACGGCCTACGGCACCAGCGACGAGCTGGGCTTCAAGGCGGCGGAACATCCGACCTTCTGCTACGACCTGCACGCGACCGCCCTGCACCTGCTCGGCATCGATCACACGAAGCTCTCGGTCTACAACAACGGCATCCGGCGGCGGCTGACGGATGTGCATGGCCACGTGATCCGCGAGATTCTTTCGTGAGACGGTGGGCTCCGGCGGCGTATCGAACTGACGTCGCGAAGTGGCTGGGCTGATCGCTACAATGCGGCGATGCGACGCACCCTTCTGGTTTTCGTGTTCGTGGGCCTCGTGGCCATGGTCGGCCTTGCCGGGCGGGCCCTGGCCTGTCCGTTCTGTTCGGCGGTCTCACTGACGTTCGCGCAGGAGATCGCCCAGAGCCAGGCGGCGGTGATCGCCCGGCTCGTCGAGCCGCCGCCGGCCGCCGCCCTGGCGCCGCGGGCCGAGGGGCCGTTGCCGAAGGGGAAGTTCCAGGTCGTGGAGGTGCTCAAGGGCTCGGCGCTCGTGACCGACGCCGGTCTCCTCGGCGCCGACGCGGTGCCGATCGAGACGATCATGCTGGAGGAGAAGCCGGTCGGCACGCTGTTCTTGCTGATGGGGGTGGAGCCGCCGGATCTCGTTTGGTCGAGCCCGATCCGCCTCGGGGAGCGGGCCGTCACGTACGTGAAGAAGCTGGGGACCTTGCCGGAGAAAGGTCCGGACCGGCTGGCGTTCTTCCAACAGCATCTGGAGGACGAGGACGACGCGCTGGCCCGGGATGCCTACGACGAGTTCGCCATCGCCCCGTATGCCGATGTCCGCGGGCTCAAGGAGCGGATGAACCCCGCGCAGCTGCTCGGCTGGATCGAGAACCCGAAGATCCAGGCCAACCGCCGGCGGCTGTATGCGACGATGCTCGGCGTGTGCGGCACGCCGGCCGACGCCGACAGGATCGGCGCGATCCTCGAGGGGAAGACGCCCGCCGGAGAGCCGCTGCCGGCCGACAAGGCGGAGATCCGCGGCGGCCTCGATGCGTTGATCGCATGCTACGTGGCCCTGCGTGGTCCCGAGGCCCTCGACCTCGTCGATCGGCTGTTCCTCCGGCGGCAAGGGCGTGACGTGCCCTTCGCCGAGACCTATGCGGCGGTGATGGCCCTGCGGTTTTTGGGGGAGGAGTCGGACCTCGTGCCGCGGGAGCGGGTGCTCGCGTCGCTGCGGCTGCTGCTCGAGGAGCCGAAGCTCGCCGACCTCGTGATCGCGGATCTCGCGCGGTGGCAGGACTGGTCGGTGGTGGGCAAGCTGGCGAAGATTTTCGCGGATGCGCAGGCCGACAACATCTTCGTTCGCGAGCCGATCGTGAACTACATGCGGGCCTGCCCGTTGCCGGAGGCGGCCGCGGCGGTGAAGGAACTGGAGCGGATCGATCCCGAGGCCTGCCGCCGCGCGGCCACGCTGGCCGGCCTGGCGGGTGCGATCGCCGCGGCCCCGGCCCCCGCGGCCGACGACGACCCCGGATCCGGCACGCCGCCGCCCAATGCCTCACCAGCCGATCCGCAGCCCGTGGACGACACGGCGCTGGCTGGACAAATCGCCCCGGTGATCGGTGCCGAGGAGGGGGTCGCCGCGCCGGCTGCCGAGGACGTGAAGGCGGATGCCCCGGCGAAGCCGCCCGCTGCGACTTCGGCCGGCGTCCCTTGGAAGTGGCTGGCGTGGGCGGCCGCCGTGGCTGTGATCGCCCTGGTTTCGCGGGCCCTGCTGCGGCCTGGCAGCGGCGGTCGGCCGGTGTCGTAACATGGTGGTGTGACGCCGTCCCCCCAGCTCTCGCCACGAGCGGCCCATGGCCACCGGTCTTTTCGACACACCCCCATCCGTCGCCGTCCGGGACACCGGGCCTGAGCGTGCCGACGAGTATCGCGCCCTTGCGGGCGTGGCCATCGCCGCTGCCGCGCTCGCCCTGCTCTCGCCGCTGGCCTTCATCGACTGGTGGCTGGCGGTGGTGCCGATCCTCGGTATTGTGCTCGGCTCGGTGGCCCTGCGGGACATCGCCCGCCGGCCCACCGCCCTCACCGGCAGGCCGCTGGCCATCGTCGCGATGCTCGTGTCCGCCGCGATGCTCGCGGGCGGATTGTGTCGGCTCGCGTTGGTGTATGCGGCCGAATTGCCCACGGGCTTCGAGCGGCTTTCCTACGCGGAGCTTCAGCCGCTGCCGGGCGACCCCGCCGATGCGGTGCCCGAGACGGCGCTGGCGGCCAACGGACGCGACGTGCTTCTCAAAGGCTACATGTATCCCGGCAAGCAGACGCAGGGCATCCGGCAGTTTCTCCTCGTCCGCGACCAGGGCGACTGCTGCTTCGGTGGCAACCCCAAGATCACCGATCGCGTGCTCGTGCAGTTGGCCGACACCGGCGGCATCGACTTCACCCCCCGCCTGGTGAAGATCGCCGGCCGGTTCCACGTCCGGCCCGCCGGCGCGCCGGAGATCGGTGGCGGCGTGCTCTACCACCTCGAGGACGCCCGGTCGCGTTAGCCGTCCGGGACGATGCAGCATGCGGCCCGCTGTCGCCTCACTGGCTTGTCTCGCCATGCTCGCCTGCGGCGGATGCGGCGATCCGCCATCCCGACCCGCCGCGGCGCCGCCGCCGCTGGCCGCGAACGAAGTGGCCCAGGAACCGCCGGTCGCCCCTCCGGTCGGGGCCGGCCGGCCGCGCGAGATCACGTTCGATGACATCAAGCTCGACATGCAGAAGGGGGATCCGTTTACCCGCTCCCGGCTGCCGAAGCGGGTCACGGCACTGGAAAAGCAGCCCGTGCGGATCCGCGGCTACATCCTGCCGAGCTTCCAGCAGTCGGGGCTCACGCAGTTCGTGCTCGTCCGCGACAACCAGGAATGCTGCTTCGGGCCGGGCGCCGCCCTGCACGACTGCGTGGTGGTGCGGATGCGGCCGGGGCGAACGGCAAACTTCTCCATTCGCCCGGTGGCCGTGGCCGGCACGTTCCGCATCGACGAACTGCGGGGGCCCGACGGCAAGCATCTGGCGATCTACGCCCTCGACGGCGACGCCGTGGAGTAGCCCGGGCCAGGTGGGTGCAAGCCCGGCAGGCCGCTGGTACCATCGTGCCGGCGGCTGCGGTCGCCTCGTTTCCCCCTCGCGACGGACCCGCGATGCTGCCCTCGGCCGAAGACTTCTACTGGATCTACGACCTCCCCTCCTGGAAGGCGTCGCTCGTCTTCATCGCCACGTTCGTGGGCTTCTACTGGGTGGGTTCGATCCTCGTCCGCCCGGTCCTGCGGCAGTTCGTCCGCCACACGCCGGGCCAGAACGACATCGTCGGCTACATCCTGTCCTGCTTCTGCGTGTTCTACGGTCTGCTGCTCGGCCTGATCGCCGTCACCGCCTATCAGAACGTCTCCGACGCCGGTGAGAACGTGACCCGCGAGGCGGCGGCGCTGTCGGCGCTCTACGAGGACGTGTCCCGCTATCCGGAGCCGCACGGCCAGAACCTCCGCTGGCTGCTCCGCGACTACACCCGCTACGTGATCCACTATGCCTGGCCGCTCCAGCGGCAGGGCATCACGCCGGAGGAGGGCACGATCCGGGCGCAGGCCTTCCATGAGAAACTGCTCGAGTTCCAGCCGCGGACGCCGGCCGAGGAGATCGTCCACGCCGAGGCCCTGCGGCAGTTCAACCACTTCCTCGAGTGCCGCCGGATGCGGCTCTTTTCGGTGCACTCCTCGCTGCCGCCGTCGATGTGGTACGTGATGCTCCTCGGCGCCGTGCTCAACATCGCGATCTGCTGGCTGTTCGACATGCGGTTCCTCACGCAGCTGGTTCTGGGCGGCATCCTGGCCGCCTATCTGGGCACGATGATGCACCTGATCTTCGACATGAACCAGCCGTTTCGCGGCGACGTGAGCATCTCGGCCGAGCCGTTCGAGGCCCTCTACAAGCGGATGAACGACGAATGACGAGCCGACCCACGGAACCGCCGCGCCCGCCGGCATCGATCAGTCGCCGCGCCGCCCTGGGCCGGGGCACGGCCGCCACGCTTGCCGCCGCCCGGGCGTTGGCCCCCGGCGTGTTCGTGGGCTGCTCGCTGGGCGTGCCTCCACGGCAGTCCGAAGTGACGCTCGGCCTGCTCCACTCGCAGACCGGCCCGCTGGGGATCAGCGCCACGTCGCTTCGCGACGTCGAGCTCCACGCCCTGGAGCGGATCAACGCGGCCGGCGGCATCCTCGGCCGCAAGGTGGTCGCCCGGGCCCCCGACCCCCGCTCGCGGACCGACCTGTTCGTGAGGCGGGCCAGGCAGCTGCTCGAGGCCGAGCCGGTCGCCGTGTTCGGCTGCTGGACGAGCGCCAGCCGCAAGGCCGTGCTGCCCCTCTGCGAGGCGGCGAAGAAATTGCTCTTCTACTCGGTGCAGTACGAAGGCAACGAGTCGTCGCGGTACTGCGTGTACGGCGGCATGGTGCCCAATCAGCAGATCCTGCCGGCCCTCGACTGGCTGCTGGGCAAGGCCGGCGGCGGCAAGCAGAAGATCTTTCTCGTCGGGTCCGATTACGTCTATCCACGGACGGCCAACTTCATCGCCAAGAAATATCTGGCGGCCAAGGGGATCAAGCCCGTCGGCGAGGTCTACCTGCCGCTCGGCGATCGGGACTTCGCCGACGTCGTCAAGAAGATCCAGGCCAGCGGCGCCGACTGCGTGCTCAACACCGTCAATGGCGACTCGAACCTCGGCCTGTTCGCCGCCCTCGCGGCCGCGAAGGTCGATCCGGCCAAGGTGCCGGTGATGAGCACGAGCATCGCCGAGGACGAACTGCGCAGCCTCCTGCCCGCCGAGACCAAGGGGCACCTGGCCGTGTCCTGCTATTTCCAGAGCCTCGACACGCCGGCCAACCAGGCCTGGGTGCAGGGCTTCCGCGATGCCTTCGGCTACGACCGCGTCACCGGCGACCCGATGGAGCCCGACTGGTGCCTCCTGCACCTCTGGAAGCAGGCGGTGGAGAAGGCCGGGTCGTTCGCCACCGAGGCGGTGAGGCAGGCATTCCGCGACGGCCTGGAGTTCGCCGGCCCGGGCGGGACCGTGCGGCTCGACCCCAAGACGCAGCACACCACCAAATACTGCCGCATCGGCCGGATTCGCGGCGACCGGCAGTTCGACATCGTTTACCAGTCTGACGGGCCGATCGCCCCCGATCCCTATCCCCAGGTCGCCTTTCCCGGCTGGAGCGTCGATTGGACCAAGGACGGCATCACCCGCGGCCCGGAGGTCGACATCAATGACGCGGTTTGAGGTCGAGTCGAGCGAAGGCATGCGCTGGGTGCGGGTCGATCTGAAAGACGACGATGTGCGCACGGAGCGGGGCGCGCTCAACCACATGAAGGGGGCCGTCGCCATGGACGTACCCTTTCCCACGCTGAAGACATGGTGGGTGTCGCTGTTCTCCGACGAGTCACCGCTGCGGCCGCGGTATCACGGCACCGGGAGCGTGTGGCTCGACTCGACGCTCGGCGGCTACCACGTCATGAAGATCAAGTCCGGGGACCGGTGGATTCTCGATGGCAAGTGCTTCTGGGCCAGTGACGGCGAAGTGAAGCTGTCGGTGCATCGGGAGTCGATGTGGACCAGCTGGTGGGCCGACCAGGGGCTCTTCTGGTACAAGACCGCGCTCAAGGGGGAGGGGCAGGTCGTGCTCGCCGTCGACGGGCCGGTCGAGGAAGTGACGCTCAAGGGGGACCGGCTCATCGCCGACGGGGCGTTCGTGATCGCCCGCACGGCCGGCATCCGGCTGCGGATCCGGCGGCCGGCCCGGTCGTTCATCAGCTATTGGCTGTCGGGGCAGAAGCTCGCCTACTCCTACGAGGGCACCGGGAAACTGCTCCTCTGCACCGTGCCCTATTGGCGGCAGCGGATGCAGCGGGAGCGGGGCCCGGATGCGGTGTACGCGTGACCGGCGGTCGGGCGGCACGGTGGCTGATCACCTGGATCGCGGCCGGCGCCGGGTTGGTGACGCAGGCTGCGGCCTGCCCGTTCTGCGGCGTCGTGGGCCGCTCGTTGGCCGAGCGGCGGGACACGGCCGCCACGACCGCGGTGGGCGAAGCGGTCGGCCCCGCGGTGCGGGACGCCGCCGGGCGACTGACGCAGCCCTTCGCGGTGCGGCAGGCGATCCGCGGCCGGGCCGCCGCGAATGCCGCGCCGGTGACCGCCCGGGTCGCCGCGCCCGTGGCGGGCACCGCCCTCCTCTTCGGTGAGGCGACGGGCTGGGAGGCCGTCGCGGCCGACGAGTCGCTCTTGGCCCACGTGGCGGCGGCGCCGGCGACGACGGTGCCGGCCGCGGACAGGCTCGCCTGGTATGCGGCCCGACTCGAGCATCCGGATCCGGCGATCGCGGCCGATGCCTTCACGGAGTTCGGCCTGGCGCCGTTCGCGGCGGTCCGCGACGCGGCGCAGTCGTTCGATGCCGAGAAGCTCACCCGCTGGATCGAGGAGCCGGGCATCGACCAGCGGCGGCGGGGGTTCTACGGGCTGGCGCTGGGGATCGTCGCCGCCGCCGAGCCGGATCCGATCGTCCGCGGGCGGTCCGTGGCAACGCTGCGACGGGCGGCCGAGGCGCCGGGCAGCGATCTGCGGGCCGGTTTCGATGGGCTGCTCGCCGGGATCATGGTCGCCGAGGCCGAGGCGGGGCTCGACTTCCTCGCCGCCCGCGGCCTGCTCGACGGCGACACGCGGGCAGGGGATGCCCGGCACGCCCTCGCCGTGCTGCGGTTCGCCTGGGAATGCCTCCCCCACTCCGTGCCGCGTGGCCGCGTGGCCGCGGCCACGGCCCGGCTCCTCGCCAACCCGGCCGTGGCGGCCGACGCGGCCGTGGACCTGGCCCGCTACCAGGACTGGTCGGCGATCGCCGCCGTCGCCGCCCTGTGGGAACCGCTCGGCCGCGACGACCCGCTCGTCCGCCGGGCCGTGGCCGGCTACCTGGCCGCCTGCCCGCTGCCGGCCGCCCGGAGCCAACTCGACCGACTGCGGGCGGCCGATCCCGCCGGCGTGCGGGCCGCCCTGGAGGCGGCCTTCGGGCCGCGGTAGGCCGTGCCGAAAGCGGTCTTTCCGCGAAAAAGCCCCGCGCCCCTGGGTTTCGCATCCGCCGGACGGCCGGGTGCGAAACCGTCGTCAGTGGGCAATACTTAAGGGCTTCCGCCCCCCGCCCCAGCCGGTCGCTGGCTCGAATCATCCCCCGACCCCTTCCACCCCCCCCCGCAAGGATCACTCATGGCCACCGCCTCCACCGCCGACCGCGCCGCCGCGCTCAACGATGACGACGTCGCCGCCCTCGACCGCCTGCGCACCGTCTACCAGCGGCTCAAGCAGGAACTCGGGCGGGTGATCATCGGCCAGGAGGAGACGATCGAGCGGCTCACGATCTGCCTGTTCGCCCGCGGCCACGCGCTGCTCATGGGCGTGCCGGGTCTGGCGAAGACGCTCCTGGTCAGCAAGCTTGCCGAGACCGTGTCGCTGAAGTTCAACCGCATCCAGTTCACGCCCGACCTCATGCCGATGGACATCACCGGCACCGACATCCTCCAGGAAACGGCCGACGGCCGTCGTGAGTTTCACTTCGTGCCCGGTCCGGTGTTCGCCAACATCGTGCTCGCCGACGAAATCAACCGCGCCCCGCCGAAGACCCAGGCCGCGATGCTCGAGGCGATGCAGGAGCACAAGGTGACGGTGGTCGGCAAGACGTCGCGGCTCGATCCGCCGTTCTTCGTGCTGGCCACGCAGAATCCCGTCGAGCAGGAAGGCACCTATCCGCTGCCCGAGGCCCAGCTCGACCGCTTCATGTTCCTCATCGAGCTCGACTATCCGACCGAGGAGGAGGAGGTGACGATCGCCCGAAGCACGACGGGCGACTCGATCCCGGCCCTCGAGCACGTGCTCACGGCGGGCGAGATCATCGACTACCAGCACCTCGTCCGCCGGGTGCCGGTGCCCGATCACATCTACCAGTTCGCCGCCCGGCTCGTGCGGAAGACCCGGCCGCGGGGCGAGACCGCGCCGGCGTGGCTCAAGCCGCTGGTGTCCTGGGGCGCGGGCCCGCGGGCGGTGCAGAATCTGATCCTGGCCGCCAAGTCGCGGGCCGCGCTCTCCGGCAGCTACATGGTCCGGCTGGAGGACATCGAGGCGGTGGCCGCCCCGGTGCTCACGCACCGGCTGATCACCACCTTCGCCGCCCAGGCGGAGGGCATCGACGCCAAGCAGATCGTGAGCCGGCTGGTGAAGGAGACGGTGGCGGAGCAGGTGTAGCCGACGGCAGGATTTTGTCACCGAGATTGTCCGCGCGAGCACACCCATGATCACAGACCGCCAGCCCCGCAGTTTCCTCGAGCCCGCCGTGCTCTCCCGGCTGGCGGGCGTGCCCCTGCTCGCCCGCAAGTCGATGGTTGGCAACGTGTCGGGCCGGCATACGAGCCCGCACCGCGGCTCGAGCGTGGAGTTCGCCGAATACCGCAAGTACGTGCCCGGCGACGACCTGCGGCGGCTCGACTGGCGGGCCTTCGGTCGCTCCGACCGGTTCTACGTCAAGGAGTACGAGGCCGACACGAATCTCCGGCTGTGCTTCGTGCTCGACACGTCGGGGTCGATGAACTTCTCCGCCGAGGGCCGGCTGTCGAAGATCGACTACGCGCGGCGGATCTGTGCGGCGCTGGGCTACCTCGCCTCCCAGCAGGGGGACGCGGTGGGCATCTCCTGCGTGGCCGACGGCATCGTGAAGACACTGCCCCCCCGTCGCAGCCCCGCCCACCTGCGGCTGGCGTTCGACATCCTCGAAGAGGCGAAGCCGGCCGGGCCGACCCGGCTGCCCGAGGTGCTCCACGAGCTGGCCGAGACGATCCGGCAGCGGGCGCTGGTGGTCATCGTGTCGGACCTGTTCGTCGATCCCGCGGTGCTGGCGTCGAGCTTCGGTCATCTGCGGTTCCGCCACCACGACGTGGCGGTGTTCCACCTCCTCGATCCGCTGGAGATCGGCTTCAAGTTCCAGCGGCCGACGCGGTTTCTCGACATGGAGGGAGGCGGCTCGATCTTCGCCGACCCCGTCGACATCGCGGACCGCTACCATCAGGCCGTGAACCGGTATCTGGAGGCGATGAAGAAGGTGGCGCTCGAGAGCGGCATCGACTATGGCCGCGTGCTCACCGACGAGAGTTATGAGCAGGTGCTGGCCCGATTCCTCGTGGGCCGGGCGGCCGGGAGCGGACTGCGATGACATTCCTTCAGCCGCTGATGCTCGCCGCGCTGCCGCTGGTGAGCCTGCCGCTCATCATCCATCTCATCAACCAGCGCCGGTTCCAGACCGTGCAGTGGGCGGCGATGATGTTCCTGCTCTCCGCGCGGGCCATGTCGCGGGGCTACTCGCGGCTGCGGAACTGGCTGATCATGGCGATGCGGATGCTCGCCGTGGCGGCGGTGATCTTCGCGATCGGTCGGCCGCTCTCCCGCGGCTGGCTGGCGCTCGCCGGCGGCGCCCGCCCAGACACGGCGATCGTGGTCCTCGACCGATCGCCGTCGATGCAGCAGCGGAGCGCGGCGGCCGCCGACACGAAGCTCGAGACGGGCCGCCGGCAGCTCGTCGAGTCGCTGGCCACGCTCGGCGCATCGCGGTGCGTGCTGATCACCGACCCGGCGGTGAAACCGCTGGAACTCGCAGGCCCGGCGGCCCTGGCCGACCTCCCGGCCGCCGGCCCCGCCGCCGTGCCGGCCGACCTGCCGCTGTTGCTCCAGTCGGCCTACGACTACGTGAAGGAAAATGCCGCCGGCTCCACCGAGATCTGGATCTGCTCCGACCAGCGGTCCAATGACTGGGCGCCGGAGAACGGCGCCTGGGGAGGGATCCGTGACGCATTTGCCAAGCTGCCGCAGCAGGTGCGGTTCCAGTTGCTCTCGTTCCGGGAGCCGGCGGAGGGCAACGTGGCGGTGCGGGTCACGGACACGAAACTGGAGAAGCGTGGGGAGCTCCGCGGGCTGGTGGTCACCGTGGCGGCGACGCGGCAGGAGGATGGCGAGCGGGTCGTGCTGCCGGTGACCTTCGAGATCGGCGGCGTGGCCTCGACGGTGCAGCTCGAGCTGACGGGCCGGGAGGCGGTTCTCAAAAACCACGTCATTCCCCTCGACCGCGCCGCCGGGAGTCGCGGCTGGGGCAAGGTGTCGATCCCGGCCGACGCGAACATCGCCGACAACGAGTTCTACTTCGTGTTCGACGAACCCGTGGCCCGCAAGACGGTCGTCGTGGTGGAGGATCCGGCCGCGCGGCGGTGGCTCACGCTGCTGGCGGAGATCCCGCCGGAGAAGGACCAGCGATCGGCTGCCGAGGCCGTCGCTCCCGACGCCTTCGTGACCACGCCGCTCACCGAGACGGCGCTCGTGCTCTGGCAGGGTCCGCTTCCCGCCGGCCGGGATGCGGAGGCACTGACGGCGTTCCTGGATCGCGGCGGCCAGGTCGTGTTCTTTCCGCCTGATGTGCCCACGGAGACGACGTTCGCCGGGCTCACCTGGCGGTCGTGGGCAAACCATCCGCAGCCCGTGAAGCCCGTCTCGTGGCGGACCGATCAGGACCTCCTCTCCAATACCCTGGCCGGCGGCGCGCTGCCCGTCGGGGAAGTGCAGGTGTTCCGCTCCTGTGAGTTCACCGGTGACCACGTGCCGCTGGCGTCGCTGCCGGGGGCGGCGCCGCTCCTGGCCCGTGTCGCCGACGCGGCCGGTGGTGTCTATGTCTGCACCACGACGCCCAACGGCCGCGACTCCGCGCTCGCCAGCGAGGGCGTGGTGCTGTACGCGATCGTGCAGCGGGCCATCGATCGGGGCGCGGGCATGCTCGGCAAGTCCCGGCAGCTGGATGCCGGTCCGGCGGCCGAGGTGCTCACGGCGAAGGGCGTCGATTGGACTCGGCTGGCCGGCCCGGCCGACGCGCTGTCCACGGAAATCGGCCGGCATGCCGGTGTGTTTGCTGCGGACGATCGCCTCGTCGCCGTCAATCGGCCGGCGGAGGAGGATGCGGGCCGCATCGCGGCGGATGACCGGATCGACGGGCTGTTTCGTGACCTCTCGTATACCAGGCTCACTGGCACGGCCGGCAGCACCGACAGCCTGGTGCAGGAGATCTGGCGGGCGTTCCTGATCGCGATGGTGCTGGCGCTGATCGCGGAAGGACTGCTCTGCCTGCCCAAGTCGGCCGGCGCGGAGCGGTCGCCATTCGAGGGCCTGCGGCCCGTGGAGGCTGCGGCATGACCGAGTTCCAAGGGTTCCGCTTCTTCACCACGCCGTGGACACTGGGCGTTTCGCTGGCGCTGGTCGCGATCACAGCGGCGATCTGCTTGTTCGCCTGGAGGCGGAGCGGCTATGCGCCGGGCCAGGGGCTGCTGGAACTACTGAGGCTGGCGATCGTGGGCCTGGTGGCGATCCTGCTCAACCAGCCGGAATGGGTGGAGGAATATCGGCCCACCGACAAGCCGACGATCGCGGTCCTGCACGACGCCTCACGGAGCATGGACACCCGCGACGTGGTGCTCAGCGGTACGGCCGCCCGGGGCGGCGAGCCGCAGACCCGGCGGGAGGCGATCGCCGCACTGACGACGAGCGAGTTCTGGAAGCCGCTCGCGGAGCGGTTCAACGTCGAGATCGCCGCCTTCTCGCCGGCGCCCGATGCCGCCGGCACCGACTACGCCGCACCGCTGGGCACGGCGCTCGATCGGTTCTCGGGCCTGCGGAGCGTCGTCCTCGTCGGCGACGGTGATTGGAACGAGGGGCCGGCCCCCTCGACGGCCGCCCAGGCACTGCGGCTGGCGCAGGTGCCGGTGGTCGCGGTGGCCGTGGGCAGCGAGACCAAGCTGCCCGACGTCGAATGCGCCAGCCTCGACTGCCCGACCGTCGGCGTGGCCGGCAAGCCGGTCCGCGTGCCGTTCACCATCAACTCGTCGCTGCCCACGGAACGGGTCGTGGTCGTGGACTTCAAGGCGTCCAACGGCGACGCGCTCCGCAAGGAGGTCCGCCTGCCGGCGATGGGCACGGCCACCGACTGGGTCTACTGGACGCCGCGGGAGGTGGGCGACTACACGGTCACGCTGACGGTGCCGAAGCAGGACGGCGAGCTGCTCGCCGACAACAACCAGCGGACCGCGCCGATCGCGGTGCGACAGGAGCGGCTCAAGGTTCTCGTCGTGGAAAGCATCCCGCGGTGGGAATACCGCTACCTGCGCAACGCCCTGTCCCGCGATCCGGGCGTCGATGTCACCTGCCTCTTGTTCCAGCCGGGGCTCTCCAAACGCGGCGGCGGCAACAAGGACTACATCCAGAAGTTCCCCTCCGGACTCGACGCGCTCTCGAAGTACGACGTCGTGTTCCTCGGCGACGTGGGCGTGGCCCCGGACCAGCTCACCGAGGAAGACTGCCGGCTGCTCAAGGGGCTCGTCGAGTACCAGGCCAGCGGGCTGGTGTTTCTGCCCGGCTGGCGCGGGGAGCAGGCGTCGCTGCTGGGCACGGCCCTGGAGGAGCTCTGCCCGGTGGTCATCGACCCGGTCCGCAAGGAGGGCTTCAGCACCGAAGGGCCGCGGAAGCTCGTGCTCACCGAGGTGGGCCGCAAGAGCCTGCTCACCAAGCTCGCCGACTCAGGCACCGAAAATATCGCAGTCTGGGAAAGTCTGCCGGGCGTGCAGTGGTACGGGCCGGTGCTGCGGGCCAAGGCGGGCAGCGAGGTGCTGGCCGTTCACGAGGAGGCCGGCAACGAGTACGGTCGCATTCCGCTCTTGATCACCCGCACCTACGGCGCGGGCAAGGTGCTCTACATGGCCACCGACGGCGCCTGGCGGTGGCGGAAGGGCGTCGAGGACAAATACCACTACCGCTTCTGGGGCCAGGTGGTCCGGTGGATGGCCTACCGCCGCAACATGGCCAAGGGGGAGCGGATGAGTCTGTCGTTCGCCCCGGAGCAGCCGCAGCTCGGGCAGGCGCTGGCCCTCGACGCCCGGGTGGCGCAGGCCAACGGCGAGCCGCTGTCGCGCGGTGAGGTGGCCGCGCGGGTCAAGGCCCCGTCGGGCACGGTGGAGACGCTGCGGTTCGCGCCACCGGCCGGCGAGGGGGAGTGGGGCGTGTTCGCCGCGACCTACGCGCCGCGCGAGCCGGGCAAGCACGAGGTGACCCTCGTGTGCAGGGAGACCGGCGATACGCTCGAGGCGTCGTTCTTCGTCCAGGGCTCGACGGCGGAGGGCATCGGTCGGGCGGCCCGGCCGGAAGTGCTCGCCGAGATCGCGCAGGTCACCAAGGGCAGGCTCGTGCCGCCGAGCGAGATCGCGTCGATCATCGAGTCGCTCGCCAAACTGCCGGAGCCGCCGCCCAGCGTGCGGCGGCTGCAGCTGTGGTGCCATCCGGCGCTGGCGGGGGCGATCGTGGGATTGCTGGGGCTGTTTTGGGTGATGCGGAAGCGGCAGGGGCTCGTCTGAGCCGACCGTTTGGCTCATCGGGACTTTTGCAGGAGAAACCATCATGAGTGCGGGGACCAGGGACCAGCGGTCGCCGGGACGGGGCATCGCGCTGCCCGCGGATCTGGAGCAGCGGCTGCACGCCTTCCGGCGGCTCGTCTGGCGGATCAAGACCGTCGAGGCGGTGTGCGGTGCGCTGTTCGGCTTTCTGCTCGGCTACCTGCTCGTGTTCGCGCTCGACCGCGTCACGGAAACGCCGCAGTGGCTGCGGCTGGCCGGCTTCGCGGCGTCGGTAGCGGCCTGTGCCGTCGTGCCGCTGGCCGTGCACCGCTGGATTTGGAACCATCGCGGGCTCGACCAGGTGGCCCGGCTGATCGCGCGGCAGTTTCCGAGCATCGGCGACCAGTTGCTGGGCATCATCGAGATCGTGCGGGAATTTTCCGCCGGGGGTGGCGGCGAGGCGGGGCGGTCGCGGGCGCTGTGCGAGGCGGCCGTGGGCCAGGTGGCCGCGCAGTCGGCCCGCTATGACTTCACCGCGGCGGTGCCGCACGCGCGGCATCGGTTGTGGATGGGGCTGGCCGCGTTGCCCGTCGCGGCGGCACTCGCGGCGGCGTTGCTCGTGCCGGATGCCGCCGGCAACGCCTGGCAGCGGTTCCTCGCGCCGTGGAAGGCCGTGGAGCGATTCACGTTCGCCCGCGTCGGCAGGCTGCCGGCGGAAGTGGTCGTGCCGCACGGCGAGCCGACGCCGCTGGAGATCGGCCTCGCGGACACGACCCGTTGGCGTCCGGAGACCGCCAGCGCGCGGATCGGCCGCCAGAAGCCGCTGGCTGCCGGCCTGGAGAATGACCGCTACACGTTCACGCTCCCACCGCAGTTGCAGGACGCGAAGCTGGCGCTGTCCGTCGGCGACGTTCGGCAGCGGGTGCAGGTGAAGCCGATGTTCCGGCCCGAGATCACCGGCGTGCACGCGCAGGTGAAACTGCCCGACTATCTGAAGCGGGCGGCCGTGCTGGAGCAGGACGTCCGCGGCGGCACGCTCGCGCCCGTCAAGGGCAGCACGGTGACGCTCGCCGTGACGGCCAATCGCGACCTGGCATCGGCCACGGTCGATGGCGCGGCCGTTCAGCCCGCGGGGGCCACCGTGCGAACGGATGGGATCGTCGCCGCCGCGGAGCGGCCGGTGACGATCGAATGGCAGGACACGCATGGTCTGACGGGGGCGCGGCCGCTGGTGGTCATGGTGACGCCGCGGGACGACGAGGCGCCGAGCGTGGCCACGCTCGACATGCCCGCCAGCCGCGACATCCTCCTGTCGAGCGACACGCTCCGGTTCAAGATCGACGTTCGCGACGACTTCGGGATTCGCCGCGTGGGGATCGAATGGCAGGGAGCATCCGAGGCCACCGGCGCCGCGCCTGAGAAGGGCGACCGGCTGCTGCAGGCGGGCGGCCCCGAGGCCGACTCGCTTCAGGTGGCGGCGACGTTCTGCCCCGATGCAGTCGGCCTCCGCCCGCAGCCGATCGTGCTCCGCGCCTTTGCGGAGGACTATCTTCCCGGCCGCGGCCGGTCATATTCGACGCCCATGCTGATCTACGTGGTTGATCGGGCCGAGCACGCCTTGATCGTCAACGAGCGGCTCAACCGTTGGCGGGCTTCGGCGAACGAGGTCCGAGATCGGGAGATGGCGCTGCTCAAGGAGAACATCGACATTCGCTCGCTGCCGGCCGAACAGCTCGCCGGCGAGGAGACCCGCGAGCGGATCGAGCGGCAGGCCGTCGCCGAAGAGGCCCAGGCCCGGCGGATGGATCGCCTGGTGGAAGAGGGTGCCAAGCTCGTCCAGGAAGCGATGAAGAACAAGGAGTTCGAGCCGCAGACGCTGGAGAAGCTCGCCGAGGACATCCAGACGCTCGGTGAGATCGGCGAGCATCGGATGCCGAGTGTCACCGAGCTGCTCAAGCAGGCGGCCAACGCGAAGATGGCGTCGGCCAAGGGTGGCAAGCCGGACGAAAACGCGCTCGCGCAGAACTCGGGCAAGCCTGGCGAGGGCAAGCCTGGTGAGGGCAAGGCTGGTGAGGGCAAGGCTGGTGAGGGCAAGGCTGGTGAGGGCAAGGCTGGTGAGGGCAAGGCTGGCGAGGGCAAGGCTGGCGAGGGCAAGGCTGGCAGCCAGTCGCCGCAGGGCGCCGAGGGCAGCCAGGGTAGAGGTGAGCAAGGGGACAAGCCGGAGGATCAGTCTTCCGCGCAGGCGCCCGATGGCCAGCCCGCCGGCGACTCCGCGAAGAATGACGTGAAGGGGGTTGCCAAGGAGGGAGGCGAGTCCGGGGAAGGCGGCAAGCCCAGCCCGCAGGCGCCCAAGGCCGGCGTGGATCAGAAGAAGCAGGGTGGCGAGGGCGGCGGCAAGCCGGGTGAGCCGCCACCCGGCGCGACGCCGCAGGTCGTCGATAACGAGTCGTCGCAGCAGCCCAAGGACCCGAACGCGAAGCAGTCTGCCGGCGGCGGCAAGCCCCCTCCGGCCCGTTTCGGTCTGCCCAAGACCCAGGCCGGTGTCGCGCCGCCGCCGCCGCCGGGCGGCGAAGAGCCGCCGGCCGACGAGCAGCCGGCAGATGAACTGCTTGCCGAGGCGATCGAGGCCCAGCAAAAGCTGCTCGAGGAGTTCGCCAAGGTTGCCGAGGATCTGGCCGCCGTGATGGCGAACCTGGAAGGCAGCACATTCGTCAAGCGTCTCAAGCTCGCTTCGCGGCAGCAGGGATCGATCGCGGAGCGGATCGCGGGCATGTCGGCCGCGGCATTCGGAAAGCCGGACAAGAAGCCGGCCGATGTCAAGAAGGCGATCCGCGAGGTCGCGGAGGCAAACACCCGGGAAACCGAAAAGGTGTCGAACCTCATGGATGACCTGCAGGCCTACTTCGATCGCCGCCAGCTGCCCGCCTTCCGCACGGTCCTCGAAGAGATGAAGGGCCTCGATGCGCTGGGCAGTTTGCGGACGCTCTCGGAGGACATCAACAAGGAGGCGGGCATGTCGATGGCCCAGGCTGAGTTCTGGAGCGACACGTTCGACCGGCTCGCCGACGACCTCGTGCCACCGTCGCCCCCACCCCCGCCCGGTGGTGGCGGCGGTGGTGGTGGTGGTGGCGATGCTCCACCGAGTGTTCCGCCCGAAGTCGTGCTCGAGGCGATGCAGATTCTCGAGGCAGAGGTCAATCTCCGCGAGGAGACCCGCGTCGGCGAGCAGACGAAGAAGGGCATTACCCCCGCGGAGCATGCCGCCCTCGGCAAGAAGCTCGGTGAGCAGCAGGATGCCCTGGCCGACAGGATCGTCCGCCTCGTGGACCGGCTGCTGGAGGAAGAAAACGGTGAGCTGGCGTACCGTGAGGAGATTCGGCTCTTCGAGAAGGTCGAAGAGGTGATGGCCGAAGCGGCGGACCTCCTGCGGACCCCCGACACCGGCGCGAAGCCGATCGCCGCCGAGACGGAGGTCATCGAACTGTTGCTCCAATCGCAAGCCGCTGGTGGTGGTGGCGGCGGCGGCGGTGGTGGCGGTGGCGGTGGTGGTGGTGGCGGCGGCGGCGGCGGCGGCGGCAGGCCCGGCACGAGTCCGGGGGGCGGCGGCACCGGCACGACCAGCGCCCTTGCCGAGGTGCTCTCCGGCCGCGGCAACGCGACCAAGGGAAGCGGTGAGAACGTCGAGAAGGGTCAGGGTACGGGCCAGTCCGGCCGCGTGCTGCCCGACGAGTTCCGCGCCGGCCTCGACGAATACTTCAATCGGTTCGAGAAGGAGCGGCGATGAGCGGACATCAGAGCCCGGATGGCGTGTCCCGCGCCGGCGTGGCGACGGCCCTCGCCATGGCGGGGCTTGTCATGGCCGCGCCCCAGGCCGTTGCGCAGGTGCGATTCGATCTGCGGCAGGTGGTGCGACAGGCGATCCCTCAGATCGCCCCCCTCGATCCCCAAGACGGGGCCGGCGGGGAGGCGATCGGCGACCCGTGGTGGGACGAGGCGGAGGCCGGTCGGCCGGCGGCGAAGCCGCAGGCCGGGGCGGCCGACGAGGGCCAGGCAGCAGAAGCGGGCGACGCCCAGGCGATCCTCCAGGCCCAGCTGCGTGCCCAGGGGGAGATGCTCGCCCAAAGCGTCCGGCAGCAGGGGCTCGCGATCCTGCGGCGGGAGTTGTCGCTCGTGCGGCAGAGCTGCCCGTCGCTCGAAAAGCAGCAGCGGGCGATCGTGCTCGAGGCCGGCCGCGGGGCGATCGACCGGGCGGTCGATGAGCAGATGCAGGCGGCAGGCAATGGCCGGCGGCGGCAGGCAAAGCCGACCGACCTCGAAGCGGCGATTCGTGACGGCCTCAAGACCTCGCTGAAGGCCAATGCCTCCGACGCGGAACTGGCGGCCTACGAAGGCGAGCACGGGCTGCGGGAGGAGCGGCGGAAGGCGGCAGTGGTCGCGGCGATCGTGGCGGAGGTGGACCGCGAGGCCTATCTCGACGACGCCGAGCGGGAGGCCCTCACCAAGGGGCTGACGGCGTCGTACCGGGAGCGGTGGCGGCCTGTCGTGACGGCGCTCCAGCAGAGTGGCATGTTCGTGCCGGAGGAGAGCAACCTGCCGGGGCTCGAGCGGTGCGTGGAAAAAGCACTCGGCAAGGAGCGGAAGGCCCAGTGGATGACGGCCCGAGCCGAGGCTCGCGAGCTCGCCGGAGGGCCGGGCATGCAGCAGGGCCAGGTGAGGATGCTCGGCAACGGGGGCGTGAGGGCGCAGCTCTTCTTTGGCCCCGGCCAGCCGGCCGTCCGCCGGGTGCAGGTGGGGGGCAACGGCGTGCAGATGCAGCTCGAGGTGCAGGCAGAGGTCGGCGCGGGCGAGCAGCCTGCAGCGGCCGAGGCAGCACCAGCGGCGGAGGAGAAGAGATGAACCGCCTGCACGGACTGATCGCTGGTGCGGTTGGGGTCGTGCTCGTCGTCGCGGCCGGCCGGGCCGATGATGTCGTGGTCGACGCCGGCAACGCGGCGGCCGGCCGCGGCCAGGGCATGGTGTTCGGCGGTGCCGACCTCGTGCAGATGTTCGACAGCCAGTCCTTCGGTCATGGGTTCCAGATGGCGGTGGTGATGGGCAACCAAGGGCAGGCGGCTGGGCGGCCCCCCGCCGACAACGATGCCCAGGTCGCGCAGCGGCTCGGGCCGGTTCGGCAGCGGCTCGAGGCGCGGATCAAGACGGTCGATCGGATCGTGGGGCTCGAGGAAAAGCAGCGGAAGAAGCTTGAAATCGCCGCCCAAGCGGACCTGCGGCGGCTCACCGACACCGTCGCCGAGGTGCGGGCGAAGTATGCCGGCCGCACGCTGAAGGTCGATCCCCGTAACGGCGGCTTTGGCGACGAGGCTCAGAAGGTGATCCAGGAGGTCCAGCAGGATGCCACGCGGTGCCGTGAGGTCATCGGCCAGGCCGCCGGAGCCGGGTCGCTTCTGGCCAAGGTCATCACCGGCACGCTCGACGAGGAGCAGGCCAAGAAGTACACGGCGGTGATGGACGGGCGGCGGGACTGCCGCTGGCGGGCGGCCGTCGCCACGGTTCTCGGGCAGCTCGACGAGACGCTGGGGCTCTCGCAAAAGCAGCACGACGGCCTGACGGCGGCCCTGCTCGCCACGCCCCCATCAGCCGACGAACTGGTCTGCGAAGGATCCGGTTCTTTCGCGCCCCCGATCGTTCTGGTGGCGACGCGGCTGGCCGCGGCCGTGGACGGCAAATCGGAACTGGCCGCGGTGCTCGACCCCCGGCAGCGGGCCGCGGTGACGGCCGGCCTCCAGCAGGCGGGGCTCTGGCAGGAGGGTTTCGGCGGGGTGGATGAGGGTGTGGATTTGGACATCATCGTCGACTAGCCATGCAACGCACGTGCATCGCCATCATCGCCGTCGCCGTCACCGCTGCGGGCCTCGCCCGCGCCGAGGGGCCGCTCGTGAAGTACGGCGACCCGGTGCCGCGGGATGTTCGCGAGACCTACGACGCCGGCATTCGCTACCTGCTCAAGACGCAGGACGCAGACGGCTCGTGGAAGGATGGCCAGGCCGGCGCCGGCGTGACCGGGATCGCGATGATGGTCCTGCTCGCCTCCGGCGAGGATCCGAACTTCGGCCCCTACCGCGTGCCGATCCGCAAGGCGCTGCGGAATATGATCGGCCAGCAGGACGGTGGCACCGGCTTCTTCGGCGGTCAGCACGGCGGCGGGCACGACAGCATGTACCAGCACGGCTTCGCGATGCTGGCCCTGGCCGAGGCATACGGCGTGGTCGACGACCGCACGCTGTGGACGGAGCCCGGGGCGCAGAAGGCAGGGCCAGGGGTCGGGCGGTCGATCGGCAAGGCACTCGAACTCGCCGTCCGCCGTGCGGTGTCGAGCGGCAAGCAGAATCCGGTCGGTGCGTGGCGGTACGGCCCCGACGCCAAGGACGCCGACACGTCGGTGAGCGGTGCGGTGCTGATGGGCCTGCTCGCGGCCCGCAACGCGGGCATCGAGGTGCCCGACGAGACGATCGACCGGGCCATCAAGTACTACGTGTCGATGACCGGCGGCAACGGCCAGGTGGGCTATTCGGGCGGCGCCGGCGGCGGCAGTGATGCGGTGACCAGCATCGGCGTGCTCGTCTACTCGATCGCCCGGCGGCAGGAGTTGCCGCAGTACAAGGCAGCCGCGAAGTATCTCGTGAGCCGCAGTCGCGGCGGCGAGCAGATGGCCGGCATGGACGGCTATCCGGGCTACACCGACTACTACCGGGCCCAGGCGCTGTTCCAGTGCGACGTGACGGCCTGGGAGCAGTGGAACGCGGGGCTCGTGAAGACGCTCAAGGCGATGCAGGCCAAGGACGGCAGTCTGTCGAGTGGCCGTGGGGGAATGGCCACGGCGGGCGGAGGCACGGTGACCACCTCGCTATACCTGCTCTCAATGGCCGTGAACTTCAAGTTCCTGCCCGTCTACGAACGTTAGGAAACCGGCCGATGCGCATGATTCTTTCGGCTCTCGTCCTGCTGCTCGCCGTGGCAATGGCCCGCGCCGAGGGGCCGCTCGTGAAATATGGCGACCCGGTGCCGCGGGACGTCCGCGAGATCTACGACACCGGCCTGCGGCACCTGCTCAAGACGCAGGATGCCTCGGGGGCTTGGAAAAGCCAGCACGGCACCCCGGCTCCGACCGCCATGGGCCTGATGGTGCTCCTGGCCAGCGGCGAGGACCCGAACTTCGGGCCCTACCGGGGGCCGATCCGCCGAGCGATTCGGGCCCTGCTCAACGAGCAGGATGCCGGCGTGGGGTACATCGGCGGCGCGGGGGGCAATCCCAGCATGTATCACCACGGGTTCGCGATGCTCGGCCTCGCCGAGGCCTACGGGGTCGTGGACGACCGCGGCCTGTGGACCGAGCCTGGGGCGCAGGGGGGCAAGGGGACGGGCCGGTCGATTGGCAAGGCGCTGGAGCTCGCGGTCCGGGCCGCCGTGACGGCCAACAAGAAGAACCCGGCAGGCGGCTGGCATTATGGGCCAGATATGCCCTCGGCCGACACGTCGGTGAGCGGAGCGGTGCTGATGGGCCTGCTGGCGGCCCGCAACGCCGGCATCGAGGTGCCCGACGAGACGATCGACCGGGCGATCAAGTACTACGTGTCGATGACCAGCGGCAACGGGAACGTGGGCTACGCCAGCCCCGGCAGCGGCACCGAGGCGACGACGTCGATCGGAGTGCTCGTGTTCTCGATCGCCCGACGCCAATCGCTGCTCCAGTACAAGCAGGCTGCCGCCTATCTGGAGAAGGCGAGCAGCGGGGCTCCGGTCAACACCAACCGGATGATGGGCGTGCGGAGCAATGGATCGTCGTACGAGCACTATTATCGCGCCCAGGCGCTGTTTCAGTGCAACGTGCAGGCCTGGGAGAAGTGGAATGCGGATCTCGTGAAGACCCTCAAGGCCATGCAGGCGAAGGACGGGAGTTTCACCATGTCGTATGGTCCGGATGTGGACACGCCGCTGGCGCTGCTCGCTTTGGCGGTGAATTACAAGTTTTTGCCGGTCTACGAGCGGTGATTTCCAAAATGCGAACCACCAACCGAATGCCGTGGCTCCTGCTCGTCGGGGCGTTGGTGACGGCCGCGGCCGGACGCGGCGTTCGGGCGGACGAAGAGGCTGCGGCGGCCGCCACCAAGCCTGTCGAGAAGGCCGCACCCGACGAGACCGCGGACACCCTGGCCAAACAGAAGCAGGAGGAAGCGAAGGAACAGGAGGCCGCGAGGCGGGCGGCCGATCAGCAACGCAAGCAGCAGATCGCCCAGCAGGCCCAGAACATGCAGCAGTTCTTCCAGCCCGCGCTGCAGGCGGAATTGGAACGCGTGCGCAAGACCTGCGGAAGCCTCTCAGTCGACGCCCGCAAGAAGATCCTGGCGGCGGGCAACGAGACGGTGACGGTCTTGGCCCGGCAGGTAGTCGAGCGGCAGTTTGCGGGCCAGGGGATGCAGGGCTTCGATCACCGGCAAACGATTCATGGGGCCGTGGCGGCGGCTGTCAAACCGCATGCCGCGGCGGAGGAGTTCGCCGCGTATGAGCGGGAGCATGCGGCCCGCATCGCGAGGCGCGACCGTGTCGCTCGAATTCTGATCGTCAACAAGCTGGACGCCCAGCTCAGGCTCTCGCAATCCCAGCGGGAGAAGATCGCGGCCGACCTGGAGAAGCACTGGGAAGCGGGCTGGCTGCGGGAACTCCACGACCAAGGCATGATGATCAACCACTATCGTCCGGCCCCCGACTTCGCCGACAAGTGCATCGCCCCGCATCTTGACGACAGCCAGCGGGCGGAGTGGAAGCAGTGGTGTCAGCAGGCCGGTTTGAGCCGCATGGGAAATAATGGCGGCTGGAATTTCGATGGTCAGTCCATGCAGCCTGATCCGTGGTGGTCCAAGTGAACATCGGCAGAACTCGACACCGGCTATCGTGGGCTCGTTGCTGGGGCCACGCCGCGACGGCCGTCGCGGCTGCCTTGATGGGTGGCGTCGTCCGCGGCGAAGACGACCGTGCCGTCGACGACCTGCCCCCGGCGATCCTGCAGCTCCAGGAACAGCGGCAGGCCAACCGCATCGATCTCGGCGAGAACTTCGACCAGAACGTCTTTCATCAGGCAGGCGGTGGATTCAGCCTGACCCCAGGCCGCCGCCGGCCCTCGCCAACCGGGGGCGACGCTGATCAGGTGCCGGAATCGTCGGCGCTGATGGTCGCCCGCAAGCTGGGCGATGCCCGGCTGGCCCAGATCGATTCCGTCTGCGATCTCACCGCCGCCCAACGTCGCAAGTTGCGGCTGGCGATGGAGTCGGACATCCGTCGCCTGGCCGAAGACATCGAGGTCGGGCGACGCAAGTATCAGGGTCTCCGGGTGAACTTGAACGATCAGGAAGGGCAGCGGAAGTGGCAGCAGTTTCAGCAGGATGTGCAGCATTATCGGCAGCGGCTCCAAAGCCTGTTCGACGCCGAATCGCTGTTGACGAAGGTGCTGCCGACGACCCTCGATTCCGAGCAGTATGCGCGGCTCACCGCCGATATCGCCGCCCGCCGGTCCTGCCGCTGGCGCGGGCTCGTGGCGGCGGCGATGCTCAAGTTCGACGACATGCTCGGTCTCGACCAACGGCAGTACGACGAGATCGAGAAACTGCTCCTGGAGCGGGAGCCGGCCTTGCGGGTCGATCGGCCGGCAACCCACCAGGACCTCAATGCCCAGCAGTTGCTCGTGGGGCTGGTGCTGTCGGAGATCGACGCCCAGCGACTCCAGGGCATCGTCAGCGTGCGGCAGTGGCAGCCGCTCGCCCAGGTCGCCAACCAGGGCAAGTCGATGAAGTCCTACATCGAGGCCCAGGGGCTGGTGGAGAAGGTGCACAAATGACATATCAAGACCGGTCGTGGCGACAGTCGTCGATGGCGATGGGCTGGGAACGGGTCTGCGGCGGCATGGCGATCGTCCTCTGCCTGGCCCTGACGGCTGGGGCACAGGCGCCACCGGAGCCGACGCGGCAGGCGGCGGTGCTCGATCTTTTGGACGACGGCTTCCTGACCGGGAAGCTCGCGCCGGCGGCCGGGGAGCCGGGGCGGCCGCGGACGACGGTGCTGTGGCAGTCGCCACTGTTCGACGAACCGCTGGAGTTCGCCATCGACGGCATCGAGCGCATCCGCTTCGCGAAAGTCACGGCTGAGGCGGGTGAGGCCGATGCCTGGCGGGCAGACCTGCGCGGTGGTGATTGCCTGGTCGGTGCGCTCGAATCCATCGATGCTGACCACATCGTCCTGTCCGGAAAAGAGTTGGGCACGCCGCCGCTGCGGATCCGCCGCGGGGCGCTCGTGCGGCTGACCCGGAAGGACTCGGCCGTGAGGACGATCGTGCCGGGCGGTCTGGCCGGCTGGAACGCCGCCGGCAAAGCGTGGCAGGAGCAGGCCGGTCGGCTCGTGTGCGAGACTCCGGGGAGTGTTGCCGATCGCGACGTGGGGGCGGCCGCGCGGTCCTGCTTCACGCTGGCCTTGTCGTGGGACGAGCGGCCCGATCTGGAGCTGCTGTTCGCCGCCGGGGCCCAGGAGGCCGACCGGCTCAAAAAAGGGGGCGGCAAGCAGGCGGCCGTCGCGGAGGAGTATCGCATCGAGGTGACGGCCGGTGATGTGCTCGTGGTGCGCGAGGGCGCGACGGCGAAGTTCGACATGGCCGGGACGTTGCCGGCCGGCCGCGGCGGGATGAAGCTCAAGGTGTTCATCGACCAGGAACGCGGGCGGATGGCGGTGGTCATGCCGCAGGGGGACAGCGGCGGAAAGCTCGTCTTCGACGAGACGCTCGCCCCGCGCAAGCCCGCCGTCCGATCGGGGTTCGGCATCCGGCTCCGCGGCGGCGACGTGCGGATCGACGGGCTGCGGGTCAGTCAGTGGAAGGGGGACGAGCCCCGCGAGTTTGGCGGCACGGACGGGTCGGGTGGTCCAGGGGAGATCACAGCCTTCGACAAGGCGACGGGCATGTTCACCCTCGGTGGCCCGGAAGGTCCGCGGCAGGTTGCCGCCACCGAGTTCGAAGATATCCAGTTTCCGACGAACGATGCCGAACCCCCCGCCGCTCCGCCGGGCTCCGTGCTGGCCGCGTTCCATGGGGGGAGTCGCCTGACCGGCCGCATCCTGGACGTGACCGGGAACACGCTGCGGCTTGAATGTCCCGCTTTGGTGGAGCCGTTGGAATGTCCATTCGAGCGGCTCGCCGCGCTCGATGCCGTCGGCGTTCTGCGGCCGGCAGCACTCCCGGGAAGGCCGGGAATGCTCGAAGCGACCAACGGCCGGATGCTGGGCTGCCTGGCCAACGTGGCCGGTGGCGCCGGGGGCATAGCCTGGCAGCCAGGCGGTGCCGTTGGACCGGTGGCGATCCGGCCGACTGAGCGGTTGCGGGTCGTCTATCGCGGGCTTACCGCGCTCGGCGGAGTCGGTATCGGCCTGGCAAAAAAAGCCGATGCCTGGGTGGTTGCGGAGTTGATCCCCGGCGGGCCGGCGGCCCGCGACGGACGGATTGCAGCGGGCTGGAAGCTCGAGGCGCTCCGGCTGGATGAGGCTGCGGAGCCGATCGCCGCGTCAGTTCTCAAACTCGACGAACTTCGCGCCTTGCTGCGCGGCGTCACCGGCTCCGAGGTGAGGCTGGAGTTCACCGACGGCGCGAACATGAAGCAGCAGGTCGTGCTGGTGCGGGATGCCGGTGGCCGGGGCGATCTCGCTGGGGCCGCCGAGCGGGATGTGCTGGAAAAGGCTTTGAAGTTCCACGAGACCCGCCTGTCCAGGCCGAAACAAGCCGCCAGCGGCCAGGCCACCGTCTACCTGAAGACGGGTGATTCGATCATCTGCACGGTGCTTTCCGCCGACGCGAAGGGGCTGCGAATCCGCACCGATCTCGTCCCTGACCTGTTGGTGCCTGCGATTGCGATGCGGGCCGTCGAGTTGCTGCCAGGGGGCCCCGGTTCGATCTCCAAGGACAAGCTCGCCCGGCTCCTCACCCTGCCGCGAATGCAGCAGGCCGACCCGCCGACGCACATGCTGCGGTTGCCCAATGGCGATTACCTGCGGGGCAAGCTCGTGTCGCTCGACGAGCAGGTGCTGCGGATGAATGTGCTGGGAGTGGAGAAAGAGTTTCCACGGGCGGACGTGGCGCGGCTGATTTGGCTCTCGGTTGAAGGCGATGCGTCGGAGAGCGAGGCGCTGGCCGCCGTGACCGGTGGCGGTGAGGGCCGCGGCGGTGTGGCGGCGCGGGCGACGATGACCGACGGTCGGCGTCTCACGCTGCTGGCGCAGCGGCTGGATGGCGGCCGGCTCGTCGGCGAAAGCGGCGTGCTGGGGACGATCGGCGTCGATTTGGCCGTCTGCGACAACCTGGTGTTGGGCCCGACGCTGGCGGAAGCGGCGCCGGTCGAACAACCCTACGCGAAATGGAAGCTCAAGCCGGCGCCAGCGCCGCGGGCGCTGGGCGGCTCCGGTGCCAGGCCCAAGCCCGCCGACTGAGCCGCTTCACCCGCTCGTCCCTGCCGTACCTCCGCCCGTCGTGCCCGATTGCCGGGAAGCCCGAAGCGTGAGCTGAGGGAATACGCGGCGCTTCACCTGCGGCCATCCGCATTCCCTCGGCTCACGCCTCGGGCTTCAAGGGCAGATGGGCCAGGGGATGCTCGTCCTCTGGCGGAACTGCCCGCGCTGTCGATAACCAATACCATCCATGGCAATCCTGCTCGGGCAGAATTGTTCCACCGCCCTGCCGCAGCCTGCTAGCCGGCCGGCGGTGTGGGTGTGGGCAGCAGTTCCGGAGCGCCCGATGTCACGGGCTGGCGCGGGGCCGATGCCGGCTCCTCGTTGCGGGTGGCCGGGTCGCGGGCCGGCAGCTGCACGGCCCGGGCGTCGGCGCCGATCGATTCGAAGTTCTGCGTGATGGTGCCGCGGCTGAAGACACCGGGCCGCGAGTGGCCGTAGTCGAGATACAGGCTGGCGTCCCGCTGCCGGGCACGGCGGTGGGCGTCGAAGTAGGCCTTGCCCGGCCAGGGGCCTTCGGCCAGGAACACGCCGTTGTATTCCAGCAGCGATCCCTTGCGGAAATGCAGCTGGGAGATCGAGCGGTTGTAGTCGACGAGCGCCCGGTAGTAGGCGCTCTCCGCCTCGGCCCGCCGCCGCTGGGCTTCGAGCAGCTGGTCGAGCGTCACCTGGCCCGCGTCGTAGGCTGCCTGGACCGCGTCGACCTGCCGTTCGGCGGCCACGCGACGGTTGAAGTTGGTCTGCGCGAGGGCGAAGTTCGTGTCGACGTTGCGGACCGCATCGACCAGCGCGTGCGAGGCCTCCAGTTCCTCGTCTTGCAGGCGGGCCCGCTCCCGGGCGAGCTGGAGCTGGTGGTGGCGGACGGTCGCCAGCTCGCGGCGGAAGCCGAGTGGCATGAGGAACTGGGCGCCCGCCTGCCATTCCTGGAACTGGCCGCTGAACAGCGTCGAGTAGGCGTCGGTGCCCAGCAGGGGATCGGAGTTATTCGACTCGTACGGATTGTAGTTTTGGTTGATCAGATCCTGACCCATGCCGAGGAACCGCCAGCGGCCCACGAGATCGAGCCGGGGCAGGATCAGGTTCTTGGCGGCCGTGAGCTCGAGCTCCCGCTGCTTGATCACCCACTTCTGCTTGCGGAGCTCGGCCGACCGGGAGAGGGCTTCGACGAGCGACTGCTGCCAGTCGAACGCGATGCGGGCGGTCGTCGGCTCGTCGGCCGGGCGGATGAGTCGCCCGTCGCTGGCGGAGATGCCCATCATGTAGCGGAGCCGGCTCTCGCAGCGGTAGACGTCGGTGAGCGCCTGTTCGACCTCGCTGCGGAAGAAGAAATACTGCTCGCGGGCCTGGGCCTCCTTGTCGCGTTCGCCGCCCCGCGAGCCCTCGACCATCAGGGCGTGGACCTTCCGCCAGGCCTCCAGCGAGCTGTCGCGGCCCGCCTTGCGGGCCTCCAGGTTCCGGTAGGCGAAGTACAGCTCCCAATAGGACTGTTCCGTGTCGCTGACCAGGTTGCGGACGCCGGCCTCGAAGTCGGCCAGCGAGATGTCGGCGTTGATCCGGGCCAGCAGCACGCCGCGGAACAGCGGTCGGCCGTAGATGTTGTCGAACGAATCGGGGCCGGCGATGCGGTTGTAGGTGACACCGGCCCCCTGGAGCAGCGGCTGGCTGAAGGTGAAGTCGTAGTTCGTCGTCCAGGTGCTCGGCACCGCCCGGATCGGCGAGTTGTTGTTGTCGAAGAGCGTGGAGTTGGCGAAGCCCCACGTCGCACCGGTCGCCGTCCGCTTGGTGATGCCGGACGTCCAATTGCCCTGATCGCCTTGGAGGTTCTGCGGGAAGATCAGGGCTCCGGTGCCGGAGTTGAAGTTTTGCGGCCGATTGATCCGCTCCCACGTGAGCGAGCTGGAAAGCTGGGCGTCGAACAGGGCCAGGGCGCTCTCGACGCCGCGGAACGGGTCGGTTTCGGTGATCGCCGGGTCGTAGGACGTCGGCGTCTGCTGCGGCGCGGTGAGCAGCGAGACGGGCGGTTCGCCGGTCTGCGGCCGCGGGCCGCCGAAACTGCCGAACCGGCCGCCGAGGTTCCGCAGCACCTTGCCGTTCTCCAGGGCGGTGCGGATCGCCTCTTCGAGCGAGAGTTCCCAAACCGAGTCGAACTTCGCGTTCGAGAGCGTGACGGGCTCGATGGCCCCGGCCGCCTCGGCGAGCGGTTCCTGGCAGGTGTCCGGGTACTCGATCTTCTGGATCGCCCCCACGTAGTGCGAGAGGTCACCGTCCTCGAAGAAGTAGAACGGCTGCCGCGGCGCGCAGCCCCCGGCCAGGAGCGAAACGCTCGTCAGCATGACCCAGGCAGTGCGGGCGAGTCGGGACACGGGGGGGCTCGATCCGGGGTGTCGTGCTTCGCGGGATCGCGAAGGCCGCCGCTGCGCCTTGGGGAACCGGCCGCTGGTGCGCGGCCCGTTCCCGGCACGGCGCCCCCCGACTCCGTGCCCGCACCGCATGCACCAAGGCGCAGCGGCAGCACTGCAACTATCGGCCCCCCAGCCCGCAAACTTGGAGGAATCGTCAGAGTCGGTCGTCTCGGCTGGCGGAACGGGCAAGATGCGCAGCCCAGGGAGCGGTGGTCGATTCGTGGACGCGATCGTCGGCCAGCCACACGAACCTGGCGGCACAGCCCGGGAACCGCGCGATCAGTTCCACGCCCTCCACGGGCCCGAGCACGCTGGCGGCCGTGGCCAGCGCATCGGCCGTGGTGCCATCGGGCGCGATCACCGTGACGGCCGCCGGGCCGGTGACGCCCAGACCCGTGCGGGGATCGACGATGTGGCTGTAGCGAACACCGTCGATCTCCACCGCCTGGAAGGCATCGCCCGAGGTCGTCACCGCTGCATTGGCCAGCAGGAGCGTCGGGCCGGCGGCCCCCTGCCCAGGCAGTCCGCGAACCGCGATCCGCCAGCCAGCGGCCCCGGGCGGAGGCCCCGATACGGCGATGTCGCCCGAGGCGTCGACCAGCGCCGCTGTGATGCCCCGGTTGCGCAGCAGGGCCAAGACACGATCGGCCGCGTAGCCCATGCCGATGCCGCCCAGATCCAACCGCGTGCCGGCCTGCGGCAGCTGCACGGCTTGGCCCCGATCCGCCAGCCGCAGAGCGTGTGGCCCCACAGCCGCGCGAGCGGCGGCGAGTTTTTCCGGCCGGGGCAGGCGGCCCGATCGGCGGGCCTGCCGCCACAGCGTCGTCAGCGGTCCCACGGTCGGATCGAAGGCCCCGGCGCTGGCGTCGCGCAGGGCCACCGACCGGGCCAGCACCTGCCAGAGGTCCGCGCTGACCGGCACCGGCTCCGCCGTGGGCGCGGCGGCCGAGAGTCGCGACAGTTCGCTGCGGGGGTCGTAGTCGGAGAGGATGGCCTCCAGCCGCGCGACCTCGGCGAAGGCGGCGGCGAGCGCCGCCTGGCCGGCGGTTCGACTGCCGGCATGGAGCGTGATCGTCCAGGGCACTCCCATCAGCCGCCGCGTCTCGCTCACGCGTGCCTGCTCGGCCGCTGGGCGGCAGGCTGCCAGGCCCACGACCAGGAAGAGCAACGCTGCTTTTCCGCGTGCCTGGCGGTAGACTTTCATTTCCATGACCTCGACCCCTTCCCGGCCCGCCGTTGCGATCGCCTTCGAGTGCACGCCCCTGAGGAGCGTGCCGCGGTTCGACGTGCCGCTCGACGCCTCGCCCGGCTATCGGGCCCGGCTGGAGCGATTCCAGCGCGCCGTCGGGCAGCACGGCACGCGGAACACCTACTATCTCACCGATGGTTCGTGCACCTTCCAGTTTACGAACGATCCGGCCCTGGGGTGGACGCGGTTCACGTTCGAGGGCACCGTGCTCACCGACGAGGCCGACGCGCGGACGATCGGCAGCGACCTGGCCATCGAGCTCGACGGGGAGACCTGCGACTGGCTGACGCAACCGGCCGTGGAGTGGCTGCGGCTCTCGGTGAAGCACGCGGTCGAGGTGGAGTTCGACCGCTACATCGCCGCGGGCGACCTGTCGCGGGCCTTGGAACGGCTGGCCCGTGAGCAGGCGGCGAGCGATGCCGCCGGCGGGTTTCTCGGGATGAATCTGTGATTCACGGCTGCCGGGCCATCCATGGCCCCGGCAGCCTTGGCCCGGCGTGGTCGCAGCCAAGGTGCGACCAGCCGGGCGTGCGGCCGCCTTCCAGGCGGCCGTGGCCGCAGCGGGGCTGCGGCGGCGTGGCGGCTCGACGAGGCGTCGATCCGCCACGCGTCTGGGCGGGTGGCACGCGGCGCCGCCTGCGGCGGCTGCGTGCGGTTGGGCGCGCGGGCGTGGTGCTCCGTCGGTAGCGGCGTCGTTTGACGCGTGGGATTTGCGTTCTGGAGCGGCGGTCACTGACCGTCGGGCAGCGTCGTTTGGCGCGCGGGCGTGGTTGTCCTTCCGTCGCGGCGTCGTTTGACGCGCGGGCCCTGCCTTCTGGAGCGGCGGTCTCTGACCGTCGGGTCCGGTTGCCGGGAAGCCCGAAGCGTAAGCTGAGGGAATACGCGTCGATTCACCCGAGGCCTCGCGTGGATGATTCACCCCGCCGGCCGCTGGCGGATCTCCAGGAGCACGCTCTCGTTGTCACTGCCGCGGATCGGCCAGGACGCGATGCGGCGAACGAGGACCCGCTTCGCGAGCCCGTGGTGGCGGGCCGCGGCCTTCTCTTCCTCCCACCGCGGCCCCTTCACCACCAGCATGCGGCCGTACGCAGCGGCGAGCGGCTCGAACCAGCGGAGCAGCTTCTCCAGCGGCGCCACCGCCCGGACGACGAGCGTGTCGAACCGCTCCGGGCCGGTGCTGCGGGCCTGCACGAGGGCTTGCGCGGCCCCCTCATGCACCGGGATCGCGATGCCTACGTCGCGGAGAATCGCCGCCACGGCACGGGCCTTCTTGGCGACGCTCTCGGCGAGTTCCACCCGCAGGTCGGGCCGGATGATCGCCAGCAGCACACCCGGCACGCCGCCGCCGGTGCCGACGTCGAGCACCCGCTCGCCGCTGGCGAGGTGGGCGGCGATCGCCACGGCGTCGCCCACGTCACGCGACACGAACTTCTCCGCGTCGGTGTGGCGGGTGAGGTTGAGCCGCTCGTTCCAAGACCAGAGGCTGGCCGCGTACGCGGCCAGCCTCGGCATGGCCTCGGGCGGAACGACGAGTCCCAGGCGATCGCACTCCGCAGCGATCGCCCGCTCCAGGTCGCCCGTCACTTGATGAACAACATCTCGCGGTAGGTGGGCAGCGGCCACAGGTCGTCGGGCAGGATGACCTCGATCTGGTCCGCCGTCTCCCGCAGCGCCGTCATCGCCGGGATCACGTCACCGTAGAAGTGGCTCACCTCGGCCCGCAGGTCGCCGCCGCCGTGGTGGCCGAGCGCCTTCTCCAGGGCCTCGATCCGCCCTTCGAACTCGCCCACCAACTTCGTGAGCTTCTCGAGCGTGCCCATGTGCGGCGTCTGCCCGAGACCCTTGAGCTTCGCGGCGATGTCGACCAGCTCTCCCTGATACCGGTAGCCGGCCGGCAGGATCATCGTCTTGGCGATCTGCAGGGCGGCCTGCGCCTCGGTGTTGATGTCCTTGCAGTACCGCTCCATGTAAATCTCGTAGCGGCTCTGCATCTCCCGCTTCGAGAGCACGCCGTACTTCTCGAACATCTCCAGGTTCTTCGGAGCCACGAGCTGGTCGAGGGCCTCCGGCGTGGCGCGATTGTTGGGCAGGCCGCGCTTCGCGGCCTCCTCGTGCCACTCCTGCGAATAACCGTTGCCGTTGAAGATCACCGCCTTGTGCTCGGAGATCAGCTTCTGGAGGAGCTTCTCGACGGCGGTGGCCAGCTTCGCCTGGTCGCCGCCGGTCGCCTTCTCGAGCTCGGTGGCGATGTAATCGAGGCTCTCGGCCATGATCGTGTTCAGGGCCACGAGCGGCCCGGCGATCGACTGGCTCGAGCCCACGGCCCGGAACTCGAACTTGTTGCCCGTGAAGGCGAACGGGCTCGTCCGGTTGCGGTCGCCGGCGTGCTTGGGCAGCGGCGGCAGCGTGTCGACGCCGACGGTCAGCGTGCCGGTGCTCTTGGAACTGGTCGCCTTGCCCTTCTCGATCTGCTCGAAGACGTCGGCGAGCTGTTCGCCGAGGAAGATCGAAATGATCGCCGGCGGGGCCTCGTTGGCCCCCAGGCGGTGATCGTTGCCGCTGGAGGCGACGACCGCCCGCAGCAGGTCGCCATGCTTGTGGACGGCGCGGATCACGGCCGCGCAGAACACGAGGAACTGCATGTTGGCGTGCGGGGTCTCGCCCGGCTCGAGCAGATTGCCGAGCTTGCAGCCGAGCGACCAATTGACGTGCTTGCCCGAGCCGTTGATGCCCGCGAAGGGCTTCTCATGGAGCAGGCAGGCCATGCCGTACTTCTGCGCCACCCGCGTCAGCGTCTGCATGATCGCCTGCTGGTGGTCGGTGGCGATGTTGGCATTCTCGTAGATCGGCGCGATCTCGTACTGGCTCGGGGCCACCTCGTTGTGCCGGGTCTTCACCGGCACGCCGAGCTTGAACAGCTCCCGCTCCCCTTCCATCATGCAGGCCAGCACCCGCTCGGGGATCGCGCCGAAGTACTGGTCCTCGAACTCCTGCCCCTTGGGAGGCTTGGCGCCGAACAGCGTCCGACCGGTCATTGTCAGGTCGGGGCGAGCGAAGAAGAAGTTGCGGTCGATGAGGAAGTATTCCTGCTCCGGAC
The DNA here is from genome assembly GCA_964545915.1 of uncultured Candidatus Kuenenia sp. GTDB lineage: Bacteria > Planctomycetota > Planctomycetia > Pirellulales > UBA1268 > QWPN01. Next base: position 5,575 of record CAZJHQ010000025.1, on the reverse strand, counting down.
CGGCCGAGGCGGTCACCTGGCCCACGTCCTTGTGGCCGAACAGGGCCAGCACGCGGCGGGCCTGCTTGTCGACGGCCTGCATGGAGCGGAGCAGCGGCGTCTTCTTGTCGAGCGCCTCACCCGTCCACGAGCAGAACGCCGTGGGGATGCAGAGCGTGGTGCCGTTGGGATTGTCGAGGATGTAGGCCGGGCTCGTCGGGTCCCAGGCGGTGTAGCCGCGGGCCTCGAACGTCGCCCGCAGGCCGCCCGAGGGGAAGCTCGAGGCGTCGGGCTCGCCCTGGATCAGTTCCTTGCCGGAGAACTCCGCGATCGCGTCGCCGTCGCCGGTAGGCGTGAGGAAACTGTCGTGCTTCTCGGCGGTGAGGCCGGTGAGCGGATAGAAGACGTGGGCATAGTGCGTGGCCCCTTTCTCGATCGCCCAATCCTTCATGGCGAGGGCCACCGCGTCGGCGATGCCCGGGTCGATCGGCTTGCCCTGCTTGATCGTCGCCTGGAGGGCCTTGTAGACGCTCTTGGGCAGCCGGTCCTTCATGACCGCGTCGCTGAAGACGTTCGAGCCGAAAATCTCGCTCGTGGGCGTCTCGCGGAAGTTCCACGCCTGGCCGTTGGACTTGTAGCTGTTGATGGCGGCGATGGCGCTGGAGCGGGCACTGGTCATGGGAGAGTCCTTCTTCCTGGGCGTGGTGGGGTCGGGAACGAAAGCAGCCGCGGACCCACGGCGCGAGATTCGCGCCGCGGTGCCACGGACAACATACCTGTCGCAGCCAGAAGAAGAGTTCAGCGACGGGCGGTTGATCGAGTTCTGGAAGTCAGCCTATCTGGGGGAGAAAGTCAGTTCAAGCACCCCTCGGGCGGCGTTCATGGGAGCGGGCCGGCGGTCAGCGGACAGCCGTTGCACGCGGCCCTGGCTTGGCCGGCACGGACGACCGGGCGACGGAACGCCGGGCCACGTCGATCGCGGCGTCGAGCGCCGGGTCACCGGCCGGCCGCGCGATCGCGGCATCGATCGGCCGGGCAGTGGCGTGCACGGCCAGATCCGGCTCGACCCCCACGCGGCTGTAGGGCAGTCCCCGGGGCGAATAGAACTTGGCCGTCGTCAGCCGCATGCCAACGCCCGCCGATTCCAGTGGGAAGATGCCTTGGATCGACCCCTTTCCGTAGCTCCGCGAGCCCACCAGCGTGCCGCGTCCATGATCGCGGATGGCGCCGGCGAAGATCTCGCTCGAACTGGCCGAATCACCGTCGATCAGGACCACCAGGGGCATCTTCCACGTGCCGGGTCGGCCGGCCGAGTAATTGAAATCTTCCTCCGGGCTGCGGCCACGGGTGGCCACCACGAGGCCGCGTTCGAGAAACAGATCGGCCACATCCACGGCCGCCGACAGCAGGCCGCCCGGGTTGCCGCGCAGGTCGATGACCAGCGACCGCATGCCGGCCGCGTCGAGCCGCCGCAGGGTGGCCTCGAGATCTGCCGCGGTCGTCTTCTGAAAGGACGACAGTTTGAGGTAGGCCACACCGGTGGCGGGTTCGAGCAGTCGGGCGTTCTCGATGCTCGGGACATCGACGTGCTCGCGGCGGACCGTGACCGCCCGGGCCGGCGCCGGTGCGCGGAGGATGGCGAGCGTGACGAGCGAGCCCTCCGGGCCCTGGAGCAACTGGGCCGCCTCATCGACACCCATGCCGCCGATCGACCGGCCGCCGACGCCGACGACGTGGTCACCGGCACGAATCCCGGACCGCTCGGCCGGACTCCCCGGGATGACATGCACCACCAGGAGCCCATCGTTGGCCGCCTTCAGTTCCACGCCGAGACCCACGAAATTGCCATCGATCTGCGCGTACAAATCGTCGAGCTGGCCCGTCGTGAGGAACGACGAATACTCGTCGAGCCCGCCGACGGCGGCGGCAGCCATCTCCATCAGGGTCACCGCCGGCGGCACGCCGAGCAGGGAATGTGCCGTCCGGGCGATCCACGCCCCGAGCGTTTCGGCTTCGCCCTGGGTGGCGACGGGCCGCGACTTCACGATGCGGGCCACCTGTTCACGGTACAACGCCCGCCGTTCCGGCGAGGCCTGCGTGGCGTGCAGCGCGGCGAAGGTCGGATCGTCGAGGGCGATTTCCACGGCCGTCCGGCCGCGAGCCGAGAGCCGGGCGAAGTCGGGCGCGTCGACGTGATGCGAGGCGATCCGCGCCAGCACCTCCGCGTACACCCGCCGTGCGTCGGCTTCGGTGAGCGTGGCGAGCTGGCGTCGGAAGGCCGGCTCCGCGTGCCGGCGGGCGATGTCACAGTGCAGTTTCGCCAGGTCGTACCGCTGGACGAGCGCGGGCGCGAGCGTGCCCTTGCGGGCGGCCGTCTCGCACATGCTGACGACGTCGGACCACCGTCCCTGGTGGACCAGGGTCGCCGTCCGTGCGGCCAGGTCGTCGGCGGCCGGGACGGTGACCGCGGGGGGCTCGGGAGCCAGTGGGCCCCACTTCAGCCCCGGATCCCCCACCGCCACGCCGGCGCAGAGGGCCAGGAAGGCGGCTACAAGCCCGCCCCTGCAGCAGGTGCGCGTCGCGAAAGACGACGGAGCGCGGCGGCCAGTCACGGGGCAATCCGTTCTCGGGAGGCCGCGTCCTGTCGCGGCAGCCAGCGGCCTCTTCCTCCGGCCGCTCGCGATTATGGAACACGTTTTGGCACCGGGCAAAAAACCGCGCCGTCGCCGAGCGGAAACCGCGCTCGCTACCGCACGCGCCGCACCGACAGCCCGTTCCGCCTTCAGCCCCCTTCCGGACGACACGTTGGTACGATGGGGTTTCCGACCCACGGTTCCTCCCGCGGCCCAGCCCGTGCGACCCCCATGACCTCCCCAACCGGCATCCCCCGCTCCCGGGACAGCACTGCCGAAGGGGCGGCCGCAGCGGCCGAGCCACAGCCCACGCTCGTGCTGCTCGAACGGGTTCGTCAGGGTGACGACGGCGCCGTCAATGGACTGCTCGAACGGCACCGGGCGGCGATCAAGCGGATGATCGATCGCCGCATGGACCGCGGCGTGCAACGCCGGGTCGATGCCAGCGACATCGTCCAGGACGTGCTCCTCGAGGCCAACCGGCGGCTGGGCGAGTATCTCACGAATCCCACGATGCCGTTCCAGCTCTGGCTGCGGCACATGGCCCGCGACCGGCTGATCGACGCGCATCGCCGGCACCGGGTGGCCGCCAGCCGAAGCGTCGATCGCGAGGTGCCCCTGGCCACCGATGACGACCGGTCCGGCGCCGAACTGGCCGGGATCGTCGCCGACCGGGAACTGACGCCCGCCGCGGCGGCCACTTGGCACGAGCTCGAGCGGCGGTTCGCGGCGGCGGTCGAGGCCCTCGACGAGATGGATCGCCAGATCGTGCTCCTACGGCACTTCGAGCACCTGTCCACCGCCGAGGCCGCCGAGGTGCTCGGGCTGTCGAAGCCCGCCGCCGGCATGCGGTACCTGCGGGCCATGCGGCGGCTGCGGTCGCTGTTGGAGTAGTCGGCCGCAAGCTGCCCGTGGACAAAGCCCTCCATGGCCTTTGTCCACTTGGCCGACCGGTGGAAACGCCGAGGGTTTCCACGGTCGGCATTCCTCACATCCTGCTCGGGCAGACTTATTCCACAGCCCGCTAGGCCCGTACCGCCTCGCGGGACGAGGGCACCGTCTCCGGCCGTGCCGCGGCATGGGCCGGCGATTGCAGGCATCGCCGCGGAGCGTCACGGGACTACGATACGAAGAGTTCCCGGGGTTCTCCACCGATGCCAACGACGACGCCAGGTCGCCCGCTCGCGATCGACGCTCCGCTCTCACCGGAGCAGGAGGACCGTCTCGCCACGCTGCTCGACGAGCTTTCCGAGGCCCGGGGCGCGACGGCGCAGGCCCGCCTGGAAGCGCTGGCCGCGGCGCATCCCGACCTCGCCGGGCAGTTGCGGGAGCTGTTCGCCGCCATGTCGATGGTCGATGCGGTCGCCGAAGAATCCACGATATTCTCGCGCGGCGAAGCGGGTGTCGCCGAGTCGCCGTCGCAGGGTTCATGGTCCGCGACGCCCGGCGGTTTCCTGCCCGGCAGCACGCCGCTCCCCGCCGCCTTCGGCGACTATGAACTGCTCGAGGAGATCGGCCGCGGCGGCATGGGCGTCGTCTACCGCGCGACGCAGAAAAGCCTGGGGCGGACGGTGGCCCTGAAGATGCTGCTTCGGCGGGATCTCGCCAGTCCCGCCGACCTGGCCCGCTTCCGCAGCGAGGCCGAGGCGGCCGCCCGGCTCGACCACCCCGGGATCGTGTCGATCTTCGAGGTCGGTGAGTGCGACGGGCACCCCTTCTACAGCATGCAGTTCGTGGAGGGCACGACGCTCTCCCGGCGGCTGGCCGGCGGTCGGCTGCCGCCCCGCGAGGCCGCGACGCTCGTGGCCAAGGTGGCCGACGCCGTCCAGGCCGCCCACGACCGCGGCGTGCTGCACCGCGACCTGAAGCCTTCCAACATCCTCATCGACGCCCTCGGCGAGCCGCACGTCTCCGACTTCGGCCTCGCGAAGCGGCTCGAAGGGGATGCCTCGGTCACGCACACCGGCGCCATCCTCGGCACGCCCTGCTACATGTCGCCGGAACAGGCCGCGGGCAGCCGCGGCGACGTCGGCCCGACGAGCGATGTGTGGAGCCTGGGCGCGATCCTCTACCAGACGCTCACCGGCCGACCGCCGTTCCAGGCGGCGACGCCGATGGACACGCTGCTGGCCGTGCTCGAGTCGGATCCTCCCGTGCCCCGGTCCCTCGACCGCGGCGTCGATCGGGATCTGGAGATGATCGCCCTGAAGTCGCTGCAGAAGCCGCAGGACCTGCGGTACGACTCCGCCGCCGGCCTGGCCGCGGATCTGCGGTCGTTTCTGGCCGGCGAGCCCGTCGCCGCCCGCCGCGGCGGCTTCTCCGACGTCTTCGCCCGGCTGTTCCGCGAGACGCACCACGCCGTCGTGCTCGAGAACTGGGGCCTGTTGTGGATGTGGCACTCGGTCGTGATCCTCGCCCTGTCGGTGACCACCGACGTGCTGTTTTGGCAGGGCGTGAACACCCGCTGGCCGTATCTCGTCCTCTGGGGCGGCGGGCTCGCCCTGTGGGCCCCGATCTTCTGGGCGCTGCGGCATCGCACCGGCCCGGTCACCGCGGTGGAGCGGCAGATCGCCCACATCTGGGGGGGCAGCGTGCTCGGCAGCGTGATGCTCTTCTGGGTCGAGGACCTGATCCGCCTGGAGGTGCTCACGCTCTCTCCGGTGCTCGCGCTGCTGGCGGGGATCGTGTTCTTCGCCAAGGCCGGCATCCTCTCCGGCGCCTTCTATATCCAGACCGCGGTCCTGTTCGCCACGGCGCTGGTGATGTGCGTCGTGCCGACCTACCAGCACGTGATCTTCGGGCTGGTGAGCGCCGCCTGCTTCTTCGTGCCCGGCCTCAAGTATTACCGCCAGCGCTGGCGGGCGGATTAAGGCGTTGCACGCCTTCCCGTGTGCCATGCGATGTGGGTTGGAGCGAGGGAATCAGGGGCGGTCGTGCGGCATGGACGGCGGGTTGGTTGTCGT
>CAZJHQ010000024.1:0-47186 GCA_964545915.1 uncultured Candidatus Kuenenia sp. | reverse complement strand
GGACAGCGAGCAGACTGTGGAACAAGTCTGCCCGAGCAGGATGCGAGGAGTGCCGACCGTGGAAACCCTCGGCGTTTCCACCGGTCGGCCAAGTGGACAAAGGCCATGGAGGGCTTTGTCCACGGACAGCGAGCAGACTGTGGAACAAGTCTGCCCGAGCAGGATGCGAGGAGTGCCGACCGTGGGGGTGCCGGGAGGGGTGCCCGTGCCCTGAGAGCCGGCGTAGATGGCCAGCGGAGGCATGGATGCCGCAGCGCAGGCATCTTCGAGCGAACGGAGCCCAGGATGGGCGCAGTGAGCGTCCGGCGACGGGGCACGGGCAGCCCCGACCCTCCCAAGACGTGGCGAGCACCTCCGGCAACCCTTGTGCCGAACGCGATTGCCATGGAGGGCTTTGTCCACGGACAGCGAGTGACGAAGCGGCGTCTTCGGCTACGTCGGTCAGCCGCGGCAGGCCGCGTGCCGGGCGGTCGTCACACGCGATCGCGCTTCTGCGGCCGATGCGGCGACCGCCGTGAGATGTCCCATCTTCCGGCCCGGCCGGGGTTCAGTCTTCCCGTAGAGGTGCAGCCGCACGCCGGGCACGGCCAGGGCCGCCGCCCAGTCGGGCTCGCGAGCGGTGCTGGTGCCGTCGGAAAACCAGCAGTCGCCGAGCAGGTTCGCCATCGCCGCCGGCGCCATCGGCCGCGTCGAGCCCAGCGGCAGCCCGCACACGGCCCGCACCTGCTGCTCGAACTGGCTCGTCTCGCAGGCCTCGATCGTGAGGTGGCCGGAGTTGTGCGTCCGCGGGGCGATCTCGTTGACGAGCACGCGGCCGTCCCTGGTCACGAAGAACTCCACGCAGGCCACGCCCACCACGCCGAGGGCGGTGAGGATCCGTTCCGTGGTGCCGGTGGCCGCCGCCAGGACGTCGTCCGGCAGGCCGGCGGGCACGGTCGAGACGTCGAGGATGTGATGGGCATGGGCGTTGCGTGCCGGCGCGAAGGCGGCAACGGCGCCGTCGAGGCCGCGGGCCGCGACCACGGAAATCTCGCAGTCGAAGTCGATCCAGCTCTCGAGCACCAGTTCCCGGGGGCCGTCGGGACCGACGCCGAGCGTGGCCCAGGCCGGATCGACGTCGGCGGCCGTGGCGAGCTTGGCCTGTCCCTTGCCGTCGTAGCCGAAGGCGGCCGTCTTCAGCACCGCCGGCAGGCCGAGGTCGCGAACGGCGGCCTGCAGGTCGTCGTGCGATCGCACGATGCGATGGGCCGCGCAGGCGAATCCGTGGGCCACGAGAAAGGCCTTCTCGCGGGCCCGGTCCTGCGTCGTGAACAGCACGTCGGGATGCGGCCGCACCGGCACGACCGCCGCCAGCGCCCGGCCGGCGGCCGCGGGCACGTTCTCGAACTCGAACGTGACGACGTCCAGGGCGGCCGCAGCCCGGGCGAGAAACGCCGCATCGGCGTAGTCGCCGACGTGCACGCGATCGCAGACGCGGGCCGCCGGGCAATCGGCCACGTCGGAGATCGCCTCGACCCGGTAGCCCATCCGCTTGGCGGCGGCGGCGAACATGGCGCCCAGCTGGCCTCCGCCGAGGATGCCGAGCGTGGAACCGGGCAGGATCGGGCTGGCCGAGACAGGCACGGTCACCGCTCCGACGGCCGTTCAGACCAGGCGGTCGATTCGCCGTCGAGGTGCTCGGCGAGGACGCGGGCCGTCTGCTCCGTGCGATAGGCCACGAGCTTCTGCCGCAGCGCGGCATCCTCCAACGCCAGGATCGAAATCGCCAGCAGCGCCGCGTTGGCGGCGCCGGCGGGGCCGATCGCCAGGGTGCCGACGGGCACCCCCGCGGGCATCTGCACGATCGAGAGCAGCGAGTCCACGCCGCGGAGCATCGACGACTCGACGGGCACGCCGAGCACGGGGAGGTGCGTGTGGGCGGCGAGCATGCCGGGGAGGTGGGCCGCGCCGCCGGCGCCGGCGATAATCACCTTGAGGCCGCGGTCGGCCGCGGCGTGGGCGTAGTCGGCGAGCTTGACGGGCGTGCGGTGGGCCGAGACGACCTCGCACGCATGCGGCACCCCGAACTGCTCGAGGATCTGGGCCGCCCGCTGGAGCGTCGGCCAGTCCGAGCGGCTGCCCATGACGACGCCGACGAGCGGGGCGGGGGAGGCGGGCACGGCTGCGTCCTGCGGGGATCCGCCGCTGGGATCGGGCACCGATCCGGCCGCGGCGGCAGGCCGACATCTTGCTCCGCCCCCGGCGGCGTTGCAAGGTTGTCGGCATGGCCCGCACGCTTCCCGACATCCTGCGCTGTGATTGGCCGGTGGAGGAGGCGACTCCGCCGCCGGCGACGGTCCAGGCGCTGGAGCGGGCCGCGGCGATCCTGCAGCACGGCGGGCTCGTCGCGATTCCGACCGAAACCGTCTACGGGCTGGCGTCTGACGCGCTCGACGCGGAGGCGGTGGCAGGCATCTTTCGCGCCAAGGGGCGGCCCGCCTCGAATCCGCTGATCGTGCACGTGTCCGACGCCGCCATGGCCCGCTCGTTGGCCGCGTCGTGGCCCGCGCCCGCCGCCGCGATCGCCGCCCGGCTCTGGCCCGGGCCGGTGACGATCGTCGTGCCGCGGGGCCCGCGGATTCCCGACATCGTCACGGCGGGCGGGCCGACCGTCGCCCTGCGGTGTCCCGACCACCGGCTCGCCCGGCGGCTGATCGAGCTGGCGGGCACGCCCCTCGCGGCCCCCAGTGCCAACCGGTCGGAGGCGGTGTCGCCCACCACCGCCCATCACGTGCTCGCCGGCCTCGGTGACAAGGTCTCACTGATCCTCGATGGGGGCCCGTGTGGGCAGGGCATCGAGTCGACCGTCGTCGACTGCACGACCGTGCCACCGCGGATCCTCCGGCCGGGGCCGCTGTCACGTGCGGCCCTCGAGGCGGTCGTCGGCGGCCCCGTGGAGTGGCCCGCTGCGGCCGGCCCAGGGACGGACGCCGCCCTTCGCTCACCCGGCCAGCAGCCGCGGCACTACGCGCCGCACACACCGCTGGAACTCTCCGCCGCCGCGGCCCGCCGCGTGACCGAACTCCTCGCCGCCGGGAGTCGCGTGGGGCTCGTGACGACGGCCGTCGACGACCCGGCGACGCGGGCGCTCGCGTCCCGTCGCGAGCTCGTCGTCGTGCCGATGCCGAACGATCCGGCGGCGTACGCTCGCATGCTGTATGCGACGCTCCACGCCCTCGATCAGCGGGCGCTCGACCGGATCGTGGTCGCCACGCCCCCCGACACCGAAGCCTGGAAGGCGATCCGCGACCGCCTGCTCCGCGCCGCGACGCCGCCCCTGTAGCGGCGGTCTCTGACCAACTCTGGAGCGGCGGTCTCTGACCGTCGAAAGCGGAAGCCACAGGGGCGCAACTCGCAAATCGTGCACCGCCGTTTTGCCGGACTGCGTCATGTGCCCGGGGGAATGGGCGGCTGGTTTGTCGGGTTTGGCGGTCCCGTGCCCTTGAAGCCCGAGGCGTGAGCCGAGGGAATGCGGATGGCCGCACGTGACGCACCGCGGATTCGCTCAGTGTGCGCTTTTTTGGTGTTGCGCCGAGTGGCTCGAGAGAGCGTCGCCGCTGCAGGAATCCGGTTGCGAACGTCGTTTTGCAGGTCCTTTGCATCGGGAATCGGTCCCGTCATCCGTCCAAGAAGCCCCGGGTGGAAACCCGGGGACACCGGGCACGAATACCACCCCGCCGTCCCTGCCGGATGACGGGACGCAATTTCCCGGTTCAAACCCACGTCGCATGGCACCTGGGAAGGCATGCCACCCGGAGTCCCCCGGCTTCCGCCGGGGGCTTCTTGTGCCGTTCACACGCGTGAAGCCGAGAGCCAGGGCTGAAGAACGCGCACCATCACAACTTGCGACTCGGGCTATCCGGCAACGGGGCGCGATGGCCAGGGATCCAGCAGCGTACGCGACGGGCTTTCCGCCGGTGGCCATGGCGTGGCTGCAGCGGCAACGCCGCCGCCCCTGGAGCGGCGGTCTCCGACTGTCGAAAGCGGGAGCGGCAGCGCGAGCTCGCGGTCACGCCGCCGCGGCGAGAATCTCGTGGAGCGCGGCGGCGAGTTCCGGATACTGGAACACGAACCCCGTCTCGACCGCCACCCGCGGGATCACCCGCTGCGATGCGAACAGCACCTGGGCGAACTCGCCGAACAGCAGCCGGAGGCCGAAGTAGGGGGCGGGAATGAAGGCCGGGCGGTGCAGGGCCCGGCCCAGGGCCTTCGTGAACTCGAGATTGCGGACGGGATTGGGCGCGACGGCGTTCATCGGGCCGCGGACCGACGGGCATTCGGCGGCATGCACGTAGAGTCGTGCCAGGTCGGCGACGTGAATCCACGGCATCCACTGCCGGCCGTTGCCCAGCGGTCCGCCGCCGCCGAGTTTGAAGGGCGTGAGCATCTTCGCCAATGCCCCGCCGCCGGCGCCGAGCACGATCCCGGTTCGGGCGGTCACCACCCGCACGCCCGACTTCTCCGCGGCGAGGGCCTCGCGCTCCCAGTCGACGCACACCCGGGCCAGGAAGTCGTCGGCCGGCGACGCGGCCTCGGTCAGTTCCTCGTCGCCACGATCGCCGTAGTAGCCGACGGCCGAGGCCGAGACGAACACGGCAGGCCTCGTCGCCGCCTGCGCCATGCCCTGCACGAGATGCCGCGTGCCCACCACGCGGCTGTCGCGGATCCGCGCCTTCTGCGCCGTGGTCCACCGGCCCTCGGCGACCGACTCTCCCGCCAGGTGCAGCACGGCGTCCACGCCCTCGAAGGCCTCGGGAGGCGGCGGGCCCTCCATCGGATCCCAGCGGACGATGCGGTCAGCGAGGTGCCCGATCGCCGCTCGGGCGCGGTCGGGGTTTCGCGACACGACCGTCGGCCGGTCCAGCAGCCGCAGCAGCCGCGGTCCCACGAACCCGGTCGCCCCGGTCACCAATGCCTTCATGAAAATCTCCCTCGCGCTGATGTTTGGACGGGGCCGGGCGACAGCGGCGCCCGACGGCCGCAGCCCGTGGTGGTCACACCGCACCGGCTGTGAAGTATAAACAGGTGGTCCGATTCTGGCCGTCGCTTCCCGGCGCCGGCTCATCCGCCACCGGCGTCCGTCCGGTCACTCCCGCCCATCGCCTTGCCCCGCCATTCGTTTTTGCAGACGATCCTGCCGCGCGGAGCACTGCGCCGCGATCTCTGGGTCACCACCGCCGACGCCGCCGCCTACAGTGTGATGGTGGGCTGCGGCGAGACGTACCTGCCCGCCTTCACCCTGGCCCTGGGGTTTGGGCCGGTGGCGGCAGGCCTGATGGCAAGCCTGCCGATCCTCGTGGGGGCGCTGGTGCAGCTCGTCACGCCGTACGCCGTCTCGCGGCTCGGCAGCAATCGCGTCTGGGTGATCGGCTGCACGGCGCTCCAGGCCGCCAGCTTCGTGCCTTTGATCTGGTGGGGCCTGCGGGGTTCGGCGGCACTTTGGCAGTTGCTCCTGGCGGCGAGCGTCTATTGGGCCGCCGGGATGGCGGGAGTGCCCGCCTGGAACGCCTGGATGGGGCGGCTCGTGCCCAGGCACGTGCGGACTCCCTACTTCGCCCAGCGGAACCGCCTCGGTCAGTTCGGCGTGTTCTTCGGGTTCGTGATCGGCGGCCTTGTGCTCCAGTTCGGCGAGTCCCGCGGCGCGACGCTGATCGCATTTTCCGCGCTGTTTGCCCTCGCCGGCGTGAGTCGCCTGCTGTCCACGGCCTGTCTCGTGGCCTGCCGCGAGCCGCGGCCCCCGGTGGCCGCGGCCGAGGGGCTGCCCGTGCCGCCGGCCGGGCTGCCGGCGAAGCTCGTGGCCGCACTGCGCGGCATGGCCGCGAAGCCCGCCGGCACGTTGGTCGCGTTCCTGTGCTGCTTCATGTTCGGAGCCCACGTCGCGGGGCCGTACTTCACGCCCTACATGCTCCGCGAACTGGGCTTCTCGTATCACGCCTTCATGCTCGTGTTCGCCACCGCCGTTCTGGCCCGGGCGTTGGTGCTGCCTGCGGTCGGCCGACTGGCCTCGCGGACCGGCTCCGTGCGGCTCCTCGGCTGGGCCTGCCTGGCGATCATGCCCCTGACCCTGCTCTGGCTCCCGTTCGCCGAGATCGGCTACCTGATCGGCGTGCAGATCGTCGCCGGCAGCTGCTGGGCGGCCTACGAGCTGGCGGTGGCCCTGCTGTTTTTTGACATCGTGGACGACCGCGATCGCACCGGCGTGATCACGGTCTACAACCTCGGGCTCGCGATCGCCACCGTAGCGGGCGCCGCCTGCGGCGGCCTACTGCTGCGGGCCCTGGGCGAGGATCGGCGGGCCTACGCGGCCGTGTTCGTCGTCTCCTGCCTGCTGCGGCTGGTGACCCTGCCCCTGCTGCGGCGGCTCCAGCGGCGAGCCGCGTGACGACGCGGATCAGCGTTCGGGGGCGGCGCGGAGCCCGCCGAGCTTGCCCACGACCCGCGGGGCGGCGACGGTGATGGCCTCGGTGCTCGACGCAACGCCGACATTGCCGGCCGCGTCTGCGACTTCGACGCGGACGTAGACCCGCGCCGGCACGCCACGGTCGGGCTGCCAGCGGTGCTCGCCCTGACTGGCGAGGCCGGCGGCGATCGTGGCCCACGGTCCCGTGAGGTTCGGCGAATAGAGCAGGCGTGCGGCCTGCGGCCCGAGCAGTGGATCGCGGGCGGTATACCGGATGATCAGGACTCCCGGCGCTTGGGGATCGCGGGCGACGTCGAGCAGCTCGACCTGCGGCGGCTCGTCGTCCACGCCCAGCCACGCCTCGGGGAGGTCGCCGGATCGCGGCCCGTCACCCGCGTCGGGCACGTCGGCCACCATTTCCAGCCGCACGCCGTAGAGTCCCGTGGCCGGGAGCTGCACGTCGATCGGGCTGCGGCCGTCGGTGTCGACCGCGGACCGCTGCCAGGTCACGCCGCCGTCGCGTGTGGTCCACAGCTCCGCCCGCACGCGGGCCGCCCCCGGCATCCGTTCCTGGGCCTCGTAGTCCCAGGAAAAGCGCCGCGACTTCGCCATGTGGAGAGGCTTGCCGCGGTACTCGAGCGGCTGGCCGGCCGCAGCCGCCGCCAGCGTGTCGTGACCGCCGGTGTCGGTTTGCGTGGCGGTCTCAGCCCGCGGAACCAGGGAGGCCGCGGATCCGGTGCGTTTCACGAGAACGCTGCGTCCGCTCGTCGTGCCCTCGCCCCCCGGCTGCTGTGGCATCTGGTCCGACCAGCCGGGGGCGGTCTCCGGGGCCCAGGTTTCACCGGCGGTCGGCGGCGCGGAAGCGGCGGCGGGCGCGGCGGCAACGGCGACCGCGGCGGCTTCGGCACCGGCCGTGGGCAGCGGTGGGACGCCGAGCTCGCGGGCCAGCGCCGCCTGGTCGACGTGGGGATCGGTCGGTTCGAGCGCGAATTGTTTGGTCGTTCGGTTGCCGGAGCCATCCGCGACGGTGATCCGCACCGTCAGGGATGTCACCTTCTCGCCGGCCCACCAGATTTCCTCCCCCACGAGGTGGGCGGGAGACTCGCGGGACAGAATCGGCTCCGTGGCCAACGGCTTCCAGCCCGGGTCTGCCGGGCCGCGATACTCGAACGTGAACGACTCCAGCCGCAGCGAGTCGTCGACGGCCGCGTAGCGGCAGACGATCTCGCCATCGGCACCCTTCCAGACGCGGGCCGCGAGCCGCGGACCTGCCGCGTCGACCAGGACCCGCATGTCGGGCCCCTCGCCGCCGCGCATCCGGCCCTTCCGATCGACGGCCCGGAGGCGAAACCAGTATTCGCCGTCGGCATCGGCTGTGTAGGTGAACGAGCCCTTCGCCGGCGCCGCTTCGCCCGCCGGCTGCCATGCGCCGCCGAGGTCCTTCGAGACATCGAGAACGATCTTTTGCGGGGCGGCGTCGGCGTCTGGATCCTGCGACTTCGGCAGTCGGAATGGGATGGCGAACGTCCGGTGCTTGGTGCGCACGAGTTCCGGCATGCCCGGCGCGGCCGGCAGGCCCTGGCCGGCTGCCGGCGGCACGAAGCCCACCACTGCGATCAGCAGCAGGGCCGCCAGCCGGCCGACGGGGCAACGATGGAACACGGAGACAGACATGCTCTATGGAATCGGCCGTCGCCGGCCGAAAAGTCACACGTTTTCGGAACAACCGGAAAAATCAGCCGCGTCGCCCGCCCGCCTGCGAACCGGCGGAAGGCTGCGAAGGATGGGGATTTTCCGCTGGACCTGGCCGGACGGCGGCTGCCATAATGCGGCCACGGCGCAGGGAGGGCCGATGCAGGCGGCTTGTCCGAGCCCGTGCCTTACCCCCTCCCGAAGCCGGGTGCCCGTGGCAGCGTATCTCGCCAGTGTCCTGCTCCTGGCCCTCGTGGTCGGGGCGGGAATCGTTGCGATCGTCACGATCCGCGGGCGTTGGCTCGCGTCCAGTGACGATCGTGGCGATTGGGAAAGGTCCCTCGTGGATTACAAAAATCTCCGCGACGAGGGTGTGCTGACGGAAGAGGAATACCGAAAGATAAGAACACTCGTCGAGCCGCGGCTGCGGATCGGCAGACCCGGCCTTCCGGGGCGGCGCCGGCCGCCGTCGGGCGATCCGCCGGGGCCCGACATCCAGAGGACGTGAATCAATGCCATCCGGGAAAGACGTGGGCGGGCTGGGACGGCGCGGCGCCGGCGGAACGACCAAGAAAAACGCTTTCTGCTCGTTCTGCCGCAAGAGCTACCGCGACGTCGGCCCGCTCGTGGAAGGCCCCGGGGACGTCTACATCTGCGGCGAGTGCATCGACCTCTGCCAGTCGATCCTCGATCAGGAGAAGCGCCGGCGCGGCACCAGCAAGCAACTGTTCACCACGATCCCCTCGCCGCGCGAGATCGTGGCTCATCTCGATCAGTACGTGATCGGCCAGCATCACGCCAAGCGGGTGCTCGCCGTGGCGGTCCACAGCCACTACAAGCGGCTCAACCTCGGCAGCGAGGGGAGCGACGTCGAGGTCGACAAGTCGAACATCCTTCTCCTCGGGCCGACCGGCTCGGGCAAGACCCTGCTGGCCCGCACCCTGGCCCGGATCCTCGACGTGCCGTTCGCGATCGGTGACGCCACCACGCTCACCGAGGCGGGCTACGTCGGCGAGGACGTCGAGAACCTGCTCCTCAAGCTGCTCAGCGCGGCCGACTTCGACATCGAGGCCGCCCAGCGCGGCGTGCTGTACATCGACGAAATCGACAAGATCGGAAAGACGAGTCAGAACGTGTCGATCACCCGCGACGTCTCGGGCGAGGGCGTTCAGCAGGCCCTCCTCAAGATGCTCGAGGGCACCGTCGCCAACGTGCCGCCCCAGGGGGGCCGCAAGCATCCCGAGCAGCAGTACATCCAGCTCGACACCTCGAACATCCTCTTCATCTGTGGCGGGACGTTCGTGGGGATCGACAAGATCATCGGCAAGCGGCTGGGCAAGAAGACGATCGGCTTCGGCCAGCCGTCGGGCGTCCGCCATGACGCCGACCTCGCCGAGCTCCTCCCGCAGGTCGACTCGGACGACATCCTCGAGTTCGGCCTGATCCCGGAGCTCGTCGGCCGGCTGCCGGTGATCTCCTCGCTGCAGCCGCTGGACGTGCCGGCGCTGGTGAAGGTGCTCAAGGAGCCGAAGAACGCGCTGGTCAAGCAGTATCAGAAGATGTTCGGCCTGGAGAGCTGCCAGCTCGAGTTCACCGACGAGGCCCTCGCGGCGATCGCCCGCAAGGCGCTGAAGAAGGAGACCGGCGCCCGTGGGCTGCGGTCGATCATGGAGGACGTGATGCTCGACATCATGTTCGACCTGCCCGAGCAGCAGGGGAGCACCTACGTGATCAACGAGCGGAACGTCGAGGGCGTCGAGCCCGTCGTGCCGCTCCGCGAGGCCCGGCACAAGAGCGCCTGACGCCGCATCAGCGGACGGCGGGAAACTGCTCGGCGAGCAGGTCCTCGAGGGCCTTGCCGCGGGCCTGGAGCGAGATCACGTTGCCGTCCCGGCCGACGAGGAACAGCGCCGGGATCGCGCGGATGTCGTAGCGGTCGGCGAGCGAGTGGCCCGGGCCGCGGCCGTCGAGGATCACCGGCCAGGGAATCTCCTTCGTGGCGACGAAGTCCGCGACCGCCGCGCGGTCGTCATCGATGCTGACGCCCACCACCTCGAAGCCCGCGGCGTGGTACTTGTCGTACTGGGCACGGATGGTGGGGATCTCGGCGACGCACGGGCCGCACCAGGTGGCCCAGAAGTCGACCAGCACCACCTTGCCGGCCAGCATGCGCGGATCGAAGGGCGTGCCGTCGATCAGCCGGCCCTCCACGGCCAGCGGACGGCCCACGAGTGCCAGCCGCCGCAGCGCCTTCGCCAGCTTCTCGCCCTGGGCCCGCACGCGGGCGTCGCGGCTGGCGGCCAGCAGGGGCACGAACTTCTCATGTGCCTGCTTGGCGACCGCCTCGGCGCCGGGCAGGCTGGCGAGGTCCGTGGCGAGCTGCGCGGCCACCCGCGCGGTGGCGTCGTCGTCGGGGGCCGCCGCAAGGAGCGTGGCGGCGGCGGCCACGAGCTCGTCCGCCCCGGCGGCGGAACGGGCCGCGTACAGGGCGTCGACGTCGCTGGCGAGTGCCATCCGCCGCGCCTGCCGCGCGATCGCCGGATCGGGGTGATCGACCAGCGAACGGGCGAAGGCCGCGGTGGTCGCCGGCACTCTGTCGTCGCCCATCTCCTCGAGCAAAGCCAGACCGTCGAGCTTGAGCCGCACCGCCTCGGCGTGCAGCGGATCGTCGGCGGCAACCTGGGCGAGAATCTTGTCGGCCGCCTCGACGAACGTGGCGCCGGCCCTCTTCAAGTAGTAGCGACGCCGCCCGCGGGACCGGGGAAGGGCCGCCGGGTCGCTGATCCGCGCGATGAACCGGAGGATCTCCTGCGGCGTGCCGTCGGGCACGGGCGGAATCCGGCCGCGGGATTCACCGTCGGCCTGCGGATCCGCCGGCCCGTCCTGCGGTTCGGCCTCCGGCTCGGCCGGGGCCGCCTCCGGCGCGCCGCGGCAAGGGGCCACCGATCCGCCGGCCAAGCAGGCGATGACGACGGCGACCAGCAGGTGCATCGACCACGGACGGGAGCCGGTCATATCGCCTCCAGCACAAGCGGATCAGGTCGCAACAGGCTACCGCCGGCAAGCGTCGGGCGGCAATCGGGCATCGCCCGGTGATCGTCGCGCCCGGGCAATGCCGGCGTGCGCATGCGGCCGCGAGAGCCACAGGTCGGGCACGGCGGTCAGAGGGGGGCCAGCCGAAAGGCACCGGCCGCCCGCTGCGGGCTTTCCGGCGAGCGTCACTCTCGTCAAGAGGCCGCGCCGGAGGGCGCGGGGCGGCCGTCGAGAACTCCCGCGGCGTCGCCCACGCCCAGCCGGTTGCAGCCCATGTCGAGGTACCGCACCGCATCTTCCCAGCTGCGGATGCCCCCCGAGGCCTTCACGCCCAGCCGGCCCCCCACCGCGTCGAGCATCGTGCGGACCGCCTCCGGCGTCGCGCCCCCCGCACCGAACCCGGTGGACGTCTTCACGAAGTCGGCGCCGGCCTCCTCCGCCAGCCGGCAGGCCACGACGATCTGCGCGGACGCCAGGAAGCAGGTTTCGAGGATCACCTTCACAAGCACCCCATGCGGCCGGGCTTCCGCCACGACGGCCGCGATGTCGGCGCGGACGGTCGCCTGGTCGCCCGACCGCAGGGCCCCGACGTTGAGCACCATGTCGAGCTCGCGGGCGCCGTCGGCGATCGCCAGCCGGGCCTCCAAGGCCTTGACCTCGGGCCGCTGCGCCCCGTGCGGGAAGCCGATCACCGCGGCGATGACGACCGGCGTGCCCGCCACCAGCCGGGCCGCTGCGGCGACGTCGCACGACCGCACGCACAGGCAGCCCACGCCGCGGTCGATGCACATCCGTGCATGGCGGGCGAGGTCGGCGGCCGTGAACTCGGGCTTGAGGACCGCATGGTCGAGCATCCGGGCGACGGATGCCGTGGTGTGGCCGGTCATGATCGGCGGTCTGCGTGCTCGGCCAGCCGCTGCAGGGCGGCGATGCCGCGGTCGAGCGTCCGCTCGTCCACGGTGTAGGCGATGCGAAAGTGGGTGTCGGCGGCGCCAAACACGCTGCCCGGCACCACGAGAAGCTTCTCCGCGGCGACCGCCCGCTCCGCAAACGCCCGGCCCGAGCCGCCCGGCGCCTCGGGGTAGAGATAGAAGGCGCCCCCCGGCTGCTCGAATCGATAGCGGCCCCGCAGACCGGCCATGAGCTTGTCGCGCTTGCGGCGGCATTCGGCCAGCGGCATGTCCATCGGCGCGTCGAGCGCGGCCAATGCGGCCCACTGGCCAACCTGCGGCGCGCAGACGAACGTGTATTGCTGGAGCATCGTGCAGGCGTTGACGATGTCGGCGGGGCCGTGCACCCAGCCCACCCGCCAGCCCGTCATGGCGTGCGACTTCGAGAACCCGTCGATCACGACCACCCGCTCGGAGTGCAGGGCAGGGGAGTGGAACGGCGCGTCGTAGCAGTAGGAGCGGTATAGCTCATCGCTGACGAGAGTCACGCCGCGGCTTTCGGCGAGCCGGGCCAAGTCGCGGACGACGTCGGCCGCGGCGACGTGTCCCGTGGGGTTGGCGGGCGTGTTGAGGAGGATCGCCCGGGTCCGCGGCGTGATCATGGCCGCCACGCGGTCCACGTCGATGCGGAACGAAGGCGCCGTGTCGATCGCCGCGACGCGGCCGCCGAGAAACTCCACCAGCGGCCGGTACATCACGAACGCCGGCTCGAAGACGATCACCTCGTCGCCGGGGTCGAGGATCGCCATCAGCGTCAGCACCAGCGCCCCGCTCGATCCGCTGGTCACGCACAGCCGGCGGTGCGGCTGGCCCGTCTCGCGCCGCGTCCGCTCCTCGAGCCGGTCCCGCAGCGCCGGGATGCCCTGCGTGGGCGTGTAGCCGTTCTTGCCGGCGTCGATCGCCGCCTTGGCCGCCGCGCGGGCGGTGTCCGGCATCGCGAAGTCGGGCTGGCCGATCGACAGGTTGATGGGATCGTCGAGTGTGGCCGCGAGGTCGAAGACCTTGCGGATGCCCGACGAGTCGAACGCGCCGGCGCGGCGGGCGACGGCCGGCCGGGGGAACGCGGCCGGCGGATCACGGTCGGTCATCGGTTCAGCCGGCATCCTTGAACAGCTCGGCAAGCCGCTTTGCCAGACCCTCGCCGCGGGCGTTGAGCGTGATCACGTTGCCGTCGCGGCCGATCAGGATCAGTTGCGGGATGCCGCTGATGCCATACTTCGTGGCCATCGGATGCCGCCAGCCTTCGCCCCCCGACTGCTGGAAGAGGATCGGCCAGGGAAGCTTCTTCTCGGCCACGAACGCCTCGAGG
The DNA here is from genome assembly GCA_964545915.1 of uncultured Candidatus Kuenenia sp. Classification (GTDB taxonomy): domain Bacteria; phylum Planctomycetota; class Planctomycetia; order Pirellulales; family UBA1268; genus QWPN01. The sequence continues at coordinate 33,763 of CAZJHQ010000024.1, read as the reverse complement.
GCGGCGCGATCCTCGTCGAGGCTCACACCCACCACCTCGAAGCCCTTGGCGTGGTACTTCTCGTACTGGGCGAGGATGTTCGGCATCTCGGCCACGCACGGTCCACACCAGGTGGCCCAGAAATCGACGAGCACCACCTTGCCGGCGAGCGTCTTCTGGTCGAAGACGCCCCCGCCGAGGAGCGTGCCGGTGATCTCCATCGGTTTGCCGGGCAGTGACAGGCGGCGCAGGGTGCCGGCGAAACTCTCGGCCAGCTCCCGGATCTGGGCATTGCCGCTCTTGGCGAACAGCGGGCCGAACGTGGCATACGCCGTGGCGGCGTGTGCCTCGCCCCCCTCTGCCTGCTCGAAGGCCTTCGCAAGCTGCATGGCGAGCATCGCCGTCTGGGTGTCGTTGGGGTCGGCGGCGAGCAGCTCGGCCGTCCGCTTCACGAGGCCCGGCGCCGCGTCGAATCCGCCGGTCTCGAAGATCGACCGGGCGTCGGCCACGATCAGCAGCCGCCGGGCCTCGCGGGCCACGGCCGGCTCGGGGCTGTCGACGAGCGTCCCGGCGAAGGCGACCATGGCGGCCTCGGCCTTTTCATCCCCCATCTGGCCCAGCATCATCAGGCTCTCGAGCTTGAGCTGCGTGGCATCCGCGTGGAACTTGGCGCCCGGTTTGACCTGGCCAAGGATCGCGTCGGCAGCCTGCACGGAGACCGTGGCGACGCCCTTCATGTAGGCCAGCATTTCCTCCCGCGACTTGGGCTGCTGGGGGGGATTTCGCAGCGTGCTCACGAACTTCATCAGTTCCTCAGGTGTGCCCTGAGGCAGCGCGGGAACGGTGAGTCCGCCGGCCGCCGGACGCTCCGCCACGCCCACTCCCTGGGCGGCGGCGCGGTGGCCAGTGGCGGCGATGACGACGAGGCCGAGGGTGAGGATCGTCACGATGGTCGGCAGACGATCGCAAAACAGGGGCTGGCGCATGGGGGTTCCTCGCGGAAAGATCTCGGTCGCCGGACTGAAAACGGACGTGATCAAAGGATGGTAACCCCGGTGCGGGGAACGCCGCAACGTCGCATGCGGCCATTCAGCGGACGAGCGTGCGGAACCGCACGAACCCGCTTTCACCGGGCCGGAGCGTGGCCTTCACCCGCCAGCGGAGCACGACCGCCCCGTCGTCACCCCGGTCGATCGTGAAGTCGGCCGGCAGGCTGGAGGCGGGTGAGCCGGGGATCAGCTCGAGCCGTTCCGGGAGGGCGTCGACGAGCACGATGTCGTCGAGGGCGCGGTCGCCGGAGTTGAGCATGAAGATCGTGAAGTCGAGCTCCTCGCCCGTCCGCGCCGTGTCGCTGCCGGCCCGCTTGCAGAGCGTGAGTTCGGCGCGGCCCGGCTCCTCGAAGCGGAGCGTGGCGGTGCCGTCGGCGACCGACACCGTCTGCGGCGTCTGGCCCGCGACGAGGACGTTCGCCCCCTTCACGCAGGTCCAGGCCATGGGCACGTCGAAGCCCACCTGGAGCAGCGGCCGCTGGGAGCGGCGGGCGAACTCCGGCTGGTCCTGGGCGATCCGCTCGACCGGGCCGGCCACGCCGTCTTCCTCGCGCGGCATGGCGGCCTGATCGACCGCCAGCGGTCCGAGGTTTTCCTCGACCGCCACGCCGGGCAACGCCTTGCGGGCGGCTTCGACGGCGACGTTCTGCGTGCTGCCCCAGACCGGCTCGCGTCGTGTCTGTTCGCCGGCGAGCGTGTCGAGTGCCAGGCCGCGCGGCCCCTCGGGGGCCGAGTCTTCCAACGGCCGCACCACCTCGCGGACGGAGCCGAACCGCGGGGCGTAGACGCACGCGCAGTTCGACACCGCGATGCACACGTCGGCGGCGTCGGGGCCGGCGTCGGCAGCGCGATAGCGGGCGACCGTGTCGCCGGCCGTGAGGTTCGCCAGGCCATCGGCGCCGCGCGGCCGGGCCGGGGCGCGGGCGTCGCCGCCGTCGCAGACGAGGTAGGGGCCGACGAGCGGCGGCGGACGGTCGCAGGGGACGCAGACCTGGGGTGGGCACATGCCGGATTCGCACCGCCCATCGCGGCAGCCGTCCGCAGCCAGCCGGGGCAGGGGAGGGCAGGGGGCCTCGAGGCCCGTGCGTTGGATGCCGCTGAACGCGGCCGAGCCGTCGGTCCGTCGCACGTCGGCCGCCCAGGCTGTCGTCTCCGCCGCCGCTGTCGGTGCGGAGGCCGCGGCAGGTTCGACCGGGGCCGATTCCGGCTCGGGCAGCATCGTCACCGTGGCGGTCGACACGACCGCCGGCGTCGAGAGCGATCGACACGAAGCGAGAATCACGGCGCCCGTCGCGATCGCGAGGAGGCGGAGCCAACGCAGAGGACGGTCGGCGTTCATGGGCCGGTCCCCGTGGCAGGCAGTCGGTTGCCGATCACGATCTCGGCGACCGGGTCGCCGAGCGTGCGGGCGACTTCCAGCGGATCGTCACCGGGCTTCACGTCGAACCAGCTTGCCGGCACGACGTCGCGGCCCTCGCTCTCGCACGACGCATAGACCACCCGGCGGACGTGGCCGCCGTCGAGGGCGGCGGCGAGGTCGTCCTCGTCGATCGTGACCTCGACGGGGAACCGCCAGGCCGTGCCGGGCGGCGTGACGAGCTTCGCGAGGACGCGGATCGAGGGATAGAGTTCCTGCCCCTCGCGGCCCGGGATGCCGGCGACCTTGAGGCGGTAGCCGCGGCCCACGACCAATCCGATCCGCAGCGGTGCCCCCTGCAGGGGCGACCAGCCGGCCGCCGTCTCGATGGCGATCCGCATCCCCTTCGGACCACGGATTTCCACCGGCTGCACGCCGGCGGGGATCACCGATTCCGGACAGGGACCGGGCTGCGGCCGCCGCAGAACGCCAATCGCTCCCGGTTCTGAATACACGGCGAATGTCTCCGCCGCACTCGCCTCGACAGCCGCGTGGGAAAGGCCCACGACGCCTGTCAGGACGAGTACGGCGGTCGCCGGCAGCCAGCGGCCGGTCCGCAGCGCGGTCCCTGTCCGGAAAAGGTCGATCATGCTCCTCGTGTCTGGATGCCACATCCGCGGACGGTGCTCGTCGACGCTCGTGCGGATGGCGGGCATGGTGGCGATGAATGAGAGGGGAAGAGGGGTGCGTGCGGTGGCGGGAGCCGGGATGTGTCCGCCGGGGCGGCTCACTCCATCGGCTCCGGCGGGCAGTCACCGCCGCCGGGGATGATCCGGCCGGGACCGAGGGCGTCGGGGTCGGCGCCACCGTTTTCGACGAACCGCGTGCGGTCTTCCCACGGCTGGCGGAGGCGGACGTTGGGCACGTCGTGCCGCTCGGCGATGTAGGCGTGGCGGGCCGGCTTCGGATAGCTCAAGCCGGGATGCTGCTGCACGTGGAGCCGCAGCTCGCGGGACGGCGGCGGGATGTGCATCTTCGTGTGATTGGTGATCGAGTGCCGCTGCAGGCCGGCCGGCACCCCAAGCGGGATGTGGGCCGGGCCGGGCAGGCCGATCGGCGTGCCAACCCGCGGCATGCCGTACTCGGGGGCCGTCATGCCCGCGACGAAGGCCGGGGGCAGTTGCGACGGGTCGCCGCCGCAGGGCATTCCCAGCGGCCCGGCGACGCCACAGGCTCCGCCGCCCCCCGCGCCCCCCGGGCCGCCACCGGAGGCGAGCGGACCGCCTGCCCCTCCGGCACCGGCGCCGGTCGACTCCAGATCCTTGTTGCCGATGCGAATGATCGCCAGGATCGACCCGCGGCGGTCGGCCTCGACGACCGGATCGCAGCCCGGATCGAGCCGCGTGCTGACGAGCGTCTCCACGCCCGCGACGGCGAGTTCCTGGTAATCGGGATCCGGGAGGTAGACGACCTTCGTGACGAAGTTGCCGGTCGTCACCTGATCGAGGTCCTCTTCGGTGATCTGGAAGGGGACCGCGTTGTGGGCGAGATACGCCGCTGTCCTGGGCGTCACCGGAGCGACTTCGAGCGACGGGTAAAGCTCGATGCCCTCGCGGCCGGCGATGTCGGTGAGCTTGAGCCGGTAGATGGCTCCCTGCGGGAAGTCGTAGCGGCCCGGCGCGACGAGGGGCGACGAGTCGAAACTGCCCGGCATCGAGACATCCCAGCGAATCTGCATGCCGTCGGGGCCGATGAAGCCGATCTGCGAGGTGGGGGCCATGGCCGTGGCGCCGCTGCCCCCCGGTCCGCCGCCACCGGCGACGCCGGCCGCCTCGAGGGCCGCTTCGTAGGAGGCCGGGGCGATGATGCCGGGGCCAGGTCCTTCCACGCCCGGGCCGGGGTGGTGGAGCATGGCGGCGGGAGGCAGGACGTTCGTATGCGGCGTGGCGACGGGGCGAATCTGGGCGAGGCCGGTGAACGGCGAGTTGGCGGGCATGTGGCACCCGGTCAACGTCGCCGCCAACGATATTCCGACGAAGCCGTTAAGACGTCGGTTCAGCATCGCATCACCTCCAGGCCGGGAAACGCTGTTCGTTCGGGCACGTGATTCGGGCCCCGCTTCCGGCATGGGCCGAAAGAGCCCGGTTTCCTACACTCGCGAACCGTGACGGAAGCCGGGCTCGAGCCGCGGGCACTCGAACCACGACGGGTTCTTCGACGAGCCGACCCCCGTTTCTTTGGCAAAACCAGCAAACTCGACGTGATCGTGACGACTCGACCATTCACCACCCTCCCCAGCCTGCGCTTTTCCTCGGGGACGCTGCTCGCGGCGGCGGTCGTCGCCTGGACCTGTGCAGCGGCGGCCGCGCCGCCGGCGCCCACCAGCGTCTACGGCCGGCGGGCCGACCGCGTCGCCGCGGCCGGAACTGCGGACCAAGCGACCGCCGCCGCCCGGCCGGTGGAAGAGGCGGCCCGCGCCGAGCGGATCCTCGCCAGTTCGCTGACGATGCTCGCGCAGGCCGACTCCTTCTCGGCCCGCCTGCGACAGAAGGTGCGGGTGGGGGACCGCGTGCTGGTTGGCACGGGCCGCTACGTGCAGTCCGGCCGCGGCGAGGATCAGCGGTATCGGTTCGAGTCGACGCTCACCTGCGACACGGAGACCTTCGAACTCGTCGAGGTCTGCGACGGCATCTTCGCCTGGACGTTTCGCCATTACGGCACCGATCCGCCGCAGCTCGAGCGGCTCGACGTCCGGCGGGTGCGGGAAAAACTCGGCCAGCTCCGGGCGCCCGAGCCGGTGACTGCATCTCCCTACCTGGGCGGCCTGCAGCGTTCGTTGGGCACCCTGCGGCAATGGTTTCGCTTCGTCGCGGCCGAGCCGGCGGAGATCGACGGGCTGCCCGTGTGGGTCGTCGAAGGGCGGTGGCATCCTGAATGGCTCAAGGCGATCCTCCCGGATTTGGCGGAGGCGGCCCGGCGGCCCGGCGGCATCACGCCCGCGGAGTTGCCCGACGGCATGCCGTGGGCCGTGCGGTTTTGCATCGGCCGCGGCGATCTCGTGCCCCACCGCGTGGAGTGGCTGGCGGTGCCGGGGCCGCGGCCGGTGGCCGATGGTGAGCCGGAGGCGATCGCCGTGCTCGACCTGCAGGAAGTGCGGATCGGCGGTCCGGTGGACGCCGGGGCGTTCGTCTATCGGCCGGCCGCGGAGGGGCTTATCGACATGACCGACGCGCACGTCGCGGGACTCGGCCTCATGCGGCCTTGAACGCCGTCAGCCGGACCAGCCGGCGGCGACCAGGCGAACCGCGGCGTCGATGGCCGACAGCATGCTCGTCGGATCGGCCTGACCTTGGCCGACGATGTCGAACGCCGTGCCGTGGGCCACGCTCGTCCGCACGAGCGGCAGCCCGAGGGTGATGTTGACGGCGCGGTGCATGCCGAGCAGCTTGACGGGGATGTGTCCCTGGTCGTGATACAGGGCGACGACGCCGTCGAACTCGCCCCGGCTCGCCCGCAGGAAAAGGGTGTCGGCCGGGAGCGGCCCGCTGACGGCGAGCCCCGCAGCCGCGAGCCGCTCGACGGCGGGCCCGATCAGCCGGGGCTCCTCGTCACCGAACAGCCCGCCCTCGCCGCCGTGCGGGTTGAGTGCGGCCACCGCGATCCGCGGCGGCCGGTGCAGCAGCGCCGTGAGGAGAGAGGCCAGCCGCCGTCCGGCGGCCGCGATCCGCTCGGTCGAGAGGTCGGCGACGGCGGACCGGAGTGACTGGTGGAGCGTGGCGTGGACCACTCCGAGCCCGCCCGGACCGTTCGGAGCCGGCAGCCAGAGCATCATCGAGGCCGCGTCGTCCGGCAGGCCGCAGCCGCGGGCCAGGAGCTCGGTGTGTCCGGGAACGTCGTGGCCGGCCGCATGCAGGGCCGCCTTGTGCAGGGGGCCGGTCACGATCGCCTGGGCCATGCCGCTGCGGACGAGCGCCAACGCGGTGGTCACGGCGGCGGCCGCCTGCCGACCGCCGGCGGCGGTCGCGACGCCGGGTACGATCGCTTCCGCGGTCAGGTTCGCCGGCGCGACGACCAGCAACTCGGCAGCGGTCGAGGGACGCGGGTCGGCGGCGGAGACGGTCGTGATTCGCACCGCCGGCATGCCGCGACGGGTCGCGAGCGACGCGGCGATCAGCCCCGGATCGGCGACGAGCCGGAGGCGGGCCCGCTCGTGCGCCGGCGTCGCCTCCCATGCCAGCGCCGCCACCTCGGAGCCGATGCCGGCGGGATCGCCGCAGGTGAGCAGCACGACCGGCGGGAGGGGGTTGGTCACGACGGGGCTCTTCTGGAGGCCGATCGGGCGGGCCGCATGGCGTCGCCTCCGCAAGCCAGCCTATAACGATCCAGACGGCAGTGGAACCGGCGACCGGGCGAGTGGAGGCAGTGATGACACGCATGTTCACGCAGGCGGCGCTCTTCGCCATCGCGCTGATGGTGGCGACGGCCGGTCTGGGGCTGTGGCTCGGTGACTTGCACGGTCAGACCGATCCGGCCGTGCTCCGCTGGGGCACCGTCCATCGTCTCTCCGGCGTGCTGGCGGCCCTGGTCGTCGTGCTCGTCAACAGCATGGCCGTCACGTATTTCGTGGGCACGAGCCGGTGGGTGCGCGAGGTGGTGGAGACCTACGGCCTCGACGTCGAGCTCATCGACCGCAGCCGGAAGCTCAAGCGAAAGACGTTTCCCCTCGCCGTGGTCGGCATGCTGGCGGTCGTCGGCATCGTGGCTCTCGGTGGCGCCGCGGATCCGGCCACCGGCCGCAAGGGGAGCCGCGACTGGGTGACCCCGCATCTCGTGGGCGCCCTCGGGCTGACGGGCGTCATCGCCTGGTGCTTTCAGGCCCAGGTGCCGAAAATCCGCCGCCAGCACGAACTGATCGACGACGTGATGGTGGCGGTGCGGCAGGAGCGGCAGCGGCGCGGCCTCGACGTGCCGGGCGAAATCGTCACGGCCGGCGATCATTGACGTTGGCCGGAGCCGCGGCCCCGTGCATGGAGTGGGCGTGTGACGACCGCTCGAGCACCGTGATCCCCCAGGCGATCGTCAGACCCAGCGCCAACGAGGCTGTGAGCAGCACGCGGTCGTGACTGTGGAACTGCACTTCCGGAAGGAGGTCGGCGGCCGCGATGCACAGGAAGGCGCCCGCAGCCATGGCCAGCGCCACCCCGAGGATGGCGTCCTGCTGCCCGCCGAAGAGCCGCAGGCTGGCGAGAAAGGCGGCGGCGCCGCAGGGCACCATCAGGGCGTAGCACAGATTGACGAACGTCCGCGTCCGGCCCGTGGTCCGGCCGCCGATCATCAGCGTGGCGATGATGCCGGCGTCGAATGGCTTGTGGAGCAGGATCGCCAGGAACGTGGCCAGGCCGGCGAGCGTTCCGGCGCCGTGTCGGGCGTCGGCATCGACCGACGCGGCCAGCGCCGCGCCGTCGGCGAGACTGTGGAGGGCCAGGCCCGCGAACGCGCCGCACCAGGCCCACCTTCCCAGCGGGCCGGGAGGCTGATGGTGGGCATGGCCGCTGTGGTGGCAGCCATCGTGGTGGGCGTGCGAGTGGCCGTCGGGACCGCCGTCGGCGGTGTGGTGGGCGTGGCCATGAAAAGCCCGCTCCAGAAGGAACATGAGAAAGAATCCGAGCAGCACCCAGCCCATCGTCGTTTCCAGATCGCGGTCGAGCTGAAGCCAGGCGTGGGGCAGGAGGTGGAGGAGGCCGACGCCCAGGAGCACGCCGCCGGTGAGCGACAGGGCGACCTGCATCTGGCGGTGCGTGAGCGCCAGGAACGCCACGGACGAACCGCCCGCGAAGGCGGCCGTCGCGATCAGCGCCAGGTACACACCGAGCACGGCGAGCGCGGGGATGTCCGCAAGGGATAGCAGCAACGGCATCAGGCAACCTTCCGGAGGCGGACGGTCCCCATGATCCATCCCCCGGCGGCGCCCCGCAAGCGGATCACCGCCGATACTGCCACTGGTAGGGAATCTGCTGGATGTTTCGCGACGCCTGCTCCATCCGTTGCCGCATGGCGGCCCGGCCCTCGGTCAACGCCGCATCGCCCGCCGCCAGCGCGCCGAGGATCAGGGCCAGCACGTAGGTGACGAGGTTCGGCCAGACGACGGGCCCGTAGAATTTCAGGGCCGTGCCGAACGACTTCTTGAACTTCGGCCCGAACATGCCGAGCTTCACGCTCCAGATCTCATCCAGCACGAGGTGGGTCAGGAAACCGAGCACCACCGCGCTGGCGACGAAGTACCGCCGCAGCGGCTCCTCCGCCGAAAAGGCGAGGAAGGTCGCCTGGCCGGCGATCGCGGCCGCAGGCAGGCTGTGAAACATGCCGCGGTGGTGGGAGTAGTTCTTCAGCAGCCAGGTGAGGCCGAAGCGAATCGCCAGGTAGATGGCGGCGCCGGCCAGGATCATCGCTTCCAGGGGCAGCTGCATCTGGTGGAAGCGGTGGATCATCATCATCGGCACGACGGCGGCCGCGAATGCCACGCTTTCCTTGAGCGGTATCCCGGGGCCGCTGTCGAGGTCGGGCAGCATGCCGGCGACCGAGCACAGGCCCCCCGCGAGCACGCAGGTCATGGGGGGCATGTCGCCCAACGCCCACGCGGCGGTGCCGTAGCCGGCGCCGATGATCGTCGAGCCGGTGATGTGCACGCGAAAGCCGGGCACTGCGAATCATCCCCCAGGGTGACCGCACCCGCCCCGGAATCGGTGCGGATACGGACGGAACCTTCCCGCCCCTGATCGGGCGGGTCGGCGCAGTCAACTTGGTTATCGTCAGCCATTTCGGCGTGCGTCAGCGAAGCCGTCACCCCCACCCTGCACTTCCCCAGGCGGAAACGTCATCCGACCGGAGCGGCTTCTCACAGGGCCTCGAGATCGGCGGTGCGGGGTTATGGGGTTCATGGGATGTCTGGGAAAAGAAAGCAGCCGGGGGGACTTGTGCCGAATGGGTCGATTGTGTCGGTCACCGCGAACGGGCTTCACGATTGGCCTTTTTGAACATCTTGGCAGGTCCGTAGACTCCGCCGCTCCCCGGATCAAGCGGGGGCCTGGAGCGGCACATGGCGATCGACGGATACGACCTGGTCATGCTCGGCATCCTGGCCGCGGCCGCGGTGCTGGGCTATTTCAAGGGGCTGGTCTGGCAGATCGCATGGATCGCCGGCATCGCAGCCAGCAGTTACGTGGCGATTCGGTTTGGCGGCCCCCTCTCCCCCTTCTTCGGGCAGCAGGCGCCCTGGAACAAGCTGATCGCGATGCTGGCCCTGTACGTCGCCACATCGCTGGCGGTGTGGCTGGTTTTTCGGATCATTTCCGGGGCCATCAACGCGATCCACCTCTCTGCCTTCGATCACCAGTTGGGGCTGCTGCTCGGGCTTGCCAAAGGCGCGTTGCTGTGTGTCGTGATCACCTTTTTCGCGGTCACGCTCGCGCCCGGCTACCGGGACCAGATCGTCGCCAGCCGCAGCGGCAGAATCGTGGCTGAAATCATCGTGCGGGCAGATCAGTACCTGCCCAAGGACGTCGTCGAGACCGTCGATCCGTTCGTGAAGCAGTTCGAAGACCAGCTGCGCAGGCCCCCCGGTGCGCCGCCGGCCGCCGCGGCGGCCGGCGGTCGGTCGCCCCTGCAAGTTATCTGGGAGGGGGTGACTTCGGCCGCCGCCTGGACGGGCGCGGAGCAGGGGGGGCAAGGGGGGCAGGGGGCCGCGCCGGCCGGCGGTGTGGTTCCGGCCGCGGGCGGCTGGGGAGCGCCGGTCCCGGCGGCCCCGGGATGGCCCGCCATGCCACCACGACCGAATGCGAGTGGTTTCAGTCCGCCGGCGCAACCGGAACGCTATCCGCAGATGCAGCCGGGTGGGCAGCCGCCACCGCAGCGGTTTCCAGTCGGTGCGCAAACGCCACTGCCCATCCGCTGACGCCGGCACGCCCATCGGCGTCGCCATGTGGTGCGGGCTGTGCGTGGCGTGGGCACGTGGGGCCCAGCGAGCCCTCGAGCGGAGCCCGAACACTGTGCCGGAAGGCGGAGGAGCAGGGGATCGCAACGCCGGTTTGCCGCAGGAATCAGGCTCGAAACGCACGTGGCCCGAACCGGACATAAGAGACATTATCGGACGTTGGGGAGAGGGGCGGTTTCGTGGCCGAAGCGATCCGCGCGGGTGTTTTCCGGTACCCTGCCGTGGCGTGGTCGGGGTTGCCCGTGCCGCCTCGCCCGGACGTTCACTCCGCCCATCCTGGGCTGCGCTCACTCGATGCCGTCTGCGTTTCGCCATCCATGGCTCCGCTGGCCGGCAACGCCGGCTCGACGGCACGGGCAACCCCTCCCGGAGTCATGCGACGATGAAAAAGCCAGTCCAGCAATCCGGATCCCGGCCGCGTGCCCGGGTTGACATGGCCGATCTCGTGGACGCCGTCCGCCGGTTTCGGGATGACCGCGACTGGGCGCAGTTTCACACACCGAAGAACCTGGCCGCGGCCATCTCCATCGAGGCCGCCGAGCTCCAGGAGCGGTTTCTCTGGAAGACCGATGCCGAGGTCGATCGGGATCTGGCCGACGCGGCCAAACGGGCTGGCGTGGCCGAGGAGATCGCCGACGTCGTCATGTTCGCGATGCTCCTCGCCGACCGGCTCGGCCTCGACCTGGCCGAGGCGATCACCGCCAAACTCGCGGCCAACGCCGCCAAATACCCGGTCGAGCTCGCCCGCGGGTCCGCCCGCAAGTACACGGAACTGCAGGACTGACGACCGGCGGCACGCGTGGTCTCCGCGGTGGTGCGGCCGGTCACTGGCCGGGCCGGGCCCGACGTCCAAGTGTCCGCGCTGCCGCGGCGCCGTCGTCAGTGGGTTTTTTCGTGCCGCTGGCCCGCGGCGCGGGGCGTTCATAGGGTTTTGCGGTCACCCGTGCCCCTCGGGAAAGGTTTCCGAAAGGTGAGGCATGCGTCCCACCGGCGCGCCGCCGGTTCGGCCGTGCGACTTCTCCACCTTCGGAGGCCCCCCTGTCTCTCTGCTTGCTCGCCGCGGCAGACGTTGCCGGCGTGTCGATGGACTTTTTGCAGGCCCAGGCCGGCGGCACGCTCCTCCAGACCCTGACGCTGTACCTGTTCTTCGCGGGCACCGTCGCCATGGGGGCGGGCGCGCTGTACTTCTTCCTGCTGCGCGACGATGTCGAGCCCGAGTACCGCAGCACGATGGTGGTGGCGGGGCTCGTCTGCGCGATCGCCTGCTTCCACTACTTCAAGATGACCGGCGTCTATCAGTCTGGTCAGGGCTTTCCGACGGCTCTCCGGTATGTCGACTGGCTGTTCACCACGCCGCTGCTGCTGCTGAAGTTTCCGCTCCTCCTGCGCATGGGCGACCGCGGGGCGAAGTTCTTCTGGCAACTGGTGATCCTCGACGTCGCGATGATCGTCACGGCGTTCATCGCGGAGACGTCGGCGGTCGATTCCCAGCGCTGGTGGACGTTCTTCCTCGTCTCCTGCGGCTTCGAGCTGCTGATCGTGGGCGTGCTGTTCGTGTCGCTGGGCCAGGCCATCGCCGCGGCGCCGCCGCCGTTGGCCAAGGCCCTGGGCATCATGCGGCTGTTCGTGCTCATCGGCTGGGCGATCTATCCGATCGGATTCCTGATGGCCCGGGCCGGAGCCGGTGAGTATCGCGAGATCATCTACAACGTGGCCGACGTCATCAACAAGGTCGGCTTCGGCCTCGTGGCGTATCACGGCATCAAGGCGATGAGTCACCGCGGGCGTTTCACTGGCTGACGCGGTGCCGGCAACCGGGCCGCGTGGGGCGAGGAGCCGGGGCATGCGCGCGATGACGGGCATCAGCGGGCACGCCGCGCTGCGGTTTCGGGAGATCGCCTTCCGCCGGCTGCCGCTGGCGGTCATGGCATCAGCCGCCCTCGCGGGTGCCATGGGCGAACCGCAGTGGTCGGCCGCTCTGGGGCCGCTGCCGTGGGTCGTCGCCCTGGGCTGTGTCGGACTGCCGCACGGCGCCGCCGACTTCGCCGTCAGCCATCGCGCCTGGCAGGGCTGGCCGCTGGCCATCGTGTGGCTGGCCTACATGGCGGTCATGGCCGCGGTGCTGGCGGGCTTCGCCGTCGCGCCGGTGCCGATGATCGTGGCGTTTGCGGCGCTCAGTTGCTGGCACTTTGGGACCGCGCATTTCGACACGGCCATCGCCTCCTGCTCGGACAGACGTGTTCCACAGTCTGCGCAGCGGATGGTCGCCGCGCTGGCTCGGGGCTGCCTCGTGCTGGCCGTGCCGCTGGCCGCATGGCCGGCGGCGACCGCCGCCGTGGCCGCCGACCTGGCCACATTGGCCGTCGGCCGTGATTCGGCCGCCGATTTGTTTCCGCCCGCGGCGGTCCGCGCGGCCGGCTTCGTGCTGGCCGCGGTGAGCATGGCGGCTGCCGCGACCGAGGGCCTGTTCGTGATGCGGCGGCCGCGCAGTCGGCGGGCGTGGCTGAAGGGGCTCGGCGAACTCGCCGTGATCGCGAGCCTGGGCTGGTGCACCGATCCGCTGTTTTTCGTCGGCTTTTATTTCCTGGTCTGGCACGGCTGGCGGCAGATGGAGCCGCTCGCGGTCTCGCTGACCGGCGCACAGCCGCGGTCTTGGGCGGACCTTGGCCGTGCGGTCGTGCGGATTCACCTCGCCGCCCTCCCCCTGCTCGTTCCCGCCTGGCTGGCGATCGGCGCAGCCTGGTGCCTGTGGTCTCCGGACCACACGCCGCGGGCTCTGGCGATCGTCTCGATCGCGACCTATCTCGTCGTCACACCGGCGCATGAACTGCTCGGCAGTCTGCTGCGGCAGATGGCTGGCCAGCGGCTCCAGCCGCCGCTGGCACTCCCGTGCCGCAAGCCTCCAGGCTTGCGAATGCGAGTTTTGGAGGCACAGCCCGGATTCGATGGTCAGAGACCGCAGGGGAGAGCATCGTCGTTTCTCCGTGGTACCGACCCCGTGCCCTTGAAGCCCGAGGCGTGAGCCGAGGGAATGCGGTCCGCTTGCCGGTAGGCCACGCGGATCCCCTCAGCTCGCGCTTTTTCATGGTGCGGGTTTCCCAGTCTTGCTCTCGGCTGAACACGCGCGAGCGGCACAAAAAGCCCCCGGCGGAAGCCGGGGGACTCCGGGTGGCATGCTTTCTCGGGTGCCATACGCTGCGGGTTCGAACCAGGAAATCACACGCGGTCGTGCGGCATGGACGGCGGGATGGTTGTCGTGCCCGGAGTCCCCGGGTTTCCACCCGGGGCTTCTTGGGACGGGAACGGTCCCCAGTTCACCGTTCGTCAAAACACGATTCGCCGCTGGAGATCAACGCACACGCCGCGAGCGGCGGGTCGCGGCTTCAGGCGACGCCGGAGGCGCCGGCGTCGATGAACGTGCCCATGACGCGGAACTTCTCGTAGCGGGCCGCCACGAGCTCGTCGCCGGGCTTGCCCACGAGTTCGCGGAGCGTGCGCACGAGGTAGGTCTTGAGCCGCGTGGCCATCTGCCGCGGGTGCCGGTGGGCGCCGCCGGCCGGCTCCTCGATCACCGCGTCGATGACGCCGAACTCCTTCAGGTCGCGGGACCGGATCCGCAGGGCCCGGGCGGCGTCGGCCTTGTATTCGACGCTCTTCCACAGGATGCCGGCGCAGCCCTCCGGGCTGATCACGCTGTAGTAGGCGTGCTCGAGCACCGCCACGCGGTCGCCCACGCCGATCCCGAGCGCCCCGCCCGACCCCCCTTCCCCGATCACCACGCACACGATCGGCACCGGGAGGGTGGCCATGAGGAACATGCTCTCGGCGATCACCTGGGCCTGGCCCCGCTCCTCGGCCCCCACGCCCGGATAGGCGCCGGGGGTGTCGATCAGGCAGATCACCGGCAGGCCGTATTTGGCCGCCAGCCGCATCTTGCCCATCGCCTTGCGGTAGCCCTCGGGATGGGCGCAGCCGAAGTGGCAGGCCTGCCGCTCGGCGAGCGTCTTGCCCTTCTGATGGCCGATCACCAGCACCTTGTGCTGGTCGAGCTTCGCGAAGCCGGTGAGCATGGCCCGATCGTCGCCGAAGGCCTTGTCGCCGTGGAGCTCCACGAACTCGTCGAACACCAGCGACAGGTAATCGCTCGTCTTGGGCCGGTCGGGATGCCGGGAGACCTCGATCGTCTGCCAGGGGTCGAGGCCGGCGAACACCTGCTTCTGCACCTCGACGAGCTCCCGCTTCAGCCGCCGCAGCTCCTCCTGTTGGTGGGCGCCCAGCGGCGCGGCCTCGAGGGCCGCGATCCGGTCCTCGATTTCGTAGATCGGCTTTTCCAGCGGGAGTCGGTGCAGGCCGGCGGCCATCGGGGCGTCTCGCGGGGGGCTGACTGGGAGGCTGACAATAAGGGCGGATTGTCCCCGCGTGACGCTGCGGGAGTCAATTCCGGTTGCCGCGGCCGCGTCAGGCCCCGGCCCGCTCCAGGAGGCGGACTGTTCGCAGTTGCTGGAGCACCTCTTGCATCGAGGCCGGCCGGTCGGCGGGCTTCTTCGCCAGCAGCGTGCGCACGAAGGCGGAGCCGCCGGTCGTGGTGTTGCGATTGAACTGGTCCACGGCCGGCGCCGGCGTCGAGACGTGCTTGTTGAGCAGGTCGTTGGGATGGGCGGCGGTGAACGGCGGCTTCCCGGCGAGCAGCTCGAAGAGCATGCAGCCGAAGGAGTAGATGTCGGACCGCGCGTCGAGGGCCGCGCCACGGATCTGCTCGGGCGACATGTAGCTCGGCGAGCCCTGGGCCGTCGTTTTGCCGCCGAGAAGTTTGCCGAGGAAGCCCGACGCCTTCGCGGCGATCGCGAAGTCGATGAGCTTCACCTGGCCGTCGGGGGCCGCGAGCACGTTGTCGGGCTTGAGGTCGCGGTGCACCCAGCCGCGGGCGTGCATGTGGTCGACCGCCAGCGCGATCTCCGTCACGATCCGCTGCAGCCGCGGCGCCAGGGCGTCGACGCCGGCGGCGATCTGCTTCTTGAGGTTGGGGTGCGGATAGAGCTCCATCACGAGGTGCGGCGGGCCGTCCTTGGTGACGAGCCGGTCGATCTTGATGATCGTGGGATGCTCGAGCGACGTGGCGACCTTCAGCTCGTGCTCGAGCAGCTTCCGCTGGGCTGGGTCGTTGGCCATCGCCGGCACGATGATCTTCACGGCCACCTTCCGCCCCGCCGGCGCCTCCACCGCCTCCCAGATCTGGCAGTGCCGGCCGACGCCGATCTGCTGCACGAGCGTCAGGGGGCCGAGGGTGTCGGAGGGGCGGGCCATGCGAGCGGATCCAGTTGGGTGGCGACGAGCACGAGTCCCTGTGGCGGCGCGGTCGGACCGGCGGCGGCCCGGCTGCGGGCCGCCAGCGCCGCTGCCGTCCAGTCGGGAGTCCGGCGGCCGGCGCCCACCATCACCAGCGTGCCGGCGATGATCCGCACCATGTTGTGCAGGAACCCGTTGCCCTCGACCTCGATCCACACCTCGGCTCCCGCGACGTCGTCGGGCCCGGTGTGGCGGCAGACCGAAAGCGCATGGATTGTGCGCACTTTCGAGAGGCGTGTGGAGGGGGTGGTTTCGAAACTTGTGAAATCGTGCTCGCCCACGAGGGCCGCGGCGGCCGCCGCCATCGCCGCCACGTCGAGCCGGCCGCGCCACCGCCACACGAGATGCCGGGCGAGCACCGGCCGCCAGGCGGCGTCGTGGATCCGGTAGCGATACCGCTTGGCGACCGCCGCGGCCACGGGGTCGAAGTCGGCGGCGAGCTCGCGGGCGGCGACGACCGTCACGTCGGCGGGCAGCTTGGCGTTCAGGGCCCGCATCCAGACGTCGGCGGCGAGGTCCCGCTGGGTCGTGAAGGCGGCGATCTGATCGAGGGCGTGGACGCCGGCATCGGTGCGGCTCGAGCCGCGAACGAGCACCCCCTCGCCCGACACCGCGCGGACCGCCTCCGCGACCACCCCCTGCACCGTCGTCCGGCCCGGCTGCACCTGCCAGCCGGAGTAGCGGGTGCCCTCGTAGGCCAGCCGCAGGCCGATGCGGCGCGGCGGTGGCGGTGTCACGTCGGCCGACTCACCGGCGGCCGTCACGCCCGCACCGTCTTCGCTGCCGTTCCCCGCGTGGCCAGGAGACGGAGAACCGCGTGCCAGGAGCCGGCCGGGACGAACGCCAGGTTGGCCGTGATCATCGCCAGGCCGAACTCCATCATGCCCATCGCCAGGCCGATGCCCAGATGCACCGCGACGGCCATCGCGATCCACAGCCGACGGGTGAGCCGGGGCCAGACGAGCGCCGGGTAGGACACCTCCCAGAACAGCGTGCCCAGCGTGAGCGCGTTGGTCACGAGCGGGTGCCGGGCCAGCCCGGTGATGTCGAGCGTGCGGTACTGGACGTTAGCCGCCGCGCCCCACAGGGCCGTGCCCTCCCACCAGCTCGCGCCCAGCATCTTGCCGCAGCCGGAGAAGAAGTAGATGACGCACAAGTGCACCTGGATCAGCCGCAGGGCCACGTTCGCGGCTACCGACCCCTTTCCGTCGCCCCCCCCTGCCCCGAGCAGCCGGTCGAGCGACAGCCGGGCGCCCGCCGGCCCGATCGCCAGCGGGATGAGCAGCATGCCGAGCGTGTCGTCGAGGCCGAAGGTGTTCAGCGGCGCCCGGTTGGCCGCGCTCAAGAAGCCGACCAGTGCCACCGCCGCCGCCAGAGGCGTGGCCAGGCCGAGCGTGAGCAGGATCGCGGCGATCAGCGTGAGCCCCGCGATCACGCGGATGCCGTTGGCATCCGCCGCGGCGAAGTAGCCGCTCCACTGCCAGGGCTGGTCGTTCATTCGCCACACGTGCTCCGGTGGCATCCAGCCGGTCGTGCCGAAGAAGGCGTCGACGTCGGCGAGCCACACGAAGCTCGACCAGGCGAGGATCAGCCCCGTGGCGATGCGGACGACCGCCAGCGGCAGCGGGTCGGCCGGCGTGAACCAGAACGTGTTCCAGGCATGGGCCCAGCCGCCGATCCACGACGCCTCTCCCCTGCCCTGCTCCGCCGGCGCGTCGGGCCGCGGCCTGACCGTCACGATCCGTGAGTCGCTCATCGCGCGGCCTCCTTGGGCCAGGCGAACGTGCCCAGCGGCGTGACGATGTCGGTGCCGGCGGTGCCCGCGACGACCTCGTCCGGTGCGGGCAGATAGTGCTCGACCATCTCGAGCCGCACACTCGTGCCGCCGGTCTGCCGCAGCAGGTTGCCGGCCACGCCCTTCACCAGCGGCAGCCACTCAGGCTTCGCCCGGGCCCGCACCTCCGCCGGCGCCTCGACGGTGGGCACCTGCGCGGCGATCTTCTCCGCGATCATGAATCGGCGGTGGTAGAGGAGCCGAGGCCGGTCTGCGTCGCGGTCGGGGATTTTTCCCGTGCGGGTCAAGCCGTCGGGCATGGTCACGGTCCAGCGGATCTCATGGCCGGGACCGGGGTCGGGGGCGAAGAAGCGGTAGCCGTGGTCGAGGTAGAGCGCGCCGATCAGCGGCCGCAGCGGCCGCCGCAGGGTGCCGGCGAGTTCGCTCGCCGGCGGCGGCCCGGCCAGGGGCGGCACGATCACGGCGGCCAGATAGCCGGCGATGAGCAGCGACGCCAGCCAGCGTGCGGGTCGCGACCAGGCGAGAGCGGCGGTGACGGAGGGAACGTTCACGGACATAACGATCGGGGCTGGCGGCGTGTCGATCAGCCGTCCGCAAAGTGAGATCGGAAGGACCATGCATCGCGGTCCACTTCCCAACGGTAGGTCATGCCTGCCGGCGCGGGGCAAGGCCGTGTGTGCGCGCTGGCGCCGGTTGCAACGGTCGTAGGGCCGCCGGTGGAGGATGGTGCTCGCGCACCCGGGGTGTCGTGCTGCATGGGTGGCGATGTGGTTTTCAAACCCGGTGTCCCCGGGTTTCCACCCGGGGCTTCTTGCCGCGCCGTCCCCAAAAAGCCCCCGGCGGAAGCCGGGGGACTCCGGGTCGCATGCCTTCCCGGGTGCCATGCGCTGCGAGATCGAATCGGGCAATCGCGCCTCGTCCCTACAGCATCTCGACGGGATCGACGTCCACGATCCAGGCCACGGTGTCGGGCGTCTTCAGGTCGGCCGTCGCGCGGCGGACGAGATCGCGGAGGGCCGGGTCTGGACACGCCAATGCCGGATGTAGTCCGCCGCTCGTGGAACGGGCGTGGGATCGATGTCGATACCGATCACCGAGAAGTCACCGTGGGCGGCAACCGCCTTGTTCCAAGCGGCGAGATCGAATCGCCGCTCGCTCCGCCACACAGGATCGAGTTGCACAGCAAACGAGCCATCTCCGGTAATTTCTTCGAGTTCCTGAAGCACGAACGTCGGTTCGCCGCGCAACCGCGTTACGGTCTCGAGGCTGCCGTCGAACTCGATCGGCACCGGCAGCGTCAGCACGAGCAGATTGGGCTTCAGGAAGTTTCCCGATCGATCAAAGCCCGCCTGATCGGCCGCGGACATTCCCGCGGTTGTCACGAGCTTTCGAGACGCTCCCAGCGTGACGCGAAGTTCCGGCAGACGGCGATCAGCATCCGCTTCAGGCGTCGGGTCGCCCGAAAACGACTGCCACGCCAGAACTGCAGCGCCTAGCCCCAGCGCAAGACCGATCGAAAGGCGATGGACGACTGCTCGCATCATCATTGATGGTAGCCACCACGCAGCAGACGGGAAACGACGATCTCACCGGGATTGGCGGCCCGCCATACCTTCCAAGCCGGGAACAGCTTGGCATCAAACCACGCCAGCCGGGCGTTCGTCGCCGCGGCCGGGCTACGTGATGGGCAGAATCGTGCTCCCGTCAGCGATCTTCGGGTTCTGGCAGTTTCTTCGCGGGTGCCTGGCCATCGCCCGCTGCGGCGTCGAGCAGGCTGACGCGATCGCGGAAGTTGCGTTGGCTGTGGACGTACGACCGTGCACGTTCCGCCTCCGACTTCGACTGTGGTGTCGTGTCGATCGTGATCCCGATCACGGAAAAGTCACCGTCGGCCGCCACCACCTTGTTCCATTCCTCGAGATCGAAGCGATGCTCCCGCCGCCACTTTGGCTTTGGCGATTCCGGCAGGGTGTCGATGCTGACCGGTGCCTCGACAACAGACTCAATCTCCCGCAGCACGAATGTGGGCTCACCACGGAGCCTGGTGACGGTCTTGGACGCCGTGTCGATCTCAACGGCGGTCCGCATGCTCAGTTGGTATCGGTCGTTGAAATACGACTCTGTGATCAGAGTCTTTCGGGAATCACCGTCCTTGCCGGTGAAGCTAAAATCCTCGAAAAAGTGGTCCGTGGACGGAAACTCCTGTTTCTTGTTGCTAGTGGAGAACATCCGCTCGATCTGGAGTGCGGCCGGCAGGAACTTGGCGGCGGACTTGACGGCCCGTTCGCGGACCTCGCCAAGCAGGCTGACCCTGTATTGACGCATATGGCCAAACGTGTCCTTCCGGCAAGCCTGCGAATTCCCTGCGGCGTGAGGGCTGCCGGGGGCCGCATGAGCGCTCAGAGCACTTCGGGCTCGCCGTCGCCGTAGCGTTCGGCTGTCTCGAGGCGGCTGCAGAGCTTGAGAAGATCGTCCTGCAACGGGCCCGGCTTGGTCTGGTTGATCGAGCAGCAGAGGTTGCCGATCAGTTGCTCAAGGTTGAAGCGATCGATCGGAACCCACTCGATGTCTTGGCTCGCTGCACAGGCTGTGAGAGCAGCCTCACTCTCTGAGAATGGATAGCCGTAGCGAAGAAGCAGCCCGCGTTCTGTCGCGGTGAGTCGCATCCTGATCACGTCGTGAGCCATGGCGATCAGCTTCCTGGTTTCTTCCGGGGCCAGTCTACTCGCGGCCGCAGTCGCCTGAGTCAGCCTGCGAAGAGGCACTCGAGCCGACCCCGATAGTTCCAGGGCATCCACTCACCCGGAGCGGCGGCGACGGCAGCGGCATGCCGCTGAAGAGCGGCCAGGTAGTCGAATGGATTTCCGCCGTTGAGCTCACACGTGTGGATGAGGCTCAGATACAAGTCACCCACGGCCGCGCCATGCTTGGTCTTGAAGAACAGGGCGTTCTTGCGGTGCAGGATCGCCTTCTTCAGAGCGCGCTCGCAGATGTTGTTGTCCAGCGGCGCACCGGCCACCCGGAGGAACAGCGTCAGCTTCTCCCAGTGCTTACGGAGATAATTGATCGCCGTCCCCAGACCAGAGTTCGGCTCCACCAGCTTTTGTTCGCTGTGACGCTTGAGCCACTCGCGCAGGCGAGCCATCGTCGGGCCGCTGTTCTGCTGATGGAACTGGAGTCGCTCCTCGGGGGTCAGGTGTTGTTCACGGGCCAACTGGTCGTTGTGATAGATGACCTGAAGCGACTCGAGGACATACCGGCACTCCGTCGGGAAGTGCTCGTTGACGTCCACGAACTGCCGCCGCGCATGCGCCAGGCAGTTGGCAAGAATCGTCTCCAGTTCGGGTGGTCGATTGCGGGACAAGGCATCGCACATCTGGATCGGAGGCGGCAAGTCGGTCGCACGGCGGACCAGCACATCCCGAAGATTCTCACCGGCATGCTTTCGACCACTGAAGAACAACGCGATCCGACTGCCTTCGCTCGTCGCGACCACGCCGGTCGTGAACAGTCCCGTGCGATCGGGCTGGTCCGAGGCGTCTTGTGCCGTTGCGGCCGCTGCCTTCGCTCGCTCGCCCATCAGTTCCAGGATCTTGACCGTCGTGTCGTCGTTGTGCAGCACCTGCCCCTGGGCCGCCTGGCGAATGAGCTCGTCGTAGGCCGGCTGAATGAGCGCAGAGGCCTCGGCCACGATGTCCCACTGGGTCGAGGACGGCAGCGGCATGCCCAGGCACTCTTGCAACCCGGCCAGCCGGTTGAACGGCAGGCCGTTCCCGTACTTGAGCACGGCGATCATGCCGGCCACGGATGGGTCGTACTTGTCGAGGCCCGCTCCTTCTGGCAGTTTCGCCGTGAACACCTCGCCGCACAGGCCGCAGCGGAGCTTCTCGAGCTCGTAGACCGTCACCTGCACCGGGGGCTGGCCGGTGAAGCGAAGCACGATGCCGCCTTTCGGCTGACCGTAGAGCGTTCCGCGGTCGCACGATGGGCATGGATCACCGGCTGCGAGCGTCTCGTGCGGCACGCTGACACGCTTCGCCTCGGGATAGTCCTCGGCGCCATTGCGACCATGCCCCTTCGGCTTCTGACGGGCCTTCGCAGCCGCCGAATCGTCGCCGCCGCTCGCCCTGCCCGGCGCATCAGGCTGGCCAGGGCGACCGGGCTGGGACGGCTCGACAACCTGGCCGGTGACGGCCGCGGTCTTTTCCGTCTGGCTGCCGAAGAGCAGCTTCCGTGTCCTTCCGGCAAGCCTGCGAATTCCCTGCGGCGTGAGGGCTGCCGGGGGCCGCATGAGCGCTCAGAGCACTTCGGGCTCGCCGTCGCCGTAGCGTTCGGCTGTCTCGAGGCGGCTGCAGAGCTTGAGAAGATCGTCCTGCAACGGGCCCGGCTTGGTCTGGTTGATCGAGCAGCAGAGGTTGCCGATCAGTTGCTCAAGGTTGAAGCGATCGATCGGAACCCACTCGATGTCTTGGCTCGCTGCACAGGCTGTGAGAGCAGCCTCACTCTCTGAGAATGGATAGCCGTAGCGAAGAAGCAGCCCGCGTTCTGTCGCGGTGAGTCGCATCCTGATCACGTCGTGAGCCATGGCGATCAGCTTCCTGGTTTCTTCCGGGGCCAGTCTACTCGCGGCCGCAGTCGCCTGAGTCAGCCTGCGAAGAGGCACTCGAGCCGACCCCGATAGTTCCAGGGCATCCACTCACCCGGAGCGGCGGCGACGGCAGCGGCATGCCGCTGAAGAGCGGCCAGGTAGTCGAATGGATTTCCGCCGTTGAGCTCACACGTGTGGATGAGGCTCAGATACAAGTCACCCACGGCCGCGCCATGCTTGGTCTTGAAGAACAGGGCGTTCTTGCGGTGCAGGATCGCCTTCTTCAGAGCGCGCTCGCAGATGTTGTTGTCCAGCGGCGCACCGGCCACCCGGAGGAACAGCGTCAGCTTCTCCCAGTGCTTACGGAGATAATTGATCGCCGTCCCCAGACCAGAGTTCGGCTCCACCAGCTTTTGTTCGCTGTGACGCTTGAGCCACTCGCGCAGGCGAGCCATCGTCGGGCCGCTGTTCTGCTGATGGAACTGGAGTCGCTCCTCGGGGGTCAGGTGTTGTTCACGGGCCAACTGGTCGTTGTGATAGATGACCTGAAGCGACTCGAGGACATACCGGCACTCCGTCGGGAAGTGCTCGTTGACGTCCACGAACTGCCGCCGCGCATGCGCCAGGCAGTTGGCAAGAATCGTCTCCAGTTCGGGTGGTCGATTGCGGGACAAGGCATCGCACATCTGGATCGGAGGCGGCAAGTCGGTCGCACGGCGGACCAGCACATCCCGAAGATTCTCACCGGCATGCTTTCGACCACTGAAGAACAACGCGATCCGACTGCCTTCGCTCGTCGCGACCACGCCGGTCGTGAACAGTCCCGTGCGATCGGGCTGGTCCGAGGCGTCTTGTGCCGTTGCGGCCGCTGCCTTCGCTCGCTCGCCCATCAGTTCCAGGATCTTGACCGTCGTGTCGTCGTTGTGCAGCACCTGCCCCTGGGCCGCCTGGCGAATGAGCTCGTCGTAGGCCGGCTGAATGAGCGCAGAGGCCTCGGCCACGATGTCCCACTGGGTCGAGGACGGCAGCGGCATGCCCAGGCACTCTTGCAACCCGGCCAGCCGGTTGAACGGCAGGCCGTTCCCGTACTTGAGCACGGCGATCATGCCGGCCACGGATGGGTCGTACTTGTCGAGGCCCGCTCCTTCTGGCAGTTTCGCCGTGAACACCTCGCCGCACAGGCCGCAGCGGAGCTTCTCGAGCTCGTAGACCGTCACCTGCACCGGGGGCTGGCCGGTGAAGCGAAGCACGATGCCGCCTTTCGGCTGACCGTAGAGCGTTCCGCGGTCGCACGATGGGCATGGATCACCGGCTGCGAGCGTCTCGTGCGGCACGCTGACACGCTTCGCCTCGGGATAGTCCTCGGCGCCATTGCGACCATGCCCCTTCGGCTTCTGACGGGCCTTCGCAGCCGCCGAATCGTCGCCGCCGCTCGCCCTGCCCGGCGCATCAGGCTGGCCAGGGCGACCGGGCTGGGACGGCTCGACAACCTGGCCGGTGACGGCCGCGGTCTTTTCCGTCTGGCTGCCGAAGAGCAGCTTCCGCAGGCGGCCGATCGTCGTGCTCTTCTGGTCGATCAGCTGGGTCACATACGCATACGACTTCAGTGCCGCGATGAGCGTCTCGACATCCTCCGGCGTCAGCTGGCCCGCCTCGACGCGCAGCAACAACGCATCCAACTGTTCGGCATCCAACTCGATGATGTCGGGGACGGCGTGAGACGTCATGAACAACGACGTACGCCGCGATGGCCCGTCGAGGCAAGAGCACTTTCTCGGCGGTCACCAGCAGCTACCCGCTGACGCTTCGCCAGGCCGGTGCCGCCTTGGTGGCCGATGGGTCACCTGCCGACAGCAACACCTGCAGCTGATGAGCCGCCAGCGACTGGGCGCACTGCCCGGGAGCGCTTGGCCACCAGCGGAAGCGGCCGATGCTCAGCCGTTTCAGGCACAGCCAATATCCCTGGCCGTCGTACACGAGCACCTTCACCGCCGTTCCCCGCCGATTGCGGAAGGCGAACAGCGATCCGCGAAGCGGATCCTCTCCCAGCGACTGCTTGCAGAGGGCGACCAGACCGTCGATCCCCTTGCGGAAGTCGACCGGTTCGATCGCCACCAAGAGCCGCATCTGCGGCGTGACCTGCAGCATCACCGGGACTCCCGGAAGGTGCGGACAAGGGACACGAGATCCGGAACCTGGCCCGCCGGAAGCCGGACGCGAAGAATTGACCCGCAGGGATCGGAGATCTCGAGCTCGCACGGACTTGGTGCTGGGAGCGGACCAGGCGTCAGCTCCACGAAGGACGGTGCCGGGCTTGGACCACCCGCTGCACCACTGCGCGGTGGCGGCTGCGTCAGCCGCTCCTTCAGTGCGTAGTAATCGAGCTTGAGCACCCCCGACGTGCGGCTGACCCCGTGACGTCCGGCCACGTCGGCTGCAAGCCGCCAAAGCCGTGCCGGAATCCGCTGTCCCCGGCCGCGCGTCCGCCGCCACCGCTCGAACCGCTCAGCGGCTCTCGACAACTCCGCAGCCACCCCTCGCCGCTCCCGTCCAGCCATGACTTGACCTCGCCTGCATGCCGATGAACTCAGTCACGCTAGCAGGTCCGCCCCGCCGTTCCATGCAGGCTTGCCGGAAGGACACCAGCTTCCGCAGGCGGCCGATCGTCGTGCTCTTCTGGTCGATCAGCTGGGTCACATACGCATACGACTTCAGTGCCGCGATGAGCGTCTCGACATCCTCCGGCGTCAGCTGGCCCGCCTCGACGCGCAGCAACAACGCATCCAACTGTTCGGCATCCAACTCGATGATGTCGGGGACGGCGTGAGACGTCATGAACAACGACGTACGCCGCGATGGCCCGTCGAGGCAAGAGCACTTTCTCGGCGGTCACCAGCAGCTACCCGCTGACGCTTCGCCAGGCCGGTGCCGCCTTGGTGGCCGATGGGTCACCTGCCGACAGCAACACCTGCAGCTGATGAGCCGCCAGCGACTGGGCGCACTGCCCGGGAGCGCTTGGCCACCAGCGGAAGCGGCCGATGCTCAGCCGTTTCAGGCACAGCCAATATCCCTGGCCGTCGTACACGAGCACCTTCACCGCCGTTCCCCGCCGATTGCGGAAGGCGAACAGCGATCCGCGAAGCGGATCCTCTCCCAGCGACTGCTTGCAGAGGGCGACCAGACCGTCGATCCCCTTGCGGAAGTCGACCGGTTCGATCGCCACCAAGAGCCGCATCTGCGGCGTGACCTGCAGCATCACCGGGACTCCCGGAAGGTGCGGACAAGGGACACGAGATCCGGAACCTGGCCCGCCGGAAGCCGGACGCGAAGAATTGACCCGCAGGGATCGGAGATCTCGAGCTCGCACGGACTTGGTGCTGGGAGCGGACCAGGCGTCAGCTCCACGAAGGACGGTGCCGGGCTTGGACCACCCGCTGCACCACTGCGCGGTGGCGGCTGCGTCAGCCGCTCCTTCAGTGCGTAGTAATCGAGCTTGAGCACCCCCGACGTGCGGCTGACCCCGTGACGTCCGGCCACGTCGGCTGCAAGCCGCCAAAGCCGTGCCGGAATCCGCTGTCCCCGGCCGCGCGTCCGCCGCCACCGCTCGAACCGCTCAGCGGCTCTCGACAACTCCGCAGCCACCCCTCGCCGCTCCCGTCCAGCCATGACTTGACCTCGCCTGCATGCCGATGAACTCAGTCACGCTAGCAGGTCCGCCCCGCCGTTCCATGCAGGCTTGCCGGAAGGACACGGCCAAACCACTGCCTGACGTACTTCGCCGCATCGATGACAGGCGTCGGATCGATTTCGATGCCGATGGCCGAGAAATCACCCCCGGCCGCGACTAATTTGTTCCAGGCGGCGAGGTCGAATCGGTGCTCACGTCGCCAGACCGGATCCACCCGGCCGCCGGCCGAGGCGTTGTTCGCGAGAGCTTCGAGTTCTTGAAGAATGAACGTTGGCTCGCCGCGAAGGCTGGTGATCGTTTTGTCGTTCCTGTCAAGTTCGACGGGGACCCGCATAGTCAGATGGTAGCGGTCGCCGAACCAGGCTTCCGAGCCCATGGTTTTGTGAAAGTCGCCCTCTTTGCCGTCGAAAACGAAGTTGGCGATGTAGTGGGTCGTAATGGGAAACATTTCCTCAATCTGGACGGGGACGGTGAGAACCGAACGAATCGATTCGATGGCGCGGCGGCGGATCGCCCGCTCTTCCGCATCGCGGATATGGCTGGGCGCTAGTTCGAAAGGTACGGTAAACGTCATCAGATAGAACCAGCCGCGGTTCGGGTCTGGATAGAATTTGATCGACAGATTCATCAACTCAGAGAGCGGCATGCTACCGGCATTGATCGGCAGTACGATGCCCCGCGACTCATGGCCGGGTGCATTGCCCCACTTGGTCAGTTCCAGCAGCTCGGCATGGGGCTCGATGCCCCAGCCGCGAATCGTGGCCAGCAGATCCGCAACGGCCTCCTGAAACTTTCCAGGCGTGAGTGGCCGCCGGGCGAAGACATCGGTGACGGCGTCGAACGCCGGGTCTCTGACTGAGTCGGTCGAGACGGACACGCTTCTCAGATCAACGTTCAGCCGCGTGCCGTCGGTCGTCACGACGGTCAACCGACAGGGCTCGAGCAGATTTCCGTGCGGCAAAAAGTTGCTCTTCTTTTCGGCACTCATGCCCTCGATTTCCATGCGCCGAATCGACTGGTTCATGAAGACCGTGAGGTGCGGCACGGGCCCGCCGTCTGCGGGCACGTCGTCGCCCGGAGCCCGCGCCCACCAGAACAACGCGGCGAAACCGGCGACAGCGGCGAACACGGTGACGGGCGCTCCGAGACGCTTCATGGTTACTTATTGTAGTCGCCATTGAGCAGTAATTCCGGGAAGAAGTCTAGCTGCGCGGCGACTTCAGCCGTGCGGTGGGACGATCAGTTCCCCGCGCTGTCTTCTGCACCATCGAGCAGGCTGACGCGATCGCGGAATCGGTTTTGATAACTGACGTAGCGCCAGGTGCCCTCGGAGTCGGAATCGGAAACGCGAGACTTGTCGATCTCGATCCCGATGGCCGAAAAGTCGCCCTTGGCCGCGACAACCTTGTTCCAGTCATCGAGAGTAAAGCGATGCTCACGGCGCCAGTTCACATGGGTTGGCTTGTCGATCAAACCGGTTCCGGGCCCGAACTCCCGTAGGGTGAAAATCGGCTCTCCACGGAGCCGCGTGACGGTCCTGTTCTCTTTATCGAGTTCGACATCACACCGCATCATCAACTGATACCGTTCCCCAAAGTAGGCCTCGGTGATGAACGTCTTTTGAAAGTCACTCTCTTTGCCGGTGAAGACGAAAGTGTCCAAGAAGTGATTCGTCGAGGGAAACGGCTCCTCTTTGTCGGCGGTGGGAAACATCCGCTCGATCTCCGCGGCCACAGGCAGAAAGGGCTTGGCCGATCTGACGGCCCGCTCGCGGGCCTCGCGCATCACGCTGAATTGGCAGGTCTCAAAGCGCCAATGCCGGATGTAGTCCGCGACTCTGGGAACCGGCGTTGGATCGATGTCGATCCCGATGGCCGAGAAGTCGCCGTGGGCGGCGACCACCTTGTTCCAGGCGGTACCATCGAATCGCCGCTCGCTGCGCCACACCGGCTCAAGTCGCCCAGGGAACGAGTTTTCTCCGGTGATTGCTTCAAGTTCCTGGAGCACGAACGTCGGTTCGCCGCGCAACCGCGTCACGGTCTCGAGGCTGCTGTCGAACTCGATCGGTACTTGCAGTGTCAGATGATACCGGTCGCCGAACCAGGCTTCGGTGGTCAAGAGATCATTGAGATCGCTACCCTCGCCCTTGGGGCGCGACCTGCCAAAGTAATGACTCGTGACCGGAAAAATCTCCTCGACCTGCACCGCGGCCGGCACGAGGGGCTGTGCGGACAGCATCGACCGGGCGAAACGGCGGTCGTAAAACTCCTGCTTTTCCCGCCTCCGAATGGCGGACGGCCAAAAGTCCGAGTTCGAGTTGATTGTGTAGAGAACGAACCATCCTCGCTCCGCGTCGGCCCTGACTTCGCAGTGAACTCTGGTGCGCGTCCGCTCTTTGCCGATAAGCACTGCCTTTGCGTTGATGGGGACACGAGGAGAGCCTGGCACTGCTTCACCCCCGGGGATGTCACCCCGTTCTGTCAAGGCGAGCATGTCGTGATGCGGTTCCGCTCCCATCGAACGAATGGTTGCCAGCATGTCCGCCACGACCTCCTGAAACCGTCCCGGCTTGACGGGTCGGCGGACGAGCAGTTCGATCACGATTTCGTCGCGGCTCGCATCATGCTCGAGACCGTCGAGGCGAACGAGCGTGCTTCGGGAGGTCAGTTCGATGCGTCGGCTATCCGGCAGCGTGAGCACGAGCAGATGGGGCTTCAGGAAGTTTCCCGATCGATCAAAGCCCGCCTGATCGGCCGCGGACATTCCCGCGGTTGTCACGAGCTTTCGAGACGCTCCCAGCGTGACGCGAAGTTCCGGCAGACGGCGATCAGCATCCGCTTCAGGCGTCGGGTCGCCCGAAAACGACTGCCACGCCAGAACTGCAGCGCCTAGCCCCAGCGCAAGACCGATCGAAAGGCGATGGACGACTGCTCGCATCATCATTGATGGTAGCCACCCCGCAGCAGACGGGAAACGACGATCTGGCCGGGATTGGCGGCCCGCCATACCTTCCAAGCCGGGAGCAGCTTGGCATCAAACCACGCCAGCCGGGCGTTCACGTCGCGGCCGGGCTACGTGACGACGTGATGGGCAGAATCGTGCTCCCGTCAGTGATCTCCGGGTTGGGGAAGTTTCTTCGCGGGGGCGTCGCTATCGCCAGTGGCACTTTCCAGCAGGCTGACGCGATCGCGGAACCTGCGTTGGCTCTGGAAGTACGACCGTGCACGTTCCGCCTCCGACTTCGACTGTGGCGTCGTGTCGATCGTGATCCCGATCACGGAAAAGTCACCGTCGGCCGCCACGACCTTTTTCCAGGCCTCGAGATCGAAGCGATCCTCCCGCCGCCATCGTGGAACGTCCGGGAAATAAAAACCTTGCGGTGTCTCCACGGATTTGAGCTCCCGGAGCACGAACGTGGGTTGGCTCTGGAGCTTCGTGATGACTTTGTCATTCCTGTCGAGCGCGACATCAGCCTGCATCGTGAGCCGATACCGGCCGCTGAAATAGGCCTCGGTGACGAACGTCTTGTGCAGGACGCTATCTCTGCCGTTGAACTCGTAGGTGGAAAAGAAATGATCCGTGGATGGAAACTCCTGTTTTTTGCTACTTGTGGAGAACATCCGCTCGATCTGGAGCGCGGCCGGCAAGAACTTCGCGGCGGACTTGACGGCCCGCTCGCGGACATCGCGAAGCAGGCGGACCTCTTGGTTGTGGCCCCGCCAATGCTGGAGAAAGTTGCCGGACTGGGCCACGGGCGTGGGATCGATCTCGATGCCGATGGCCGAGAAGTCGCCGCCGGCCGCGACCAGTTTGTTCCAGGCGGCCAGATCGAAGCGGTGCTCACGCCGCCACACCGGATCCAGCCGCCCTCCGGTGTCGGGAGTCGGCGCGAGGACATCAACCTCCTGGAGGACGAACGTCGGCTCGCCGCGCAGGCGCGTGACGGTTTTGTCTATTCTGTCAAGTTCGACGGGAACCTTCATCGTGAGGAAATAGCGGTCGCTGCACCAGGCTTTCGTGGACCATGTCTTGTGGAAGTCGCTGTCACCCTCCCTGAAGACGAAGTTGTCGAAGCGGTGCGCCGCGAGCGGAAACAACTCCTCGATCTGGCCGGGGACGGCAAGGACCGAGCGGATCGACTCGATCGCGCGGTGGCGGATGGCCCGCTTTTTCGCATCACGGAAATGACTGGGACGTAATTGGTGTGGCACGGCGAACGTCATCAGATAGAACCAGCCGCGGTCGGGGTCTGGGTAGAACTTGACTTCCAGATGCAGCAACTCCGAGAGCGGCATGCTACCGGCGTTGATCGGCAGCCTTATGCCCGGCGATTCGTAGCCCGGCGGATTGCCCGACTTGGTCAGTTCCAGCAGGTCGGCATGGGGCGCGATGCCCCAGCCGCGAATCGTGGCCAGCAGATCCGCAACGGCATCCTGAAACTTTCCAGGCTTGAGTGGCCGCCGGGCGAAGACATCGGTGACGGCGTCGAACGCCGGGTCTCTGACTGAGTCGGTCGAGACGGACACGCTTCTCAGATCAACGTTCAGCCGCGTGCCGTCGGTCGTCACGACGGTCAACCGACAGGGCTCGAGCAGATTTCCGTGCGGCAAAAAGTTGCTCTTCTTTTCGGCACTCATGCCCTCGATTTCCATGCGCCGAATCGACTGGTTCATGAAGACCGTGAGGTGCGGCACGGGCCCGCCGTCTGCGGGCACGTCGTCGCCCGGAGCCCGCGCCCACCAGAACAACGCGGCGAAACCGGCGACAGCGGCGAACACGGTGACGGGCGCTCCGAGACGCTTCATGGTTACTTATTGTAGTCGCCATTGAGCAGCTTGGTGATCTCAATGTAGTCGTACATGGCCCGCCACCCGCCGCGGTACTCCGGAATGCGGGACCGAATCCAGGTCAACCGGTGCTCGACCTGGTCGAACGTGGCATCGGCTGGAATTCGCGGATTATTGCCGTCGGGATTGACGCGATAGTCCTGGAACGTGCTCGTGTCACCCGGAAAGGGTGAGGAAATCATCGCCACCTTGGAAATATGCCTGCCGAAGTTATTCGTCGCACGGCGCCAGAGGGCAGGATCCTTGTCCAACACCCGTTGAAGTGGGACCCTCTGTTCCACATCGACCAATCCGTCAACACCTTCCCAGACGACCTCGATCTCTCCGTCGGCTTGGCCTTGGGCGATCTTTTCCCATGCTCGTTTCTGTAAAGCGTTAAACTCGTTTGAACTCAGTATGGCCGCGAGTTTGTCCTTACTGCTATACGCCAGCCCGGCCTTGTACATGTCAATGAAAATTTCAAGGTTGCCCTCCGCCAGGCCTTGGAAAAGCTTTCGCGAGTCGGGGACGCCGACTCTTCCGAGGACGTCTGGAACCCAGTCCAGGCCCATGGCCGCGTGCATGCCATTGCCGGCCAGTCGCGAAGCGAATGCCGCCAGGCCGAACCACTCGAATGGATTCAGCTGATCAGGGTTCTTGCCTGAGTTAAACATATTCGCGTACTGTGTTGTGATCTGCCGGTTGCGGTTGATCGCATCGCCGGGGACGAAATCATCAACCTTCAGCGCGTTCCATGCTTCGTTTTCCCATTGTGGCATCGTGCCATCGGCGGTGACGCGGACCAACTTGTTTCCGTGGAATCTAGCGAAGCCCCTTGGTGCAAACTGGCCTTTCCATCCCACTCCGATCTCCACCGCTTCGGCATTTGTGGCAGCGAATTGAAAGGCCGTCGTGCCCGGCGCGGTGTTCAGGTAGAACGGACCGGTCTCTTGGCCATCACTGGTGTAGATGAATAGCGGCCGATCGTTCGGAAAATGTGTTTTCCAGGTCACCGTGCCACGAATGCGCCCATTGACTGGCACAACGTCCTTTTCGACCGCGATCGAAAACGGCGGTGCGGCGCGGAGTTTGGCAACATGCCTGTCAAACGCCGTCTCTACCCGCCCCTCGAGCCCGTCGTTGTGCACGACGTTGAGATCGAGGGTCTCGCGGATGAGTTGCCGCTGCGCCGGAGTGACGAGCGGATCTTCGGGGGCGTAGAGCACGTGCGCGGCCGAATGCATGACGCCGAAGCGGCGTGACACCGTGGCGCTTGAATACGCCGTGTCGAAATCACCGTCAGCGGCATCGATTGTGCCGTCGTTGTTCGTGTCGGTGTCGCCGACGTACGACTCCGTGTAGAAATCCGGGGTCGAGTCGGACGCGACAAGCAGTTGCGTCACGAGGCGGGGCGCCAGTCCGTCGATGTGGATCTTGTAGAACGCACCGGTCGGATCCGCCAACGGCTTCTTGGGCGAGTCGGTCGCCGCGAGGAGGGCATCGAGCCAGACCGGCGACACGAGGGGCACCTCGTAGCCGTCGGAACCCCGGAATGTCCAATCGGCAATCAGCATGTGGACGTCGTCGGAGGCGAGCACGCTGCCCGACGGAGCGACATATTCGACGGTGAAGACGAAGTCCTTGACCATGCTCAGCCCCTCGAGCCAGATGTCCACGTCGCGGGACTTCAGGTTCGCGAGGTATCCAGCGCTGGCGAGCGAGGCTGTCCATTCGCCGGGTGACAGCACCTCGCCATGCGTGATGGAGCCCGGGACCGGCTTGAAGAGCCGCACGGCGTCAGGATGCGAGACGGAAAGCCGCACCGATCCGGCATTCAGGCCGGAGGGCAGCCGCTTGAGTGTGATTTTGGCAAGGTCGTCGTCGACCCGGCCGTCAGGGCCGTTGAATGGCGGCAGCAAGGCGATCTCATCGTCGAAATCACGGCCGGCGAGCGGCAGTCCCTGCTCGAAGTCGCGATTCGTAAGAATCATGTAGGCGTTGGGATCGCCGGCGGATTCGAGATCCTCGGGGATTACTTCGCCGAGTCTTCCGCCCGTGCGATGGGCGACGAGGTTGGCTTCGACGGCCGTGGCGCGGACGATGTCCCGCGTCGGCGGTCCGCTGGAGTCGTCGGTGAGCGTGAAGACGAGGTCTCCCGCGGTCGTGCTCGGGGCGAGAGCCTCGACCCACAGTTGCCAGGTGTTGAGCGTGCCGGTGGTGCTGGTCGGTTGCAGGAGCGAGAGGTCGAGCTTGGCCGGCGTGTTCGCTGTGGCGGGGATGAACGCGAGCGGGGTGTTTTGCGTACGATCCTTGACCTTGTGAACGCGGACCTTGTCGGCCACTGCGGGATCGATCTGCAGTGTGGCGCTTCGGCCGGCGGGCAGCGTGACGAGCATTTCGGCACGGTCGCCACCGACCGGGATGATCAGTCCCGGCGCGGATTGTTCGATGCGGTCGTCCGTGCCGTTGCGGCCGTTGACGGGGTCGATTGTGCCGTTGTTGTTGGAATCGACGTCGAGATCGACCCAGGGGATGTGGGTGGCGATGACGTGGAACTGGAGCGCCGAGCCACGAAGGGCGGGATCCGCGCCGAACTGCATCGTCACATTGCCTTCGAGCGTGACGGTGCCGCCGGATACCGACTGGAAGTCGATGCCGGCGATGATGATCTCCTGGAAGACGGTGCCGGAGGCCTGGGAGACGGCGATCGACGCTCCGGGAAACACCGTTTCGCCGGCGACGCCGGGCGTCGTGATCTTGAGGTCGTTGATCGTCAGGCTGCTGGTGGCGGTGGTGGTGCGGGCCCAGATCTTGATGGCGTTGGGCTCGTAGCTGGCGAACTGGCTGCCGTAGTTGAACTGCACGCCGCTTCCGCCGATCGAGAAGGTCGCATTGAGTGAGTTCGTGAACGTGTCGGAGCGTGTGTTGGTGAACGAGAACGTAAACGGCTCTCTCGCGCCGCTGTTCCAAATGCGATCGACTTGTTTCTGCGGCGGGGCACTGGTGTTGCTCGTCATGCCGAGCTCCCAGTCGCCATTGAGGGCGTTGTTGCCGTAGCGGCCGTGGACGGTGACGAGGCTGGCGGTTTTCCCGGCGAGGTCCTGCGGCAGGCTGGCAATGAACGGCGCCGAGGAAAGCATGGCTC
>CAZJHQ010000023.1:0-47218 GCA_964545915.1 uncultured Candidatus Kuenenia sp. | reverse complement strand
TCTTCGAGTTCACGCTCGTGCCGCTCTTCTTCCTGATCGGCATCTGGGGGCACGAGGAGCGGCGCAAGGCCGCGGTGAAATTCTTCATCTACACGCTCGCCGGCAGCGTGCTCACCTTCCTGGGCCTGCTGGCGATCGTCCTCTGGAACGCGTCCCACACCGGCCAGGTGACCTTCGACATCGCGGGCCTGACGGCCGGCCTCACCCGGCATCCGCTGCCGATGGACGCGTCGGGCGGCTGGCTGCAGATGATCGTGTTCCTCGCCCTGCTCGCCGGATTCGCCGTCAAGGTGCCGATCGTGCCGCTGCACACGTGGCTGCCGCTGGCCCACGTCGAGGCCCCCACCGGCGGCTCGGTCGACTTGGCCGGCGTGCTGCTCAAGATCGGCATCTACGGCTTCCTCCGCTTCTCGATGCCGATGCTGCCCGACGCCACGGCCGCCGCCGCCCCATGGCTCTTCGGCCTGGGCGTGGCGGGCATCGTCTACGGGGCGCTGGTGGCCCTCGTGCAGACCGATCTCAAGCGGCTGATCGCCTACTCTTCAGTGAGCCACATGGGCTACGTGGTGATGGGGCTGTTCGCGCTCACGCCCCTGGCCCTCGAAGGGGCCAACCTGCAACTGGTCAATCACGGCCTCTCCTCGGCCGGCCTGTTCGCGTTGGTGGGAATGATCTACGAGCGGTTTCACACGCGGAACATCGCCAGCCTCGGCGGGATCGCGAGCAAGGCGCCCTGGCTCACGGTGCTGTTCATGCTCTTCACCTTCTCGAGCATCGGCCTGCCGGGCCTCAACGGCTTCGTGGGTGAGTTCATGATCCTCGCCGGGTCCTTCCAGCGGGCCTGGAGCGGCGTGTCGGCCGCCTGGCAGGCGGCCTACCTCGTGATGGCGCTGCTCGCCGTGGCGGGCGTGGTGCTGGGCGCCTGGTACATGCTGTGGGCGGTGGAGCGGGTGTTCTTCGGTGCCTCCCGCGAGCCGCCCCGCGAGGCCGCGCACGGCCATGGTGACGGTCACGGTCACGGTCATGGCCATGGCCACGCCGCCGTCGAGCGGTGCGACCTGAAGTGGCATGAGTTCGCCGCCCTCGCGCCGCTGGCCGTGTTCGTGCTCTGGATCGGACTGACGCCGGCCACCTTCCTCGCGCCGGCCGCCGCCGCGATCCGCCAGTCCACGCAGGCCTCCTCCGTCGCCTTCGCCGCGCGGATGCAGGAGGCGGCCGCCCCCGCTCACCAGGTAGTCCGCATGCCATGACGATGCCTCCCACCTCCCTCGACACCTTCGCCCTGCTCGCCCCCGAGATCACCCTGGTCTTGGCGGCACTGGTCGCGTTCCTCGGCGCCGCCTTCCTCGGACTGCGGAGCGGCTGGCTCGTGGCCCTGGCGGGCATCGCCGGCGCGCTCACGCTGGCCGGCGGCCAGCCCGCCGGCGGGGCCGTGGTCGCCAGTGGTGGAGTCCGTGTCGATGGCTTCTCGACGTTCGTCCGCTGGACGGTGCTCGGCCTCGGCGGCCTGCTGGCGCTGGTGCAGGCCGGCGATCTCTTTACCGCGGCGGTGAGCCGCGGGCCGGGCGTGCGGCGCGGCGGCACCTGCGAGGAAGCGGGCACGTTCCTGCTGCTCCTCGCCGGGCTGTCGCTGGTGGGCGTGGCTGGCGACCTCGTGCTCCTGTTCGTCGGCCTCGAGCTCGTCTCAATCCCGACCTACATCCTGCTGGCGCTGAAGCGGACCGACGCCCGGGGGCAGGAGGCGAGCCTGAAGTACTTCTTCCTCTCGCTGGTGGCCTCGGCCTTCTTCCTCTACTCGGCCGTCTGCCTCTACGGTCTGGGCGGCTCGACCGACCTCGCCGCGATCGGCGCCCGGCTGCGATCGACCGAACCGAACGTGGCGGGCATGGCGACGGTCCTCCTCCCGGCGGCGCTCGGCATGGCGATCGTGGGCGCCGCCTTCCGCCTCGCGGCGGTGCCGATGCACTTCTACGCACCCGACGTCTACGAGGGCACGAGCCCGGGCAATGCCGCGGTGCTCTCCACGCTCCCCAAGCTGGCCGGCCTGGTCGTCCTGGCCCGGGTGCTTGGCCTGGCGATCGCCCCCGACGCGGGCGCCGCCCCGGCGGGCCCGGCGGCGAAGTTCCACCTCGACCTGTTCTGGCAGCTCGCCGCGGTGCTCGCCGCCGTGACCATGACCGTGGGCAACGTGATGGCGCTGATGCAGCAGAATCTGCGGCGGCTCTTGGCCTGCTCGTCGATCGCCCACGCCGGCTATCTGTTGGTGGGCGTGGCGGTGGCTGCGGCCGCCGCCGCGACGCAGGCGGCGCGGCCGCTCGGCGACGCGGGCGGGATCGAAACCCGCTGGGTGTTCGGCCTCGGCGGCATGACCGCGGCCGTCTTCTACCTCGTCACCTACGCCCTGGCCACGATCGGCATCTTCGGTGCCCTGGCCTACCTCGGGCACCGCTGGCCCGAGTGGACCGCCGCCAGTGGCCCGCGGCCCCCGCGCGAGGAGATCACCGCCGTCGGGGATCTCGACGGCCTTTCCGGCACGAACCCCGTCGCCGCGTTCGCGATCGCCCTGTTCCTGTTGAGCCTCGCCGGCATCCCGCCGTTGCCCGGCTTCTGGGGCAAGCTCACGCTGGCCGCCGCGGCGCTCGAAGTCGATTGGAACGATCCGGTCGCCCTCGGCAGCCGCCGCTGGTGGTTCGTGGGGCTAGCGGTCGTCCTCGTGCTCAACGCCGCGATCGCCGCCGGCTACTACCTGCGGATCATCGCGGCGATGTACTTCCGCACCACCAAGCGCGGCGTGCAGGCTGACGGCGGCCTGGCGGCCGGAATCGCGATGCTCGCCTGCACGGCGCTGGTGTTGATCGCCACGCTCCAGCCGCAGGGGCTGTTCCGCGCCGCTTCCCGGGCCGGTGCCAGCCTCTCCGGCACGCAACCGCAAGCGGCGGCGACCGCGGCCATGGCCCACGAGAGCCTTTCCCGATGAGCAGCGTTCCCGATCACGACTCCGTCATGGCGGTGCTCGCCGGCGTGTCCGACCCCGAGTCGGGCCGCCCGCTCACGGAGATGGGGCAGGTCCGCACGATCACGGCCACGCCCGCTGCGATCGGGGTCACGGTCGGTCTCACGACCCACGCGGCGATCCTCTGGAACGCGACCCGCGGCCGCATCGAGGAACTCCTCCGCAGCCGGTTTCCCGCGGTGCCGGCGGTGACGGTGACCATCGAGCCCCACGACCGACCGCCCGGGAAGCTCGGTCAGATCGGCCTCGAAGCCAAGAGCGTGATCGCCGTCGGCAGCGGCAAGGGGGGCGTGGGCAAGAGCACGATCGCCGCGAGCGTCGCGATCGGCCTGGCCCGGGCCGGCAGCCGGGTGGGCCTGCTCGACGCCGACGTCTACGGCCCGAGCGTCCCCCACCTGCTCGGCCTCTCCGGCCGGCCGCAGGTCGACAACGGCAAGATCATGCCCATGCGGCTCGACATCGCCGCCGGCTCGATGCCCGTGATGTCGATGGGCTTTCTCGTGCCGGCCGGCGAGGCGGTGGTGTGGCGCGGGCCGATGCTCCATGGGGCGATCACGCAGATGCTGCGCGACACGCTCTGGGGTCCGCTCGACTATCTCGTCATCGACATGCCGCCCGGAACGGGCGATATCGCCCTGACGCTTTCGCAGGTCCTGCCGCTGACGGGCGCGGTGGTGGTGTGCACGCCGCAGGACGTGGCCCTGCTCGACGCCACGAAGGCGATCGCGATGTTTCGCAAGGTGAACATCCCGGTGCTCGGCATGGTGGAGAACATGGCCTTCTTCGTCTGCCCCGACACGGGCAAGCGCTGGGACATCTTCGGCTCCGGCGGCGCCCGGCGGACGGCGCAGGAACTGGACATCCCCTTCCTCGGCGAGGTCCCGATCCAGATCCCGATCCGCGAGCACGGCGACGCCGGCAAGACCGCGGCCAACTACGACGACCCCGCCGCCCGTCCCTATCTCGAGGCCATCTGCACGCGGCTGGTGGGCAATCTCGCCGCCGCGACCGCGGCCCGCCCCCCGCTGCCGAGCCTGCCGGTCCTCTGAAGGCCATGGGCCTCACCCGGCCGGCGACGGTGGGAAATTCCCGCCCCGCACGGCCGCGGGAAGATTTCTGCATCCAGCGGCCGGGAGCCGGCGAATACCCGGCCACACGGGGTCGCGCGACCCCGGCTGGCAACTGTTCCCGCCCGCGAAAGGAAGTTCCCATGCGTCGTTTCTCCATCACCGTGGCCCTGGGTGCCATGCTCCTGCCCGTCGCCACATCGGCCGTCGCTGACGATTGCCCGCTGGCCGCCGCCGCAAAGGCCCGGGCCGCACACAAGGTGCAGACCGTGGCCTTCAAGGCCGACGGCAAGGACATCGTCGACACCGCGGTCGGTGCCGGCAGCTTCAAGACGCTCGTCGCCGCCGTCCAGGCCGCCGGGCTGGTCGACACGCTCAAGGGAGCCGGGCCGTTCACCGTCTTCGCCCCCACCGACGAGGCTTTCGCCAAGCTGCCCG
This sequence comes from uncultured Candidatus Kuenenia sp., assembly GCA_964545915.1. Classification (GTDB taxonomy): domain Bacteria; phylum Planctomycetota; class Planctomycetia; order Pirellulales; family UBA1268; genus QWPN01. Next base: position 42,700 of record CAZJHQ010000023.1, on the reverse strand, counting down.
CCGGCACGGTCGAGGCGCTGCTCAAGCCGGAGAACAAGGAGAAGCTCGTGGCGGTGCTCACCTACCACGTGGTGCCGGGCAAGGTGCTGGCTGCCGACGTGGTCAAGCTCACTGAAGCGGCCACGGTGCAGGGCTCCAAGGCGAAGGTCAAGGTCGTGGACGGTGCGGTGATGATCGACGGCGCCAAGGTCGTGAAGACCGACATCGTCACGAGCAACGGCGTGATCCACGTGATCGACGCGGTGATCCTGCCGCCGGAGAAGAAGTAGTCGGGCGGCCCGCAACGGGCGCCGGCAGTCAGTCGGACAAGGGCGGGGCGGGCTCGAGCCCGCCCCGCCCCTCTAGCAGCGATAGCAGATGAAACAGGCGTTGAGCCTCGGCACCGGCAACGCGGTGGCCGCGCCGCCCCCGCTGCCGGGAAGCCCGAATCGTCAGATGAGGGAATCCGCGTCGCTCCACCGGAGGCCTCCGCATTCCCTCGGCTCACGCCTCGGGCTCTTCCGTGGCGCATGCCTCCAGGCATGCGAATGGACGTCCACGCTTCCAAGCCCGGATTCGCACGCCTGGAGGCGTACGCCACGAGACCGGGCTTCAAGGAACCGAACCGCCAAACCCGACAGACCGGAAACGCAACACCAGTCCCAAGAGCCAGACTGGCTAAACTACGGAGCGAGATGTGCGAGTGACGCCCAAATCCAATTCGCTCTAGCATGCCGCGCTGAAGGCAGCAACGCACGATCACGGATCCCGAGGTTCGTTTTGCAAGACCTGCTCCTGCCACGCATCGCCGCTGGTGACCAGTCGGCCGTCCCGGAGTGCATCTCCCGGTATGGGTCGCTGATCTGGTCGCTCGCGCGACGCAGGCTGGCGAGCCGGCAGGATGCGGAAGATGCCGTGCAGGAAGTGTTCGTCGATTTGTGGAGGTCGGCCGAACGCTTCGATCCGCTCGTGGCCGAGGAGATCACGTTCGTGGCGATGATCGCCAGAAGACGTGTCATCGACACGCTCCGCCGGCGGACGGGGCTACCGCAGCCGTCCGCGGTCGATGCGCCATCGCTGGCGAATCTAGCCGATCCCGCCGGCGCTGCGGCGGTGGGCAGGCGGCTCGAACTCGGCGAGGAGGCCCGTCTCGCCGACGAACATCTCGATCAGCTCAAGCCCGAGGAGCAACGGGTGCTGCGGCTCTCGATTTATGACGATCTCTCGCACGCGGCGATTGCCGAGCATACGGGCCTGCCGCTCGGCACGGTCAAGTCGCACATCCGCCGCGGGCTGGATAGCCTGCGACTCAAGCTGGCGGGACGCCGCCGGGCGCATGCCGAAAGGAGCACGCGATGAGCGGCTTCGACGAAACCCGCGATGACGCGGCCTGGGATGCGGCCCCCGGCACGGCCACGCGGGATTGGGAACTGGCCGCGGCGGCTGTCGAACTGGCGCTGCTGCGCCGGACCGCGTCCCCGTTGCCATCCCTACCCGCCGCGCTCGCCGATCGCCTCGGCCGCGACGCGGCTGCGCACCTGCCGCGGCCCATGGCGATCGCGGCCAGACGCGACCTGCCTGCGCGGAGCGGGCCGGCCGGCGGACGGTCATGGCGGGCTGCGGCCGGCTGGTTGACGGCTGCATGCCTCGCGGGCCTGCTCTGCTGGCAGTGGAGCGGATTGGGGCGGATCGATGCACCGCCCGGCGGCCCCCTGGCACCAACGACGGAGACGCGGCCGTCGCTGGCGGAACTGCGCGGCAGGCTCCTGGCCGAGGATCCCGCGGCTCTGAAGGTGGCCTGGAAGAAGGCGGGGGACGACCCGGCCGTCGTGGCCAGCAAGGCGGAGCTGGATGCCGCAGACGGCTTGGGCGACGTCGTCTGGAGCCCCGAGCGGCAGCAGGGGTTCATGCGGTTTCGGGGGCTGGCGGCCAACGACCCGTCCGTGGCGCAGTATCAGCTCTGGATCTTCGACGCGGAGCGGAACGCGGCCCATCCCGTGGATGGCGGTGTATTCGACGTGCCGGCGGCGGCCGATGGCGAGGTCGTGGTCAGGATCGACCCTCGGCTTCCGATCCGCCGCGCCACGGCATTCGCGATCACGGTCGAAAAACCCGGCGGCGTGGTCGTCTCCAGCCGCGCGCGGCTCCCGCTGATCGCCGCAGTTCCCTGATCGTTCGGCCGGCGGACCGGTCCTTTGCCGACGGTGGCTTGCGTGGATCGACGCCCCGGCCGACACTCCGGGCATGATGTTTCACCTTTTGTGCATGCTCCTCCTGCTCGCTGGCGTGTGCGGCTGCGCCGCCCAGCCGCCTGCGCCGGGCGTCACGATCCAGGTCCCGCCTCCCAGCGGCGCCGACGACGATGCACCGTCGATCCAGGATGCCATCGACCGCTGCCACGCCGCCGGGGGCGGCCGCGTGGTGCTGCCAGCAGGCGCCGTCTTCACCTCCAGTCCCGTGCGGCTGCGATCGGGCGTCGAACTGCACCTGGCAAAAAACGCCCTCCTCCGCGTCAACCTCGATCGCAGCGTCTGGCCGGCGAACGGTCGGTCGTATCTCGTCTCCGCCGAGGATGCCGAGAACATCGCCATCACCGGCCCGGGCACCATCGACGGACAGGGGCGGCAGTTGATGGCCGAACTCGGCGAGCACATCCACAAACCCGGGCCGTGGCGGCCGGGGATCGTCGGCCTGCTCCGCTGCCGGCAGGTGCGGATGCAGGACCTGGTGATCCGCGACGGGCCTTACTGGACCGTCCACTTCATCGGCTGCGACGGCGTGCTCGCCGAGCGGGTGACGATCCGCAACGACCGCCGCATCCCGAACTGCGACGGCATCGACCCCGACCATTGCCGCAACGTCACCATCCGGGACTGCGACATCGAGGCCGGCGACGACTGCATCGTCATCAAGAACACTCGGCCCTACGCCGACCTGGGGCCCACCGAGAACATCCGCGTCGAGAACTGCGACCTGAAGAGCACGTCCGCCGCCCTGAAGATCGGCACCGAGTCGGTGTCCGACTTCCGCAACATCGTCTTCGACCGCTGCCGCATCCGCGACAGCAGCCGGGGATTGGTGATCCAGCTGCGCGACGAGGGGACCGTCGAAAACGTCGTCTTCTCCAACATGACGGTGGAGACGCGACTCTTCTACGAGGCGTGGTGGGGGCGGGCCGAGCCGATCCACATCAGCGCCTTCGTCCGGAAGGCGGAGGGAAAACTCGGGCAGATCCGCAACGTCCGCTTCGAGAACATCGAGGCGCGATCGGAAAACGGCGTCTATCTCTCCGGGTGCGACGGCAGCCGGCCGGAGGAGATCACCTTCGACCGCGTGCGGGTCAGGATCGACAAGTGGACCGACTGGCCGGGCGGACAGCACGACCGCCGGCCATGCGTGATGGAGGGACTGGTGCCGCACCCGACGACGGGGTTCTATTGTGCGCAGGCCGAGAGTGTTTCGCTGCGGAACTGCCGGGTGTGCTGGGCGGGCCGACCGCAGCCGCACGACGGGGCGGCGCTGGATGTGGCCGCCATCGGCCGGCTCACGGTCGAGGGCTTCGAAGGGAACGCCCGCCGGTAACTGGGATGCTTCCGCCACGGAATCGGCAGTGGCTGGCCGTCGCTGGCAGAATGAGCCCTGATGAATCTGCCCCGCGCGACCGCCAGCTTCATGCTTGCATTTTCGGACTAGCAGCACGAAAATGCACGCATGATCCCCAGGGCTCGCTATCGGAAAGCCGTTGAAACCGCTCTCGGCCGCTCTCCAATCTGTGGACTGATGGGGCCGCGTCAATCCGGCAAGTCCACGCTGGCCCGCGAGATCGCTGGGGTGGCTGCGAGCCATTACTTCGACCTCGAGTCGCCGCGCGATCAACTCCGGCTGCAGAATCCCGAACTGGCCCTCGGCCGCCTGTCCGGTCTCGTGGTGCTCGATGAGGTGCAAACGCAGCCGGAGCTGTTTCCAGTGCTGCGGGTGCTCGCCGATCGGGCCGACGTTCCGGCACGATTCCTCATCCTTGGTAGCGCGGCGCCGGAACTGGTGGCACGGTCGGCCGAATCACTCGCGGGCCGGATCGAATACGTGGACCTCCACGGCTTCGATCTCACCGAAACCGGCATCGGCACTCATGAGACCCTTTGGCTGCGTGGCGGGTTTCCCCGGTCCTACCTCGCAGCGTCCGACGAAGCGAGCGTCGCCTGGCGGGAGGGATTCGTTCGCACGTTCCTCGAACGCGACCTGCCGCAGTTCGGCATCCGCGTGGGCGCCGCGGCGATGCGTCGTTTCTGGACGATGCTGGCGCACATGCATGGGCAGATCTGGAACGCTTCGGAACTGGGGCGGGCCATGGGTCTGTCAGACAAGACAGTCCGCAATTACCTCGATGAGCTCAGCCAAACATTCATGGTCCGGCAGCTCCAGCCCTGGTTCGAGAACATCGGCAAGCGTCAGGTGAAGTCCCCGAAAATCTATCTCCGCGACTCCGGAATCCTCCATCATCTCATCGGCCTGGAGACCGAACCGCAGCTTCACGCCCATCCAAAGGTGGGCAGCTCGTGGGAAGGCTTCGCCCTCGAACAGGTGCTGCGGCAGACGCGTCCGACGCAGGCATATTTCTGGGGCACGCAGGGAGGGGCCGAACTCGACCTGCTCGTGTTCGCCGCAGGCCGTCGGCTGGGCTACGAGTTCAAATATGCCGAACGGCCCCAGTTCAGCCGCTCCATGCGGGTAGCTATGGAAGACCTGCGGCTCGATTCGCTCGTCGTGATCTGCCCCGGATCGGTGCAGGCCACGCTCGCTCCGGGCGTGGAGGTCATGGGAATCGACGCCTTTGCCGGCATCGCACGCCCTTGATCGGCTGTCATTCGACGGTTGCAAAACCGACCATCGGTTCGGGGCTCTGACACGGAACCCGGGGCCCGAGCCGCAGCCGCGTCAGTACATCCACACCCGCAGTCCCGGCCGCGCCACGACGGGCTGCCGCGTGAGCAGCGTCCGCCCGACGAGCGACCGGACCTCGGCGGGCTTCGCGCCCAGCACGGCCCAGTCCACGAGTTGGGCCCGCGGCTGGTGTCGGGCCGGCGGCAGCCCCCAGGCGTCGCCCGCCCGCTGCCAGAGTTCAGCCAGCCGCGACCGCCTCACATGGATTGCATCGAAGCCGTACCACGCGGCCGGCTGTTCGAGAAAGACGCTCCCCGTGGCGGCGGCGATCGTCCGCAGTTCGTCGTCGAGCCACAGCGCGGCGTCCTTGATCGCGGTGCGCGAGAGCTGGCAGCCGGGCACGTAGACCGTGCGCATGAGGCGGTAGCGGACCGGTCCCACCCCGGCGATGCTCCCCAGCGGCAGGCCCGTGATCGCCACACGGCCGCCCCGATCGCGGAGCCGCTCCACCGCGTCACGGACCGCCGTGGCGACGGCCGTGACGCCGAGGCCGTAGAGCAATTCGTTGCCCACGTCCGTGACCAGCGCCGCGGGCCGCGCCACCCGCTCGCGATCGAGCGCCCGCCACAGGCCGCTGGTGCGGATCGCGGGCAGCCGCCGCCAGGCCACGCGGGTGTTGACGCCATAGCCGCGGCCGTGGCCCGCCGCCACGAACAACTCCACCGGCCCCGGGGCGCGGGCCCGCAGCGCGGCGGCCAGGCGGGCGAGGCCGCGTGACACGTTGCTCGCCCCGAGGACGACGAACGACTCGGCCATGGCGGCGCGGCGGGTCAGTTCCAACGCCGCCACGGCGGTGATCCCGCCGAGAGCGACTGGAAGCAGGAGGCCGCGAGCATCGCGAACATGATGCCGAGGTAGGGCTCGCCGCGGGTGTAGCCCCACCAGGCCACCGCGCCGCCGGCCACCACGCCGATCATGCCCGCGATCCGGTGGGCGTCGGGCACGTCGAGCGCCAGCAGCCCCTCGCGCACGATCTGCCCGCCGTCGAGCGGCGGCACCGGTACCAGGTTCAAGAGCGGCCAGAAGACGTTCACGGAGAGCAGGAAGTCACACAGGGCGTAGGCGAAGGGGGACGAAAACTCGCGGCCCGCGAAGAGCCCCAGCCGTTCACCGAGGCTCACGAGCGGAAACGGCACGTACATCCCCGCGGCCCGCAGTCCTGCCACGACCACCGCCGCCAGCGCCAGCTGGGCCGCTGGTCCCGCCGCCGCGACGAGCAGCCGCTGCAGCGGCCGCAGGTGCACGCGCCGCCCCCAGGCCCGCGGGATCGCCAGGCCCCCGAAGTGGTAGAGCACGATGCTCGCCCCCTGGCCGAAAAAGCGGTACGCCAGGGCATGACCCAGTTCGTGGACGAGGATCGAGGCGAACACGACGCCGATCCAGATCGCGAGCATCTGCAAGAGCGTCCGCTGGTCGCCGCGGGAGAACGACTGGCAGACGTTCCAGCCGAGGAGCGCGGCGGCCAGCCAAAACCACACCGAGACGCGGACGGGAATGCCGAGGATCTCGAACCGCCAGTCGGCCCCGGTCTCCTGCGGTTCGGCGAGCAACATCGTGGGACCTCGGCAACGGCGTCGAATGGCGACCATCTTCCGGCCGCGCCGGCGGCCTGGCAAGCCGGCTAGGCGGCCTGCCGCCGCCGGCACGGCAGCGCAGACGGCGGGGCGATCGCCAGCACCGCCGCCGCGGCCCGGACGGCCGACCCGCCCCGCACCACGTCAGCGGCGATCGCATCCAGCCGGTCGCCAACCGACCGCCGCGCCCGCGGATCGACGAGCCACTCCACGACGTGGGCCGCCGCCCGCGCGGCCGGATCCTGCACGGCGAGGTACTCGGGATACACCGCCTCTGGGTCGGCCATGGGCACCTCGGCCGGAGGCCGGAGCACGGGCCGCACCGGCCCGATGGGTTCGCGGCAGGCCAGCAGGTTCACCAGTGTGATGAACCGCGCGTGGCGGAACCAGCTCTGCACGACGTAGGCCAGGCCGCTGATCCGGTAGACGATCACCGTCGGCACGCGGGCGGCCAGCAGCTCGAGCGACACCGATCCCGAGCAGGCGATCGCCGCCGCGGCCTGACCGATCAGGCGGCGGGTCTGCCCCGCCTGGACCTCGATGTCGAGGCTCCGGGCAGTACCGTTCGTCCGCAGCGCCTCCTCGATCCGCCGGGCATGCCGCTCGTGGAGTGCGGCGATGGCGAGCCGCGCCGTCGGAACGCTGCGGCGAACGACGGCCGCGGCATGCACCAGTGTGCCGAGCACGCCCTCGATCTCCTGACTCCGCGACCCCGGCAGGAGGAGCACCAGCGGCCGCGGGTCCCGCCCCATGTCATGGGCCCGCACGTCGAGTTCATCGAAGAACGGATGGCCGACGAGCGTGCTCTGCAGGCCTTGGCCGCGGAACCATTCGTGCTCGAAGGGGAGCGCCGCGAGGACGTGATCGACCAGCCGCCGCATCTTCTTCACCCGCCACTGCGCCCAGGCCCAGACCTGGGGCGGACAGTAGAAGACGACCGGAATGCCGTGCCGCTTGGCCCGCCAGGCGAGCCACCAGTGGAACCCGGGAAAGTCCACGAGCACGCAGACGTCGGGCCGGGCGTCGAGGAAGCTGCGTTCAGCCCGTCGGGCCAGGTCCACGAAGCGGTGGATGTTGACGAGCACCCGCAAGAACCACATCACGGCCAGCCGCGTCATGTCGGCGACGAGGCGGCAGCCGGCCGCCTCCATCTGCGGCCCGCCGAGCCCCACGCACTCCACGTCGGGCCGCGCCGCCTGCAGCGCGTGCACGAGCAGCGCCGCATGGTGGTCGCCCGAGGGCTCGCCGGCCGAGAGGAAGACGCGCATGGAACACTCCGCCAGGCCGCACCGGCCCGGGCGGAGTATTTCACGTGCGGTCCCCCTGCCCTAGGCCACTTTTGCGTGGCAGAAACTTTGAACGGCAGGCTTCGGGCTCACGGACCCCGGGAGCCGGCGTACCTGACCAGCGCAGGCATGGATGCCGGAGCGCAGGCAGGTCCGAGTAAGCGCAGGCCGGGAAGGCCGCGGCGAACGTCCGGCAACGGGGCACGGGCAGCCCCTCCCTCGCCAGACGTCGCCACTGGGAAAAGTCACTTCGCCGGCGCGAAGCCCTTCTCGATCTTCCCGAACACCAGATTGACCTGCTCGTCGGCCGACGCCTTCTCGACCTTGCCCTTGCAGTTCGGGCAGCAGAAGCCGACCTCGGCATCACCGACCATGATCTTCGTGCCGTCCTTGACCGGGCCGCCGCTGAACGGGCAGCCCTTCTGCACCAGCTGGCCGGTGCTCACCATCTGCTGGTGCGCCTTGGCGGCGAACGCGGCCGAGTCCTTCTCGAAGGCGCCGGCGCAGTTGCCGCAGCAGAAGTACACCTTGCCGCCGGCGAAGGCCACGCTCTTCTCCGGGTTGCAGCCCTTGCCGGAGACCGGGCACTTGGCGTCCTTGGGTTCCTTGACGGCCGCCGACACGGCGCCGGCCGAGCAGACGATGGCGACACACAGGACCGAGGCGATGCGGGCGATGCGGCTCGTCATGACGAATCCTTTTTCGAGGTGAAGTGCGGCGGTGGAAACCGCCGGCGACTCACCGATCTTACCCCCCGCGTCGACCCCGGAGCAACCGGTTTTTGAGCGGCGTTTACGACCGCCGCGGCTCCGGCAGCCCCAGCGCGACCAGGCTGCCGGCCGCGATCACTGCCGCCCCGATCACGAAGGCGTGACGGAACCCGGCCAGGTCGATCGCCATGCCGATCAGGGGCGAGATCACGAAGGGGGCCGCCAGGGCCGCCCCCACGATGCTCACGTACCGCGGATGATCGACGCGCCGCGGTGCGAGTTCGAGGGCGTAGTTGGTGAAGATCTTGAGCGAAATCGGATTCAGCCCCAGCGGCACGTAGACGATCCAGAACCACTCCACGGCCGTCGCATGCGGCAGCAGCGAGAGCGCCGTCACGACCAGCGGCGTCAGCGACGAGAGCGCCACGAGCCAGACGAGCACCAGCCGCGTGCCGCGCCGATCGGCGAGCGGGCCGGCCACGAGGCTCACGGCTCCGGTCGAGGCGTTCTGCACCACCACCCATGTCAGCAGGCTCGCCAGGCCGCTGCCGAGGCGGTCGCGGGCGAAGGCCTGGTAGTGCGGAAACAGCATGAGCACGGCCGAGAAGCAGGCGGCGACGATGCACAACCGCAGCAGGGCGCGGTCCCGAACCAGCGTGCGTCGCCAATCCGCGACCCCGCCCCCCGCATGCGTGATGACGCCGCGAACCCAGCCGTGGGCGGAGGGCGCACGCCGCGGCTCCACGGGGTCGGCGGGCTCGTCAAGCAGCACGGGCATGGCGGCGGCGATCGCGAAGAACACCGCCGTGACGCCGAAAATCTTGGGAAACCCATCGGATTGCTGGAGCCAGGGGCCGAGGAGCAGCAGCGCCGCCACGATCGCCAGCAGGCTGCCCACGGCCACGCTCACCACCAGCGCTCGGCCGCGATGCCCCGGCGCGATCAGCTTGCCCTGCAGCGCCGCCGCGGCCAGTTGCGTGAGTCCGTTGGCGGAAGAGAAGACGGCATAGACCACGAGAAACACGCCGGCCAGGAGGTCGGGCCGCGCGGCCTGTAGCGGTTGCCAGACCGCCGCCAGCACGGCGAAGCAGGCGGCCATCGCCAGGGTCGTGCGGACGAGCGTCCACTTCTTCACCGGCCGGCGGGCCAGAACCGACGAGAAGGCGAGCGGCGGCAGGCTCTGGCCGCCACGATTGAGCACCGGCAGCAGGCCGCGCAGCAGGCCCGAATCGACGACCGCATCGAGCACGGCCGGCATGATGATCGTCTCGGTCTTGAAGATCCATCCGACGCGAATGACGACCTGGTAGCACTCCAGCCACAACGTGTTGCGTCGCTCCCGCGGCCCACCGAAAGCGGATCGAGTCTCGTCGTTGCAGCCGTCGGCCATACGCATACGATCAGGTCGATCGGCAGGCCGCACCCGCGGCCCGCCGTGTTCGTGTCCGCGGGAGCATGAGGAGTTTTTCCGACGGCGTCCATCCGCGTTCTCGGGTCCATGCTCGTCGCCGCGCCGGGCTGCGTCTGCATCTGCTTCCGGCCCCGCGGGTCATGAAGGCCACGGCGCGGGCTTCTTGTGTCGGTCGCGTGTGCCACTCCGAAAAAAACTGGAAAACGCGCGATATCAAAAGCCTCGGGCTTCAAGGGCAAGGGGACGGAATCAGGGAGCGATGACAATGCCCTCCCGGCAGCAGCGCTGGCTGACCGTCATGTCCCGCGTTGTGCGAGATGCGCGAGCTACCCCAGCAGCAGTTCCAGGTAGCTCCGCCGCTCGGCCGGGCCACAGCCGAGCCGCCGGGCGAGGGACTCGAGCCGGCCGCGGGCCAGGGGCACCGCATCCGCTTCGGCCTGGAGTTCGAGCTCCAGGTAGTCGCCGAGGCCCGCGACCGCGTCGAGGGACGCTTCCACTTCCGCCCCCTCCCAGGCGACGAGCGCGGCCCGCCGGCGCTTGACCACCTCGCGAACCTGCCGAAAGCCGAGCGCTTCGAGCAGCCCGGTCCAGCGGTCGATCGTGGCCGGGCCGCCGCCGAACGCGGCCGTCGTGACGGCAAGTTCGATCTCGCGCCGGGTTTTCGTGGTGGCGTCGATCCGCGGCCCTTTCCAGGTGATCGCCACGTCGGTTCCCGTCCGCCGCAGCCGCAGGGCCTCGTCGGTCGCGGCGAAGTCGCGGCACGGATGGGCGAAGTAGCGGTCGACCTGCTCGACGGCGTTCCCGAAGCGGCCCCCCAGGGCGAGCAAGTCTCGCTCCAGCGCCGCCGCATCGGACACCTGGAACTTCAGCTCGACTTCGTACACTGGTGTTCTCCGGCGGCTTCACGCGGCCCAGCCCCTGCCGGGCCCGCAGCGACGCGGCCGGGTTTCACGTCGCGGAGGGTTGAATCGAAATGATAGCGAACACCATCCGCGGCACGTCCCGCCACGCCGTGGCCCTCGCCCTGATCGCGGCGGCAGGCTGCGGCCGCCCGGCTCCGCCCCACCCCGCCGTGGGCCGCAGCCTCGGCAGGCTGCCGATCGCGGCGGTCGCCGATCCGTCCGCCAAGCCGCCCACGCTCGACGGCCAGGTGTCGCTCGTCAACTTCTGGGGCACCTGGTGCCCGCCATGCCGGCAGGAACTGCCCGGGCTCGTGCGGCTTGCCCAGCGGCTCGCGGACGAGCCGCGGTTCCAGCTCGTCGCCATCTCCTGCAATCCTGGGCCGGACGACTTCGACACCGTGGCCGCCGAGACCCGCGAGTTTCTCGCGGAGCGGCGGCTCGATCTCCAGGCCTGGGCCTGCGACGATCCCTTGGGCCGTGACATCCTGTTCACGACGATCGGACTCGAGGCCTTCCCGACGACGCTGCTCGTCGGACCCGACGCCACCGTCCGCCGGGTGTGGATCGGCTACCGCCCGCAGGACGAGGCGGAGATCGCGGCGGCGATCGTGGCGTTGCTCAAGGAGCAGCCAGCCGCGCGATGAAGGCCCGGGCCGCGGCGGCTGGGTCCGGCGCGGACGTCACGGCCGCCGCCGCCGCCACCCGCGTGATGCCCAGCGCAGTGAGCTCGTCGAGCCGCTCGAGCGTGACGCCGCCGATCGCGAACGCCGGCAGCGCGATCTCGGTGGCGACCGTCCGCAGGAACTCCGGCGGCGCGAACGCGCGGAACGTCTTGGTCGCGGATGGAAAGCAGGGGCCGATGCCGAGGAAGTCGGCCCCGACCGCGGCGGCCTCCCGGGCCTCGGCCACGTCGTGGGCGGTGCGGCCCAGCAGCGCCGCAGGTCCCAGCACGCGGCGGGCCAGAGGCACCGGCAGATCGTCCTCCCCCACATGGGCGCCGGCGGCCCCGACGGCGGCCGCCACATCCACGCGGTCATTGACGATCACGAACACCGCCTCCTCCGGGGGCCGCCGCCGGGCGATCGTCAGGGCGCGGCCGACGCGGTCGACGACCGCCGGCGTGGCGAGCCGCTTGTCGCGAATCTGCAGCATCCGCACGCCCGCCTCGACGAGCGACTCCACGAGCCGGGAGAACGCGGCGCCGTCCGCGCAGCCATCCACGAGCACGCACAGGTTCACCCCTGCAAGCCGGTCACGGGACCGAACGGCAGCCAGCGCGCGGCGCTCCAGATCGTAGAGCCGATACCGAAGCCGCTCGAAGCCCGCGACGGCCGCGGGCGTGACCACGGCCGCGCACTCCGCGAGACTCCGCAGCGCCTGCGCGGCCCGCGCGGCGTTGGCGGCGACGAGGTCGGCGACCGACGACCGGCGGAGCGCTGCGGCCGCCTCCATGCCGGTCCCGACATCGCCGGCCACGTCCCGCGCCCCGACCCGGTGGCGAAGCGGCTCGGTCGCGAGGACCGCGGCCAGGTCGTGCCGCATCTCCTTGGCCAGGCCGGTGAGCACGACGTCGTCGAGCGTGAAGCGGACCGCATCCTCTACGACCCGCAGGGCCTCGGCGGCCCGATTGGCCGACGCGTCGATCGCCCGCCAGACGCCGGCCTGACCGCCGGGACCGCTTGCTGCTTGTTCGTGCATGGGTTCCACAACCGCTGGGCTGTCGGATGGGACCAAGTTTTCGACGTTCATGGGCACGAGGATTCAGGAGGGGGCGGCCCCGAACCACGGCTCAATCGAAATCCCGTTTTAACACGCCCGCCAGGCCGCCTCATCAGCCTTGGCCGGCGGCGGCGGCGGCCCTACACTCCCCGCCCCTGCGGACCCCCCGGATCGCCCATGGCCGCCTTCCGCTACCTCACGCTCGTCTGGCCGGGAATGCCGTGGCTCTGGCTGCGCGGCAGCCGCCTGGGACTCGTCCTGGCGCTGGCCTTCGCCGTCACCGTCGACGTGGCGGTGTTGACGACCTTCATCTGGCCGGAACTGATCGGGTTCGGTTTCTCGATCGGGATGTGGACGGCGACGACCGCGATCTGGCTGATTTCCACGGCTTCAGCGGTCTCCTCGTTCCCGCCGCCGATCCCGCGGCCGCGTGCCGCCGCAGCCGACGCCCTGTTCATCCAGGCCCGCGACGCCTACCTCGCCCGAAACTGGCTGGCGGCCGAGGCACACCTCCACGCCTTGCTGGCGCTTGCGCCCACCGACGGCGAGGCGCAGCTCCTGTGGAGCACGCTGCTCCGCCGGGTGGGTCGGACCGCGGAAGCCCGCGAGGCGCTCACCAAACTGTCGCGCAGCGACTCGGGGAGCCGCTGGCGCGGGGCCATCGACCGGGAACTCGAACTGCTGGATTCCGGGGACAGCCACGACGCGGCGGCCGCAGGCCCCACGATCCTGCGAGTCGAGCCGGATTCCACCGCTTCCACCCCCCGCGGGGGCCGGCACGGCGCGGCCGCCTGAACGGGCGTTTTCACCGTTCGCCAGAGGCTGCCACAGACATTCCGGCAGGCCCCTCCTACAATCCCGCGGTCGGTTTGGCGTGAGGTTTGCACCGTCGCTCGTTGGCGGAACGCAGCCTGCCGGAATGGCACGCCGGCCAACCGCAGCCGCCCCGGCCTCCGGGGCAATTCCACGAGGGCAGACCCCGATGTACGAGCGTTTCACGGACCGGGCGAGGAAGGTGATGCAGCTGGCCAATCAGGAGGCCCAGCGGTTCAACCACGAGTACATCGGCACCGAGCATGTGCTCCTCGGCCTGATCAAGGAGGGCAGTGGCGTCGCGGCCAACGTCCTCAAGAACCTCGACATCGACCTGCGGAAGATCCGCATGGAAGTCGAGAAGCTCGTCCAGAGCGGGCCCGACATGGTCACGATGGGCAAACTCCCGCAGACGCCCCGGGCCAAGAAGGTGATCGAGTATTCGATGGAGGAGGCTCGAAACCTCAACCACAACTACGTCGGCACCGAGCACATCCTGCTGGGCCTGCTCCGGGAGCAGGAGGGCGTGGCGGCCCAGGTTCTGATGAACCTCGGTCTCAAGCTCGAGGACGTCCGGGAAGAGGTGCTCAACCTCCTCGGCCACGGCATGGAGGAGGGGGGCGAGCGGGCCGGGATGGGCGGCCGGCAGCCGGCCGGCGCCGGCGGTGGCGGTGGCGAGGGCAGCCCCAAGGCGGGCAAGAGCAAGACGCCGGCCCTCGACAGCTTCGGCCGCGACCTCACCGAGTTGGCCCGCCAGGGCAAGCTCGATCCGGTCATCGGCCGTGAGAAGGAGATCGAGCGGGCGATCCAGATCCTGTGCCGTCGCACCAAGAACAACCCTGTCCTCCTCGGCGAGGCGGGTGTCGGCAAGACGGCGATCGTGGAGGGCTTCGCCCAGCGGGTGGTCGATGGCAACGTGCCCGAGCTGCTCGCCGACCGACGCATCGTCGTCCTCGACCTCGCCATGATGGTCGCGGGCACGAAGTACCGCGGCCAGTTCGAGGAGCGGATCAAGGCGGTGATGAACGAGGTCCGTCGCGCCAAAAACACGATCCTGTTCATCGACGAGCTGCACACGCTCGTCGGCGCCGGCGGCGCCGAGGGGGCGATCGACGCCTCGAACGTGCTCAAGCCGGCCCTCGCCCGGGGCGAGATCCAGTGCATCGGGGCCACCACGCTCGACGAGTATCGCAAGTACATCGAGAAGGATTCGGCGCTCGACCGCCGGTTCCAGATCATCATGGTGGAGCCGGCCACGAAGGACGAGGCGGTGGAGATCCTCAAGGGCCTCCGCGACCGGTACGAGAGCCACCACCGCGTGACGATCAGCGACGCGGCCCTGGAGAGCGCGGTGGAGCTCTCCAGCCGCTACATCACAGGCCGCTGCCTCCCCGACAAGGCGATCGACGTCATCGACGAGGCGGGGGCCCGCGTGCGACTCAAGGCGATGACGAAGCCGCCAGACCTCAAGGAGATCGACGAGGAGGTCGAGCGGCTCAACAAGGAGAAGGAGGAGGCGGTCGCCAACCAAGACTTCGAGAAGGCGGCGGCGCTCCGCGACCAGGCCGACAAGCTCAAGAAGAAGAAGCAGACGATGACCCGCGACTGGCGGGACAAGAGCCGCGAGGCCGATGGCGTCGTGGACGACGAGGTGGTGGCGGAGGTCGTCTCCAAGATGACCGGGATTCCGCTGACCCGCATGTCCACGGAGGACCAGGCCCGGCTGATGGGCATGGAGGATGAACTCCACAAGAAGGTCATCGGCCAGGACGCGGCGATCAAGAGCGTGTCGAAGGCGGTCCGCCGCAGCCGCTCCGGGCTCAAGGACCCGAAGCGGCCGATCGGGTCGTTCGTGTTCGCCGGGCCGACGGGCGTGGGCAAGACGCTGCTCGCCAAGGCCCTCGCCCAGTTCATGTTCGGCGACGCCGAGGCGCTCATCCAGATCGACATGAGCGAGTACATGGAGAAGCACAACGTCAGCCGTTTGATCGGCGCGCCGCCGGGCTACGTCGGCTTCGAGGAAGGGGGGCAGCTCACGGAGAAGATCCGCCGGCGGCCCTACGCCGTGGTCCTGCTCGACGAGATCGAGAAGGCCCATCCCGATGTCTTCAACATGCTGCTCCAGGTGATGGAGGAGGGACGGCTCACCGACTCGTTCGGCCGCAACGTCGACTTCCGCAACACGATCATCATCATGACGACGAACGCGGGCGCCGAGGCGATCAAGAACGAGTCGGCCTTCGGCTTCCAGAAGCCCGACACCGACGCCTCCTACGACAGCATGAAGGGCCGCGTCAACGAGCGGATCGAGAAGGTCTTCCGGCCGGAGTTCCTCAACCGCCTCGACGACGTGATCGTGTTCCACCACCTCACCGTGGACGACCTCAAGAAGGTGATCGACATCGAGCTGGCGAAGGTTCGCGAGCGGCTCGGCGAGCGCGGCCTCAAGCTCGAACTCACCGACGAGGCCAAGAAGTTCCTCATCAAGAAGGGCTCCGACACCGATTTCGGCGCCCGGCCGCTGCGGCGGGCCCTCGAGAACTACATCGAGGATCCGGTGAGCGAGGAACTGCTCAAGGGCGAGTTCGCGGGCAAGGACATGATCCAGGTCGATTGCGTCGAGGTCGCCGGCAAGAAGCAGCTCGCCTTCAAGGGCCTGGTCACCGCCGAGCCCGTCGCGGCGGGACCGACCGAGGCCGCCCCCGAGGCCTGATCGAGCCCGGGGCGTCAGGCCGCGTCGCGGTGGCCCGGCTCCCCTCCGGCGTCCGTAGGTTCCGGCGCGGCACGATGGCAGAGTTTCCGCATCAGGGCCTCGGCCTGCCGCCCCAGCCTGCGAATCTCACGCCGCAGGCGGCGGAGCCAGGAGCGGTCACGCATGGCCGCGATGCGGGCGGCCAGTTCGGTGCGCTCGACCAGGAGTCGATGGGTTTCCGCCTCCAGGTCGGTGACCCTGCCGCGGAGCGCGGCCACGAGCGCCTCGGCCGTCGCGGCCGCCTCGCGTGCGCCGAGTACCTGCGGCACCAATTCGGCGGCCCGTGCCGCGGCCCGCCGGGCATGACGCCACTCCTCCACCAGTCCGCGGGCGAGGCTGGCGACGCCGCCATGCGGGCCGACCGTCTCCGCGGCAGACCGCGTGCCGGCCAGCGCGCAGAGCTGCAGGTAGACGTCATACGCCTCGGGCAAGCTGGCTCTGATCGCCAATTCGTGCCGCGGCTCGTCGTCGCGGACGAGCAGCCCCGCCTCGTAGCGGCCGGGTGGGGCGGCCAGATCGATTCCCAGCCGCGATCGCACGGCGGCGAACAGGCCTTCGGGATCGGCGGCCACCTGGTCCAACTCGACCACGAGGCAGCGGTCGTCGTGCCGGCGCACGAAATCGAGGATCGTGCGGTTGTAGTGCAGCCATACCTCGGCGGCGAAACCGGGGTTGGCGGCAAACGTCTCGTCGCCGCGGCGAAACAGCGAATCCACGACCTCCCAGGGACGGCGGAAGACGAACAGATACCGCGCCCGCGGCAGGATCGTGTCCCAATAATCGAGAAACAGCACCGTCCGCGGCTCCTTCCAGCCCCAGACGCCGCCCGGGCGGCCGCGCTCGGCGGCGAGCCTGCGGCCCACGGGCTGCAGCGTTTCCGACACCGCGACCGTGCCCGCCGCGACGAAGCCCTCCGTGCCCAACCCCTGGGCGTGCAGCGCGGTGCGGTGGAACTCGTAGATCCCGAGATCCTCGTAATGGCCGCGTTCGTTCCCACAATTCGGGCCGAGGAGCTGGTCGCCCAGCCGCACGCCGGCCGCGTGAAACAGCGACGCGGTCAGCGACGTGCCGGAACGATGCATGCCGCATACGAGCAGCGGGCGGTCCGCAACCGGGGTGCTCGGGTCGACCATCGTCTCACCTCAGCCTGCCGCTGCCAAACCCCGCGCCACCGTCCCCCGGCGGACGGCCGCGGGACATCTGATCGCCTCGACGAGCGGTGCCACGACCGTTGGCCACAGGTATTTCTCCCGCAACTCCGCACATCGCTCCCGCATCGCAGCCAGCGCCGCGGGATCACGCAGCACGGCGGCGATCGTCGCCGCGGTGCCGGCCGGGTCGGCGGCGTCGATCCGCACGGCCGCACCCGCGGCGATCAACTCCTCCCCGATCGGGTCGCCGCCGTTGGTCGCCACGGGCGCGCGGGCCCAGAGGTAATCCACCACCCGGGTCCGCCAGGCGACCGCGTTCTCGATCCCCGGCTGGTTGGCGAGGATCGTCAGGTCGGCGTCGAGGTACCAGTCGCCGCGATCATGGAACTGGACCCAGTCCACGAGGTGCACCAGCGGCGCCACGTCGGGGCGGCCGACGAGTTCCAGAAACTGCTCGTGGCAGCGGTCGAAATCGTCATTGCGAACGAACGGGTTGCGGGCGCCGACCACGATCAGCCGCGTCGGGTGGATCGCGTCGAGGCGTTTCACCGCCTCCAGCAGACCCGCGATGTCGAACCAGGGGTAGACACCGCCGAACCAAAGCAGCTTCCAGGCGTCGGACCGACCAGCAAGTTCCGTGCACGGCTGGCGCCGGGGCTGGGGCTCCTCGGGATGCACGCCGTAGGGCACGATCCGCACGGGGTCTTCGTCGTAAGTCAGCGGATTGATCCTGCCGATCGTGGCGAGGACGCCGAGGTAATAGAGCCGTTGCGGCTCGCTGGCACAGAGGAACAGGTCGCCGCGGCGGAGGACGGTCTCCCAATTGCGGCGTTCCCGTTCGAAGTCGGCAAACTCACGATCCTTGTTGGCCGACCGCCGAGCGCACATCTCCACGTGGATCGGCACGTATGCGTCGAGGACGAGCATCTGGTGCGGTCGAACGGCCTCCGCGATCCGCACGCTGTCGTCGCCCAGGCAATAACTCACGATCACCATGTCGTAGTCAGCCACGAGCCCCGCGATCGCCTCCCGGCTCCAGCGGACGAGCCGCACGCCGTCGTGCGTCGGCGGCAGCGGGAGGTCGTACCAGTCGGGGATGGCCAGCATCACCGCCAGTGATGGATCGGCGGTCACCAGGCCACGGGCAAGACCCCAGCACCGCAAACCGCCCCCCTCCACGGCAGCGACCCCGGGCACGGGAGGCGGTCCGTAGGAAATCACAAGCACCCGCCCACCCGACGGGGCGGCGGCTCCGCGTCGCCCCTGCGCCGATGCCTGCACCAGCTCCACCATACGGCCGACGCATGCCGACCATGGGAGCCGCCGGTCGATCGATTCCCAGGACCGCTCGACGGGTCCTTGATCGAGCAGGCCATCGACGCGATCCACCAGCCCGTCGACGTCGAGGTAGGGAACGACTGCGGATTCCGCGGGAAGCAGCACCTCGCTGGAGCCGATCGGACCGGAGAAATGGACGACCGGCAGCCCGTTGGCCGCCGCCTCGAAGGCCACCAGCGGACAGGGATCCTCGCGGGACGGCATGAGAAACACGTCAGCGGCTTCGAGATAGCGGCGGGCGTCTGGCTTCTCGCCGAGGAAGCGGATGCGATCGGCGAAGTGGAAATGAAACTGCTGGATGTCATGGTGCGTCCAGCGGCAGCAACTCTCGTCCTCGGCGCCGACCCACACGAAATGGGGCAGCGACTCGGCGGCGATTCCGCGCCGCTGCCGGTCGCGAAGGATCCGGGCGGCGACCTGCACGAAGATGTCGACCCCCTTGCGAAGTTCGGCGCGGCCGACACCGAGGACGATCTTGGCCGTCGGCGGAATGCCGAGTTCGCGCCGCACCTCCTGCCGCGAGCGGCGCCGTTCGTCCGCGGACCGAGGTGGATCCACACCGTAGGGAACGGCGTGCGCCTTTTCGAGATCGAGCTGATAACGATCACCGATCTCGCGTCGCAGGGCCTCCGTGGGGAGCACGACGGCGGCCGAGGCATCTGCCATCGCCCGAATCGTCGCCCGGCCGCCGAAGAACCGCTCGATCACTGTCGGCTTCTCATGGATCCATGAGACGACGGGAATGCCGCGAGCCTGGCAGGCGATCGCCATGTCGGCGGTCGCAATCGTGTTGCAGACCACGACGCAGCGGGCACCAGTGCGGGCCAACTGGCTCGCCAGCGCGTCGTAGTCGGCGGTAGAGGCGGGCAGTGCCACGGTCGGCGCGGTGGCCCGGAACTCCGCTTCCAGCGTCCCCCCCGCCAGGAGCACGACCCGGGCGGTGCAGCCCGACTGCGAGCGGGCGTGCCGCACAAGTCGCAGCAACGCCTGGGGGGCGCCGCTGCGCGACGCCTCGTGGGAGACGGCGATGACATGCAGCAGGTGCGGATCGGAGGGCAGCCAATGCGCCGGTAAGGCTGCCTGTGGCCCGCGCCCGCCGGCGGTCTGCCGGCGGGATCGGCGCCTGCGCAGCGCGGTCTGCAGCGACCGCACCGGACCAGCGAACAGCGGCAATCCGGCAAGGGAATCGGCGATCTGACGACCGGCCTTCACGGCGCCTCCTCACGCAGAACAGTCCGCCGTGGCGGCCCAGCCGAACTCCATGCCGGCGTTCATCCACCGATCAGTGTGCCACACCGCACCACCGGCCCGGAAGTTCAGTTTCGAGCCGCAAAAACTACGTTTCTGCCCGTCCCGCCGTGCAGCCAACGTGCCCGCAGCCATCCATTCATCGTGCCCCGAACCGCTTTCGAAACACGACGTAGTCGTGCTGAGCGCTCGAGCCGCCGGCGACGACATCGACGACCTCGCAGGTGACCGGGCAGAGGTCGCGAATGCTGCCCGGTGTGTTGAACACGTTGCGGTAGGTGTCCGCGGCCGCCGCGGCAGGCGAGCCCTCGTCCAGATCGGCGCAGCGGCCGTAGTCCCAGAAACCCGCGGTCAACAGCTGGGCCAGCGACGATCCATCGTTGACATGGGCGAAGAACATCGCCAGCGAATGGAACGTCAGGATGGCCACGCCGCCCGGGGCGAGCACACGACTCAATTCCTCGAGCCACCGCCGCTGGTCTTCCTGGCGGAGATGCGTCATCACCGAGATGCCGTACACGAGGTCGAACGCGTCGTCCGCGAAGGGCAACTGGGGATGGCCCTCGATCCGTCGATACCGGCCCCGGCCGCCGTGTTCGTGCAGCCAGGCGATGCCTACGTCGTCGATGTCGACTCCGACCACCGCCTCGGCGCCGTGAGCCGCTTCCATGAAACGGCTGACCCGGCCGCAACCGCAGCCCCAGTCGAGCACCCGCGGCCGGGGCGGTGGCGACCGAGTGGCAGCTGCATACAGCAACTGAAGGCGGTGAAAATCGGTGGCGCCGTTGTAATGGAAGACGTACGGGTCACGGATGTGGGTTGTCCGCTCCATGACCAGTCGCGAAGGCTCGACGACGGGCGGGCGGGCCGGCACCAGGAAGGGCAGCGTCTCCGCGCGGCCCGTCAGGCCGGCGAACCGGATGCCGAGTTCGATGTCTGCGTCTGGATTCGCCGGCAGTTCGATCTGGAAGCCGAACTCTTGCCGCCGCCCTTCCAGACCGCAGCGGGCGAGCACGTGGTCCACGAACTCTTCCGGCCCCGTCCGCTGCGGCAGGGGCGCATGCGGCAGCGGACTTCCGTTGGCGAGAATGGTGAACGCCCGCGGCAGGACGCCCGGCGGCACCACCCACCCAGAGAACATCCGGCGACCATCGGCGGCCGGCCGCAGGCGGTCCGGCTGGCAGTTCCACAGACCGCCTGCCAAGGCGAGCCGCCGGATCTCGAGATACGTCGCCGCGTCCAACATCCACCGCACCTCGCCACCGCGGTGCCGTCCCCTAGCTGTCCGTGGACAAAGCCCTCCATGGCCTTTGTCCACTTGGCCGACCGGTGGAAACGCCGAGGGTTTCCACGGTCGGCATACCTCGCATCCTGCTCAGGCAGACGTTTTCCACAGTCTGCTAGGACGCCACTGCGGATGGGAACCTTACAGACCGGCACCGCTCGGGGCGAGCGCAAATCCGTAACCTTCTATCTTGAGTCGGGGTGTGCCTCCGGCTACCGTCCGGCGACCTTCTCCCGCCCCGGTGTCGCCCGCCATGCTCACCTTGTTCATGCACATCCCGAAGACCGGCGGCCAGACGCTGCACGACTGGCTCGGCCACATCTATGGACCGTCAGGCCTGCTGGTCTGGAATCCACCCAACCTCTGGGGACTCGGCAGGATTCGGGCGGAATTGGCGGCCCTGCTCGCGTCGCGACCGGCGTTGCGGGCGGTCGCCGGGCACTTCCCCTACGGCGTGCACGAGGCTCTCGGCGGCCGCGACTATCGCTACGTGACGTTCTTCCGGGATCCTGTTGAACGCTGGATCAGCGAACGCGTCCACCACATCACGAAGAACGCTGACTTCTTCCTTTTGCGCCGTGGCTTCGCGGAGATCTACGGCGATCCCGACCTGTTCCGGCTGCTGCGGTCCACCATCATCCGTGATGACGACATCGACGTGCAGTCTCGCTTCGCGCGTCACGGTGAGCCGGTGCCGCCGGGCGGAAAGCCCTCGGGCTGGAAGCTCTCCACCGCGGATGTGATCGAGCGATTCTGGTTCGTCGGCCGCCAGGAATCCCTGGCTCATGACTGCCGCCGCCTGGCACGGCTCCTGGGTGCCGACGACGTTCCCGTGTCCAGATCTCGAAACGTCGCCGGTCTCGGCAACGTCCGCGGCGCGCTGACTCCGGATGAAATCGCCTGGATCGAGAGCCGAAACCGCGCGGACATCTCCCTGTGCCAGCAGGTCCCGGTGACGTCGGGCAGCCCCCCGGCCGCGCCGCCAGCCGCATCGGACCGAGCCGCCTTGGTCGAAGCGATTCTGCACGCGGCGCTGCGCCGCGTCGGCGAATGCTTCGTCGCGCTGCACGCCGATCGACTCGCGGCGCAAAAGATTCTCGACCACTACGCCGCCCGCGACGCGGCACGGGCCGCCTAGCGCTCGCGGATAGGGAAAACGTCGCCCTCCGCCTGGCCGGTTGCGGACACCCCTTCGATCCGCCTATTCTCCGGGTTCGGAGGCCGGCGCACGGCCACCGCCGGGAGCAGGGATGTGAACGAGTACGTCGAACCTCTGGGCATGCGGGTCTTGATCCGCAAGGACGAGAGCCGGCACAAGACCCGGGGCGGCATCGTGCTCCCCGATCAGGCGGAGATTCCCACGATCACCGGCCGCGTCGTCGAGGTCAGCATCCAGGTGGAGCGGGATGCCGACTTCCCCATCGAGAAGTACGACAAGGTCCTGTTCCACCCCAAGAACTCGATTCCCGTCGACTTCGAGCAGAACAACCTCCTCTACGTCGTCCCGATCGAGGACGTGGTCGCCGTCTTCCGCCGGCATGACGAGCCGCGGCCCCGGCGCCGTGGACAGACCGAACCTGGGACCGATCCGCCGACCCCCGAGGCCGGCTGACGCCGGTTCCCCCCCGTCGTCCAGACTCACCATGGCCCGCACCCGCTCTTCGTCGTCCACCACCGGCACGCTCCGCATCGGTGATCAGTGGAATGCCATCACCATCATCGCCCACTCGCAGACGCATCCCCTCAAGGCGATCTGCGAGTTGACCGAGAATGCGATCGATGCCGGCGGCCGCCGGATCCGCATCGTCCGCCGCCGCCAGCGCGGCGGCGTGTTTCTCGAGGTCGAGGACGACGGCCGGGGCGTGGCCCCCGATGACGACGGCGATCCCGACTTCGAGCGGATCGCGACCCACCTCTGCGACTCGATGAAGCGGCACCTCGACCCCCGCGGCCGCAAGGGCGTGCACGGCGAGTTCGGCATCGGCCTGCTGTCTTTCTGGGCGCTGGGCGAGGAGTTGCGGATGACCTCCGCGGGATCGGGCGGCCGGCCCGCCGAACTGCACCTCGTCCGCGGACAGCGGGAGTACGCGATCCGGCCCGTCCGCGGCCGGATCGTGACCGAAGGGACGCGGATCGTGGTCGGGCCGCTCCTCGAATCGACCCGCAAGCTCGTGACCGGCGAAAAGATCGCCCGCTACCTGTCGGCCGAACTTCGCGATCGAATCCGCTCGACGGGCGCCCGGATTCTCGTCGCCGACCGCGTGGCCCGCCGCGAGATCACCGTCACGCCCCGCGAGTTCACGGGCGAGCGCCTCGAGCTTCCCCGCCGCTACCCCACGCCGCTCGGCGACGTGCAGGTGGAGATCTACGTGCGGGCCGAGGGCGAGCCGGGTGACGGCGGCGTCGGTTTGTGCAAGGACGGCACCCGCGTGCTCAAGGAAATCGGCGAGTTGCTCCCCTTCCAGCACGCCCCGTGGACCGACCGGCGGCTGGAGGGGCTCATCGACTTCGATCCGCTCACCCTCGCCCCCGGCACCCGCAGCGGCGTCGTGCCCGACGCGGCCTTCGAGGCGCTCGTCGCGGCCGCTGCGGTGATCGAAACCGATATGGCCGCGGCCCTCGAAACCCGCGAGCAGGCGGAGACCGAGCGGGCCAGCCGGCAGCTCCTCAAGCAGGTGCACAAGGCGTTCGTGTCGGCGCTCGCGGAGCTGCCCGCGGAGGAATACGTCTACTTCGACATCCCGAAGCCCGCCGGCGATGGCGACGGCGCACCCGGCGAGCCGCTGCCAGCGGCCGGTGGCAAGGCCTCCGGTAGCGGGCAGCAGCCGGCCGAACAGCCGGAACTCTTCCCGGCCGAACCTGGACCCTTGCATGCCGTGCGGATCACGCCGCGGCACCCCCGCCGGCCCCCAGGCGGCACGGCGCGGCTCGCGGCGCGGGCCTGCGATGCGGCGGGCACGCCGATCGCCGACGGCGTGTCGTATGCGTGGCAGCTCCTGACCGGCGACGCAACACTGACGCCCGATGGCCCGGCGTGCGCGGTCACGGGAAGCGGAATCGGCGCCGCGACCGTAGCCGTGACCGCCGTCCAGGGCGACGTGAAGGTGACCGACCAGGTCGAGGTCCGGTTCGCGGAGGGCGTTGGCGATGAGGACGGCCCGTCCCAGCGGGGCCTGCCCTCCTACCGGCTGGAGGCCGAGCACGGCCAGCCCTGGCGGTCACGCTACGACCAGCGACGCAACGAAATCGTGATCAACTCCGCACACCGCGACTTCCTCGCCAGCCGGTTGTCACCGGCCAAGCATCGCCGCTACATCGGCAAGCTCTACGCCAAGGAGGTCGTGCTCAGCAACTTCCCGCACGAGAGCCCCGCCCAGGCCCTCGAGCGGCTCGTCGAGATCACCCTGCGGACCGAAGACTCGTTGTAGCCCCTGGCGGGCGGCCCGCCGGCGCAGCCACCCATCTCGCCCAGACCGCCGCAACGCCCGCCTGACCACCACGGTCGGCCCCTTCCGCTCATGGCGCCCGATCGGTACGGCCGATACGACCCGCAGGGTCCGCCGCGCCCGGTCTGCACGCGACGCCCTTCCGGGAAGCACCCATGGCCACCGCCCCATCCACGCCCGCCGCGCCGTCGGGAGCCACCGCCTGGTTCGCCGACCAGATTGCGAACCTCGGTGCGTTCGCGATGGGGAGCATCGCCGGCGTGGGCGACGTCTGCCTGTTCGCCCTGCGGACGGTGGGCTGGATCTTCGCCCGGCGCCAGCGGCGGGACGTGCTGATTCCGAACTTCTACCAGATCGGCGTCATGTCGCTGCCGGTGGTCGCCCTCACGGGCCTGTTCATCGGCATGGTGCTCGCGGTGCAGAGCTTCGCCCAGTTCAAGGCCCTGGGGCTGGAGACGCGGCTCGGCTCCGTGATCAACCTGTCGCTGGTCCGCGAACTCGGGCCGGTGCTCGCCGCCACGATGCTCGCCGGCCGCGTCGGCAGCGCGATGGCGGCCGAACTGGGCACGATGCGGGTCACCGAGCAGATCGACGCCCTGGAGAGCATGGGCGCGAACCCCATCTACTATCTCGTCGTCCCCCGGTTTCTCGGCTGCCTCGTGCTCATCCCGTCGCTGACGGTGATGGCCGACTTCATGGGCGTGCTCGGGGGCTACCTGTATTCGCACGTGCTCCTCGGCATCGATTACCACCACTACTGGGAGAACTCCCGCGAGTACGTCGACGCCTTCGATTTCCTGATGGGCATCTTCAAGAGCCTGTTCTTCGGGGCGGCAATCGCCCTGGTGAGCTGCCACCACGGTTTCCACTGCGACCACGGCGCCGAGGGTGTCGGCCGGGCCGCCACCAACGCCTTCGTGCACTCCTTCGTGCTGATCCTCGTGCTCGACCTGTTCCTGGGCATCTGGCTGAACAACGTCCACGACTTCTTCCGCCCCGAGGGGCCGCGCAGGCTCCTCTGAACCTCGCTCATGAACGCCACCGCGACCGCCCGCACCCCCGCCCCCGACGCCGCCGACCAGCCGATCCTGCGGATCGACACGCTCGGCGTGCGGTTCGGCCGGCACGAGGTGCTGCGCGACATCACGCTCGACCTCGCCGCCGGCGAGACGCTCGTGATCATCGGCGAGAGCGGCTGCGGCAAGACCGTGCTCCTGAAGACGATGATCGGACTCGTGCGGCCGACGGCGGGCGACGTGCTGTTCGAGGGCCGCTCGCTCGCGCGGATGAACGACCGCGACCTGGCCCATCTCCGCACCCGCTACGGCTTCGTCTTCCAGGGGGCGGCCCTGTTCGACAGCTACACGATCGCCGACAACATCGCCTTTCCGCTGCGGGAGCACACCCGGATCCCCGAGCCGCAGGTCCGCGACATCGTCACCACACTGGTGGACGAGGTGGGCCTGCCCCGGAGCGTGCTCGCGAAGAAGCCGGTGCAGATCTCCGGCGGCATGCGGAAGCGGGCCGGCCTCGCCCGGGCCCTGGCTCTCGATCCTCAGCTGGTGCTCTACGACGAGCCCACGACCGGTCTCGATCCGATCATGAGCGACGTCATCAACGAGCTGATCCTCAAGGCGCGGGCCCGGCCGCGGGTGTCGAGTGTCGTCGTCACGCACGACATGCACACCGCCCGCAAGGTGGCCGACCGGATCGTGATGCTCTATCCCCTGTTCCGCCTCAAGCCGGGGGAACCGCAGATCGTGTTCGCGGGCACGCCGGCCGAGCTCGATGCCTGCCGCGACCCGCGGATCCGGCAGTTCATCGAAGGGCGGGCCGGCGGTCGCCTCAGCGAACTCCAGGAGGAACAGGGGCTGACCAGCGGTGCGGATGACAAGGAGGATCGCCGACCATGAACGATCGCGTGATGCAGTTCCGAGTGGGTGTGGTGGTGCTCGCGACGGCGATCATCGCGGGCATCCTCGTCGTCCTGTTCGGCGACCTGCCGTCGCTCGTCCAGGCGACGTATCCGCTGAAGATGAGCTTCGCCGACGCCCGCGGCATCGCCACCGGCACCCCGGTCCGCAAGAACGGCATCCTCGTGGGCCGCGTGGCCAGCGTCGAGCTCGACGAGCGGGGTGGCGTCAGCGTGGTCGCCGACATCGATTCCTACGTGCCGATCTACCG
Source organism: uncultured Candidatus Kuenenia sp. (assembly GCA_964545915.1). Classification (GTDB taxonomy): domain Bacteria; phylum Planctomycetota; class Planctomycetia; order Pirellulales; family UBA1268; genus QWPN01. The sequence continues at coordinate 15,961 of CAZJHQ010000023.1, read as the reverse complement.
CGACGAGCAGCCGCGGATCGCCAGCACCTTGCTCGGCGACGCGGAAATCCAGCTCGTGCCCGGCACGATCCGCCCGCCTCGGCAGCGGCTCGGCAAGGATGAGCTGCTCGTCGGCGCCGTCTCCCGCGACCCGTTCGAGGTGTTCGCCACGCTCGAACCGAAGATGGGGGCCGCGCTCGACTCGCTGGCCGAGGCCAGTGCCGCGGTCACGAAGCTCTCGGGCAATCTCGACAAACTGCTGCTCGGCGAGGACGACAAGTTCGAGAAGATGGTCCGGAAGACGGAATCGGCGCTCGACGCCTTCAGCCTGGCGATGGCCAACATCAACGACGTGATGGGCGACCCGAACGCCCGGGCCAAGCTCAAGGAGACGCTGAATGGGCTCCCGGACGTGATCGCCGACCTCCGCACCACCGTCAAGGGCATCGGCACGACCGTCGACACGGCCGACCGCAACCTGCGGAACCTCGAGGGCCTCACCAAGCCACTCGGCGAGCGCGGCGAGGGCATGGTTGCCCAGGTCAACCAGACGATCGGCCGGCTCGACGAGGTGCTGCAGCAGGCGGCCTTCTTCACCAAGGCCCTCAACGAGTCGCAGGGCACGCTCGGCAAGCTCGTCCGCGATCCCAAGGTCTACGACGATCTCGCCCAGGCGGCCGCCAACGTCAACGGCCTGACCAAGGAGCTCCGGCCCATCGTCAACGACGTCCGCGTGTTCGCCGACAAGATCGCCCGCCACCCCGAGCAGCTCGGCGTCCGCGGCGCCCTCGACCGCCGCCCCGGGCTGAAGTAGGCCGCATTCGACTGTGGTGTAGCGCCGGCTTCGGGGGCGGCAAAAGTCTTCTCGCTGTGGCCGCGGCGGCCACACGCTCGTCGAGTGTTCGCCGACCCCCGCGCCTCCCGCTCCCGATGTGTCCGGGAGACGTTCCGAACATGCGGGAACCGCTCTCGCCGTCAGACGCCGGCCGGGAGCGACATCTCCTTGTCGAGCAGCCGCAGGTACTCCGCGATCAGGTCGCCGTAGCGGGCCTTCACGTCGGCGGCAAGGTGCCTGTAGCCGGCCACCCGGCCCCGGCACCGGGCCGCGCCGCAGCGGCACGGTCCGCCGAGATGGGCGACCTCATACTCGAAGGTGTCGTAGTCGACGGTGATCTCCTCGCCGGCGGCGATGGGCCGCAGCGCCCGCACCTCGATCTGCTTGACGCCCGAGCGGATCACGACGCCGCAGTTCGGCTCGCAGGAGTGATTCACCAGCACCGCCACGCCGTCGGGCACGATGTGGGTGTTGACGTCCACCTGGATCGTGTGCTGCGACCGCTGCTCCACCTGCTCGCCCCACGTGCGGATGATCGTCTCGCCGACGGAGATCGCCCGCACGGCCGCCACGCCCAGGCCGAGCTTGCCGCTCTTCACCGCCACCGGCTCACCCGGCCGCGGCGCCCGTTCGCCGAGCCCGTGGGCCGCCGGCCCGGCGATCTCGTCGAATGTCAGTTCCCGGAGCCGGCTCCCGTACCGCTCGGACAGCCAGGGAATCGTCTGCTCGATCGTATCCGGCTGGAGCAGCACGAGGTCGCCACGCACGACCGCATCCAGCACCAGCGCCGCGGCCTCGGCCCACGTGCCGCCGGCCTCGATCGTCACCGGCCGGTCCGCCGCCATGCCTGCGCGGATGCCCTGCGAGAGCAGCCGCGTGATTTCGCCGGGCTGCCGGCCGCGGATGTAGGCATCTTCGTAGATCACGACACGGTCGAACGTCTGGCCGAGGAGCCGGCCCTGGGCGAGCAGATCCTCGTCGCGCCGGTCGCCGGCCGCCGAATAGACGGCGATCCGCCGGTCGTGCGGCAGCTTCTTCATCGACAGGCAGATCTGCTCCAGCGACGGCACGTTGTGGCCGTAGTCGACCACGATCGCGGCGCCTTCGAGATCGAGGAGGTTGAACCGCCCCGGCGAACCGCCCGAGCCGCTGGAGAAGCTCTCCAGCCCGAGCCGCACCAGTTCCAGCGGCACGCCCAGCCGCCAGGCCGCCGCGGCGCTGGCCAGCACGTTCTCCACCTGGAAGGTCACAAGGCCGCGATGGACCAGCGGCACGCGGTCGAGGTGCGCCAGCCGCGTTTCGCGCGGCCCGTCACAGAGCACGATCCACCCGTCCCGCAGCGTGGCCGCCAGCCCGCCCTGCGCCAGGTGCTCGACGATCACGGGGTTCGTGGGATCGAGGCCGAAATACACGACCTGCCCCTTGCACCACTTCTTCATGTCCACGACGAGCGGATCCGCCGCGTTGAGCACCGCCGCCCCGCCGGGACGGACGGCGGCGACGATCGCCCCCTTCACCCACGCGATCTGCTCGGGTGTGTCGATCTCGCCGATGCCGAGGTGATCGCCGGAGGCGATGTTCGTCACCACGGCGACGTCGCACTTGTCGAAGCCGCAGCCCTCGCGCAGGATGCCGCCCCGGGCCGTCTCCAGCACCGCCGTCGTCACCGCCGGATTGGCGAGCACCCGCCGGGCGCTCTTCGGGCCGCTGCAGTCACCGGTGTCGATGAGACGGCCACCGATCCACACACCCTCGGTGCAGGTCATGCCCACGGTGCCACCGCCCATGCCGGAGAGGTGGGCGATCAGCCGCACGACCGTCGTCTTGCCGTTGGTGCCGGTCACGGCCGCGGTCGGAATCCGGCCGTCGTCGCCGGGCGCGAAGAGCGTATCCACGATGGCGGCCCCCACGTCGCGTGGCGTGCCGACCGTCGGCTCCAGGTGCATCCGCAGGCCGGGGGCCGCGTTGACCTCGATCACGACGCCGCCTTGCGACTCCAGCGGCTGCGCGATGTCGGCCGTCACGATGTCGATGCCGGCGACGTCGAGGCCGATGATCCGCGCCGCCTCGATGGCGCGGGCCGCCACCTCCGGATGGACGATCTCGGTGACGTCTTCGGACGTGCCTCCGGTGCTCAAGTTCGCGTTCTGCCGCAGGAGCACGGTCCGCCCCGCCTCCGGCACGGATTCCGGCGTCAGCCCCTGCTCGGCGAGCACGGCCAGCGCCACCTCGTCGATCACCACGGGGCTCAACGCGCCGGCGTGATCGGAGCAACGCCGCGGATCCTCGTTGACCGTGTCGACCAGTTGCCGCACGGTCGCCATGCCGTCGCCGGTCACCTGCGGCGGATGCCGCCGCGCGGCCGCGACCAACTTCCCGCCCACCACGAGCACCCGGAAGTCGCACCCCGTGACGAACCGCTCCACCACCACCTCGCGCTCGCCGGCATGGGCGACCTCCCAGGCCTGCTCGACCTCCTCGCGCGACGAGAGGTTCACCGACACGCCGCGGCCCTGATTGCCGTAGCGGGGCTTCACCACCACCGGCAGCCCGATCTCCTCGGCGACGGTCCACGCCTCGGCCGCATCGGCCACCGGCCGCCCCTCGGGCACCGGCACCCCGGCCTCGGCGAGCAGCGCGCGGGTGAGATCCTTGTCCTGGGCGATCGTCTCCGCGACGGCCCCGGTCTGTTCGGTCTCGGCCGCCAGGATCCGCCGCTGCTTCGCCCCCTGCCCCAGCCGCACGAGCGATCCCGCGGTGAGCCGTCGAGCGGGAATCCCCCGCGCCGCGGCCGCCTCGACGATCGACCGCGTGCTGGGACCGAGCTGCACCTGCAGCAGCACGCCCCGCAGCCGCTTGATCTCGGCAGCGACGTCGAAGGCCGTGCCCTCGATGGCCGCCATGACCAGCCGATGGGCCGCATGGAGACATTCGATCGCGAACGCCTCCTCCTTGTATTCGATCACCACCTTGTACACGCCGCGGGTTTTGGCCTCGCGGGCCCGCCCGTAGCCCACCGGCGTGCCGGCGAGCGTCTGCAGTTCGAGCGTCACGTGCTCCAGCACGTGGCCCATCCAGGTGCCGGTGCGGAGCCGCTCGAAGAACCCGCCCCGCTCGCCGATCGAGCAGCGGTGCTCGATCATGCTCGGTAGCCAGGCCATGATCCGCTCGTTGAACCCGGGGATCGTGTGCGAGGGGAAGTCTTCGAGCCGGCCGAGATCGACCCAGGCTTCGAGGCAGGGAAACGAGGCCCACTGGTTGGGACCGCGGAGGACCTTGAGCGACGTGATCTCCATGGATCGTTCGTTGTTCTTTTCTTTAGACCTGGCACAGACGCGTATGCCGGTCTGGTCGGGTGCGCCTCCTCCAGCCGCGGGACGATCCGACGGTGGGTGCTGGAGCGGAGGTCGCACGATTCACAACGGAACTGTCCGGGCGCGTCGCCTGGACAATCCTGGCCGCCGGGGCGGACGGCCGCATGAACCCGGGACGAAGGCGAGCCGTCAGGGCGGCGGCTGGCAGTCCGGAGCCGCGGGAGAGACGCCGACCTGCAGGCTGACGCCGGCGATCGGACCGAAGGACGATGGGGGAGAAAACTCTGCTACCGACAACCGACCGGCCGAAGTGGCCATGGGAGGAATGAGTTCCTACACCGCGAGGCCGGATTGCACCGCCGCACGCCACACGGACGCGCGTTCGCTTGCGGTACCCGTTCCTCGCGGCACCTTGATCCCGACTGCATCGGCGGTCGCTCGTCGCGAAGCCGCCAAAGCCCCACGCCGACGGCCCACCCCGATCGCTCGTGATGGACCGCCGGACGTGTTGGAAGAAGTTTACGCCCCGGACGACCGGTTGCGAATCTTTTTCCACACAGAAAACCCGCGAGCACGCGGCGTGCCGGAGCCGCTGAAAAACCGCCGTCCTCGTCTGTCGGGCCGGAAAGCCCGCTCGCGGCTCACAACCGCGGGCCGTGATCATGAAAGCCGGGAGGCACTTGGCGGTGCCCGACCGTCGCTGGGTGGGGAAAACAGGCTGGAAAATTTGCAAACCAGAGCCGACACCGCGCCTCGGGCAGGCCTGCTGCCCGACGCATTTCGCTAACCTAGGTATGTTCGGATGCCGAAGCAAGTTTCTTGCAGAAACGCCCGGTGGCCCGTGTAGCCCAGGACCGGACGGCGTTTTGGCGGTATTTTCGGCACATACGACGCCCCCATGACCGGCACACCCTCTGCCCGATCGACCGCCCCCCCGACCAACCTGCCCTGGAGGTCGGGCGTCTCCCTGGACGCCGGCGAGACCGTCCTGGCGAGCTGCCGGTTCGACCTCGACGGCAAACTCCGGTTCACCGACGGCTGGATCGTGCTCACCGACCGACGGCTGATCGCCGACGAACCGGCGTCGGCGGACGGCATCGGAACGACGGGGCCACGGTCGTGGCCGCTGGACGCCGACGCACACATCGACGTTCGCCTGCGGGCCGCCGTGGGCCGCATCGAGCTGTCGCGGCAGGGCCGCGTCGTGGCCCGCTGGCTGTTCACGCCGGCGCGGGCCAAGGGCGTGCATGCCCTCGAGGACGCCTTCGACGCGCGGTCGGCCTTGCTTCGCGATCGGGACACCGCAGGCCGACCGACCCGCGGCGCCCGCAAGCCGGAGCCGACACCGGCCGCCGAGGAATCACAGCCCGCGGCTTCCGGCCGCGGCGACGATGACTTCCCCCCACCGGCCACGGGCGCCGCCTCGTGGCGGGCGCTGGTGCGCGTGATCTCGTTCGCCCGGCCGCACGCCGGCATGGCGATCCTCGGCGGCGTGCTCTCCTTGGCCAGCACTACGGCGGCCCTCGTGCCCCCGTACCTGACGATGCCGCTGGTGGATCAGGTGCTGATCCCCAGGCAGAACGGCGTCGACGTGCCGTTCAGCCAGGTGTGGTGGTACCTCGGCGGCCTGACGTTCGCCGCCGTCGCCGCCTGGCTGCTCTCCTGGGCGCAGACGTGGACGCTCGCCTGGGTGAGCGAACGGATCGCCGCCGGCCTGCGGACCCGAACGTATGCCCACATGCAGTCGCTGTCGCTCGACTTCTTCCAGAGCAAGCGGACGGGCGACCTGATGTCGCGGGTGGGCAGCGACACCGACAAGATCAACATCTTCCTCTCGGTGAACCTCATCGAGTTCGCCTCGAACGTCATGCTCCTGGCGCTGACGGCCGTGGTGCTGGTGTGGCTCAACCCCACGCTGGCCCTGCTCACGCTCGTTCCCTTCCCGTTCGTGGTCTGGCTCGTGTACGCCGTCCGCGAGCGGCTGCGACGCGGCTTCTCCCGGGCCAGCGTCGCCTGGGGCGACATGACCAGCGTGCTGGCCGACACGATCCCGGGCATCCGCGTCGTGAAGGCGTTCGCCCAGGAGTCGCGGGAGATCGACCGCTTCGTGGCCGCGAACGACCGCGTGCTCGACGCCAACGATCGCGTCAACGTGATCTGGTCGTTCTGCGGCCCGCTGTTCGCACTGTTCAGCGAGGTCGGGCTGCTCGTGGTCTGGGCGGCGGGGGCATGGCTCGTGTTCGGCGGCGCGGTGACGGTCGGCGGCCTGACGGCGTTCCTCGCCTACATCGCCCGCTTCTACGGCCGCGTGGAGTCGATGATCCGCATGGTGCCGGCGACACAGCGGGCCGCGGCCAGCGCCCAGCGGATCTTCGAGATCCTCGACTGCCGGCCGACGGTGGCCGAGGCCGCCCGGCCCGTGCGGCCGGAACGGATCGCGGGCCGGATCGAGGTCGTGAACGTCCACTTCCGCTACGGCGCCCGCGAGGTGCTCCACGGCGTGAACCTCACGATCGAGCCCGGCGAGATGATCGGCCTGGTGGGCACAAGCGGTTCCGGCAAGTCCACGCTGGCGAACCTCATCTGCCGGTTCTACGACCCGTCGAGCGGGTCGATCCGGGTGGACGGCGTGGACCTGCGCGAGATGGCCATCGCCGACTACCGCCGTAACCTCGGCTGCGTGCTCCAGGAGCCGTTTTTGTTCTTCGGCACGATCGCCGAGAACATCGCCTACGGCCGGCCCGACGCGCCGCGGGAGCGGATCGTGGAGGCGGCCCGCGCGGCCGGCGCCCACGACTTCATCCTCTCCCAGCCCCTGGCCTACGACACCCGGGTCGGCGAGCGGGGCGGCTCCCTCTCCGGGGGCGAACGGCAACGGCTGTCGATCGCCCGGGCGTTGCTCGTCGATCCCCGGATTCTCGTCCTCGACGAGGCCACCTCCGCGGTCGACGTGGAAACCGAGGCGATCATCCAGGCGGCGATCGACCGGCTCGTCGTCGGCCGCACCACGATCGCCATCGCGCACCGCCTCTCGACGCTCCGGCGAGCCAACCGGCTCGTGGTGCTCGATGCGGGCCGGATCGTCGAGATCGGCACCCACGACGAGCTCCTCGCCGCCGACGGCGCCTACGCCCGGCTGTACCGCGCGCAGCTCAAGGCGACCGAGGAAGCCGCCGCCGCCTCGGCCTGACTCGGGAGACAGCTCCGCCATGACGCTCGACACTTCCTCCACCCGCGTGACCCGGGGCGAAGCTCCCGCCGGATGGGTCCTCGAACGGCACGCCCATGGGCGGCTCGTGTTCATCGCCGCGGACGGCGGGCGGCACGAAGACGTGGACGTGCTGCGGGCCTTTCCGGTGTCGGCGGCCCAGGGGCCGGTCGCGATCGTCGGCGGCGACGGCGGCGAGCTCGCCTGGATTGACGCGTTGGCCGCCGTCGCTCCGCCGCTGCGGACGATCCTGGAGCAGGAGCTCGCGGAGCGGGAGTTTCTGCCGGTCATCGAGCGGATCGAGGCGATCGCCGACAGCGAGCCCGCGGAGTGGACGGTGTCCACCGACCGGGGGCCGCACCGCTTCAAGGTCGCCCACGCGGACGACGTGGTGCGGCAGCCTGATGGCGCGGTGTTCATCACCGACACCGACGGGATGCGGTATCTGGTGCCGCGGTTCGACGCCCTCGATGCCGAGAGCCGGCGGCTCCTCGACAGCGTGGAGTGAGAGCCGCAGACCTCCCCGCCTGCGCAGGCCCCGGCGGCCCGGCCGGAGGCCCTTTCCCACACCCGTAAGATGGACCGGTTGCACGGCTCATGCGGGACGGGCGGGCATTTTTCCGGGCAAAACCCGGAATTTTTCCTCATCGAACCGCTTGTGGGCCGCGTAGACCGGATTAGTCTCGAGGGGTCTTTTTCAGGAGCGTTCCCATGACCCGGTTCGGCGTTTTCTCGCGTTCGAGCACCCTGCGGCGGATCCAGGCCTACACCTCCGCCATCCTCGTCGTCGCCCCGCAATCGCTGGCCCTCCAGGCCCCGATGCTGCAGACCGCCCGCGCCGAATGCGGCTGCGGTGCGGCACCCGTCGCCGCCCCCACCCAGACCTACCGGCTCGACTACCAGACCGTCTACGACGAGCGCCAGGTCACCGCCACCAAGGTGTCGTACGAGACCGTCTACGACACGAAGACCTACACGGTGCAGAAGCCGGTCTGGGAGACGCAGACCCAGGAGCGGCGGTACACCGTGCAGCGGCCCGTGTGGGAGACCCAGACCCGCGAGGAGCGGTCCACGGTCATGAAGCCGGTCTACGAGACCGTGGTCGAGGACCGCAGCTACGACGTGACTCGCGACGTCGTCGAGACGGCCACCCGTGACGAGCAGTACACGGTCATGAAGCCGGTCTACGAGACGGTGATGCAGCAGCAGGTGCAGACCGTCCGCAAGCCGGTCTACGAGACCAGCGAACGGGAGCAGGCCTACACCGTCACCGAGCCGGTCACGCAGATGCGCACGGCCTACTCCGTCGGCAGCCAGGCCGTGGACACCGTGACGCCCGTCGTCACCCCCGGCTCCACGGGCCTCGGCTGGGCGCCGGGCGGCTGGGCGATCGACCCCTACACCGGCCTCGCCGTCTGGCAGCGCGGCGGCTACCAGTGGGTGATGACGCCGGGCACGGTCGTGAACCAGGTCAACCGCGTCTACCAGCCGACCTACACGCCGGTGCAGGTGCCCGAGACGACCTACGTCAATCGCGTCGTCACGCAGAAGGTGCCCGTCCAGACCGTCCGCTACGTCGACGAGCAGGTGGTCACGCAGGTGCCGGTGCAGACGATGAAGATGGTGGCGGAGACGGCCGTCCGCCAGGTGCCGGTGCAGACCGTCCGCAAGGTGGTGGAGCGGGTCGAGAACAAGGTTCCGGTGCAGGTCATGAAGATGGTGCCGGAGGAGCAGGTCCGGCAGGTCGCCTTCCAGGTGTGCAAGTTCGTCACCGAGGAGAAGGTGGAGCCCGTCCAGGTGCAGGTGATGAAGTACGTCACCGAGGAGCGTTCGATGCAGGTGCCGCGGGTCGTCGAAAAGAAGACGCCCTACACCTACACCGTGCGTTCGCCGCGGGTCGTCGTCACCAAGGTGCCGCTCGATGCGTGCGGCAATCCGATCCCGGCGGCCCCGGCCGCCCCGGCGGGTGCCGCCCGCCCCGCCCCCGCGCCGGCCGCCGTCGCCCCGGCAGCTGCCTTTTCCGCGGCCGATGCCAGCCCGATGAAGACCTTCAGCAGCGAGCGTCCGGCGGCGGAGCCAAAGGCCGCCGCGGGCTGGGGCGGCTCCGATCTGCGGCATGTCGATCCCGAGGCCGCCGGTCGCTACCGGGCCGAGAAGCCCGCGGCCGACGCGGCGGCTCCCGAGATGCGGAAGATCGAGTCGATTCCCGCACCGGCTGCCAAGGAGCCGGCGGCCGCGGCCGCTCCCGAGCCGCAGCCGACGGTGGCCCCGGCCGGCCCGAGCGTCTACCCGCCGCCGCCGGCGAGTGACACCCGCGACGTGCCCGCCGCCAAAACCTCCGGCCGCCCCTGGGCCGCCGGCGCGGCATCGGGGCACACGACCTGACGACGTCGGCGCGGATTCGAGCGCATTTCGCCCGTCGCTGACCGCACGTGTCGCGACTTTCTTCCGCCCCGGTGCCTTGAAGCCCGAGGCGCGAGCCGAGGGAATGGGGATCGGTTTCCGGTCATGCGTTGCCTATTCCCTCAGCTCACGCTTCGGGCTTCCCGGCAACCGAGCGGGCGGGTGGATGAACGAGCGATTCGGGCTTCCGCGGCAACCGAACACGAGGCCCGCAACCGCCGCGACGCGAGAGCCACTGCCTCAATTCCCCGCGTGCCTCACGGTCGATTGGCAGCGGCCGGCACGCGGAGTACATTCCCGCGATCGTCGACGCCACTCGAATAGTCACGCTCATGGCCGGCAAGGTCACGGACGACCGCCTTCTCCCGCCGCCCGGCGATGCCGTGGAGTCAGCCCCGACTCCCGATATCGACGAGATCCCGCTCCCGGAAGGCGTCCATCGGCTCCACTCCGCCGCGATGCTGGCGGACCTGCTCTCCGTGCCAGCGGCGGCCGTGCGGCACTGGGTGCGCGGCGGCCTGCTGCGGCCGGTCCGCCGGGCGGGTTCGCTGGAGTGGTTCGACTTCCCGCAGCTCGTGGTGGGCCGCCAGCTCGCCCGGCTGCTCGGCGGCGGGCTCTCGCTGCGGGAGATCGACGCCAAGCTGGCCACCCTCTCCCCCGGCGGAGCGCCGGCCGCGGCGGGCATGGCCGAGCGGATCGTGGCTGACGGACGGCGGTTGAGCATCCGTGACGGCGAGCAGCTGCTCGGCGCCGGCCGTCAGATGCAGTTCTCCTTCTATACAGACCGATTGGCCGACGGCGGCCTGCCGCGGCGGACACTGCCGGCGATCCTACCCGGCTGGCCCCCGGCCCCCGACCACCAGCCGCCGCCGCCCGATCCCACCCCATGCGTCGACGACGACACGGCCGAGATCCTCGACCTCGCCGACGACTTGGAGGCCGCCGGGGAGTTCACCGAGGCCGCCGAGGCCTTGCGGGCCGTGCTCCAGGCGCACGGGCCGACGGCGCCGGTGATGTTCATGCTCGCCGAACTTCTCTATCGCGCCGGCGACCTCTCCGCGGCCCGCGAGCGGTATTACGCCACGATCGAGATTGACGCCGACCACCTCCAGGCGCGGTCGAGCCTGGGCTGCGTGCTCGCCGAGCTCGGCGAACACGAACTGGCGCTGGCGGCGCTCGAGGGCGTGCTCCGGCAGGAACCCGAATACGCCGACGCCCATTGGCACGTAGCCGCGGTGCTCACCGCACTCGGGCGTGAACCCGAGGCACGGCACCACCTGCGGACCTTTCTCGCCCTGGCACCGGACAGCCCGTGGGCCGAGTCGGCCCGCGAGCAGCTCGGGTGAGCGACGCGACCGCGGAGGACGTTCATGGCCGGCGACCGCGATGACATCGACGCCCTCGTCGCACGGCTGCAGGCCAGCGACGCCGCCGTGCGGATGGACGCGGCCGAACGGCTGTGTCGCGCGGGACCGGCGGCCGTCGCAGCCGCGGTCGACCTCGTGCGGGCATGTGCCGACACCGATGACCAGGTCCGCGAATGGTCGGCGGCGGCACTGGAGGAACTCGGCCCGCCGCCGCCCGGCTCGACCGCGCCGCTCGTCGAACTCGCAGCCGGTGCCGACCCGCTCGCAGCCTATTGGGCAATCACGCTCCTCGGGCGATCTGGGCAAGACGCGGCGGCGGCGGTGCCGACGCTGGCGGAATGCCTTGGGACGGATGATCCGGCAGTCGCCGAGCGGGCCGCCTGGGCGCTGGGCAAGATGGGCCCGGCCGCAGCCGCCGCCCGCGACCAGCTGGAGCGAGCCGCCGGATCATCCAATCCGCGGCTGGCCCGCCTGGCCCGCGCGGCCCTCGACGGGAGCGGTTGAACCGCGGCCGATTCCGCGGCGGTGATTTGGTCGATACCAGGAGGGTGTCGGCCCCTTGCTCCAGCGCGTCGCGGCTCTGGCCCGCCGGTCTTCACCCGGCCTGGGTGGCGGTGGTCCTGCTGTGCGCCCCGGTCGCAGCGGCCCGCGGCCAGCAGCCGCCCGGCGGCCCGGTGCCGAAGCCCGGGAACGCGATTCTCGTCGCCAGTTTCAACATCCAGGTGTTCGGTGAATCGAAGATGTCGAAGCCACAGGTCGTCGAGGTGCTGGCCCGCGTGGTCCGCAACTTCGACATCGTGGCGATCCAGGAGGTGCGGGCGAAGTCGGACGAGATCCTGCCGGCGTTCGTCCGCGCCGTCAACGCCGACGGCAATCGCTACCAGCACGTCATCGGCCCGCGCGAGGGCCGCACCTCCAGCAAGGAGCAATACGCCTTCGTCTACGACACCAACCGCATCGAGGTCGATCCGGCGTCGCTGGGCGTGTTTCCCGATCCGCAGAACCGGATGCATCGGCCGCCGATGCACGCCCGCTTCCGCACCCGCGTCACGCCGGCCGCGATGGCCTTCACCTTCTGGCTCGTGAACATGCACACCGATCCCGACGAGGTGCCGCAGGAACTCGACGCGCTGAGCGGCGTGTTCCAGGCGATGCAGGCCGCGCGACCCGACGAAGACGACGTGATCCTGCTCGGCGATCTCAACGCCGGGCCGCCCGAGTTCGGCGCCTTTCGTCGGATTCCGGGGATCGGCTGGGCCGTCTCCGGCATGACGACCAACACGCGACGAACGAAGACCTACGACAACCTCGTCTTCGCCCAGCCGATGACCGGCGAATACCTCGGCCACGCCGGCGTGCTCGACCTGCAGAACGCCTACCGACTCTCACCGGAGCAGGCCCTCGAGGTCTCGGACCACTGCCCCGTGTGGGCCGCCTTCTATCCGGCCGAGGCCCGGCCCCAGGGCCTGCCGGCGATGGCCGGCCAGACGCCGGTCGTTCGCTGAGCTCACCGTCAGAGCGTTTTCCCGACACATTGGGAGAGGTTGGCGAGGGGGTCGGCGAACGCTCGACGAGCGTGTGGCCGCCGCGGCCACAGCGAGAAGACTTTTGCCGCCCCCGAAGCCGGTGCTCCACCTCCAGTCGGATCCGCCCTAGGACACGGCCCGCCTGAACAGCGCCACCTCGGCCGTCAGTCCCGGCCCGAAGGCCAGCGCCACGCACGGCCCCACCGCGTCGGGCAGCAGGCGTTCGAGGATGAAGAGGATCGTCGCGCTCGACATGTTGCCGTGTGCGGCGAGCACGTCGCGAGACGCGGAGAGCGCGGCGTCGTCGAGCCCGAGCGCATCACGCACGCTGGCGAGCACCCGCGGCCCGCCCGGATGCACGGCCCAGGAGCGGATGTCGCCGCTGGCCAGACCTGCATCACCCAAGGCCGCCGCCACGACCGCGGCGATCTCCCGCTGGATGATCCCGGGCACCCGCGCCGAGAGGCTCATCTCGAACCCATGGTCGCCGATCACCCAGCCCATTTCGCCCGTCGAGTCGGGGAGGAGCCGCGACCACTGGCGAGTCACGCGCCAGTCGGCGCCGCCGGCCAGCGGGTGGTCGTCGCCGACGCCCACGAGGGCCGCCGCCCCGTCGGCGAAGATGCTGTTGGCCACGACGGCGTCGCTGCGACTGCCGTATTGGAAGTGCAGGCTGCATAGTTCGACGCACACGACGAGCACCACGGCGGATGCGTGAGCGGACGCGAAGGCCTCGGCCACCCGCAGGGCGTTGAAGGCCCCGTGGCAGCCCATGAAGCCGACGTGGGTGCGGCTCACGTCGGCCGCGAGCCCGAGGCCGCGGACGATGTCGAGGTCGACGCCCGGGTTGGCGAAGCCCGTGCACGAACAGGTGACGAGATGCGTGACGGCGGTGGCCTCCACGCCAGATCGGGCCAGCGCCTTGCGGGCCGCAGCCAGGGCGAGCGGGCCGGCTTCGGCGGCGTACCGGGCCATGCGGGCCGACGTCGCGGGGCCGCCGCCGCCGGCCGCATCGGCCGGTGGAAAGAAGCTCTGCGCGAACGGCTTCCCGGCCGGGTCCTCGAGCAACACCGAGCCGCGGGCGCGGATGCGGGTTTGCCGGTAGATCGCGGCCAGAGTGCGCTCGTGGCCGGGCACCGCGTTGGCGAAGCCGACGGCCAGGTCCGCCGCCGCGGCCTGGGAGATTTCCCGCGCGGGAGTGGCCGAGCCGATGGCGAGGATCGCAAGACTCATGCCACGTCTCCCCTGCCAGGTCGATCGACCGCGTGCCCGCCCGTCACCAGCGGCAGGGTGAGCCGCGCCAGCCACGGGGCGCGCCGTGCGGCCCGCACGGCGAGGCCCACGATTCGAGGCCGGCGCAACGCGGCGGCCACCCACCGGCAGCGGGCATGACGCCGGCTGAAGCAGCAGGCGTGCGTCCGGGCATACCGCTGAGCGGCGACCGGGGCAGGCCGGAGCCCGCCAGCGCGATCCTCGACCAACGCTTCCGCCGCCAGGCGGCCGGCGGCGAGCGCCCAGCCCATCCCTTCGCCCGTAAACGGCTCCACGTAACCGGCGGCATCGCCGACGCGCAGCACGTTGCGGCCGGCTCCCACGACCAGCGGTGACGAGCGTGTCAGCGCGGGCGTGGCCCGCATCGCCGCCCCTTCCAGACCTTCAAGCCCCGCTTCGGCCATGCCGCCCCCACTCGCTTCCCGCAGGATCTGCCGGAGCGACTCGGCCGGTGACGCCGTCGCCAGGGCACGCCGATCGATCGCGGCCGCCACGTCGATGCGGTCGTCTTCGAGCCGCACGATCCCGCAATACCCACCGGCGGCGACGGCCATGAGGAGTTCGCCCGGCACGACCGCCGCCGCGGCGGCGGGGAGCACCGTCCCGATCCCGATCCGACTGCCCGGTGCCACGGTGGCCGCCGACCCGCACGGCGTCCCGCCGGGTAGCCGCACCGTGTCACCCAGGCCCGTGGCCAGCACCGCGCGACGGCACTCGAGCCGCGCGGTCCGCGCGTCGCCGCGCTGTCCGCGCACCGTCACGACCACCGTTGGCTCTTGATCATCGTGCTCGTCGATCGCCACGGCGGCGGTCCAGGGCAGCCACTGGGCGCCCGCGGCGACGGCCGCGGCGAGGAGTTCCGTGTCGAGCGTCTCCCGCGAGACGGTCGCACCGCCACGCGCGGCGATGCACGCCTCGCTGCCACCGGCAACGAGGCGAATGCGTTGCAGCGGTACGGCGCGGGCCAGCGGGCCGCCCCCCGGAATCTCGAGGCTGCGGAGTTCCGCGACCGCCGCAGCCGACAGGCAGCAGCCGCAGAGCTTGCCGCGGGGCAGCGCCCCCCGATCGATCACGATCACCCGCAGCCCATGCCGCGCCAGCCGCAGCGCGGCCGCACCACCGGCTGGCCCGGCGCCGACGATCACCGCATCCCAGCGCAGCGCTGCGGCGGCGTCGAGGTCGATGGTCGGAGCGACGCCGCTCATGCCGTGCCCCCGCGTGCAGGAGGAGGCGTGCGCCGCCACTCGATGAGCACCCGTTCGGGCCACGTGCGACGCACCGTCGCCGCCGCCATCCCCGCCTGGGCCAGCAACTCGTGATATTCGGGGATCGTGCGGGCGGCCCGCACGGAGAGCGGTCCGTCGATCCGCGCCACCCGCGACGACGCCAGCACGGAAGTGCCGATCACCGCCAGCGCGAGGCCGAGGCGGCTGCGGATCAGGTCAGAAATCACGACTCCCACGCGGGCGGCCGTCGCCATGTGGCCCAGCAGCGCGACGGCGTCGGCGTCGTCGAGGTGGTGAAGAAACAGCGAACTGACGGCGACGTCGCACGGCGGCAGGCCCGACTCGAGCACATCGCGGACGGCGAAGGCCGCCGAGCTGCCGCGGTCGCGGGCGAGTTGCGTGGCCCGCTCGATCGCCCGCGGGCTGATGTCGATCCCCACGACCTGCGGCCGCGGGCCCACAGTGGGCCGAGACAGCCGCCGCGCCACGGCGACCGTCACGTCGCCCCCACCACAGGCCACGTCCACGACGGTGAACGTGTCAGCGGTCGGGGGCCGCATGGCGGCGACCGACCCGGCCACATGCGCGGCCGTTCGCGAGACGGCGTTGATCGTCGCCAGGGCCCCGAGCGCCTCCGCATGTTCGGCGGCCGGCAGCGCCGGATCGTCCATGAGCTCCGCCGCGCGAGACATCGGCAGCGACCAGAGAGGCATCGGCACGCTCGACGCGGGTGGCGGAAACAAAGGCTACCGAGTGAGTATAGGCTGCGCGACACCAGGGATAGTCCGGCCAATGGCACTTCCGCAACGGTTTCCGTGCTGATGAGCCACT
>CAZJHQ010000022.1:0-49610 GCA_964545915.1 uncultured Candidatus Kuenenia sp. | reverse complement strand
CGAGGGTTTCCACGGTCGGCATACCTCGCATCCTGCTCAGGCAGACTTTTTCCACGGTCTTCTAGACGACTTTTTCATGGGAGCACGCCTGCCGGGGCCCCGCCCCGGGTGCGTGTGCGAAAAGCGGGGGTGCGATGACAGAGCCCAAGCCATGTTGCCAGGACTATTACAGTGTCTGCGACGTGCTGCAGAGAAAAGCCATCAAGGGCGTCGTGTCGGCGCACCCCACGATGACTGTTCGTGATGCTGCGGCGCTCATGCTGTCGGCAGGGGTCGGATCGCTTCTCGTCATGCAAGGCCCGCGGCTCGAGGGAATCATCACCGAGCGGGACGTGGTCCGGCTAGTCCGAGATGCTGATGACGCTGCCATGCGGCTTGTCCACCAGGCCATGAGCCGCGACGTGTTCTCCTGTGGTGATGACGTGTCGGTTGACGAGGTCGCAGAACTGATGCGGGTCCGGCGGGTGAGGCATATGCCTGTAGTCGATGCCAACGAAAACGTCGTCGGCGTGGTGTCGCTCGGAGACATCAACGCCCACCGCGTCGGGCAGTGCGAAGTTGTCCTGAATCACCTCGAGCACTACGTGTACCGCCGTGCCTAGCAGACTGTGGAACAAGTCTGCCCGAGCAGGATGCGACGAATGCCGACCTTGGAAACCCTCGGCGTTTCCACCGGTCGGCCAAGTGGACAAAGACCATGGAGGTCTTTGTCCACGGACAGCGAGTGCGAGCGTAGCACCGTCATGCTCGCGTGTCCGCTCGCTGGTATCCCAAGTCAGCCCGCTGGCCTGGCTGGTGGCCGTGCATGCCGGGATCAGCGTCGTGGGTTGGACACATGCGATACGAGTGGCCCCCTCGACAGACATCTGGCTCGCCGCCGGGCAGTTCGCGGGCCTGCTGCTGGCCTCGCTCGCGCTTGCTCAACTCCTGATCATGAGTCGGGCAACGTGGTTGGAGCAGGTACACGGCCTCGATGGCTTGGCACGCATTCATCACCGGATCGGGCAGGTGTTCCTTGCGCCGCTGATCGCACATCCGCTTCTGATCCTGGCCGCATACGGCCAAGGCGACACGGGGGCGCTGGCCTCAGACGCGGCCACGGTGCTACGCATGGATGGAGTCATCGGCGCAAGCGTTGCCTTCAGCCTGTTCGTTGTGATCCTGATCTACTCCTTGATTCAGCCGTGGACGTCGTGGAACTACCAGTGGTGGTATGCCGTCCACTTGGCCATGTACGCCGCGGTTCTGCTGGCGTTTTGGCATCAGGTGGCGCTTGGCGGCAGCCTTCAGGCGAGTGCCGCGTTCATGGCCTACTGGTGGCTGGTCTCACTCTTGGCTGTTGGCGTGGTCGCCGTCTACCGCGTCGGGCTGCCTTTGGCACGCTCCTTTCGACACCGGTTCGTGGTCGCTGCGGTGGTGCCGGAGACCCGAAACGTGACATCCGTCGTCATTGGGGGCCGGAATCTCGAGGCGTATCGCTTCCGGAGCGGCCAGTTCGTCATGGTGCGATTTCTGTGCCCGCGTCTGTGGTGGGAGTCGCATCCCTACTCACTGTCACTGCCGTATGACGGCAAGCAGCTCCGGTTGTCCGTGAAGGCAGTCGGGGATTTCAGCAGCGCGGTGCCGAGCGTGCCGCCGGGCACACGTGTGATTCTCGAAGGTCCATACGGAATCTTCACGAGTGCAAGGGGGACGTCACCCAAGGTGCTGTGCCTGGCGTTCGGGATCGGAATCACGCCACTACGCTCGATTGCCGAGGACCTTCTGAAGCAGGGCCGCGACGTCGTCCTGATCTACGGGAGTCTGAAAAGCGACGAAATCGCGCTCCGCCAGGAAGTGGAGAACCTCTCCGCCCGCTATGGCATGCCGGTACATCACGTCCTCAGCGAGGAAAGCCTTCCGCCGCTACCGCAATCGGGCACGCTCCCGCGGGTGACGGTCTCCAGCGGTTTCGTGACCCGCGACTATCTCCAGCGTGTGGTGCCCGACGCCGCTGAGCGGGACGTATTTTTGTGCGGACCGCCGGTTGTGATGCGGATGCTCAGCAAAGATCTCGCGGCCCTTGGGGTGCCAGCCAAGCGAGTCTTTTCCGAGCGATTCTCCCTGCAGTAGCAACGCGAAGCCACATCGTCGGTCTGCTCCCCCAGGTGTCCACCGTCGGCAATGTCTGGTGAGTGGCGGTATACAAGAGAAAAGTGACGAAAGTGAGTTTGGTGCCCCGTAGAAATGGTGGCGGCATGGACGCGGATCACCACCCCCTACCGTGGCGTTCCATCCATGAAGTCACTCGCAGTCCTTCTGTCGGCAGTCGTCGCCTTGTGTGCCAACACGGTGCTGGCACAGCCGTCCGCTGCTGCAAGAGCCCGTGGGCTTCATTCGTAACGCATGTCTCGGCCTGTGAACGCCGGGCGTAGCGATGGCCTTCCTTTCCTTGATGCTGGAGTGCCGACCATGAACCGTGTTCCTTTCATTGCCTCAGTGCTTCTGAGCCTCGTTCTGGCGTTCGTCGGGGCGTCGATCCAAGCTGCCGAAACGAAGATGGATCCCGTCGCAAAAGAAAACTGCATCAAGGCGTGCAACGAGTGCCTCCGGGCCTGCCGGGAGTGCTTGCTCCACGGCGGCTGTCCGGCGTGCGACAAGACCTGCCTGACCTGCATCGAGACCTGCGGGGCCTGTGTGGCGCTGATGGAATACGACTCGCCGCTTGCCAAGGAGATGTGCAAGGTCTGCGAGGAAGCGTGCAAGCAATGCGCGGCGGAGTGCAACAAGTGCGGCGACATGCCGCATGCCAAGAAGTGTGCGGAGGCGTGCAAAAAGTGTGAGGAGGCCTGCCGCACGTTGGCGATGTGAAGCGGAGAAACTCGCGGCGTTGACTCACCGGGCATTGGATCGCCCGGTGAGCGGCGTTCGCGACCCAAGATAGGCCGGGCCCGGCCTACGGCACTGCACGCAGCGACAAAGCCGCGTGCGCGGAACCACGGGAAGTGTCTCCCTGCGATGGCACGCATTGCCAGCCGTTTTCCTGCGATTTCCGACGACGCGTGGGGCTACGGCGTAGCGTAGGGATGCGAGATCTGGCGACGCACGCGTTGCGTCATGCAGGCTCATCAGGATGACCTGTTTTCCGGCAACCGGACGCCTTCGCTGTGTGGAAGGAGGCGCTGTGATGCTGCGGTGGGCCATCCTGTTTCTGATCGTTGCCATCATTGCCGCAGTGTTCGGCTTCGGTGGCATTGCAGCAGCCGCGACCGATATTGCCCGGCTGCTCTTCGTGGTGTTTTTGGCTCTGTTTGTGATCGCGTTGATCATGGGGCGTCGCGGCACGGCACCGCCATCATTCTGACGCGTTAGCAGACTGTGGAACAATTCTGCCCGAGCAGGATGCGACGAATGCCGACCGTGGAAACCCTCGGCGTTTCCACCGGTCGGCCAAGTGGACAGAGGCCATGGAGGTCTTTGTCCACGGACAGTTAGCCGGGCTCGTCGAGACGCTGAAGGGCAAGGGACCCTTTACGGTGTTCGCCCCGTCCGACGAGGCGTTCGCGAAACTCCCTGCAGGGACTCTCGACAACCTGCTCAAGTCGGAGCGCAGGCGAGAGTCAGTTGGTCTACGAGCCGAAATCGGGATGCATTCCGAACGTACGGGAGGGACTCCACAACTACAGGTGTCTTTTTCCTTCGTGAGGAGCAAGCCGTGAGTCCACTCGTACTGATCCTTGTTGTTATTCTCGTCCTGTCGCTGCTGGGCGGTGGCTACGGCTTCCGCAGCGGGAACACTTTTCTCGGCGCGGGCGGAGGACTGCTTGGGCTGATCCTGGTCGTTCTGCTGATCCTTGCCCTGCTTGGACGAATATAGCGCTGAGTGGCGATGGGCCGGCCGCTGGAGTCACGGCCGTGGACGGCACCCACGACGAGGCGATCCGGTAGGCATTCCCCCACGAAACGCCTGGGAAAAGCAGTGGCATGAGGAGCCGTGACTTTCACCATGGAACCTGTCGTGAAAAAAGAAGGCAGGCGCGGCATCCGAAGGCACCGCCCCTGCCGTGACAAATCCAAAGAGCCGGTCGGGCTGCGACGCCCGTCGGCCAGAGCCCCGGCAGGCCGTTGCGGCGTCATGCCGGCGGCCACGGGGTGGTTGTGCTGTGCGCACACGGCTGGCATGCCGGATCGTGAGGCCGATGATCTCGTCGCCACGGTAACGCACGATGATGTCGTCAGGCCCACGCGGACGAAATCGCCCACGCACGGCCGATCGCCTCGTAGTGTCCGTGTTGTGGCTGACGCATAGAAGGCTCGGATACCGGCGTCCTGACTGTGGGATGAGTACGGCAAACTCTCCGACGATCACGATATCGGCTGCCACCTCCGCCTCGATCTCGATCGGCTCGAACGCCGGATTCACCGGCAGCAGCTGAATGCGGTCGTGCCGCCAGCCGTCGGTGGTGACGGCCAAATCTGTAGATAGCTCCGAGTGGTACTTCTTGACGGTGAACCGGCCGCCGTTCTCGCCCGCGCCGTCCGTGCCCAGCTGCACGAGCACGATCCGGCCCTCGCGCGAGCCCGCCGGACACGGGCGGAACAGGCACCATGAGCCGTCCGGGATCAGCGGCTCCATCGACGTGCCCGTCACCCGCGCCACGAACATGCCGGGCTTGAGCGAAACGCCCGGCACCTCCGTCCAGCCGATCTCCTCCGGCACGCTCCCCGGCCCCCAGAAGCCGGCTGCCGCGGTGAGGTCGTAGACCGGGACGTGGGTGATGTAGCGGGCGGCGGGGGGCGGGGAGGGAAGGAGGTCGAACGGCGGGACGGAGCTCGGAGAGCGTTGATGATTGGTTGGTGGTTCAGACCCGGAGTCCGCCCTCCATCCGCCGCCATCTCCATCCAGGCGAGCAGCTGCCGCAGGGCGTCGGGCGACGTGATGCCGAGGTAGTCGCCCACGAGGAGTCGCACCCGAGCCCCGGCGGCAATCGCGCGAAAGAGAGTCTGCTGCACGAGATCGAGCCCCGACATCTGCACGAACGACGCGAGCAGGTCGATCTCGCTCGCCCCCGGCAGCCGCTCGGCAAGCCGTGGCCAGAGCGGCCGATCGGGACCGGTGGTGAGGGAGAGCCCGGTTCCAAGCAAGGCCGAAGCGGAATCGCTGGGGCTGCCGGCTGTGGGGCGATCCCGGGTTTGCATGGATGGGTGGGTGGCCTTCGCACCCGGTGTCCCCCGGCTTCCGCCGGGGGCTTCTTGGGCGACAAGGTAATTCCCCTTCTCCGGGATCACGTGCCGCACGCCGCCGCGGGGGTCGGCCATGTCGCCGACATACCGCGGGATCACGAGCACGTGCCCAGGCGACACGGGGAACGGATCCTCGATCGCAAAGCAGAGGTCATTCGCGCAGACCCACTCCGCCTCGGGTACTGCCAGAAACGGCGAACGGGCGGAGCTGGAGCGTCGGCTGGCAGACAGCGTGGCGAATCCCGACGCCGTGCGGCCGTGGGCCGATGTCGAGGCGGAGGCTCTCGCCCGGGCGAAGCGGTGAGCCTGCCGGTGGTTCTTCGGCACCAAGCTGCCGAAGAACTCCTGGCCGCATGTGACTACCTCGAGACCCAGCTGTCCGTGGACAAAGCCATCCATGGCCTTTGTCCACTTGAGCGACCGCAGGATACGCCGAGGGTTTCCTGGGTCGCTGGCCGTCGCATCCTGCTCGGGCAGACTTGTTCCACAGTCTGCTAAGGCTCTGATACCACTCGATCCAGGGAACGTCGGTCATCCGAGCCCCGCGCAGCCGCCCATGCCGCAAGATGCATTTTGCATGGACACGTTCGACGCGATCAATCAACGGCGGTCGGTGAAGGCCTTCGACCCGGAGCACCGGCTCACCGCCGCCGAGGAAACGAAACTCCTCGAGGAGGATTGGTTCGCGTGACCATCAGGTTCTTGGGCGGTCACCAGCCGAGTGCCACGCCATCGAGCCGGTGATCTACGCCGGACTCGAGGCACGGCCCCACGCCCGCCACACCCCGATGGATCCGCACCATCTGCGCAGCACCCTTGAAGGCAGTCGGGTCGCCAAGCCGGTGGCCCCGGGCCGAAAGTTCGGCCTGCACCTGCTCCGGGATGCGCGCATCGAGCTGCACCTCGTCGCTCGTCATCACGACGCGAAACCGAGGGGCGTCGCACGCCTGCTGCGGATTCATGCCCAGGTCGAGGGTATCGACGAGCAGTTGCACCTGCCCCTGCGGATGGTTGTTGAGCCCGATGCAGCCGAGCAGAAACTCCGGCACGCCCTCATGGAGCACCATGCCGGGCAGGATGGTGTGCCGCGGGCGGCGGCCCGCGACAAGCGCATTCGGATGGCCCGGCCGCGTGGAAAATTGGCTGGCGCGGCTGTTGAGGATCACGCCCGTGTCGCCGGCCAGCAGACCCGAGCCGAATACCCCGCAGATACTCGACATCAGCGATACGGCATTTCCATCCTTGTCGATCGCACAGACGTAGGTCGTGTCGGCCGTATTGCCCCCCTGGGCCCGCACGGCGGCCGTCGCGCGATCCGTGATCCGTCCGCGCAAGTCCGCAAGGCCATCGGCTGCGAGAACGCGGCGAACCTTCTCGAGTATCGCTTCGGTCGGGTCTCCTACCTCGTCGATTGCAAACTCGAAACCCAGCCGCAAAGCCTCGATCTCGTGGTGCAGCCGCGCCGATTCACCCATCGCAGCGAGGTCATAGCCCTCCAGGATGCCCAGCGCGACCAAGGCGACGACGCTCTGTGAGTTGGGAGGGAGACCCAGCACGTCACGGCCGCGGTAGCGAACCGACAGCGGCTCTACCCAGGCGGCTTTCTGTGCTGCCAGGTCGGCTGGCACCGTCGGCACTCCGCCGGCCGAGAGCGTGCCAGCGATGGCCTGGGCCACAGGCCCCGTATAGAAGGCCTCGCGTCCCCCTTTCGCGACACGAGCGAGCGTGTCGGCGAGTTGTGGAAACCGCACGAGCGCACCCGGCACCGGTGGCTTGCCGTTCGGCAGGAGAAGCTTCATGAGCTCGGGCGACGCAAACTTCGGCAACTGCGGTGCGGCCAGTGCCCAGGTGCCTGCGATCGACTCGCCCACCGGAAAGCCGTCGCGGGCGGCGCTGACGGCCGGCTCCCAGAGACGGGTGAGCGGCAGGCTGCCAAACCGCTCGAGCAGTCGACACCAGCCGTCCACCGCACCGGGGATCGTCACCGACGTCGCCCCGGTCTCCGGCATGGTTGGCCGGTTCCCAATTCGATCGAGGCTCGCTCCCGAGGGTGCGGCTCCACTGCCGTTGAGGCCGAACACTTTTCGTTCCTTCGCCGACCAGGCGAGGATCATCGTGTCGCCGCCGAGACCGCTCATCATCGGCTCCACCACGGCCATCATGCCGGCCATCGCGACGACCGCGTCGAAGGCGTTGCCTCCGTCCTCGAGCAGCCGCAAGCCCACCTGCGTCGCCAGCGGCGAGCTCGATGACGCGATGCAGTGCCGCGTGAAGACGGGAGAGCGCCGCCCGAGAAATCCCGTGGGATCATCTGCTCGGTCGGGCGCGGACTCCGCCGCGGGTGCCTGCCTCGAGCTCCAGCCTGCCGCCACGGTCGCCGCGGTCGTCGCGAGGAAATGCCGCCGATGCATCGCCGGGATCAACACGGTACCGCCTGCCTGCTCGAGGGAGCGGGTTTGCCCAACATGCCCGCCGTCTGGAAGATTATGCCGGGTCACGTTGTCCTCCAGAAAGGCTGGTCTTCCATGGATTCGTCCGACCGTCGCGAGTTCCTCGCTGGCATGACGGCACTGGCCGGCGCCGCCGGGCTTCTCGCCTCCTCTTCGACGCCCGCGTCTGCCGGCGACACGTCGTTCATGAACAACGTGCCCGACCCGTTGCTCGCCGACAAGGAGCTTCCGGAATTTACGTTCGCGCTCGAGAAGTCCAAGGGCCGCGTTCGTGACGGCAGCTACGGGAAGGAGGCCACGGTCGAGCAGCTTCCCATTTCAAAGGGTATCGCGGGTGTTTCGATGCGGCTCGAGCCGGGGGTGATGCGGGAACTGCACTGGCACGCAACAGCTGCCGAGTGGGCCTACGTCAAAAGCGGCCGGGTGCGGACCACGGTCGTCGATCCGCAGGGGCGAACGGGGATCGATGATTTCGGTCCCGGCGACATCTGGTATTTCCCTCGCGGCCACGGCCACATGCTCCAGTGCCTCGGAAACGAGCCCTGCGAATTCATCCTCGTGTTCGACAACGGCTACTTCTCGGAGTTTGGCACCTTCAGCCTCACCGACTGGATGGGCCATGTTCCGCCCGCGCTTCTCGCGAAGAACCTCGGCGTGCCCGAGGCCACATTTCAAGGATTTCCCAAGGGGGAGGTGTATTTCGCGAAGGGGCCGGTGCCGCCCGAGCCAGCGGCCAAGCCGCTCGCCGGCGTGAACCCGCCGCCGCTGTCGCACAAGCATGCGCTGCACTCCCAGGAACCGCTCGACACCTTCAAGGGCGGCCGGGAGTGGCGTGTGGAGGCGAAGGACTTTCCGATCTCGGCGACCATGACCGGCGTGATCCTCGAACTCGAGCCGGGCGCGCTCCGCGAGCTGCACTGGCATCCGAACGCCGACGAGTGGCAGTACATGCTTTCCGGAACGATCCGGGCGACGCTCTTCGGCTCCCGCGGTCGCTATCGGGAAGCGACGCTCGAGAGCGGCGACGTCGGCTACATCCCGCAGGGGTACGGTCACTCGCTCGAGAACATCGGGCCGAATCCGGCCAGAGTTCTGATCGTGTTCAACTCGGGCACGTACCAGACCGTGGACCTTTCCCAGTGGATCGCCGGCCAGCCCGCGGATGTGCTGGCAGTGAATTTTGGGAAGCCCGCGGCGACGTTCGAGGCCTTTCCGAAGAAAGACGTCTTCATGGCTGGCGGATGAGACAAGTCGACAGCCCGCCGTCGATGAGGCGCAGGTGACGGATGCGTCGCTGCGCATTCCAAGGAGCTCCTCGGGGTGTCCAGGCGGGGTGAGGCGCCGCTTCCGTGAGGTTCGTGACTCTCGCTTGGACCTCGCGGATCTCCTCGCCGAGCCGTTCGAGCTTCATAGCAGGGCTGGGATGCCCGATGATCTGATCGGCCCCGCGCGGCTTCGCCGGGAGTGATATCCATGTCGCAAACCTCCAGGGAGGCCAGAGGCATGTTTCTTGCCGCTGAACACGAATACGAGCACCTCGGCGAGACCGCTGGAATCGCCGATCACGATCATGACCTCAGCGCCGAACTGAATCGTCGGCTCGATCCACTGTGGCGCTATGACCAGTACATCGCCAATGCCGAACGGCCCGCGACCATCTCCAGCATGTGGTGCCCGACGCCGCCGAGCGGGACCGGTTTTGGTGCGGACCGCCGGACCGGCAGCTCGAAGCCACATCGTCGGTCTGCTCACCCAGGTGTCCACCGTCGTCAATGTGTTGTGGTGGGCGGCATGGAAACGAAAAGTGACGCAGGTGAGTTTGGCGCCCCGTAGAAATGGTGGCGGCATGGACGCGGATTGCCACCCCTTACCGTGGAGTTCCATCCATGAAGTCACTCGCAGTCTTTCTTCCGGCCGTCGTCGCCTTGTGTGCCAGCACGGTGCTGGCACAGCCGTCCGCCGACGCAAAAGCCCGAGGGCGATTCGATTTTTACGGCCGTGGCGCGCGAACCGCCATGCATGGTGCCCGGGAGTCGACAGGTTCCTTCCGGGAGTTCGTCCGCAGCACGCAGCCCGTGCCAGGGCAGGTCATCGGTGGCGAAGCAGTCGTCAGAGAGTCGCCCGGAGTCGTCGTCGTGAGCCCACAGATCGCGCAGGCCGCGGCTGACGAAATCGGTGATTACATCACGAAGTCAGAGAAGCATCTCGCTTGGATGCGGAGGCAGGCGGAGGCCCAGAAGGACAAGGAGACGTTGGCCGCGCTGGACAGCATCGACCGTAACCTCGCGGCAGCAAGGCGGAGTCATGCGACTCTCTGCAGTTGCTGCATGGAGGACAACGTTGATGCGAAAGCCGCGATGGCGTGCTGCCAGACCATCGACGATTCGCTGGGCAAGGCGATCTCCGATCACGACGCGCTGATGAAGCGGCTGGGCGAGAAACAGCCTGGCGGAACGTGATCCGTGAGCGGGGCGTCTGTGCTGCGGGCACGGGGGGCATCATCCGCGACGTGTGTTTCAGGCTGTGAACGCCTGTCGTGGCGATGACTCTTCTTTCCTTTTCTTTCCTTGATGCGGAAGTACCAGCCATGAACCGTGTTCTTCTCATTACCTCAGTGTTTCTGTGCCTCGGCCTGGCGTTCGTCGGGGCCTCCATCCAAGCTGCCGAAACGAAGATGGATCCCGTCGCCAAAGAAAACTGCATCAAGGCGTGCAACGAGTGCATCCGGGCCTGCCGCGAATGCATCGTGGGATGCGACTGCCCCGGCTGCGAGAAAACCTGCCTGACCTGCATCGAGACCTGCCGGGCGTGCGTCGCGCTCCTGGAGTACGACTCGGCCATGGCCGAGGAGATGTGCGAGGTTTGCGAGGAGGCGTGCGAGCAGTGCGCCGCCGAATGCGTGAAGTGCGGCGACACGCCCTGCTGCAAGGCATGCGCGGCGGCCTGCAAGAAGTGCCACGATGCTTGCCGGGCGATGCGGCGGTGAGCGGCGGCGGGCGGGCGGCCCTCACGAGTCCCGAAACACGAAGTACACGGCCGCGCAGATGCACATGGCCGCCCACAGGTAGTTGAGCTTCAGCGGCTGCTTCATGTAGAGCACCGCGAACGGCACGAACACCGAAAGCGCGATCACCTCCTGCAGGATCTTCAACTGCCCGAGGTTCATCGTCGTGTAGCCGATCCGGTTCGCGGGCACCTGCAGCAGGTATTCGGCGAGCGCCACGCCCCAGCTCACCAGGGCCGCGATGAACCACGGCCGGCCGCTCATGTCCTTGAGGTGGGCGTACCAGGCGAACGTCATGAAGACGTTCGAGCAGATGAGCAGGAGCGTCGTTTGGAGCAGGACGGGCATGGTGTCAGGATCCTCTTGGCTGTCACAACAGCGCGAGGGGGTTTCGCTTCTCCTCGAGCGTGCCCCGGGTCACGCCCACGCGGTTGGCGGCGTTGAGGGCCTTCCACACCTCGCGGCCCGTGGTGCGGCCCGCGAGCAGGCCGCGGTAGGCGGCCACGATCCGCGCGATCTCGGCGGCCGGCTCGTCGAGGAGCTCGACCCGGAAATGGCGGACGCCGCGTTCGAGCAGGGCCGGCCCCACCTCGGCGCCGCTTTGCGGCACGGCACTCCAGAGCGTGTTGCGGCAGCCGACGTCGGCGGTGAGCGGGTGCTCGACGCCGATCCGGTCGCGGAGCTTGACCACGTGCTCGTCGCACGGGCGGCCGCAGTTTGTCTTGTTCGTGCCCGGGGAGAGCACGGCGCAGAACACGCAGTGCTCCATGTGGAACATCGGCATGTGCTGGTGGATCACGACCTCGAGCCACTGCGGCGGCGTCGCCGCCACGAGGGCGAGCAGCTGCTCGCGGTTCAGGTCGTAGGAGGCCGTCACCCGGGTGCAGCCGGCAGCCACGAAGAACTCGGCCGAGAGCTCGTTGGTGACGTTGAGGGAGAAGTCGCCGACCACCGGAAGGCCGAGGTCGCGGAAGAACCGCAGGCCGGACCAGTTGCGGGCGAGAATGCCGTCGGGCTCCTGCTTCGCGAGGAGGCGGAAGATGCCCAGTTCATCGGGCTTCTGGATCCGCGGCGGGGCGAGGAGGAGCGATGCGCCGCCGGCTCGGCAGGCGGCCACGGCCTCGCGGTATTGGCGGATGTCGGCGAAGTCGGCGGCCAGGCTCGTCTCACCGAGGTCGAGCACGGCGCGGAGCTGGGCGAGCGAGCGGACGAGGACGTGGAGGCGGGGAATGGCGGGCGCGGGTTCTCCGGCGGCTTCACGATCATCGGCATGCTGGCTCACCGCATCCCCCGCTGGTGCGCTGTTCGATGGGGCGCTTTCGCTCATCGTGCTTTCGGCGTGAGACGTGCGCACGGCATAAAAAGCCCCCGGCGGAAGCCGGGGGACTCCGGGTGGCATCTCTGCCCGGGTGCCATGCGACGCGGGGTCGAAGCGGGGAATTGCGTGAGGTCGTCCGGCATGGACGGCGGGGTTGTTTTCATGCCCGGTGTCCCCGGGCTCCCGCCCGGGGCTTCTTGGGGGCAGGGGGGCGTTGACGGATACCGCGACCCGGTGAGGCCCGGCCACGGTGGCGGCGTCGAGGGCCGTGACGAGGTCGTGGCGGAGTCGTCCCAGGAGGCTGAAGGGGAGCATGGGGCGGCCGACGATTTCGGCAGTGAGTGCCCGGAGTTCGTAGGGCGTGCCGCCGAGGCGGCCGAGTTGATCGCGGAGCGTGGCGTCGTCGAGCGGATGCTTCGTGGCCTCGCGGGCCGGTTCGGTCGAAACCACCGCGCAGGCCACGCCGGCGGCCGTGCGGGCCACGACACGGACCGGATCGCCCGGAGCCGCCTGCACGTGCATGTCGATCGGCTGTCGCCGCAGCGGGGTGTCGCCGGTGAAGGTGCGCCGCAGCCGGGCCGTGAGCTGCGGGTCGTCGGTCTTCCACACGGCCTGGCCGGGGGCGATGGCGGCGAGATCGACGCTGTCCCTTCCGAAGGCGAGTTCCACCCGGCCGCCGGTCACCGGCTCGATCTCCGATCGCCCTGCCTGAAAAACCTCGTACACCCGGCCGCCGACGGCGTCGTCGCTCGTCTCGCCCGCCGCGAAGGCCACGCCGTCGCCACGCTTCACGCCGCCGGCGAGGCCCGTGGCCAGATCGACGGTCACGCGGCCGCGGCGCACCTCGACCACGGTGCCCAGCCGCACGCCCCGCTTCGCACTGCTCGTCGCCGGCACGAGCAGCTTGTGGTCGCAGCCGTGGAGCCAGCCCGGGGAGAAGCCGCGGGAAAAGGAGAGCTCCATCTCCTCCACTTCCCGCGGCGTGAACTGCACCGGACGGCCGGCGACGGCCGTGTCGATCGCCGTGCGGTAGTGCCGGGTGATGTTGGCCACGTATTCGGGCGTCTTCAGCCGGCCCTCGATCTTGAACGACGAGACGCCGGCGGCGATGAGTTCCGGCGTCAGGGCATAGGCGGCCAGGTCCTGCGGGGAGAGCAGGTATTTCTGGGCACCGAGATCGACGTCCTGGCCGTCGCAGACGAGCTCGTAGGGCAGCCGGCAGGCCTGGGCGCACTGGCCACGGTTGGCGCTGCGGCCGCCGAGCGACTCGCTGGTCAGGCACTGGCCGGAGTAGGCGACGCATAGCGCTCCGTGCACGAACACTTCCAGGGGCATCGGGGTGAGCCGGCGGATGGCAAGGATCTCGTCGATCGAGAGTTCGCGGGCCACCACCACCCGCTCCATGCCCAGCTCCTCGGCCAGCGCGATCGTCTCGGCGCTGGTGAGCGTCAT
Source organism: uncultured Candidatus Kuenenia sp. (assembly GCA_964545915.1). Classification (GTDB taxonomy): domain Bacteria; phylum Planctomycetota; class Planctomycetia; order Pirellulales; family UBA1268; genus QWPN01. Next base: position 36,163 of record CAZJHQ010000022.1, on the reverse strand, counting down.
CTGCGTCGAGGCGTGCAGCGGCAGATCGGGATAGGTGGCCCGCAGCAGCCGGGCCGCGCCCACGTCCTGCACGAGCACCGCATCGACGCCCGCCGCGGCGACCGTGCCCGCCACCCGCTCGAACTCGGCCAGCTCGGCGCTGAACACCAGCGTGTTGAGCGTGGCGTAGCCCTTGAGGCCGTGCCGATGCAGCAGCGTCATGAGCCGCGGCAGCTCGGCGAGCGGAAAGTTCGCCGCCCGGGCCCGGGCATTGAAGCCGGCGTCGAGACCGAAGTAGACGGCGTCGGCGCCGTTGGCGATCGCGGCGCGGACGCAGTCCCAATCACCGGCCGGGGCGAGGAGTTCGGGCGGCGAGGTAGTCAATGCGTCAGCCATCGATGATGTTTCCAAAGGTGAGACCACAAAGCAGGCTTCCCTTGCGTCCGAGTCGAGGAGGTGAGGGGCTGCGCGTGCTCCGAGAGCCGGCGTAGGTGACCAGCGGAGGCATGGATGCCGGAGCGCCGGCACCTCCGAGAGAGCGGAGGCCCGGAGGGCCGGAGCGAACGTCCGGCGACGGGGCACGGGCAGCCCATCACCGGCATTACTCACCCACGCCCGCCATGGGCGTTCGCACTACTCCTGGTCGCCACGCAACTTGGCCAGCACGCTGTAGTCCTCGAGCGTGGTCGTGTCGCCGACGGTCTCCTTGCCGGCGGCGATGTCGCGGAGCAGCCGCCGCATGATCTTGCCGCTGCGGGTCTTGGGGAGCGTGGCCGTGAAGTGGATGTCGTCCGGGGCGGCGAGGGCGCCGATCTGCTGGCGGACGTGCTTCCGCAGGGCGTCCTTGAGGGCGTCGGAGGGCGTGCCGGAACGGAGCGTGACGAAGACCGCCACGGCCTCCCCCTTCACGTCGTGCGGCCGGCCCACGGCCGCCGCCTCGGCGACGGACGGATGGCTGACGAGCGCGCTTTCGATCTCGATCGTGGAGAGCCGGTGGCCGGCGACGTTGAGCACGTCGTCGATCCGCCCCATGATCCAGTAGTAGCCGTCGGCGTCCTGTCGGGCGTTGTCGCCGGCCAGGTATTTTCCCGCGACCTTGGACCAATAGGTTTCCACGAACCGCTCGTCGTCGCCCCAGATGCCGCGGAGCATGCCGGGCCAGGGCTTCTGCATCACCAGCCAGCCCCCCTCGCCCTGCTCCACCGGCGTGCCGGTGGCGTCGACGATCTGCGGGGCCACGCCCGGCAGCGGCAGCGTGCAGCTGCCCGGCTTGGTCGGCGTGCAGCCGGGCAGCGGGCTCATCATGATCCCGCCGGTCTCTGTCTGCCACCAGGTGTCGACGATCGGGCACCGCTTGCCGCCGATCACCTCGTGGTACCACATCCAGGCCTCGGGATTGATGCCCTCGCCCACGCTGCCGAGCAGCCGCAGGCTGGACAGATCTCGGCCCTCGATGTGCTGCATGCCCCACTTCATGAACGAGCGGATGGCCGTGGGGGCCGTGTAGAAGATCGTCGGCTTCTCCTGCTCGATGATCTCCCAGAACCGGCCCTCGTGCGGGGCGTTGGGCGCGCCCTCGTAGATGAGGATGCTGGCGCCGGCGGCGAGCGGACCGTAGGTGACGTAGCTGTGGCCCGTGATCCAGCCGCAGTCGGCCGTGCACCAGAAGAGATCCTCCTCCTGCAGGTCGAAGACCCATTCGGCCGTGGTCTTCGCCCAGAGCACGTAGCCGGCGGTCGTGTGCTTGATGCCCTTGGGCTTTCCGGTGGAGCCGCTGGTGTAGAGGATGAACAGCGGCGCTTCCGAGTCCATCGCGGCGGGCGGCTTGTCGGCCGGCCGGCCGGCCACGAGGTCGTGCCACCAGACATCCCGGCCCGACACCATGTCCACCGGCTGGCCGGTCCGCTCGAGCACGATCACATGCTTGACGGTCGTCGGCCCATTGGTGGTCGAGGCCAGGGCGGCGTCGACGTTTTTCTTGAGCGGCAGCTGGGCGCCGCGTCGCCAGCCGCCGTCGGCCGTGATCACGGCCACGGCCTGGGCGTCGTGATTGCGGTCGGCGATCGCCTCGCTGGAGAAGCCGCCGAAGATCACGGAGTGCACCGCGCCGATGCGGGCGCAGGCGAGCATCGCGATCACGAGCTCGGGCGTCATCGGCATGTAGATCGAGACCACGTCGCCCGCCTTGATGCCCAGCGACTCGAGGCCGGCGGCGAACCGGCAGACCGCGGCGTGCAGCTCGCGGTAGGTGAATGTTCTGCGTTCGCCGACAGGCTCGCCGACCCAGACGAGCGCCGTCTTGTCGCCGCGGCCGGCGGCGATCTGGTGGTCGAGGCAGGCCGCCGACGCATTGGTGTGGCCGCCGACGAACCACTTGGCGACCGGCGGCTGCCAGTCGAGCACCTTGGCATACGGCTTCATCCAGGGCAGGGCCTGGGCCCGCTCGTGCCAGAAGGCCTCGGGGTCGGCGAGGGCGGCGTCATAGAGCCGCTTGTAGTCCGCCATCGAGCCGATGCGGGCCCGCATCGAGAACTCGGCCGGCGGCGGAAACAGCCGGTTCTCGTTCATCACGCTGGATACGCGGCCAGCCGCCTTGTTCGTCGTCGTCACGAACGCTTTTCCCTTCGGTCTCTGGGCCCTGAAAAGGCAGGCCGATGGAAAAATCAGACCATCCCGGAGCGGCACGGGCAAGGGGCCCGCGGTTCAAGCGAAGGGGCTCGAGTCGGCGGCGTCGCCGAAGCCGATGCCCAGGGCCCGCGCGGCCTGCACGGCCGAGCCGTGCGGATCGACCGTGGAGAGGTTCCGAATCGCCTCGGCGATCGGCACGCTCTCGATGTGCGGCGGACGGTAGCAGACCATCTGGCCGAAGCGGCCCTCGTGCACGAGCCGCACGGCGTGGGCCCCGAACTGCGTGGCCAGCGTGCGGTCGAAGCTCGTGGGCGTCCCGCCGCGCTGCAGGTGGCCGAGGACCACCGTTCGCACCTCGCGGTCGAGCCGCCGGGCGACCTCGCGGGCCACGATCTCGCCGATGCCGCCGAGCTTCACCTGCCGGCGTTCGCCATCGCCGCCGTCGTGCACGAGGCCGCCGTCCGGGAGGTGGGCCCCCTCGGCCACGACGATGAGCGTGAACCGTTTTCCCTCGGCCTCGCGGTCGAGCACCTTTTGACAGACGTGCTCGAAGTCCCAGGCGATTTCCGGGAGGAGGATCACGTCGCCCCCGCCGGCGATGCCGGCATGCAAGGCGATCCAGCCGGCGTGGCGGCCCATCACCTCGAGCACCATGATCCGCTCGTGGCTGGCGGCGGTGGTGTGGAGCCGGTCGAGGGCGTCGGTGGCGCAGGCCACGGCCGAATCGAAGCCGAAGGTGAAGGCGGTGCAGCCGAGGTCGTTGTCGATCGTCTTGGGCACGCCCACGACCGGAATGCCGTGTTCGTGGAGCTGCTGGGCGATGGCCAGCGAGCCGTCGCCGCCGACGCAGATCAGGCCGCCGATGCCGAGCTGGCGCAGCGTGTCGGCCGTCTGGGCGAGGAGGTCGGGATCGATGCCCATCCGCTCACCCACGCCGACGAGGGCGGAGAACCGCCCCTTGTTGGTGGAGCCGAGGATCGTGCCGCCCTGGAGGAGGATGCCGGCGGTGTTTTGCGGCGTGAGCGGCATGTAGGAGACGGGCTCGACGAGCCCCTCGTAGCCGCGGAGGAAGCCGAGACAGTCGTAGCCGAGCCGGTCGGCGGCCTTGGTGGCGGCCCGGATGACGGCGTTGAGGCCGGGGCAGTCGCCGCCGCCGGTGAGGATGCCGATGGTGGGTTTGCGGGGAGGCATGGGGGAATCACCTGCTGAGGAGCGGGTCGCGAATCACAAGCCCGGGAAGTTTCGCGAAGCCGCCGTCGTGCGTCCACAGTTCTGCGGCCCCGCCATCGAGCGCGCACAGACCGATCTGGAGATCGAAAATCCTGACGCCGCTCACGCCGAGATCGGCGGCCAGTTGGAGGAGCCGCTCCCCGAACGCAGGTCCCGGGGCCAGCACTTCCACGCCGCTCTGCCGCATTGCGGCCAGGAAATCGGCTGCGGTCCGCGGTGGCGATGGCCTGCCGCTGGCGGTCGGATGAGTGACGATGCTGAAAAACTCCGCGACGCTCGGCAGCGGTATGCCGCAACCGCCCGTGGAGTTCAACGCGGCTTCGATCGCGGCTTTGGCGGCGCGGTGCTCGGGCGTGGCCGAGCGATGGGCGTAGATCAGCAGATTCGTGTCGAGCGCGATCATCGCTGCTGCCGCAGCCACTCGTGCATCGCGGCCCGATCGGACACGTCCACCCCGGGCGGCAGGCCGCCGGCCACGGTTACCCAGCGGATGGTCCGCGGCTTCGCCGCGCGGAGGCTCACCGATCGCCCCAGCTCCGCACGGAGCCCGCGCTCGATGAGGGCCCGGAGTGGCTGGCGGAGTTCCGCGGCCCGCTTCTTGGCGGCGATGAACAAGTCATCCGGCAGGTCGACGGTGGTCTTCATACGGGAAACCATATCCCCGTATTTATGGATTTTCAAGGAATCGGTGGGGCGTGCGTTTGCAACCCCCGGCGTAGCTGGTTTCGGAAGAGGCTTTCATTCGTGAACCGGCGGTAGCAGCACGACCCGTGCTTGCGTCAGCTGCTCCTCGAAGTCCTCCGCCATCTCCGGGTCGAGGAACTTTAACGCCATGAATCTTTTTCCTATTCGGATACTCTCGTTTCCAAGCGAACCCGGAAGGATTGAGAATAGTATCTGGGGTCCGGCTCTCCGGATGCCTTCCATCGCATACGGTAGCGTCGTTTCATGGATCGCCTTATCGATGTCGATGGCCGAAGGTAACAGCTGTGGCATGACGACAGTGTCGTGCCCTTGGGCGTTTTTGGATATCCGGTCGGGAGCAATCGCACGGGTATCGATCACAAAAGTTTTGGGTGCGGACGCGGTGCCGCTGGCGAGAAAAGTCCAGATAGCCGGCGGATAGTAGGCAATCGTGCTCGGCAGGAAGTAGTAGTCTCGCAACTGCACGACGCAAGCGTCGTGCTCAGCGATGGCTGCTTGGAGTTTCCGCTGGACCGACCGTTCCTTAACGCCAAAAGCCTGAAGCGCAAAGTAATTGCGATGACAGTTGCCGATGCCAAGAGTCGCAACCATGACCACGCCCGCAGCCCATAGCCATGGCAGAGATGAAACAGCCTTCGCATTAAGGGCGCCAAGGCCCCCCACAACGATCATCGCAAGCGGCACATTGCAGAGTATGGCATTGCGACTTAACCATCCTTCGCTTGCGAGGTTCTGCCCAACTGCAAGATAAGGAAATGCTGCTGCACCCAAAAGGGCGACTCCCCACCACGCTATCCGCGCCGTCGGAGTTTCATCGTTATCAAAGCCATTTGCTGAACGATTCGAGAGCATGAATCCGGCGGCTATCGCAACTGCAGCACTGAATCCCACCCACGACGCCGATGCGACCAGCTCCAACAATCCTGCGCCGACGAAATGGACGGCCATCGCTGCGTAGCCGGAAACAAATCGCGTCGGTTCGAGAGAAGGCTGGTTGTAGCCTTGCGCGTAGTATCCACTCGTCGGCGTAAAAGTTGTCTTCCACAGCCAGAATAGGATCGGCAGGAGAAGAAAATCTGCCTTTGCGGCAGCCAATCGCCCGACACGGGGTGGAATGGCCGGCCAGGGAACGTCTGCGCTACGGAGTCCAACCAGCATCGTAGCGACAGCGTAGAACATCACCAGGTTTGAATTCAGATTGAACGACACAAAGAACAGCACGATGGCACCGAGCCGGATCGGATAGCGCAGCCAGGGCTGGGTCGACGCGAGACTGACGACAAGTGCCCATGCGACCCAGAAAAAAAATACACAGGCCGTGTTCATCCATAACGACAACTCGCCCAACAGATCAAACACCGGCAACGTGACCGAGAGCACCGCGATTGCTGTCGCAGTCGGTAAAGCCAGCCCGCCGCCACGCTGTAAGACAAATGCGATGCACAATCCCGAAGCAATCCAGGCAATCATGCCCAGCCATTTGGCCCATGCCATCGGATCGCCCCCAAATAGCCTCATCGGCAGATAAAAAGCCATGTCCATGGGGCGGCCAACTTCTCGGAATAGCCGCGTCATCGTCGGGGCGCCCTCGCCTCTTGCGAGGTCTGCGGCATACCACCAACCATCCCACAACAGATAGTCGGTGAACGGCAGCAGTCCGTGAGCTGCCAAACCAGCACACACGATGGCGGCCACTACCAACGCATTGACGCAGTGCAGCCGCTGTGTCCTACTCATTCCGTTCATTCGCAGACGATAACGGCTTGGATGAATAGGTCAGAAATAGACACCGAGTAGGAAGCCACCTTCCAGCCCCCGGACCGAATGATGCCTTCCGCTTCAGCCCGCGAACGGATTAGAGAAACCTCTGGCGGATGAAGTTCCACGAAATGGCGACCAGGTTTGTTGAGCAGCCGATGCCAAAATCCGAGCACCTTTACGCTCGGTGCCGATGCAAGTGGCCAAAAAATCACCATTCTGCCTCCGGGGCGAATTGCCGTGCGGAGATTCGCCAGAATTATCCGGATATCGTCAGGCTGGAAATGTTCGAGCACTCCGAGGTGATAAGCCCCGTCAAAGGCCCCTGCCAAATCCGGAAGATTCATCAGGTCCGCGTGGATGAAGCCCTCCGCTTGAGGGTTGTTGCCTCGATATCGCTCCAACGCACCGGGTGAAATATCCAGTGCCGTAATTCTGTATCGCTTTCCCACGAGCGCATCGACTTCACCGCTCCCACAGCCCGCATGGAGCAGCTTCGCCCCGGAGGGAAACGTGCGGCGCAGCCAATATGCCAACCGAGTACAAATGAAGAGTCGGCGGTAGACGCTGGCGATCACGGAATAAAGCCGGCGAGAGCCACGGGCATTTTTTTCCCAGTACGCGTCCCATCCTTCGTGCCGTGGGACTGCAGCCGAGGATTCGGACTCGCCGTCGTTGCAACTCATGAACGCGATAGCTCCCTCCGCCGGATGGCAAGCCTGAGAAGCATGCTGACACTCCTGATGATTTCACGGATCGTCATTTTAGAACTGCCGTATGTTCGTTTCGGCAAACGAATAGGCAACTCCTCTATGGTCATGCCACGTGACCGCAACACCATCAAGCTTTCAAAGAAAAAGGCGTAGCCGTCGCTTGAAACCTGATCGAGCCAGCCGTCACCGATTCGATCCAGGTGATAGAGCCGAAGTGCCCCCGTCGCATCATAGGGCAGCCGCAACAACCACGTGGTCGCGATGTGCCCCGCCTTGGTCAGAAACTTTCGCATGGCGTTCCAGTCGGCGAGGGATTCCGCGTCGACGAACCGGCTCCCGATCACCACGTCGCCTCGCTCACAAGCGACAAACCGAGCGCAGTCACTGGGCTGATGCGTAAGATCACAGTCCATGGTAAGCAGGCGCCGGTATCCACGGCGATACGCTTCCCGAATACCGTCCTTGTGGGCAGAGCCTATTCCGAGCTTTCCGGGCCGCCGGATAGCCGTGATGTGGCCGTCCTGTTTTGCCAACTCTTGGATTGCCTCGTAGGTGCCATCCGGCGAATTGTCGTCGCAAAAAAGAATGGGCACCGGGCCGAGATTGTATCGCAACCCCTCCACAATCAGGCGCACATTCTCGCGTTCTTTATAGGTAGGAATGAAAATCAGCAGATCTTTGTCGTTCATAGATGGGAATGCGATTGATGAGGTCTTGGACCATCTCTGTAAATGAGAAGGCTGGCTTCCAGCCGGTCTGCGTCATGAGTTTCGTCGGGTTGCCGACAAGCTGCCAACCGCTGCGGGCACCCGTCGATGGGCAAGCGACATGCCGCTGCCAATTCAGACCAACGGCCGAGAAGCATGCGTCAGCAAACTCACGCACGCTGCGCAGGCGGCCTGTAGCGACCACAAAATTCCCGGGTTCATCCACTTTGGCGATGGCACGCATGGCTGCAACGTGATCTCGCGCAGCGCCCCAATCGGCTACGTCGTCCAAGCTGGCGACCGTGACCTTGTGATGCGGATCCCTACGGGCAGCGATCGCTGCCAACGCCAGTTTTTTCGAAACGAAGTTTTCGCCGCGAAGCTCTGATTCGTGGTTGAAGAGAATCGCCGTGGAAACCTGCATGCCGTGATCACGCCGGAAGATTTCGGCGATCGCCATTCCGGCTGTCTTTGAAACGCCATACGCGCAGATTGGTCGCCGCGGCGCCGATTCATCGAGCGGCAGGCCTTCGCCTCGTCCAAAAACACGGCACGAGGAGGCATACACCGTCCGGGCTCCTGGAACGTGCCGCCTGGCCGCATCCAACACGCCGGCAAACGCGTTTGCATTCACTGCAAGGCTCGATTCCAGGTCTGCCGGCACAGATGGCGGCTTGTCTTGCGACGAGCGATGCCAGGCTGCCAAGTAGTAGATCTGGTCGGGATGCACGTCTGAAATTAATTTGTCGACGGCACCACGATCCAGCACATCGATCGCCCGGTGCTCGACACTTTCCAGAGGGCTGGGCCGCCGCGATACCGACACGACCTGATGCCCTTCTGCGAGCAATTGTGCCGAGATCAGAATCCCATCCTGTCCCGATCCGCCGACGACGAGGCACCGCATCAGTACCCCACGATTTCAATTTCCGGCAGCGGGAAAATCAGCCTGCCCCCGCGATCGAGAAACGCCCGTTCGCGCTGAACGATCCCTTCCTTGAAATGCCACGGCAGCACGAGCATGTAGTCAGGATCGAGCGCCCTACCCTCGGCCTCGGAAACGATCGGGATACACGTTCCTGGTGTGCAACGGCCCCACTTGTCCTCATTCACGTCGGTGATGGCCAGCAGATGAGAGGCGTCGATTCCACAGAACTGCAGAATCACGTTTCCCTTCGTGGATGCACCGCAGCCGATGATCCGCTTGCCGCTCCTCGTCAGTGATGCGACGAGGCTGCGAAATTCCTCGCGATGCTCCCACACTCTCCGCTCGAAGTCGCGATAGATCGAGGGATTGCCGAGGCCCAGATGCACCTCGCGTCGCATGAGCCACTCACAGATCGGCGTGGCCTCAGGATACCGTGCCGTCTGCCTGGCTGCAGTAACGGCGAAACTGCCCCCATTGACGCTATTCATCCAGACATCGATGACCTTCAGCCCCTCCGCCGCGAGCATCTCGTGCACTACCGTGAACGAATAAAACTCGAGGTGCTCGTGGCAGATCGTGTCGTACGAATTGAGCCGCAGCATCGACGGCATGTAGCTCTGCTCAAAATGCCAGAGGCCGTCATCTGCTAGCGTGTCGCGGATGTCGCGGATGAAGGACCGCGGCGATTCGAGGTCGTAGAACATGGCGATCGACGTCACCAAGGCTGCTCGCGCATCGTCGCCAAGCGTCGCAGTAAGTTTTTTTCTCGAAAAGAAATCGACGATCAGTTCCACGTCGTCTTGATAGTACTGGCGAAACTTGCCTGCCGTGGGATCGATGCCAACCTTGCGTAAGCCGGGCGTTTGATAACTGCCGAGCAGCGTGCCGTCATTACTTCCGATATCCAGCACGAGGTCGCCCGACTTGAGTCGGGCAATTCGTTCGAGCGCCTGGCACTTCCTCTCCAGGTGCTCGACCATCGACCGATTGAGACCGGAGCGATATCCGTAATTGTCGCCGTACATTTCGCTCGCATCGAAACTGTGGTCGAGTTGGACGAGATGGCAGCGATCGCACCACACCAAACGCAGCGGACCAGAACTGATCGTCTCCGAGCGAACACGCGGGAATACGCCTGTCAGGCATTGATTGCCGAGATCGACGACTCGGATCAGCCCCGTACCCTCGCAAGCACGGCAAGCCGCAAGTGGCCTACTGGAATTTACCATCCGCTTTCGTGCTCCACGGTGAGAGCCTGTCGGAAGAGCCGTCATACAGTCTGGAGAGACTTCGATAGACCCTGAAAAATGCAGAATAAGCGGGAGGAACTGGCCTCACAAGAAGAGCGTCGGACGTCGGACAGAACCTTGAGCTGCGGAGAGTCGTTCAAAGGCGTCCATCCGCGGGGTAGCATAGGATTGGTTTCTCGTCCCCCCCAAGCATTCAATTCTCTGTGAAACCCGCTTCCGGATCGGACAAAAACGGTTCGCTGCTACACGTGAGTGAAGGCCTCGCCCGTCTGCGCGCCCAGGGCCGGCGGATCGTCCACTGCCACGGGGTTTTCGACCTGCTCCACGTCGGGCACCTCCGGTATTTCCAGGAGGCCAAGGCGATGGGCGACGTGCTCGTTGTCACGCTCACGACCGACCGATTCGTGAACAAGGGCCCCCATCGCCCCGCCTTCCCCGAGCAGCTCCGGGCCGAGGTGCTCGCTGGCCTCGAGTGCGTCGACTTCGTCGCCATCAATCCCCACCCCACCGCCGTCGAGGCGATCCGGCTCATCAAGCCCGACATCTACGTGAAGGGCCCCGACTACGCCGACATGTCGAAGGACGTCACCGGCAAGATCCACGAGGAAGAGGCGGCCGTGAAGGAGGTCGGCGGCCGGATCGCCTTCACCACCGGCCAGATCTTCAGTTCGACGTCGCTCATCAACCAGCACATGAGCACGCTGCCGCCGGAGGTGCAGGCCTACCTCGCCGACTTCGGGCGGCGCCACCCGGCCAGTGAACTCACGGGCTACCTTGAAAAGGCCCGCGGCCTGAAGGTGCTGCTCATCGGCGAGCCGATCATCGACGAATACGTCTACTGCGAGGCGATCGGCAAGTCGTCGAAGGAGCCGACGATGGTCGTGAAGCGGCTCTCCGACGAGAAGTTCGCCGGCGGCATCCTCGCGGCCGCGAACCACGTGGCGAGCTTCTGCGACGAAGTGGCCTGCCTCACGCAGCTCGGCACCGAAAACTCCCACGAGGCGTTCATCGAGAGCAAACTTCGGCCCAACGTGAAGCGGATCTTCCTCCACCGCAAGAACTCCCCCACGATCGTCAAGCGGCGGCTCGTGGAAAACTACTTCTTCCTGAAGTTGATGGAAGTGTATGAGATCAACGACGCCCCCCTCACCCGCGAGGAGGACGACGCCGTCTGCCAGGCCCTCATGGAGCACGTGCCGAAATACGACGTGGTGATCGTCATCGACTTCGGCCACTCGATGCTCTCGGAACGGGCACGCCGGATCATTCGCGAGCGGGCGAAGTTTTTGGCGGTCAACGCCCAGTGCAACGCCGGCAACCTCGGCCACCACGCACTCTCCAAATACCCGGGCGTCGACTACATGACGGCCACCGAGACGGAGGTGCGGATCGAGTCGCGCGACCGTCACGGCGACGTGAAGGCCCTCACGCGGGAGGTGTATGACAAGCTCGGCTGCAAGCGACTCGTCGTCACCCGCGGCAAGAACGGCTGCCTGTGCTGCGACCCGCAGGACGGCCTGATCCACATCCCCGCCGTGGCCGGCAAGGTGGTCGACCGGATCGGGGCGGGCGACGCGTTTCTTTCCGTGTCGGCCCTGTTCGCCGCCCAGCAGGCCCCGATGGACGTCGTGGGCTTTGCGGGTAACGCCGCCGGGGCCCTCGCCGTGGCCACCGTCGCCAATCGCGACCCGATCGACCGCATCGCCTACGTCAAGCAGATCGAGTCGCTCTTGAAGTAGAATGCCTGCTCAGGGGTTCCGCACCACGAGCACGAAGGCAGGATGATGGCAGGCACGACAGAGCGTTTCGACAAGGTGGCCGTGATCGGCGGCGGGGGCTACGTGGGCGCCGTGCTCGCGCCGCGGCTGCTCGAGGAAGGCTACGACGTGGTCGTGCTCGACCTCTTCATCTACGGCGAGGAGCCGCTCGCGGCCGTGCGGGCCAACCCCCGGCTCACGGTGATCAAGGGCGACGTCCGCGACCAAGGCACCGTGCGGCAGGCCGTGCATGGCTGCGATGCCGTCATCCACCTGGCCTGCATCTCCAACGACCCGAGCGTGGAGCTCGATCCGCAACTGAGCCAGTCGGTGAACTTCGACTCGTTCGGCCCGTGCGTGAAGATCGCCAAGGCGGCCGGTGCGCGACGGTTCATCTTCGCCTCATCCGGCAGCGTGTATGGCGTGAGCGACTCGCCGCAGGTGACGGAAGACCATCCGCTCGTGCCCGTCTCGCTCTACAACAAGTACAAGGCCGCCTGCGAGCCCGTGCTCTTCGCCGAGCAGAGCCCGTCGTTCACGACGGTCGCGATCCGCCCCGCCACGATCTGCGGCTACTCGCCCCGCCAGCGGCTCGACCTCACGGTGAACATCCTCACCAACCACGCCGTCAACAACGGCAGGATCACGGTGTTCGGCGGGACCCAGATGCGGCCGAACCTCCACATGCAGGACATGGTCGATCTCTACTGCCTCCTGCTCACCGTGCCCGACGAGAAGATTGCGGGCAAGATCTTCAATGCCGGCTACCAGAACTACACCGTGGCCGACACGGCCAAGGTGATCCGCGAGGTCGTGCGGCAGGAGATGCCCGAGAAGGGCGAGATCGAGATCGTGACCACGCCCTCCGACGACATCCGCTCCTACCGGATCAATTCCGACAAGATCCAGCGCGAGCTCGGCTTCGTGCCCAGGCACACGATCGAGGACGGCGCCCGCGACCTGATCAAGGCCTTCAAGGCAGGCAAACTCCCCGACTCGATGACCGACATCCGCTACTCGAACATCAAGATGATGAAGGCGATCCAGCTGAAGTGAACGGCGACGTGCAGGCGAAACGGTATCTGGTGCAACCCGGAGTCCCCCGGCTCCCGCCGGGGGCTTTCTGGGGGCAGCGCAATTCAGTCATCCGTGTTTGTGTTCGACAGGGCTCCTTCGTAGATGGCCGCTGAAACTTTTCTCGTCCTCGGCAGCAATTCGTTTTCGGGGGCGACGTTCGTCGCGAGCGCCCTGGCGGCCGGGGCTGATGTCGTGGGGATCAGCCGGTCGCGAGAGCCAGACCAGGCTCTGCTGCCCTACAAGTGGGCCTCGCACGACCGCTTCACGTTTCACGCTCTCGATTTCAACCACGACCTCGACCGCATCGAGGCGGTCATCCACGAGCGTCGCCCGGAATACATCGTGAACTTCGCCGCCCAGAGCATGGTGGCGCAGAGCTGGCAGCATCCCGACCACTGGTACCAGACCAACGTCGTGTCCACCGCCCGGCTCATCGACCGGATCAAGAAGCTCGACTTCCTCGAGAAATTCGTGCAGATCTCCACACCCGAGGTGTATGGCTCGACGAGCGGCCTCGTGAAGGAGACGGCCCCGTTCAACCCGAGCACGCCCTACGCCGTGTCGAAGGCCGCCTGCGACATGAACCTGTTCGCCTACCGAAAGGCGTTCGACTTTCCCGTTGCCTTCACGCGGGCGGCGAACGTCTGCGGCCCGGGCCAGCCGCTCTACCGGATCATGCCGCGGACGGTTTTTTGCGTGCTCACGGGCCAGAAACTGAAACTCGAGGGGGGCGGCACGAGCGTGCGGTCGTTCATCCACATGCGGGACGTGGCCGAGGGCACGCTCGAGGTGGCCCGCCGCGGCATGCCGGGCGACATCTACCACCTGGCCACCGACCAAAACCAGACGATCCGTGAGGTGGTCGAGGAGATCTGCCGGCAGATGGGGGCGCGGTTCGAGGACTGCGTGGAGACCACGCCCCCGCGGCTCGCCCAGGACCCAGCCTACCTGCTCGACACCACGAAGGCTCGCAGCGAGTTTGGCTGGCGGCCCAGGCTCACGGTGGCCGACGTGATCCGCGAGACGATCGACTGGATGAAGGCCAACCTTGACCGGCTGCGGAAGATTCCCGCCGACTACGTCCACAAGCCATGAACCCCGCCGTGAACACCGCCGACCTCGCCGCGATCTCCCGCCGCATCCGGGCCCGGCTCGTGGAGATGTCGCACGTGGCCGAAACGCCACACCTCGGCTCGTCGCTCTCCTGCGTCGACATGCTCGTGGCCGCCTACTGGGGCACGCTCCGCGTCGATCCCGCTCGCCCGCTCGATCCGAACCGCGATCGCTTCATCCTCTCGAAGGGGCACGCCGCCACGGCCCTCTACGCCGTGCTTGCCGAACGAGGCTTCTTCGATCCCAAGCTGCTCGACACCTACAACGAAGACGGCGCCGCCCTGCCCGAGCATCCGGGCCTGCAGTGCGTGCCCGGCGTGGAGGCTGCCACGGGCTCGCTCGGCCACGGCCTCCCGATCGCCCTCGGTATGGCCCTCGCGGCCCGGATCCAAAACCGGCCCACCCGCTGCCTCGTGCTCATGAGCGACGGCGAGTGCGAGGAGGGATCCGTGTGGGAGGCGGCAATGTTCGCCCCGGCCCAGAAACTCGACACAGTCACGGTGATGATCGACTACAACAAGTGGCAGGCCACCGGCCGCAGCGACGAGATCATGGCGCTGGCGCCGTTGGCCGAAAAATGGCGGGCCTTCGGCTGGGACGCCTGCGAGGTGGACGGCCACGACCTCGATGCCCTGCTCGCGGCCCTGCGGCGCGAGCCCGACGGCACGGGCCGGCCGCGGGCGATCGTCTGCCATACCGTGAAGGGGAAGGGGGTGTCGTTCATGGAGGACGACAACAACTGGCACTACCGGATCCCGACCGCCGACGAAGTGGAAAAAGCCCGCGTCGAACTCTGGCAGGCCTGACCGGCCGCCACACCTCTCATGCGCAACGCCTTCGCCGCCGCCATCACCGACCTCGCCGCCAAGGACGAAAGGATCGTCCTTCTCTCGGGCGACATCGGCAACCGCCTCTTCGACACGTATCGCCAGCGGTTTCCGAGTCGCTTCTACAACTGCGGCGTGGCCGAGGCGAACATGACCGGCATGGCGGCCGGCCTCGCCCTGTCCGGCCTGCGGCCCTTCACCTACACGATCACCCCCTTCGCGACCACGCGGGTGATCGAGCAGATCCGCGTCGACATCTGCTACCACGATGTGCCGGTGGTGATCGTGGGCACCGGCAGCGGCCTCTCCTACGCATCGCTCGGGCCCACGCACCACTCCTGCGAAGACGTGGGCATCCTGCGCTGCTTCCCGAATCTCACCGTCCTCTGCCCCGCCGACGCGATGGAGGTGGGGCCCGCGATGGAGGCGGCCCTCGCGCTTCCCGGCCCCGTCTACATCCGCCTGGGCAAGAAGGGGGAGCCGACGATCCATGAGAAGCCGCCGAAGATCGAGGTCGGCCGCGGCCTCGTGATGCGGGAGGGCACCGACGTGTGCCTGCTCGGCATGGGCACGATGACGGCCACGGCCCTCGAAGCGGCCAAACTGCTCAAGGGGCACGGCATCTCCGCTCGCGTCGTGAGCATGCACACGGTGAAGCCGATCGACGACGCGCTGCTTCGCGAGAGCTTTGACCGCTTCAAGGTGGTGGCCGTCGTCGAGGAGCACAGCGTGATCGGCGGCCTGGGCAGCGCCGTGGCCGAGTGGCTCGCCCGCCGCAAGCCGGGCCGCGGCGTGCTCGAGGCGATCGGCACGCCCGACGCCTTCATCTCCGCGGCCGGCAGTCAGCAGTGGATGCGGGAGCAGTGCGGCCTTACGCCGCAGGCGGTCGCCGATCGGATCGCCGGCCGTTTGAGGTCGCTCGGGTGATCGGCATCGACTTCGACAACACGATCGTCTGCTACGACGACGTCTTTCAGGCGATCGCGGTGGAGCAGGGGCTCGTGCCGCCCCACGCCGCGACTTCGAAGACGGCGATCCGCGACCACCTCCGCGCGATCGGCCAGGAAGACCGCTGGACCGAGCTGCAGGGCACGATCTACGGGCCGCGGATGATGGACGCCCGGCCGTTTCCGGGGGTGGTCGAGTTTTTCGCGGCCTGCCGCGCGGCTGGGGTCCCAGTCGCGATCGTGAGCCACCGCACGCGGTTTCCGTATCTCGGCGAGCGGCACGACCTCCACGCTGCCGCCCGCGACTGGCTCGCGAGGCACGGGTTTCACGATCCCGCCGGCATCGGACTGCCCGTCGAGCGGGTGTTTTTCGAGGAGACGAAGGAGGCGAAGCTCGCGCGGATCGCCGAGGTCGGCTGCACGCACTTCATCGACGACCTGCCGGAACTGCTCGCCCATCCGCTCTTCCCCGCAGACGTGCGGCGGATCCTCTTCGACCCCCACGGCCAGCACGCTTCGCCGGCCGGCATCGACATCGCCCCTTCGTGGCCGCATCTGCGGAACATCCTCGTGGGCACTGCGACGCGTCTCCCCGGCGGGGGCAACAACCGCGTGTATCGCGTCGACACTCCCACCGGTCCTGTGCTGCTCAAGGAATACTTCCGTCACGCCGGCGACCCACGCGACCGCCTGGGCGCCGAACAGGCGTTTCTACAGTTCGCCTGGGCCCACGGCGTGCAGGCGATCCCGCAACCGCTCGCCTCCGACCGCGGCGCGGGGATCGGAATCTACGAGTTCCTCGCGGGCCGCAAGCTCGCCGCCGGCGAAGTCACCGCGGCCCATGTCGACGAGGCCGCGGCCTTCTTTGCCGCCGTCAACCGCCATCGGCACGATCCAGACGCGGCCCATCTCCCTGTCGCGTCGGAAGCCTGCTTCTCGCTCACCGAGCACCTCGCCTGCGTCGATCGGCGGCTCGCACGGCTCGACGGGATCGAGCCCGAGTCGGACCTGCATCGCCAGGCCGCGGCCCTCGTGGCCACCCGGCTCGTGCCCGCATGGCAGCGGGTGCGGGTGGCGGTCACGGGGAGCGGCCTGCCGCTTGACGAGCTGCTCGCAGCCCAAGACCGCGTGATCAGCCCTTCCGATTTTGGCTTTCACAACTGCATCGTCACCGACTCCGGTCTCAAGTTCATCGACTTCGAGTACGCCGGCTGGGACGACCCGGCCAAGACCGTCTGCGACTTCTTCTGCCAGCCCGCCGTGCCGGTGCCACGCGAGCATTTCGAGCGGTTTTTGAGTGCCGTGGCCGACGCAGTGCCCGACGCCGCGGCCCTCCGTCGGCGGGCGGCCCTGCTGTTTCCCGTCTACGAGCTCAAATGGTGCTGCATAATGCTCAATGAGTTCCTGCCGGTGGGGGACGACCGCCGGACTTTCGCCCGCGGGGAAGAGAGCCTCGCCGCCCGTCGCCACGATCAATTGTCAAAGGTCGAAGCCGCCCTCGCCAGGCTCGAAGCCTGACCCTTACCATCCACGCCCATGGCCTACGTCGACTTCCTCTCGAGCGTCCACAAGAGCACGAAGCGCGACTACGTGGCTCGCGTGACGGAGTTCCCGAAGGCCGAGGCGGCGAAGCTCGCCAAGCAGTGGGGTAAGGACTACTGGGACGGCGACCGCCGTACGGGCTATGGCGGCTACGCCTACGACGGCCGTTGGCGGAAGGTGGCCGATGCGATGGTCGCCCATTACGGCATCAAGCCGGGCGACCGGATTCTCGACGTCGGCTGCGGCAAGGGATTTCTACTCTACGACTTCACCCAGGCCGTGCCGGGCGTGGAAGTGGCGGGGATCGACGTCTCGCGTTACGCCCTCGAGCACGCAAAAGAAGAAGTGAAACCGTTTCTGCGGGAGGCGTCGGCCGCGAAGCTGCCGTTTCCCGACAAGAGCTTCGACCTCGTGATCTCGATCAACACGCTCCACAACCTCCACTGCTACGACCTCTACGACGCCCTCAAGGAGATGGAGCGGGTGGGCCGGCGGCACAAGTATCTGTGCGTCGAATCGTGGCGGACGGAGGAGGAGAAGGTGAATCTGCTCTACTGGCAGTTCACCTGCGAGATGTTTTGCACGCCCCAGGAATGGGAGTGGTGGTTTCGCCATGCCGGCTACACCGGCGACCACTCGTTCATCTATTTCGAATAGCCGTGAAATCCCGCGCCGCGATCCTCGTCGAGCAGAAGAAGCCCCTCGTGATCGAGGAGGTGGAGGTGCCCGCCCTCAAGCTCGGCCAAGTGCTCGTGAAGGTGCTTGCGAGCGGCATCTGCGGGTCGCAGATCGGCGAGATCGAGGGGGTCAAGGGGCCCGACAAATTCCTGCCCCACCTGCTCGGCCACGAGGGCTGCGGCGAGGTGCTGGAGGTGGGCGAAGGCGTGCGGCACGTGAAGCCGGGAGACCGGGTCGTGCTCCACTGGCGAAAAGGGGCGGGCCTGGAGTCGGTGACGCCCGTCTACGAGTCGCGGATCGGCAAGGTGAACGCCGGCTGGGCGACCACGTTCAATGAATACGCGGTCGTCTCTGAAAACCGCCTCACCGCGATCCCATCGGATTTCGATCCGGAGATCGCAGCGCTCTTCGGCTGCGCCGTCACGACCGGCTTCGGCGTCGTGACCAACAACGCCCGGCTCGCCATCGGCGAATCGATCGCGGTCTTCGGCGCCGGCGGCATCGGGCTCAACATCGTGCAGGGGGCGGCCCTCGCCGGCGGCAATCCGATCATCGCCCTGGACCGGTTCGACAACCGCCTCGACCTCGCCCGCTCGCTCGGGGCCACGCATTCGATCAACGTCACGAAGGCCGACGCCGCCGAGGAGATCCGCCGGATCGTCGGCCACGATGGCGTGGACGTGGCGGTGGACAACACGGGAAACGTGGACGTGATCGCGCTGGCGAGCCGGGTCACGAATGCCCGCGGCTGCACCGTGCTCGTGGGCGTGCCGCCCAAGGACAGCACAGCCGCGATCTCCACGCTGCCCCTCCACTTCGAAAAGCGGCTCACCGGCTCGCACGGCGGCGAGTGCCGGCCGGAGATCGACATTCCACGGTACGTGCGCATGGTCCGCGAGGGCCGGCTCGTGCTCGGCTCGGTCGTGGGCAACCGCTATCCGCTCGCCGACATCAACGCCGCGATCGCCGACATGACGAGCGGCCGGCTCGCGGGGCGGGCGATCGTGCGTGTGGGAAACCCGTGACCGGCGCGCCCCGGCGAGGAACGTCGATGCGTGGGGACGATGGAGTGCTCGTGGTCGGAGTCGATGGACTGCTCGGATCCGCCGTCGCCTCGCGGCTCGAGGCTCAAGGCTGCCCGGTGATCCGCACGAGCCGCCGCGGCGCTCCCGGCACGATCCCGCTCGATCTGGCGGCGCTGCCGGCGACGTGGTCGCCGCCCGCGGGGATCGCGGCGGCGGTCCTCTGCGCCGCCATCACCTCGACCGACGAGTGCCGCTCCCGGCCCGAGGAATGTCGCCGCGTGAACGTCGAGGCCACCTGCGAGCTCGGCCGCCGGCTCGCCGATGCCGGGGTTCGGATCGTGTTTTTGTCCACGAACATGGTGTTCGACGGCAGCAGGCCGTTCACGCCCGTGGCAGCTCCCCGCTCCCCGAAGACTGCTTACGGCCGGATGAAGGCCGAGGCCGAGGAGTGGCTCCTGTCGCTCGGCACCGGCACGACCGTCGTGCGGCTCACGAAGGTGATCGGCCACACGCTGCCCGTCATCGACCGGTGGCGGGATTCGCTGGGCCGCGGTGAGCCGATCCGGCCGCTCGCGGATCTGGTGATCGCCCCGGTGCCGCTCGACCTCGCCACGACGGTGATCGCCGCCACGGCCCGCGAGCCGCTGGGGCCGATCCTGCAGGTCTCCGCCAATGCCGACGTTTCCTACGCGGACGTCGCGACGCGGCTGGCTGCACGCTGGGGGGCGGCATCCGACCTGGTGCGGCCGGCGACCGCGGCCGACCTCGGGCTCGCGCTCGAGCATCTGCCCGCCCACACGACGCTCGACGCCTCGGCCGTGCGGGATAGACTCGGCATGGAGCCGCCCGATCCGTGGGCAGCGATCGATACGTACCGGTAAGTGCTTCGCCAGAGCCGTTGGCTGCTCAACACTGGCCGTACAGGCTCTTCGATATTCGACGAATCAGAATGTTCTGCAGAGAATGCGTGACCGAACAGAAGTTCCTGAAGGTCAACGCCGTCGATCGCCCTCCTGCCCGCTCTCGGCCGACGACGCCGACTTCCTTGAACGTGGCCCCGAGGGCGAGCAGTCGTGTCACCAAATCAGCCTGAAACCCGAAGCCGTGCGAGTTGGAGTGCCAACGCATGGCGTAATAACGCCGCGTGAGCGGCATGCCGTTGTAGTAGTGCAGACGGTTGCCGCTGATCAGGTTGACGAGCCACGTGTAGCAGGCTGAAATCACCCGCCGGTGCCACTTTCGGCCTGGGTGCTCGACGTAGTACGGAATCAGGACCTCCGCATCGCCGATCGCCGAGAAAATCGTGGTCAGCGTTTCCTCCGACTCGACGTTGTCGCCGCAGATCATCCGGTACCACTCCCCGTGCGACCGAAATGCTGCCTCGGCATAGTTGTTGGCCACGCCCTCGTTGCGAGGATTGATAAGCAACCGGATCGGCAGGTCGGGATGGGTCGCCATGTAATCACGGACCTCCTCGACCGACGCATCTCGGGAGCCGTCATCAACGACCACGATCTCGTAGGAAGGAACGGTCTTGGAAGCCGCGGCGACCACGGTCTCCAGGGTGCCGACGATATTGCCGGATTCGTTGTAGCAGGCGACGAACAGGGTCAGAAAGACGTCGCTGCCGAGCGCCCTGGCAGCCGGCGTCTGCTCCTCGCAGGGATCAGCCGCCAATTGTGGCTTCCGCGGGATCCCGGCCGGGGTGATCATTGCATTCATGGGCTCTTTTTTTCCCGCCGACCCAAAATAAACCAGCGCAATCCGTCGAAGATCCTGGCCACGATGAGAAACGGCAGCCGCCCGCTGTGCAAGCGGCCGTTCTTTTCGACGAGATGCCCGCCCTGGATCAGCCGCTGGAGGCGGATGGCCACGACCGCCCGGGAGTTGTAGGCCGCCTCGAGTGCATCGACCGACAACGCCCCGCCGGACGCGCGAATCTCCTCGAGGAGCCGAATTCGCAGCGACGCCACGGTGAGATTCACGAAGTTGAAATATCCGAAGCCGAGGGCGAGGTAGGTGAGCAGATTGACCGCGAGATAGCCGATGCGATCCTGGAGGCTGATCGCCATCAATCTCACACCCCAGCCGCTCACCGCCGCGGCCACGATCAGGCCAGTGATAAAACCCAGCTTCAACGAATGGTAGGGACTGCGGCCGGGCGACAGCCGCGCAACGAGGATCTGGCCGATGCAGTACGCCGCCAAGCCAAGCACCGGAGCCACCACGACCGTGGGATAATAGATGTCGTGCATGACTGTCACCCTCCCGGCCGGAATCGCAGCAGCCGTCGCCACGCCGTGAACGTGTTCGCCCACGCCCAACCTTTGGAAGTCAGTGCGATAGCGCCCCTTTCGTTGCGCACCATCCCATCGCGCACCATTGCGGCGAGACGAATCTCCACTGGCGAGACATTCACGAGCATCGCCTGGAGTTCCTCCCGCGACTGGCCGCGGCTCCCTGCATCGGCAACCCGCGACAAGATCGTCATGCTCGGGCTGCGTTCCTCGAGCGCCGAATAGGCCACCACGTAGGCCAACATCGCCGCGACGTGAAAGATCGCGACGTGCAGCACTTCCCAACCATTTGTGAACCGCCAGTCCGGCGGCCACCACGGCGAGCTGGCGAGGCCGATGACCAACGTGGCCGAAAAAATCGCCAACAGAGCGGCCGTCTGACGGACAGGAATCCGCACCCGCCACAAGAGCCAATGGGCCAAAAAGGCCGTTGCGGACAGGCCGATGGCGATTGTCAGGATGCGCACGACTGATGGTCTCGAGGAGGCCGACGACGGCTTTTTCCGGCTCTCCATCGACGGGAGCCCAGCTGTCGAAGACGATACCAGTGAAACACCGACCCGCCATGAATGCCACCGCAGATTTGCTTTGGGCCAGAGGACGCGGCGCAGCAGCCTCGGGAGCATGCGTTTCATGACCCGGACCACCGACTTCCTCGTGATCGGCGGCGGGATCATCGGCGTGGCCGTGGCCCGGGAACTGCGGCGGCGGCACCCGGCCGCGGCCGTCACCGTGCTCGAAAAGGAGCCCGCCTGCGGCCGGCACGCCAGCGGCCGCAACTCGGGCGTCCTCCATGCCGGCTTCTACTACACGGCCGACTCGCTCAAGGCCCGGTTCACTCGCGACGGCAATGCCGCCCTGCGGGATTACTGCCGCGAGAAGAGCCTCCCGCTCAACCAGTGCGGCAAACTCGTGGTGGCCCGCACCGCCGCCGACCATCCGCAGATGGACGAGCTCCTCCGCCGCGGGGCCGCCAACGGCGTGACGCTCGAGAGCATCACCGAAGCCGAGGCCCGGAAGATCGAGCCCCGCGTGAAGACCTGCGGGCGGGCGATCTGGTCGCCCAACACCGCCACGGCCGATCCCGCCGCGGTGATCAGCGCCATGCGCGAAGACGCCGAACGCGAGGGAGTGACATTTACGCTCGGCACGGCCTTCCGCCGCCGTCACGGCAACGAAGCGGTGACATCGCAGGGCCGCTGGTCGGCCGGATACGTCGTCAACTGCGCGGGCCTCCATGCCGACCGGATCGCGCGGCAGTTCGGCTTCTCCGAGCACTACACGATTCTCCCCTTCAAGGGACTGTATCTCTACGGCGACGAGCCGGTGGGATCGCTCCGCACGAACATCTACCCCGTGCCCGATCTGCGCAATCCTTTTTTGGGCGTGCACTTCACCGTCACGGTCGACGGCCACGCCAAGATCGGCCCCACGGCGATCCCGGCCTTCTGGCGGGAGCAGTATGCGGGGCTTTCGGGCTTCAGCCTCCGCGACCTCACCGAGATCGCATGGCTCCAGTGCGGGCTGCTGTTCTCGGCGGGCTTCGAGTTTCGGCGGCTCGCCTGGGAGGAACTCGCGAAGTACGACCGGGCCCACCTCGTGTCGCTCGCCGGCCAACTGGCGGAGGGTGTGCATGCGGGCCACTATCGGCGCTGGGGCCGGGCAGGCATCCGGGCCCAACTGCTCGACACCCGGACCCGGAAGCTGGAGATGGACTTCGTGATCGAAGGCGATGCCCGGTCGATGCACGTGCTCAACGCCGTGTCGCCCGGCTGGACCTGCTCCATCCCCTTCGCCCGACACGTCGTGGACGAGATCGTACGGCAGCGGGGGTGATCCCGGTGGCTCCGAGGGGCGGTCTGCTGCGTGCTACGATGTCTGGCTTGAAAACAGTCAGGCAAGGAACCAATCGCCATGGACCGCCGTGATCGCACCGACTCGCGACTGACGTGGTTGCCGCCTGCGCTTCTCCTCGTCGTCGTGGGCCTGGCCTGGTGTGTCGGCAGCGGCCGTTGGACGCCCGCTGCCTGGGGCGTGCCCACCGCCTACCTCGAGCCCGACAAGGGCGACGTCGTCCACGCGCTGGCGATGATGAAGGCGGTGGGCGAGGGCGAGTTCGTACCGCTGGCCTGGAAGAACGTCGGCCGCCTCGGCGCCCCGAACGCGGCCAACTGGAACGACTGGCCGCTCGTCGAAGAGTTGCTCGTCGTTTTTTACGGACTGCTTGGCAGCCTGTTCGGCCTCTTCGCCGGCCTCAACGTGGGGACGATCGTCGCTCACCTCTCCGCCGCGGTGGCGTTCTATGCCGTGGCCCGCTGGGAGGACTGCGACCGCACGTGGGCGTTCGTGGCGGCGCTGGCCTTCGGGCTCGCGCCGTTCATCTTCGCCCAGTCGCCCTTCCACATCACGACGGAATACGTGTGGCACGTGCCGCTCTTCCTGCCGATCTGGCGGTGGATCGCCGCCGAGCCGGGGATCGTGTGGGGATCGCGCCGCTTCTGGTTCGCGGTGGCTGTCGGGTTCATCACCGGTCTGCAGAGCCCGTATTGGACCAACATCTTCTGCCAGCTCACGCTGCTCGGCGCGGGTGCCATGTACTGGCGGCATCGGTCCTGGCCGGCTTTCAGGTCGGCCCTCGCCGTGATCGGGGCTGCGGCCGTCGCCTTCGCCCTCATGAACCTCGACACGTGGACCTACCGGCTCGCCGAGGGCCCGAACCCCGGCGCACTGTCGCGCGAATACAAGTGGATGGAGATCTACGGCCTGAAGCTCGTCGATCTGGTGATTCCGCCGGTCACGCATCACTCGAATACGTTCGCCGCGTTCGCCACCGCCCACCGGATCGGCGACCCGGCCAAGGGCATTCCCCCGGCGTCGCCTCTGCAGGATGAAGGCTCCTACCTGGGCATCGTCGGCCTCCTCGCCCTCGGCTGGCTCGTGTGGACGGCGGTGTCTGACGCGGTGAAGGGCCGGGCCAACGACCTTCCGCTCGCCGCCTGGCAGGTGCTGTGGATCGTGATCTGCTTCACCACGGGCGGCCTGAACGCCATTCTCGGGGCGTTCGGATTCACGCTCTTTCGCACCGGCCAACGCTACAGCCTCGTGATCCTGGCGATCGTGCTGCTGTATGCCGCACAGCGGCTGACGGCATGGCACAAGGCGGGCGCGACGCGGAGCGGACCCGGCGGAACGAGCCTCGGCACACTGGCCGCGGCCGCCGCGATCTGCGGCCTGATCCTCTGGGATCAGGTGCCGCGGGCCCCGTCGGCTGAGACGACGGCGACCATCGCCCGGCAGGTCGCGGCCGATCGCGAGTTCACCGAGAAGATGGAGGCGGCGTTGCCGGTAGGCGCCATGGTGTTTCAGGTGCCCGTGATGGAGTTCCCCGAATCACCGATGCCAGGCGTGCCCTCGTACGACCACTTCCGGCCGTACCTCTTCAGCAAGCACCTCCGCTACTCGTTCGGATCGATGAAGGGGCGGGAGCGCGAGCGGTGGCAGCCGGCCGTGCAGGGGAAGTTTTTCGAGGGGGCCACGCTCGACCGAGAGGCCGGTGTGATTCGCGTCAATCCGGCCAACGCCAGGGCGGCGGTCGATGAATTGAAGCGGCTCGGCTTCTCCGCGATCTACGTCAACCGCAACGGATTCCCCGACCGAGGCAAGGGAATCGAGGAGGCCCTCCTCGAACTCGGCTACACCAAGCCGCCGCTCCGCAACGCCACCGGCGACCTGGCCTGCATCATCTTGCAGTGAGGAGCACGGCCTCCGTCCACTCGAGCAGGCTGGCGTAGGCTGTGACGCCAAGGCTCAACCGGCGGTCGCGGTCGGATTCGTGGGCCGGATCCGCGATGATGGCCGCGGTCCGGATGCCCGCGTTGAGGCCCGCCTCCCAGTCGGTCGGCGTGTCTCCCAGCATCCAGGCCGCCTCGGCCGCGATCGCGTGCTCCGCCAGCATCTCGAGGATGTACCGCGGCGACGGCTTGCGGTAAACCGGCGGCTCGTCGGGCCGCTCCGGGGCGACGCAGATGCCGGCAAACAGGTCGGCGCCAAGCCCGAGCGCATCGATCATCCGCCGGTTCACGGCTTCGACGTCGGCCAGCGTGAAATACCCGCGGCCCACGCCCGACTGGTTCGTGAGCAGGAACAGTTTCGCTCCGGCTTCGCGGGCGCGGGCGAGCGCCTCGCGCACGCCCGGCAGGATGGCCACGCCCTCCGGCTCGCGAAGATAGTGCCGATTCTCGATCAGCGTGCCGTCGCGATCGAGAAACAGGGCCTGAACATGCGTCGCCACTCGTGCTCTCCGGTTCTTGTCTGGTGGGCGCGGGGCGGTCGTCACCAGCCGAGCCAGGTGCGGCGGGCGAGCCGCAGCAGGTCGCCGATGCTTCGCACTGTTTCCGCGAAGTCGGCCTTGCTCGCCCCGTGCGTGCGGTCGGTGAATGTGATCGGCACTTCCACGATCCGGGCGCCGGCCCGGTGGAGTCGCCACAGCAGATCTTCCTGGAAGGCATAGCCCTGCGACTTCGGTGGGTCGATGCGGTCGAGCAACGCGAGCCGCACCGCCCGGAAGCCGCCGGAAGCGTCGTGGACCGGCACCCAGAGCACCCAGCGGGTGAACCAGCAGACGAGCCGGCTGACGACCTCCCGGGAGAGCGGCCAGCCCACCGTGCGCCCGCCCGGCACCCGGCGTGAGCCGATTACGAGGTCGGCCGGCCTGCCGCCCGGCGGATCGAGGGCCGCCAGGAGCCGCACCACGTCGTCCGGGTCGTGGCTCAAATCCGCATCCATGTAGACAACGGCCTCGAAGCCCCGGTCGCGGGCCACCCGCAGCCCCTCCAGAATGGCGCTGCCGAGACCGCGCCGGCCGCGACGCACCAGCACGTGCAGCCGCGGCTCGGTCGCGGCCCGCTCCAGGGCGATAGCGCCGGTCCCGTCGGGAGAGTCGTCGTCTACGACCAGCATGTGGATGTCGTCACGGGATGCGAGCACCCGGTCGATGAGGCGGAGGATGTTGTCCCGCTCGTTGTAGGTCGAGGTGTTGACGAGCACCCGGCCCGGAGCCCACGGCTCGGGCGAGTGCAGGTCGGTGGATGACGACGCGATTGGGGCGGGAGAGGGCATGCCTCGATTGTCGCTTCCGCACGCCCTGGAGTCACGCCACGGCCGTTCTTGGCCGGGGCGGAGGCGGCTCGACCACCAATCACTAC
This sequence comes from uncultured Candidatus Kuenenia sp., assembly GCA_964545915.1. GTDB lineage: Bacteria > Planctomycetota > Planctomycetia > Pirellulales > UBA1268 > QWPN01. Next base: position 9,798 of record CAZJHQ010000022.1, on the reverse strand, counting down.
CATAGGCGGGGCGGGCCGGTATCAGGCGTGGGGCGAATCCGCATGAGCGACGTGCAGCATCATCTTCAACGGCTTTCCCCTTGGCGGCAGGCGGCCGTGCTCGCCGGGCTGACGGTGGCGGTGTTCTCGACGACGCTCGCCGCCGGGTTCGTGTACGACGCCCGGCTGCAGATCCTCACCGACCCGTTCCTGCACGATCCACGGAACTGGTGGCCCGTGCTCACGTTCGGCGTGCTGCGGATGGACGTGCTCGACTTCAATCGCCCCGTGCACCTGGCATCGCTGATGCTCGACGCCGCGGCGTGGGGCAGGACCCCGTTCGGATACCATCTCACCAGCGTGCTGCTGCATGCGGTGAACGTCGTGCTGACGTGGATGGTGTTGTGCCGCCTCTGCAGCGGCACGCCCGCTGGGATTCCCGGGGCGCAGCCCTCGTCTTCCGGGCCGCTGGCGGCCGCGGCGGCGGCCATGTTCTTCGGCGTACATCCCGTCGTGACGGAGGCCGTCTGCGAGCCGACGTTTCGCGAGGATCTCCTGGTGGCGTTCTTCACCCTCGGCGGATTGCTTCTGGCGATGGGCCGGCGGCCCGAGGCTCCGGGCCGCGATGGCTGGCGTGCGGCCGCGTGCGTCGCCTGCGGGCTGCTCGCCATCGGCAGCAAGGAATCCGGCATCGCGGCGCCGGCCGTCATCGGTGCCTACTGGCTGCTGTTTCGCCGCCGCGAGCCGGGCTGGTTCTGGCCCGCCGTGATCGGCGGGACCAAGCTGGCGGTGCTGGGCTTTCTCGCGGCCCGGTTCCTGCTCGAGCCGGGTGGCTCCAGGATCTTCGAGAGCCGGCCTGAGTATCCGGGCGGGTCGCTGGCGACCGCGATGCTCATCGCGCCGCGGATCTTCGCCCTCTACGCCCAGCTCGTGGTGCTGCCCATCAATCTCTGCGCCGACTACGGGCTGCATTCCGTCGCCCACCTGCCGCTGCCCGTGGCCGTGGCCGTACTCGTGGCCCTCGTCGTGACGGCGGCCCTCGCGATCCGGGCCGACCGGCGGATGCTGATCGCGATCACGCTCATCGTGGTGCCGTTGTTACCGGTGTCGAACGTGATCCCCATCTATCGGGCCGCCGCCGATCGCTATCTCTACCTTCCCATGGCCGGCGTGGCGGTGGCGGTGGGCCTGCTGCTCGATGCGCCGTGGCTGGCGGGGCGCGAACGACTGCGATCTCGCCTGTTGATCGGCGTGATCGTCGCCGACATCCTCCTCGGGGTCGGCTGCATGGCGCGGCAGAAGGTGTGGTCCGACCAGCTGGCGTTATGGGCCGACACCTTTCGCAAGAACCCCGTGGCGTACACCGCCGCGGTGGGATTTGCCGAGGCCCTGCGCGAGGCTGGTCGGCTGCCGGAGGCGGAGCAGGCCGCCCGGCGTGCCATCGATTTGTCGGGCGGCCAGCGCGGCGACCCGTGGGCCGCCCTGGCCTTGATCCTCGACGACCAGGGCCGCGCAGCGGAAGCGTTTACGGCACTCGACAAAGCAATCGAGGTCGATGCGAAGCTCGCCGACCCGGAGGCCCGCGTGGCGGCGCTGGCGATGGAGCGGCAGTACGCGGCCGACCTCGGGCGGCTGCTGGCCCGCCGAAAAGCGGCGCCCTGAACGGTCGGTTTCGGCGGTGGAGTTCGCGGCTATACTCGTGCACCATGGGAACGACCAGACGAGACATGCGGCCGCCGCGCGGGTCGGGAAAACCGCCGGTCGCCGAAGGAGCCGCCACCGCAGCGCAGGCAGGCGACGATCCGGCGGGACGCTGGCGCGACTTCATCTTCAAGTTCGCCGTCATCGTGCTGGCAAGCCTGTGGATCTACGGTCCCGTCTGCAACGACGACTGGACCTGGGATCCGCGGTTCAATCAGTTCGTGCACCGCTTGTCGCCGAAGCAGGGCGACGTTCCCATCATGCGGGACACCGGCGGCGACTGGCTGTGGGACGACGATCAGCTGCTGACCCAGAATCTCACGGTGCAGCATCGCGTGTCACCCGATCCGCGGGAACCCGCCAACTCCGGGGCCACGCTCGTCAAGCTGTGGACGAGTCCCGAGGGAGCCGACTACTTTCCGCTCTCCTACATGGCGTTGTGGGCCCAGTGGCCGTTCTTCGGGATGAACTCCTACGGATACCACGTGACCATGGTCCTGCTCCACATCGCAGGGGCGTTGCTGTTCTGGCGGCTGCTGCACGTGATGCGGGTGCCGGGCGGCTGGCTGGGAGGTCTGCTGTTCGCGATCCATCCGGTGTGCGTGGAGACGGTGGGCTGGGTGTCGGAGGTGAAGAACACGCTTTCCCAGCCGCTCTTCCTCCTCGCCTGCACCGCCTTCGTGCAGTTCGACGAGGAGCGCGACGGTGCCCAGGCGGCGAAATACTACGTGTTGGCGGTGGTGCTGTTCCTGCTGACGATGTTCGCCAAGACCGCAGTCGTGATGTTTCCGTTTCTGATCCTGGTCTACGGCTGGTGGAAGCACGGCCTGACGCTCGATCGTCGCGGCCTGACGACGCTGCTCCTGGTGGGGGCGAGTTTGGCCCTGACGGTCGTGCCGCAGATGCTGTGGCTCAGGGCCCTGCGGGCCGGCGTCAGCACCTGGGGATGGTGGGCGACATGTGGCGGGATCGCCCTCCTCGGCCCCGTCACGTCGGTCTGGCTGGCGGGCTACGCCCTCGCGTCGCGAGCGTCGGCCAAGTCTGGAGAACGCTCACCGCTCGCGGAATACACGCTCTACGCCCTGCCATTTTTCTGGATCTCGGCGGTGCTCGGCCTGGCAACCTGCTACTTCCAATGGAGCCGGGCCATCGGCCAGGAGGCGATCCCCGTCGGCGGCGTCGCCTCACGGATCGCCACGGCCGGAATGGCGGTCTTGTTCTACCTGTGGAAGACGATCTGGCCCTTCGATTTGCTGACGATCTATCCGAAGTGGCAGGTCGATCCGCCGCAGGTCTGGCAGTTCCTGCCCTGGCCGATCATGCTCGGCACGGGATGGTGGCTGTGGAAGCACCGGGGGACGGCCGAGAATCCGACGTGGCAGCGGCACGCGGTCTTCGTAGGCGGCTTCTTCGTGCTCATGCTGCTGCCGATCCTCGGGTTCATCACCATCTCCTACATGCGGATCACCTGGGTCGCCGACCACTTCCTCTACACGCCGATGCTCGGTGTGATCGGCCTTCTCGTGGCGGGCGCCGCCGCCTGGTATGCCCGGGCGCAGTCGAGTGAGCGGCCCGCGGCGCTGGCGGTGGGCGCGATGCTGCTCGCGGTCGTCGGCTATTCGTCGTTCCGTTACGCCCACGTCTGGACCGACGAGGAGTCGCTCTGGCCGCATACGATCGCGGGCCATCCGCATCCCTGCCACGAGGGCTGCGGATGCTGGCAGGCCCACAATCGCCTGGGCGCGAAGAAGTTCGCCAAGGGCGACCTCGAGGCGGCGCACTACCACTTTCAGAACTCCACGCGGCTGCGGCCCGATCTGGGCGAGACCCACAACAACCTCGGCACCACCCATTCCGCCCGGGCGCAGATCGCCGCCCAGCAGGGCAATCAGGAGGCGGCCAAGCGGGAGATGAATCTCGCCGTCGAGCAGTTTGGCGAGGCCTGTCGCGTCACGCCGCACCTGCCGGCGATCCAGGCCAACTTCGCCAACGCGCTGGCGGCCGCCGGTCGGTTCGGCGAGGCCGCCGATCAATACCAGGCCTTGCTCGAGAAGCTGCCGCGGGAAGCGGCGCTGTGGAACAACTACGGCGTTGCCCTGTTCAAGCATGGCGACAGGGAGAAGGCCGTCGGTGCCTTCCGCAAGGCGCTCGAGATCAGTCCGAATTTCAAGGATGCGCAGGAGGGCCTGGCCGTCGCTACCGGGGAGAAGGCGGAACCGGCGCCACCGTCACCGCCGGGAGGACAACTGCAACTTCAGGCTCCGTTGTCGCCGACCCTCGGCCCCGCGCCGCTGCCGCGATAACTTTCCGTGGACGAAGCCTTCCATGGCCTTTGTCCAGTTGGTCGACCGCAGGGAACACCGACGATTCCCTGGGTCGATGGCCGGCGCACCCTGCTTGGGCAGACGTGCTGCACCGTCCGCCGGCGGTCGTCAGCGTCCCGACGGGGCCGAGCGGTCGCCGCGGCGGAGGCGGGCGAAGAGGCTGCGGTAATCCCCCGGACGCACGGCCGCGACCACCGGCCGACCCGGCGTCTGGAACGGCTCCATGTCCTCCTCGATCACGACCATGTCGGAGTCGTCCGCGTCGGCATCGGCGGCCGCCGTGTCCGGGATCGCCGTGGTGCCGTCGGCCCGGCGGTCGTCCGCGGTTGGTGCCGCGGCCGGCGTGACCGCCGGCAGCTCGATCCGTTCGCAGGCCGACAGCTGCCGGGCCATCGTCTCGCCCTCCCGGCTCGACACGTGTCGGCACTCCCGGAAATCGTCGGGGCCCCGCATCAAAAACCGCTCGACGGCGTCGCGTTCCTGCTCGAAGAACTCCTCGAAGGGATCGCCCGATCCCTCGAACACGAGTTCCACCTCTGGGCCGCTCCAGGGATCACCCGCGCGGCCCGCCCGCGGCGGGTCGTCGTGGTCCGCCACCGCCACGCCCTCGTCGAACCCGCCGAACTCGATGACGTCCATGCCCGCACGGGCGGGAACGTCGTCGGTCAGGTCGCTGTCGAAATCGCCGCCACTGCCGAACCCCAGGGATGAACCGCCCCCCACCGGGCTCGGGTCGCCGTGTCGGGGCGGGGCCGGCAGCCGTTGGATGTCGCGCCACGCCGCGGCGATGGCGGCGGCCGCGACCGGCGTCGTGGCGTCGCCGCGCAGCACGAGCGCATGGTCGCAGAGCTGGTTGATCAGCCGGGGCACGCCGTCGGTCGCGGTGAACACGGCGTCGTCGCAGCCCGGCGCGAACAGCGCGTCCCAGTCGCAGCCCGCCGTCTTCGTCTGGGTGCGCAGATAGGCGACGGTCGCGGCGTGGTCGAGCGGCTCGAGATAGCTGCGCACGGCGATCCGCTGGGCGAGGCTCTCCATCCGCGGCAGGCCGAGCAGTTCCTCGAGCTTGGTCGAGCCGGCGAGCACGATGTGCACCGCGGGCAGCGGCGTGGGCACGTTGGTCAGGAGCCGCAGTTCCTCCATCAGCCGCGTGGGCAGCGTCTGCGCCTCGTCCACGAGCACGACGAGCCCCGAACCGGCTGCGGCCAGGCCGCGGATCCGCTCCACGAGCGCGATCCGCAGCTCGGCTTCGTCGATGCCCCGATACGGTTCTCCGATCTCGGCGAGGATCGCCTGCCACAGGGCCCGCCGCGTGCAGATCCGCGCGCCCGAAAGGAGGGCGACGTCAAAGTCGTCGCGAACCCGCTCTGCGACCAGTGCCAGCACCAGCGACTTTCCCGTGCCCGGGGGGCCGACCACGATCGCCACGCCCTCGGCCCGGCGAATCGCCCGCTCCGTGCCCATGAGCGCCGCTTCGGTGGCCGGCGCCGGGTGGTAGAACTGCGTTCGCGGCGCGGCCATGAAGGGGCGGGTCGAGGGATGGCGGCGTCGAGCGTGCATCGTGGAGTTGGTTCCGAGGGGATGACGGCGAGACCGGCCGCCTGCACCATGAGGTTTCGACCAACGCCCCCGGGTTCCTGCACCGTCTGACGGCGGCGTAGACTTTCCGGATCGGGTCGACGGCACCCCGGCGCGCGGTCGCACCGAATGTGCCGCCGTCGCGCGGCGGTCCGCGTACGAGGTCGGAATGGTCGAACCGTTGTTCCGCGTGAAGATCTGTGGCGTCACGGTGCCGGGCGACGCGCGGCTCGTGGCCGCCGCCGGCGCCGATGCGGTGGGGCTGAACTTCGTTGCCGGTTCGCCGCGGCATCTCGAGGTCGCGGCGGCGCGGGCCGTGGCGGCGGCGGTGCCGCGTGGCGTGCTCAAGGTCGGGGTGTTCGCCGGAACACGGGCCGCCGACATCCGTCGGGTGGCGACGAGCGTCGGCCTCGACGCGATCCAACTGCACGGCCATCTGTTCGCCGCCGGCGATGATCGCGTGGTCGACGATCCCGAACTGTGCGCGGCGCTCCTCGGTCTGCCCGTGATTCGCGCCGTGCGTTTGGAGGAGGGGGGCACGGCCGGCGACCCGCTGGCAGGGGCGCGGCGCTGGATCGATCTGGCGGCCGCCGCCGGCGCGGCCCCCGCGATGGCGCTCGTCGATGCCGCCGTGCCGCGGGGCGCCGCCGCTGGACGACTCGGGGGCACCGGCGCGCGGGCCGACTGGGCTGCGGTTGCCGGGGCCGCGCCGGTGCCGGTGCCGCTGGCGCTGGCCGGTGGGCTGACGCCGGAGAACGTGCGGGCGGCCATCATGGCCAGCGGTTGCCGGGCCGTGGATACCGCCAGCGGCGTCGAGTCGGCCCCCGGCGTCAAGGATGCGGGCCTCGTGCGGGCCTTCGTGGCCGAGGCCCGCGGGGCGTTGGGGGTAATGTAAGCCTCGCGCCGGCCGACCCTTTGCGAATCGCGCCGGACCGCTAAGATTTGCTGTTCAGGCTGTCCGCACGTCTTCCCGTCTTCAAGGAGGTTCTCCGTGGCCCACGTCGAAACCCGTCTCCCGTACAAGGTTGCCGACCTGTCGCTCGCCGACTGGGGCCGCAAGGAGATCATGCTGGCCGAGAACGAGATGCCGGGCCTGATGGCGCTGCGGCAGAAGTACGGCCGCACGAAGCCGCTCACCGGGGCCCGGATCGCCGGCTGCCTGCACATGACGATCCAGACGGCCGTGCTCATCGAGACCCTCAAGGAGCTCGGGGCCGAGGTCACCTGGAGCAGCTGCAACATCTTCTCGACCCAGGACCACGCCGCCGCCGCCATCGCCAAGGCCGGCATCCCGGTCTACGCCTGGAAGGGGCAGAACAACGAAGAGTTCGACTGGTGCATCGAGCAGACGCTGTTTTTCCCGGACGGCCAGCCGCTGAACATGATCCTCGACGACGGCGGCGACCTGACCTCGATGGTGCACAACAAGTTTCCGGAGTTGATCGGTGGAATCCGCGGCCTCTCCGAGGAGACCACCACGGGCGTCCACCGGCTGTACCAGATGCATGAGAACGGCGAGCTGAAGCTGCCGGCGATCAACGTCAACGACTCCTGCACCAAGAGCAAGTTCGACAACCTCTACGGCTGCCGCGAGAGCCTGGCCGACGGCATCAAGCGGGCCACCGACGTGATGGTGGCCGGCAAGGTGGTCGTGGTGGCCGGGTATGGCGACGTGGGCAAGGGCTCGGCCCACGCCATGAAGTCGCTGGGCGCCCGCGTGATCGTCACCGAGATCGACCCCATCAACGCCCTGCAGGCGGTGATGGAGGGCTTCGAGGTGACCACGATGGAGGAGGCCTGCTCCCGCGGCCAGATCTTCGTCACGGCCACCGGCTGCCGCGACGTCATCCGGGGCGAGCACATCGCCCGGATGCCCAACGACGCCATCGTCTGCAACATCGGCCACTTCGATCTGGAGATCGACGTCGCCTGGCTGGAAAACACGAAGGGCATCAAGAAGGTCGAGATCAAGCCCCAGGTGGACCGCTACACGCTCCCCTCGGGCAACAGCGTGATCGTGCTGGCCGAGGGGCGGCTGGTGAACCTCGGCTGTGCCACGGGCCATCCGTCGTTCGTGATGAGCACGAGCTTCACCAACCAGGTGCTCGCCCAGATCGCCCTCTGGACGGAGGGGGACAAGTTCGAGATCGGCGTCCACCGCCTCCCGAAGAAACTCGACGAGGAAGTGGCCCGCCTGCACCTCGACAAGCTGGGCGTGAAGCTCACGAAGCTCACCGCCGAGCAGGCCGAGTATCTGCACGTGCCGGTGGAAGGCCCGTTCAAGCCCGAGTACTACCGGTACTAGTTTCACGCAAAACACCGGCATCCTGCCGGTTTTTGCTTGGGCCGTCGCGGGCACAGCCAAGGTGTGCCCGGACGGCCGGCTGCTCGCACCTCCGGGCGAGCGTGCCGCCGCTGGGCGGCGGCACGCGGCGGCCCGCCGCTGCGGCGTGCGGAGCCGCGTCGGGGAAGCAATCCATTTGGCGACTGTTTCATCGCCTGCTGAAAAGCCCGAAGCGTGAGCTGAGGGAATGCGCGTTATCTCGCCGGAAGCGGTCCGCACTCCCTCGGCTGCCGCCTCGGGCTTCGCAGCATTCGCCCACTCCCGCCGTTCAGGATGCCGAAGCGCCGCGAACGTCCGGAGCGAGGGCTGGGCAGCCCCGAGCGCGGGGCGGTGTTTCACGGGAAACGACCGGCGGATTTGCTACCATTCCGACCTCGACTTCCAACCACCAGCACCGCCCGAGGACCACCCACCCCATGCCCATCGTCGCCCCGCTCCGCGGCCTTCGTTACGACCCCAAGCACGTCGGCGCCCTGTCGCAGGTGATCGCGCCTCCCTATGACGTGATCGACGCCGCCCTGCAGACCAGGCTCTACGAGCGGCACCCGGCCAACGTCATCCGCCTGGAGCTCAACCGGGAGGAGCCGGGCGACGACGACCGCAGCAACAAGTACTCCCGGGCGGCGAAGTTCCTCCGCGAGTGGCGGGAGCAGGGGGTGGTGATGCAGGAGCCGGCCGCGGCCCTGTACGTTTACCACCAGGAGTTCGAGGTCGAGGGCCAGACGCACGTCCGTCGCGGCGTCATGGCCCGGGTGCGGCTCGAGCGGTTCGGCACCGGCAACATCCATCCCCACGAGGAGACGATGAGCGGTCCGAAGCAGGACCGGCTCTTGCTGACGCGGGCCTGTCGGGCGAACCTCTCGCAGGTGTTCGGGCTTTACCCCGACCCGGCCGGCGAGGTGCAGGCCCTGCTCGACGCGGCCGTGGCCGGCCAGCCGCCGGTCGAGGCGACCGACCATCTCGGGGTGAAGAGCTGGATGTGGCCGCTCGTGGACGAGGCCGTGGCGGCGAAGGTGGCCGGACTGATGGGCCCCAAGCCGGTGTTCATCGCCGACGGCCATCACCGCTACGAGACCGCCTGCAACTACCGCGACGAGGTCGCGGCGGCCTGGGCCGCCGAGCACGGCGGTGCGGCCCTGCCGGCCGACCATCCGGCGAACTTCGTCCTCATGATGCTCGTGGGCATGAGCGATCCGGGGCTCGTGGTGCTGCCGACGCACCGGCTGTTCGTGCAGCCTGCGGTCGCGACGGCCGCCGACCTCAAGGCCCGGCTGGGCGACTGCTTCACGACGGAGCAGGCGGGCACGGGGCCGGCCGATGCCGAGCAGGTGTGGGGGCTGATCGAGGCCGGGGATGACCAGGGCACGCTCGGTCTCTACACGGCCGGCGACCGGGCCTGGACGCTGGCCCGGATCACCCCGGCCGGCCGGGCCCGGATGGACCAGGTGGCGGCGGATCACGGGGCTGCCTGGCGGAGCCTGGGGGTGTCGATCCTCCACCGGCTCGTGATCGGCGAACTGCTCGGCGCGAAGGAGATCCCGACGCCCGGCTATGTGCACCTCGTCCGCGAGGTGGTGGACGGCCTGGGCGGCGGCAGGTATCCCCTGGCGGCCCTCGTCATGCCGGCGAGCGTCGAGGACATCCGCAAGGTGAGCGAGACGGGGGAGCGGATGCCGGCCAAGAGCACCTACTTCTATCCGAAGCTCGCCAGCGGCCTGGTCTTCAATCCGCTGGAGTAGGCTCGCGCGAACCTGCGGCTTCGTGCCGTCGTGCCGCATGGACGGCGGGGTGGTTTTCACACCCGGAGTCCCCGGGTTTCCACCCGGGGCTTCCCGGCGCGCCCCCCCAAAAAGCCCCCGGCGGAAGCCGGGGGAC
>CAZJHQ010000021.1:35639-49890 GCA_964545915.1 uncultured Candidatus Kuenenia sp. | reverse complement strand
GCCGGGTTGATTCCAAGCGGGCGCAGGCCCGCCAAGCGAACCGCGGCACGACGCCCTGCCGAGCCACTCCGCGCAACATCAAAAGACGCGAGCCGAGCGGAATGGGAATCGCTTCGGGTGAAGCAAAGCGTATTCCCTCACCTTACGGTTCGGGCTTCCCAGCAGCCGGGCACGACGGCCAAAGACCGCGGCGAACGGGGGAGAAAGCCGCAGCCGGATTCGACGGCCGGAGACCGCCGCTCCCCGTGGCGCAAGCCTCCCAACCGACCAGGTTTTTGCCGGTTTTGTGGCCGCGACGTAGCCTGGAACTCCAGGCGGGGCGGACGGACCCCGGCCGGCCGATGACAGGACGACGATGGCGAAGAACACCCGCACGCCGGCAGGCTCCACCGACCAAACCCGGATCGTGCTCATCGGCCGCGGCACCGGCAACGATCTCGTGCTCCGGCAGCCCAGCGTGTCAGCCCGTCACGCCCGGGTGCTCGTCGGCCCCGACGGGATCTGGATCGAAGATCTCGGCAGCCGCAACGGCACCTTCGTGGGCACGCCGCCGCGAAAGATCGATCGCGAGCGGATCAAGCTCGACGATCCGCTCGTGTTCGGCGATGCAGCCCTGCCGGCGACGGCCCTCCGCGACTTCCTCGAACGCACGCAGCCCCGGCCCGCCGACGACGGCGTGATCCATCTCGACGACGCGGCGCTGGTCACGTTCGGCCGCCGCGCGGGCGCCAGCGTGCCGCTCGACCAGCCGCTCGTCTCGGCGCTGCACGCCTCGGTGGCCGTCGATCGCGGCCGCGTGGTCGTTCGCGACCTGGGCAGCATGACGGGCACGTTCGTGGACGGCCGGCGGATCGACCGGCCCGTCGAAATCGGCCCCGGCACGCTCGTGCAGGTCGGCGACCAGCGGTATCGGCTCTCCGCCGACGCCCGGGCGCTCGAGCCGGTCGACACCTCCGCCGACGCCGTCGAGGCGGTGAACGTCGCCGTGGAGGCCGCCGGCAGACGGCTACTGGAAAACGTGTCGCTCGTCATCCAGCCGGGCGAAATGGTGGCGATCATGGGGCCCAGCGGCGCCGGCAAGAGCACGCTGCTCTCCGTGCTCAACGGCCAGGTCGCCCCCGCCGCCGGCCGGATCGTGATTGGCGGCCTCGACCTCCACGACCACTTCGAGCTGTTCCGCGGCCGCATCGGCTACGTGCCGCAGGACGACATCCTCCATGCCGACCTCACCGTGTGGCAGGCGTTGTGGTACGCGGCGCGGCTGCGGCTCCCCAAGGACATGGCCGACGCCGAGATCGCCCGCCGCATCCGCCAGGTGCTGGCCCAGCTCGGCCTCGAAGGCACCGAGCACACCCGCGTGGGCGACCAGCGGAAGCGGGGCGTCAGCGGTGGCCAACGCAAGCGGGTCAACCTGGCGATGGAACTGCTCACCGATCCGCCGATCCTCGTCCTCGACGAGCCGACCTCGGGCCTCTCCAGCACCGACACGATCTCGGTCATGGAACTGCTGCGGTCGCTGGCCGACGCCGGCAAGACGATCCTGGTCACGATCCACCAGCCGAGCCTCGAGGCGTATCAGAAGTTCGACGCCGTGGCCGTGATCGCCCGCGACGCCTCCACGCGGCAGGTGGGCCGGCTCGCCTGGTACGGCCGCGCCTGGCCCGATGCCGTGAACTTCTTCGAGCCCCCCGCCCCGGGCACGCCGCATCCCACCACCGCCGATGGGCTGCTCCGCGGCCTCGCCACGCGGCCCGTGGCCGACTGGGTGCGCCAGTGGGAGCACTCGGTGGCCAAGTCGATCTGGGTGGACGGCCGGGCCGGCAGCCACGCGGCCCGCACGGCCGCGGGACGGCGGCCGCAGCCCCGGCCCGTGGAGCGGCTCTCCCAGTGGGCCACGCTCGTGAACCGCGGGCTGGCGGTGAAGGCGGCCGATCGCTGGAACACGGCCGTGCTCTTTCTTCAGGCGCCGCTCGTCGGCCTGCTCGTGGCCGCCGTGTTCGCCAAGGTGCTGCGGGCTGCGCCCACGCCCGATTCCTGGCCGCACGCGGGCGTCAACATGGCCACGATGATGTTCGTCACGGCGCTGGCCGCGATCTGGTTCGGCTGCTCGGCCACAGCCCGCGAAATCGTGGCGGAGTGGCCGATCTACCGCCGCGAGCGGATGGTGGGCCTGTCGATCCTTTCTTACCTCGGCTCGAAGACGGCGCTCCTGCTCGTGGTCGCGGCCGTGCAGGCGGCCTGCCTGCTCGGGATCGTGGCCTGGGCCTGTGACGTGCAGAGCCCGTGGTGGCACCTCTACCTCGTGCTCTACGCGGCCGGGCTCGCCGGCGGCGCGGTGGGGCTGGTGGTGTCGGCCACACTGCGGACGACCGAAGCGGCGACGGCCATCCTTCCGGTGCTGCTGATGCCGATGATCGTGCTCGGCGGGGTGCTCGTGCCGCTGGCCGATCTCCCGCGGCTCACGCAGCCGCTGGCCGCGGCGATGCCGTCGCGGTGGGCGTTCGAGGGGATGGTGGTGCCCGAGGCGGCCGCACGGCCGCGGCTGAAGATTCCGCATGGCGCGACCGCGGCGTCCGCTCCTGCTGCCGCACCGGCGCCGAGTTCCGCCCCGGCCTCGGGCGATACCACGACCGACGTGTCATCCGCGGCGCGGTCGCGCGTGCCGATCGTGCTTACCGCCGGCGGCCGGCGCCGATTCATCCTGCCCGGGCGGCAGAAGATCGCCGACGCCCTCGAAGACGCCGCCGCCAAGGCGGAGCAGGAGATGCAGCAGGCGCGGGCCGAGGCGGAACGCAAGGCCGCCGAGATGCAACGCGACATGCAGGCCGAGGCGGAGCGTAAGACCGCGGAGATGCGGCACCAGATGGAAGCGAAGCTCCGGGAGTCGCAGGCCGAGTTCGAGCGGAAGAGTGCCGCCATGAACGCCACGATCGAAAGCCGGATCAAGGAGGCGAATGCCTCGGTCGAGGAGAAACTGCGGGACATCCAGCGCGGCATGGAGGCGGAGCGGGCGAAGATGAACGAGACGCTCGACAAGCTCGGCGGCCTCGGCCAGCGGACCGTCGTGCCGGCCGCCGCCCCGGTGGCCACGGGCGAGGTCGACATGGCCGAGCGGTTTTTCTCCCGCGATGGCTGGCGGGCTCCGCCGCGTCTCCCGCTGCAGGTACTCCTGGGCATGTTCGCGGCGGGCGTGGTGACTGCCGGCCTCGCCCTCCGCCGCCGCGACGCCACCGGCCGATAGCAGACGGTGGAACACGTCTGCCCGAGCAGGATGCGAGGCATGCCGACCGTGGAAACCCTCGGCGTTTCCACCGGTCGGCCAAGTGGACAAAGGCCATGGAGGGCTTTGTCCACGGACAGCTAGACTTTCTCCTCGTCACCGCCCCCGGGATCGCCCCATGTCGGAAGAACGCACGGAACCCTCCGCCTCGTCCGCGCCCGCCGGCGACATCGACGTGCCGCCGACGGTCGTGGCCACGACCACGATCGCGGTCAACCGCCGGCTCGGCCGGGGCGGCATCGGCGACGTCTACACCGCCAGCGACCGGGCGACGGGCCGGAGCCTGGCCGTGAAGTTCCTCAACGACTGGGCGCTCGAGCAGGAGTCGTGCCGCGAGGCCTTCGCGTTCGAGGCCACGGTCACCAGCCAGCTCGAGCACCCCAACATCGTGCCGGTCTACGTGACCGGCGCCACCCCCGACGGCAAGCCCTTCTACGCGATGCGGCTCATCCCCGGCCGCACGCTGGCCGCGGCGATCGCCGAGTTTCACGACCGGCGCCGGGCGGGCGATTCGGCCGAGCGCCGCAGCGCCCACTACAACGAACTGCTCGCCCAGTTCGCCCTCGCCTGCAAGGCGATCGCCTACGCCCACGACCGCGGCGTGATCCACCGCGACATCAAGCCGGCCAACATCATGCTCGGCAAGTTCGGTGAGGTCGTCGTTCTCGACTGGGGCCTCGCGGCCCGGGTGGACCGCGACGACACCGCCCGCGCCAGCGGCGAGCAGAGCATCGTGATGCCGACGATGGCCGTCGATTCGGCCCCGGCCGCGAAGCGCGGGATCTCCGGCACGCCGGCGTACATGAGCCCGGAGCAGCACGACGGCGGCCGGCACGTCGGCCCGGCGGGCGACGTCTACGGCCTGGGGGCCACGCTGTACCACGTGCTCACCGGCCAGCCCCCCTTCGAAGGCGACGTGGCGGCGATCCGCGACAAGGCGCTGGCCGGCGACGTGCAGCCGCCGTCGCGGGTGAAGCGCGGTGTGTCGCGCGCCATCGAGTCGGTGTGCCTCAAGGCGATGGCCCGTGATCCGGTGGACCGCTACGAGACGCCGCTGGAGCTGGCCCGCGACGTCGAGCACTATCTCGCCGACCTGCCGGTGTCGTCCTACCGCGAGCCGCTGCCGCGCCGCCTCGCCCGCTGGGCCCGCCGCCACCGCACCGTGGCCCAGCTCGCCACCGCCGCGCTCCTGCTGCTGCTGCTCACCGCCGGGACGGCCGCGGTGCTCCTCAACCGCATGGCGGGGCAGGAGTATCGGGCGCGGCAGACCGCGCTCTTGATGGCCGCCCGGCTGGCCGCCAGCACGGCGGCGCTGCAGATCGACTCCCGGTGGCGGATCCTGGAGAACGAGGCCCGCAATCCCGACCTCGTCGCCGCGCTGCAGGCCCCGGCCCCGGCCGGCGCCGGCCGCGTCGCCTGGGCGGCGATCCAGTCGGCTCTCGACGGCATCGCCGCCGCCAACCGCGACTCGGTCAACGCGGAGAGCTGGTTCGTGTGCGACCCGCGCGGCGTGCAGGTGGCCCGCTCACCGATGGCCGACACGATCGGCCAGACGTTCGCCCATCGCGACTACTTTCACGGCGGCGAGGCCGACCTGCCCCCCGGCACGGCCGCCCAGCCGCTCAAGGAAGTGCATCGCTCGAGCGTCTACAAGAGCACCACCACCGGCAAGCTGAAGGTGGCCTTCTCCGCGCCGATCTGGAACGGGCCGCCCGGCAAGGAGGGCCGCGCCTGCCTGGGGGTGCTCGTGATGGCGTTCGACGTGGGCGGATTGTTTCGCTCGATCGACGCCATCGGCGGCTGGAACGCATCGCGAAAGTCGTTCGCGGTGGCCGTCATCGACCTCCGCGACGATCGCATCGAGGGCGTGCCGAAGTCGGGCCTGATGCTCGAGAACCCCGACCTCGCCACCGCCGACCTGGCTACGGCCCCGGCCGTCCAGGACGCCCGCGCCCCCGCCGCGGTCGTGGCCCGTCTTCAGGACGCGGCCCGGCGCCGCCGCACCTTCCCGGCCCCGCAGGACCCGGCCGAACTGGCCTTCGACGTCGAGGTGCCGACCATCGCGGCCGCTGAGCCGATCGTCATCCTCGGCCGCCCCGCGCACCTCGCCGACCTCGGCTGGGCGGTGATCGTCCACGAGCGGTGATCTTGATGGCGGGCGACCGCAGGCCCCGTGGCGCGAGCCTCCAGGCATTGCGAATGCGGGTCGTGAAGCCACAGGGCCGACGCCTCGGCTTCTGGACGCCCCCAGGGCATCGAAATCGCCCCCCTCACGTGCCCGGAAAGCTACCGGGGCCCGAGTTCGTCGACATTTTCGACTGAGATGGTCGCGAAAAACAACTTGTTTGGGTACCATCTTCGAGACATAATTTGTTTGGTAGAAACACTTTCGAGTGCGTCGAAGACTTCAGCCAGAGACTTCAGTCGAAGACTTCAAATGCGACTCTTGAAGTGCTCCCTTCTGTTGCTTGCCTTGACCGCCTCGGGCAATGCGGCGGCCGAGGTTGCCGGCCGGGCCGCGAAGCCGCCCAGCGCCAGCACAGCGTCCGAAAAACCCCAGCTCTTCGGCGGCGACGGCTTCCGGGACAAGGTGCTGCCGTTTCTCAAGACGCACTGCATCGATTGCCACGGTCCGGACGAGCAAAACTCGGGCGTCCGCTTCGACCGTCTCCCGGCCGGTTTCGCGGCCGAGGATGCCGTGCTGTGGAGCCGGGCCCATCGGGCGATCGAATCGGGACGCATGCCGCCGGAATCGGAAAACCGGCCGGATGCCGGGCAGGCCAAGGCGGTCAACGCCTGGATCTTCGACCAGTCGCGGGCAGCACGATCGGCGCTCGGCAGCGGCAGCCAGCGTCGTCTCAACCGTCGCGAATATGCGGCCTTGGTGACGAACGTCCTGAAATTGAACCTGCCACAGCTCGAGAAATATCTGCCGGGTGATCGGCTGAGTGAAGGCTTCGACACCCTCGCTTCGGGTCTTCAGGATGCGACGGCTGCGGTCAATGTGGTCCAGGAAGTCATCCACATGGTGCTGCGCAGGATCGACTTTCTCGAGCCCAAGGCGGCCCCTCCCGAAGGGCTGTTCGGCGATTTCGTGTCCGGAAAGCACAACGGCGTCGGCAGGCTCGCCAAGAAGGAACTTATCAGGATCCGAGGAGGGGGCCTGGTCGAACCGCACTTCGTCAACGAATCCGTCCGCCACGCCAACCGCGGTAAAGGCCTCGAGGTCAAGGTGACGAACGATGACGCCGACTTCAATGGCGGGTTCCTGCGGATTCGACTCGACGTCGCGTCGCTGGCGCCGCCGGGGGTCGCGGCACCGACGTTGCGATTCAACGCCGATCGGCGGATCGAAATCACCGGCGACCCGGACCATCCGCAGACGGTTGAGTTCCTGCTGTTGCCGCGGGATTGTGGCCCGCCGGTCGTTCACAACTGGAAGGGCCTGTACTATGAATACGCGGCCGGCTTCTTCTCCAACCAGCGGACCCTGCCGTTGGATCCGCCCAATGCGCAGGACGCTCGCGGCTTCCCGGTCGATTCGCCCGAGTTCATAGCGGCCGTCAAGGCGAAAGACACCAGCTATCCCGCGAGCTGGCTCCAATTTCAGAAGTACGAGATCGAGACCTTCTACCGGCATCAATGGCTGACTCCCGAGGAGCGGGCCGCGTTGTCGGCCGACGATTCCGGCGGGATGTCCGTCGTCCGCACGCTCGCCGCATCCGCGTTTCGCCGCCCGGTATCGTCGGCGGAAGATCGCTGGCTGGAGTCGTTCTTCAAGCGGTGCCGCGACGAAGGCCTGGGGCTCGACGATTCGATCCGCCTGACGGCCGAGATGATCTTCGCCAGCGCGGCCACGCGAACCCTGCTCCCCACCGACGTCGGCGATCCGGCCCTGCGGCACTACGCGATCGCGTCGCGGCTGTCGTTCGGCCTGATCGGCCAGCCTCCCGACACGCGGCTGATGGAGCTGGCCGCTGCCGGAAAACTGGCCGAGTCGAGCGTGCTCCGCCAAGAGATCGATCGCCTTCTGGATCACCCGGACTGCATGCCCGGGTTTCTCATGCCCTTCACCACGATGTGGCTGGCCCTCGGCCAGCCGAAGGCCGTGGTCGTCGAGGAGAAGGATCCCGGCAAAAAATTCCAGACCATCCAGCCGGCGAATCTGGGGCTTTTTCGCGAGCACATCGCCGCCGGCATGAACCAGGAATCCCCCGCCTACTTCGGCATCATGCTCCGGGAGAATCTCCCCACCAAGGAACTGCTCGACAGCGACTGGCTGCCGATGAACGACGCGATGGCCTACCATTACGGGTATCCGCGGATCTTCGGCCATCGATTCCAGAAGGTGACGCTGCGGCCTGACGATCCACGCGGAGGCGGTATTCTGGGACAGGCCGGCGTGATGTCGATGACGACCTGGATGGGTCCGAACTGGCCGACCTACCGCGGTGCCTGGGCCCTGCGGCATGTGCTCAATCTCCCGCCCCCGCCCGCGCCGCTCGAGGTTCCGGAACTCGACCACAAGGACCACAAGGGGCAACCGCTACGGGTGAAACTGGCCGCCCACACCACCGTGGCAAGCTGTGCCGTTTGCCACAAAATGATGGATCCGGTCGGATTCGCATTCCAGCACTTCGACGTGAGTGGCCGATGGCAGGAGAACGAGGCGGAGACGAATCAGATCGTGACGGAGGAGGATGGCCAGGCCCGCTACCTCCGCACGGGCAAGACCTGGCCCGTAGATCCGAGCGGGGCTTTGCCGCGGGGCGAGACGTTCACGACGTGGCAGGAGTTCAAGCGGCTTGCCGCCGCCCATTACGCCGAAGACCTGGCTCGGGGCCAGCTGCAGCGGTATGTGCGGTTTTTCGCCAGCCGGGAGCCGACGGTCGTGGACGAAGTCGTGCTCACGAAACTGCTCGATCGCGGCCGGGAGCGGCACTTCCCCATGCGGGACATGCTCAAGGATTTTTTGACGAGTGAGATTTTTTTGGGTTCCGTGAAACCGTGAACACACGCGACTGAGAACGACCGGCGACACTTCACTGAAAGCGAGTCCACCATGTTCGGAAAACGCGTCGATCGGCGGACCATCCTCAAGGGCGCCGGGGCGGCGATGGCCCTGCCGCTGCTGGAGTGCATGGTGAAGGAATCACGGGCTGCGGGCGGCCGGCGGGCCGACCCACCCCGGCTGGCCTGCATCTACATGCCGGGCGGAATCGCTCGACCCCAGTGGTACCCCAAGGACGAGGGGACCGACTTCACCCTCTCGCCTTCGCTCGAACCCCTCGCCAACCATCGCGACCAGTTCACGCTGATTCGCGGCCTCAAGCACATCTCCGGAGAGGTCGGGCACCACTACCACAATCTGAACTGGCTCACCGGCCACAACGTGGTGGATGGCCGCAACACCATCTCCATGGATCAGGTCTTCGCGCAGCATTTCGGAACGACCTACTGCGAAACGCTCGTCCTCAGTTATGCGAACGGCATCGGTGCGAACACCGCGTCACGGAACGCCCTGGGCGCCGATATCCCCGCCATCGGCAACCCGGCCCAGGCCCTGCGGGAACTGCTGCCCCCCGTCGAACAGTCCGAGTTGTCAGCCTTGCGGCGGCGGCTGCACTTGCGAAAAACGGTCGTTGACGGCGTCAATGAAAATCTCCGCGACTTCACCCGCACGCTCGGGCAGGCCGACCGCCAACGGATGGACCAGTTCGCCGAATCGCTGCACGGGCTCGAACAGCGAATCGGCTTCCGCGAGCAGGCCCTGGACAAGCCGCGGCCCGCGGTCGAGGAAAGTGGCGTCCCAGACTGGCAGAAAGGAACCGAGTCGCTCGCCGAACTCGTGGACACGATGACCGACCTGATGGTCCTCGGATTCCAGTCCGACACCACCCGTGTCAGCACCTGCATCACCGCTCATGAGGACGGCCAAGGCCCGCTGCGGGAGATCCATGACTTCGCGCGGAGCCTCGGCCTGCCCACCCTGGGTGGCCATGACCTGTGGCACCAAGGCACCCAGAAAGACTCGAAAGTCGAAGTCTTGCTAGCGCGTCGCGATCGCCTCCTCGTCGAAGCGGTCGTACGGTTCATGGACAAATTGAGCGCCATCCCCGCCGCCGATGGAACGTTGCTTGACCATACCCAGATCCTGTTGGGCGGCATGCAGGGAGTCACGCACAACGCCACGGACGGCCCGACCTTGGTGGCCGGCGGGAAACGGCTCGGATGGCGGCACGGTCAGTACAAGGTCTACTGGCAGCCGAAAGAAGACGCCGGCAAAGCCCAGCGGGCCGGCGGCCCCAAGCCCCTCTCGAACCTCTATCTGACGATGCTGCAGCAGGCCGGCTGCCCGGTCGATTTCTTCAAGGAAAGCACGGGGCCGTTGACCGATCTCCTGGTCTGAACGTCGCCGCGCCCGGCGATAGACATCAAATCAGTACCCGCCGCCTCCCGAGAACCCCGATTGCGGCCTCGATCCTCGTCGAGGAGTGTGTGCGCGGGCATCTCGACGCGGCCACGCGGGCGGGGGCAAACCTGCGCTGGGGCGTGACGGTGCACCGCTGGCGAGCCACTGGAGACGGTGTCGTCGTCGAGACCGACGCCGGTGAGTTCACCGCCGCCCCCTGGCCGCCGGCTTCTCCGGCCACGGCTTCAAGTCCGCCGACTCCGAGCAGATCACCGCCCGCTCCGAGTCTGGGTGGCGATCCTGCGCCCCGCAGCCACATGGCAACACCGGCGGGCGGCGGGTATTCTCCGCTCTCCCCAAGTCCACCACGCGCGGAGTCCACTCATGTCCCTGCCTCGTCTTTCCTTCGGCATCGGCGATCGGTTCGCCCACCAGGCCGAGGCCCAGCTCGCCGCCTTCGAGCGCCTGACGGCCGACGGCGTGGTCGTTGCCCCGGTGTGGAACAAGTCGAATCGCGAACACGGGTTCATCGGCAGCGAACCCCCGAGCGTGCGGGCAGCCGCCGCAGCCGCCGTGGCCGCCCGGCGCTGGCCCCACCCCTGGTTCGTGGACGCCGATCACATCCGCCTGGAGACGGTGGACCGGTTCCTCGACTCGAGCGACTTCTTCACGATCGACGTCGCCGAGAGCATCGGCACCCCTCCCGCCGCGGCCGACCTCGACGCCTTCCTGGCGCGGCACGGCGAGCTCATCGGCCGGCTTGCGATCCCCGGCGTGGCTGAGCCGATCGCGCTCGACCGCGACGGCCTGACGGCCATCGCCCGCCACTATCTCGCCGCCTGCCGCGAGGCCGGCCGCATCTGGCGGCACATCCGCGACCGCCGCGGCGGCTCGTTCGTGACGGAAGTCAGCATGGACGAGACCGACCTCCCGCAGACGCCGCCGCAGCTGCTGGTGATCCTCGCCATGCTGGCCGACGAGGGCATCCCGGTGGATACGATCGCGCCCAAGTTCACCGGCCGGTTCAACAAGGGCGTCGACTACGTGGGCGACCTGAGCCGCTTCTCGGAAGAGTTCGCCGCCGACGTGGCCGTGCTCGGGTACGCGGCGGCCCGCTACGGCCTGCCGGCGGGCATCAAGCTCTCGGTGCACAGCGGCAGCGACAAGTTCTCGCTCTACCCCGTGATCCGCCAGACGCTCGCCGCGACCGGGGCGGGCGTGCACCTGAAGACCGCCGGCACGACCTGGCTCGAGGAGCTGATCGGCCTGGCCGAGGCGGGGGGCGACGGCCTCGACCTCGTCCGCGAGATCTACGCGACGGCGGTGGACCACGTGGACGAATTGTGCGGCCCCTACGCCACCGTGATCGACATCGACCGGGCCCGGCTGCCCGCGGCGGCCGAACTGGCCCGCTGGCCCGGCCCGCGGTTGGCGGCCACGATCCGCCACGTGCCGACGCATCCCGACTTCAACCCGCACGTCCGGCAGTTGCTGCACGTGTCGTTCAAGTTGGCGGCCAAGCAGGGCCGGCGGTACACCGACCTGCTCGACGCCCAGCGGGAGATCGTGGGCCACCAGGTGACGGAAAATCTTTACGCCCGCCACCTCCGGCCGCTGTTTGTGGGCTGACCGCGGCGCTCAATGACGGCGTGCCAGCCGCCGGCGCGTGATCCAGGCCCGGTAGCCGAACATGAACCACAGGCTCGGCCTGGAGAACAGCACCCGGGTGACGAGGCCCCAGGGGCCGGGCTTGTGCTCGTATTCGATGTGCTCGCGGATCTGCGTCGTCTCGGGCGTGAGCGGCACGAAGGTGTGCGTGTGCTCCCACTTCGCGGCCGGCCCGGCGGCCTGCACGTCGGTGAAGCCGCGGTCCGACACGTTGCGGTGCACGGCCTTCCAGCGCAGCGGCAACGGCCCAACCCACAGCGTGAACGTCGACACCGAGCCCTCGCCGAGCGGCTCGATCGCGTGCAACTGCACGATGGTCGGCGGCGGCGTGAGGATCTTCAGGGCCGACGTATCGCGGTGGAACTCGGCCACGGCGGCCAGCGGGGCGGCGACCGTGAAGGCGTAGTCGAAGACCGGCATGCATCATGCCGCCGCGGCCGCGGCGGTCCTCCAAGACCAGTCGCGACGATCCCGCGACCGCCCAGCAGCGTATCGCCACGCCCCCCATGGTGTCGAACCGGCGGCGAGTGAATCCCCGTTTCAAGCCCGCACGCCATGGCAACCGGGAGGGCATGCCCTTCCGGGACCGGCGGTCTCCGACCGTCGTGCCCGGCTGCCGGGAAGCCCGAAGCGCACGCGGCGCGAATCCGCATCGCTCATTTCACCGCGGGGGCCGTGGCCGGGATGTCGAGCGTGAGCGTGCCCGCCGCCAGGGCGGCCCGCCGCTCTGCGACCAGCCGCAGCACCTCCGGTGGGAGCTTCTCTTCCCAGCCGTGCCAGGCCGCGAGTTCCACGCCCCCACGGGCGAACGTGCAGAACCGCCGGAGATCCTCGGCCGTCACGTCTCGGGCGGCCGCCCGTGCCACGGCATGGTCGATGACGGGCCGCATGTTCCACACGGTGCCGGTGACCACGTGGCCGGGCGCCTCGTCATGCTGGTCGAGCATGTCGCCGAAGGCCACGACGCCGGTCTCTTTCGCGGCCGCGATCGCCCCGGCCCGCTCCGCGAAGATCGCGTCGGCGCCCGCCGCCACTTGCGCCAACGCCGCGGCCCGGGCCTTCGGTGGATCGAACCAGGCGTCGATGAACGTCACCTTCGCCTTCACGCCGGGATTCGCCTCGCGGGCTCCCTGCAGAAAGGCGTTCACGGTGCGGTGCACGGCGTCGTCGTGCTTGCCGGCAACGACGCCGACGACGTTCGACTTCGTCAGCTTCCCCGCCACGAGCCCGCACAGGTAGGCCGGCTCGGTGAGATCGGCGTCGAACACGGAAACATTCGGCGGCTGCGGCCGCTCCGCGCCGCCGAGGAGAAAGGCCACTCCCGGATGGCGTCTGGCCAACGCGAGCAGTTCCTCCGCGGCGTCGGCCGCGTCGGCGACCACGATGTCGGGCCGGGCGGCGACCGCCTCCGTGACGGCGTCGAGCTGCTTCTCGGTGGTGGCGAGGGCATCCTTCCAGTGATAGGTGATCCGCCCCGCGTCGCGGGCCTCGAGCAGGGCGGCATGAATCACCGCGTTCCAGGGTTCGGCGACCGGCGTCACGTAGGCGGCGAACACCCTCGGCACCTGCGCCGGCGGCGGGTCGCCCCCCCATCCGGCGGTCGCTGCGCAGCAGGCCGCCACTGCCAGCAGCAGCCACCGTCCCGCTCCACGTCCCTGGTCGCGCATCGCCGTCCACCTCCGGCCTCGCTCGGATTGAATCCGCGCGGGGGGGGATTTGCAACGGCAAACCGTCCCGTCAGCCGGGCCGCGACCGCCGCCAGCACTCGCCGAGCACCACGCCGCAGGCGACCGACACGTTGAGGCTTTCGACCGTTCCCGTGCCGGGAATGTGCACCCGCAGGTCGGCCAGGGCATCGACCGCCCGCGACACTCCCTCCGCCTCGCTGCCCAGCACGACCACCGCCCGGGGCGGCAGGGCGGCGGCGTATAGCGACTCACCGCCGTGGCTCGAGGTCACCACCACCCGCCAGCCCGCGCGTTTCAGCCGGCCAAGGTCGGCCGCCGGATCGGCGAGGTCGGCCACCGGCACGGTTTCCGCGGCCCCCTCCGCCACCCGCACCGCCGCGGGCGAGAGTGGCGGCAGGTCACCCCCGCGGCCCACGATCGCCGCCACGCCGAAGTGGGCGGCCGTGCGCAGGATCGAGCCGAGGTTGTGGGGATTCTGCACGCCGTCGAGATACACGATCGGCCCCGTCAGGTCGGCCCCGCGGCCGAGCAGGTCGGCGAGCGACCAGCGCGGCAGGTTCCGGGCGAGGATCGCCACCCCCTCGTGATGGATCGAGCCGGTGAGCCGCTGGAGATTCTCGTCCGCGACGACCTGGAACCCCTTGCGGTTCCGCGCACACCAGTCGATGAGCGTCGCGAACTGCCGGCGCCGCGCCTCGGCGAGATACACCCGCACGATCGCCTCGGGCCGGCGGGCGAACAGCGCCTCGCAGGCTCGCGCACCGTGAAACATCTCCTCCGTCTTCGCCTGGTGCCGTGGCCGACCGGCGGGCGGCGGCCGCGGCCCGGCGCGGCGGGACACCGGCACGTGCCGGTTGTCGGAGGGCGAGGCTCGTCCGCGGGATCGCTTCATTCCCGGAAGTCTACCTTCCGATGAAGCGCCGCGTGGCTCGACAGAACGCCGCTCCTGCAGGAATCCAGCGGCGCACCGTTTTTGGAGCCCGTCGAAAAGGAAATCGGTCTCGTCACAGTTCCAAGAAGCCCCGGGTGGAAACCCGGGGACACCAGGCACGAAAACCACCCCGTCATCCATACCACACGACTTCCCGCGCTTCCCCGGCTCCGCCCCGCATCCGCTTGTCCTTGAAGCCCGAGGCGCGAGCCGAGCGGAAACCGCCGCTCCCGGGAGCGGTGTCGTCGTCGCACCGTCGTGATTCCGCCTCC
>CAZJHQ010000021.1:5701-35539 GCA_964545915.1 uncultured Candidatus Kuenenia sp. | reverse complement strand
GCTCACGCTTCGGGCTTCCCGGCAACCGGGCATGACGGTCAGAAACCGCCGCTCCCGGGAGCGGTGTCGTCGTCGCACCGTCGTGATTCCGCCTCCTTGTCCTTGAAGCCCGAGGCGCGAGCCGAGGGAATGGGGATGACCGCATGTGAAGCGATGCGTATTCCCTCAGCTCACGCTTCGGGCTTCCCGGCAACCGGGCATGACGGTCAGAAACCGCCGCTCCAGCTTGCGAATGCAGGTTGTGGAGCCACGGGCCATCCGCACCGGTTGACCGGGCCCGTATGATTGGCCGACTTCCGGCATGGCCGCCTCATCTCGCGGAGCCGTGCCATGCCCCACAAGCGGATCCTCTTCCGCGCCGCCGCCCGCGAGCGGATCCTCCGCGGCGCCACGACGCTCGCCGACGCCGTCCGCGTCACGCTCGGCCCCAAGAGCAAGTGCGTGCTCATCGAAAAGAAGTGGGGGGCGCCGCTGGTCTGCAACGACGGCGTCACGATCGTCAAGGAGATCGAACTGAAAGATCCCGAGGAGAATCTCGGCGCCCACATGCTCCGCGAGGCGGCCGAGCGCACGGCCGACGTCGTGGGCGACGGCACGACCACGGCCACGCTCCTCGCCCACGCCATCCTCGCCGCCGGCCTGCGGAACCTGGCCGCCGGCGCCAGCGCCGTGGACATCAAGCGCGGCCTCGACCGCGGCCTGACGACCGCCGTCACCGCCATCCGCGGCCTGTCTCGCCCCGTCGCCAGCCGCTTGGAGAAGGCCCAGGTGGCGACGATCTCCGCCCACAACGACGCGGCTCTGGGCGCGTTCGTGGCCGACGCCATGGAGCGGGTGGGGAGTGAGGGCGTGGTCACGGTCGAGGAGGCCAAGGGCATGGAGACCTCGATCGAGATCGTCGATGGCATGCAGTTCGACCGCGGCCTCCTCTCCCCATACTTCATCACCGACGCCGAGCGGCAGCAGGCGGTGCTGGAGCGGCCGTTGATCCTGCTCCACGAGGGGCGGATCGCCAGCCTGAAGGAGTTTCTGCCGTTCCTCGAAACGCTGGTCCCGCAGCGGCGGCCGTTGGTCGTGATCGCGGAGAGCGTGGAAGCCGAAGCCCTGGCCACGCTCGTGGTCAACCGGCTCCGCGGGGTCCTGGAGTGCGTGGCCGCCAAGGCGCCCGGCTACGGCGACCGCCGCAAGGAGATGATGCAGGACATGGCGATCCTCACCGGTGGCCGCTTCATTTCCGCGGACCTCGGCGTGACGCTCGACGCGGTGCAGATCGCCGACCTCGGCACGGCCGAGAAGGTGACGGTGGACCGCGACGCCACGACGATCATCGGTGGTCAGGGGGACAAGGCCGCGATCCAGGCCCGCTGCACCGAGATCCGCCGGCAGATCACGGAAGCCAAGAGCGACTACGACCGCGAGCAGCTCGAGCAGCGGCTGGCCAAGCTCGCCGGCGGCGTGGCCATCATCCGCGTGGGCGCCCCCACGGAGGCCGAACTGAAGAGCCGCAAGGAGGCCCTCGCCGACGCCATCAGCGCCACGCGGGCGGCGATCGCGGAGGGTATCGTGCCGGGGGGCGGGCTGGCGCTGCTGCGGGCGATTCCGGCGGTGGAGCAGGAGGAGGCGGCCTGCGACGGGGACGAGCGGACGGGCGTGCGGATCCTGCGGCAGGTGCTCGAGGTGCCGGCCCGCACGATCGCGGAGAACTCCGCGGCCGACGGCGGCGTGGTGGTGGGCGAACTGCGGCGTGGCAGCGGGAATTACGGCTTCGACGCGGCCCGCGGCGTCTATGGCGACCTCATGGCGGCGGGCATCGTGGACCCCACGAAGGTCGTGCGGATCGCGTTGGAGAACGCCGTCAGCGTCGCCGGCACGCTCCTCCTCACGGAGGCCACGCTCACGGAGGTCAAGGACGAGAAGACGACGAGCCTCCACCCGGAACTCGCCGCCGGCCTGGAGGGATAGCCACGGCGGTCTCCGTGTGTTGGCAAAACATCGCATCGTGCGATTTTTGCCTGGCGGTCCTCCGCCCGCGTGCCGCCATGCGGCATGGACAGCGGGATGGTTTTCATGCCCGGTGTCCCCGGGTTTCCACCCGGGGCTTCTTCGGTCACAAAAAGCCCCCGGCGGAAGCCGGGGGACTCCGGGTGGCGTGCCTTCCCAGGTGCCATGCTGCGCGGGTTCGAACCGGGGAATCACGTGCCGTCGTGCGGCATGGATGGCGGGATGGTTTTCACGCCCAGTGTCCCCGGGTTTCCACCCGGGGCTTCTTGGAACGGTGGCGAGATCGCTTCCCTGTTCAACGGGTCTTCGAAAGCGATTCGCACCTGGATTCCTGCAGCGGCGACACTCGGTTCACGCCTCGGACTCCGGATCAGCGCCAGTTGCGGAAGGGCTCGTAGAGTCGCAGTCCGAAGAGGAGCTCGCTCGCCGTGTACTGCTGTGGCATGAGCATCGACGGCAGCGGCGTGCCGATGAGCGCCAGATCGAACGCCGTGTTTGCCTGGTCGATGGAGAAGAACCGGTAGCCGACGTCGAAGGCCAGCCGATCGCTCACGTTCCAGACGGCGCCGCCGCCGAGCTGCCAGGCGAAGGCGGCCACCTGTGCCCGCGCGGCGGCCGTGATGAGCGGCACGCCGAACAATGCGATGTCCGCGTCCAGGGCGTAGCGGTAGCCGCCGCCGCCCACGCCGCCGCCGAGGTAGAGATCGACCTGGTCGGTGACGGTGAAGTCCCGCCACACATTCACCAGCGCCGACCAGCCGTCGTTGGCGGCCCAGCGAAAATACGCGCCCCCGAACGGGCCGAGCGATTCGGAGAGCGCCGCCGTCACGTCGTCACGCCCGCGTCCCTCCACCTCGAGTCGCAGGAGACCGTTCCACCGCTCGACGGCCACGCCCGCCGCACCGCCGGACGTGAGCACGGAGCGGTTCATTCGCCGTTCGAAGATCGACTCGTACACAGGGTCGTTCAGGGTCACGAACGATTCGCCGAGCAGGCCCGTGACGTAGAACCGTGGCTCAGGCCTGCGATGTGCGGCCACCGGTTGCATCGGCACGTCATCCCACACCGAGGATGCCGACGGCGCCGTGACCTCGTCGAGCGACGCCAGGTCGATCGGCTCCGGCAAGGCCGCCCGCACGATCCCGGCTGCGAGCGTCAGCGCCGCGAGCGCGGCGCCCCGCATCGATCCTTGGCACAACGGCAGCATGCAGTCGACTCCTCCGCTCCCGTCCACCGGCATCGGATGCCGCTGCCGGGCACGGTGAGCGGCCTGCTGCGGCCTGAGCCGACTTTCGCCAGTCGCGCACCTCGCCGCGGATGCCAGCCGGCCCGCGGCACCGGCCGGTCCGCTACACTTTGGCGGCACGGTCGCCGCAGGCCGTACAGTCCTTCCGGAGCCCGTCATGCACACCCCGTCAGTCGCCCTGGCCATCGTCGCCGTCCTCGCCGCCGTCGGCCGGGCCGCCCCCACGCCCGCCGAGCGGATCATCCGCGGCGGCCCGATCGTCACGGTCAACGCGGCACAACCCGCGGCTGAGGCGGTGGCGATCGCGGGGGGGAAGATCGTGGCCGTCGGCTCCGATGCCGACATCCTGGCGTTGAAGGGCCCCGGCACCGTGGTCACCGATCTCGCCGGGAAGACGCTCGCGCCCGGATTCATCGACGGCCACAGCCACTTCTGGTCGCTGGTCGACGTGCAGACCCAGGCCCTGTGCGCCTCGCCCCCGGCCGGCCCCTGCCGCAGCGTGGCCGACGTGATCGCGAGCCTGAAGAAGGTCCGGGAGCGGCGCCAGCTCGGGCCGGGGAAGTTCGTGATGGGATTCGGCTACGACCCCGAGTTGCTGGCGGAGAAGCGGGCCCCCACGCGGCAGGAGCTCGACGCCGCCTTCCCCGAGAATCCCGTGATCCTCGTCCACGTGTCGGGCCACGGAGCGATGCTCAACTCCCGCGCCCTGGCGGCCTACGGCATCACCGCCGCCACACCCACGCCGGCCGGCGGCGTGATCGGCCGCGAGCCCGGCTCCCAGGAGCCGAACGGCCTCCTCTTCGAGACCGCCTTCCTGCCGATCTTCGCCAAGGTGCCGGGGCCTGACGACGACGCGGCGCTCGAACTGCTGAAGTCGGGCCAGGAGCTCTACCTGCGGGAGGGCATCACCACGGCCCAAGAAGGGGCGACCATGAAGCACCAGCTCGACCTGCTGCGGATCGCGGCCGACCGCGGCCTGCTCAAGCTCGACGTCGTGGCGCTGCCCTTCATCACGGAACTCGACGCGGTCTTCGCCGGCGGCCCGCCGCGGAACGAGCCCGCCTACAAGAACCGGCTCCGGATCGGCGGCGTGAAGATCGTGGCCGACGGCTCGCCACAGGGCCGCACGGCGTTCTTCACGCAGCCCTATCGCACCGCCGGCCCCGCGGGCCAGCAGAACTGGCGGGGCGAGCCGACATTCCCCCAGCCGGTGCTCAACGAGATGGTGAAGAAGGTCTACGACGGCGGAGCGACGCTGTTCGTGCACTGCAATGGCGACGCCGCGATCGACGCCCTGCTCGAGGCCCATCGCGCAGCCTCGGGAGACGATCCGACGAAGCCGCGTGGCACGGTGGGCGTGCACTCGCAGTTCATCCGCCGCGACCAACTGGAAAAGTACGCGGCCTGGGGCATCACGCCCTCGTTCTTCACGCTCCACTGCTTCTATTTCGGCGACACGCACGTCGCCAACCGCGGTCCCGAGCAGGCCGCCGTCATCAGCCCGATGAAATCGGCCCGCAGCCTGGGGATCCGGCCCACGAACCACACCGACTTCAACGTCTCCCCGCTCGACCAGATCTTCACGATCCACACGGCGGTCAATCGCACCACGCGGTCCGGTGGCACGCTCGGGCCGAACGAGCGGATCGGCCCGCTGGAGGCCCTGGAGGCGATCACGATCGACGGGGCCCGGATGTATGGCGAAGAGGCGACCAAAGGCTCGATCGAACCGGGCAAGCTCGCCGACCTCGTCGTGCTCTCCGCCAATCCGCTCACGGTGCCCCCGGCGACCATCAAGGAGATCCGCGTCGACGAGACCATCAAGGAGGGCCGGACGGTCTGGCTGCGGACGCCCGAAGACGGACCGCGATGAAGGTCTCCGCGGGCCCTGGCGCCGACCGTCGTGCCCCCTGGAGCGGCGGCCTCTCACCGTCGCATGCGTGCGGGCGTGGATGGCGGGGTGGTTTTCGTGCCCGGAGTCCCCGGGTTTCCACCCGGGGCTTCTCGTTTCAGCACGCCGCTACCACAAAAAGCCCCGGGCGGGAGCCCGGGGACTCCGCGTCGCACGCCGTCCCGTGTGCCATGCGATTCCAGGCCCGGCCCCCGACCGTCGTGCCCCCTGGAGCGGCGGCCTCTGACCGTCGCATCCGGCCTGCGGCTCCATATCCCGCATTCGCAAGCCTAGAAGCTTGCGCCACGGGAGCATTCGTGCCCGCATGATCGTGCCAGCCGTCACGATCCCACCGCGTCTGCCGCTGGAGCCGCGGTTTGCGGGTTTTTCGCCATTGCGGCCGCCGCGACCCCAACTAGCGTCGGCTGCGGGCCGCAATGGCTGCGGCTTGATTCACTTCCTTTCGTGAGGGACCCCGAAGATGCTTCGCAAGATTTCTGTGTTCGCTGTGTGTGCTGCCACGTTGCTGGCGACCGCGGCCCCCTGCTCCGCCCAATGGAGCCTGCCGCAGGCCGGTCGTTCCGCCTTCGCGGCCCCGGCCCGTCCCGCCGCCGGAGGCGGCATCCTGGCCCGGCTCAACCGGCCGCTCGGTCCCACGCTGCCTGGCACCCCGACCGCCAGCCCGCTGGGCCTGATCGCGCCCCGCTTGAGCATGCTCGCCCAGATCAACCAGCTCGGCGGCCTGAAGACGCCGGCCGGACGCCTGGCGGGCCTGGGTGTGGTCTCGCCGCGGATCAGCCCGCTGGTGGCGATGGTGCGGAAGCCGCCGGTGACGCGGCAGGCCCGGATGCTCTACGGCCTCACCATCCTGGCGCCGCGGGCGACGGCCCTCGTCGGCATGCTGCAATCGTTCAGCAAGATGGCCGCGGTCGTCCGCTGAACGGCTCCTGACGCGTCGGGCGGCCCGGCCATTCGGCCCGGCCGTCCGGCGCCGTCGGCAGGCACTGCCGACCGCATGCGACGGTCGGAGACCGCTGCTCCAGAAGGACGTCGTGGTTGCTCCATGGTTCCGCCCCCTTGCCCTTGAAGCCCGAGGCGTGAGCCGAGGGAATGGGGATCGGTTTCCGGCGGATTGTCGCGTATTCCCTCAGCTCACGCTTCGGGCTTCCCGGCAGCCGGGCATGACCGACAGGCACCGCTGCACCCGTGGCGCAAGCCTCCAGGCTTGCGAATGCGGGTTGTGGGGCCGCAGGCCGGATGCGACGGTCCGAGACCGCCGCTCCAGGTTGGCATGGAGGGCACGCACGGTCACAACCCGCGCTTCCGGGTGAGCATGAACTCGTTGCCTTCGGTATCGACGCACATCGCCAGGTGCGGCGGCTCACCGTTCTCGGGTTCCGGCTCCTTCACGAGCAGCCCGCCCGCCGCCGCGACCTCCCGGCCGCCGACGATCACGTCGGCCACCTGCAGGCTCAAGCCCGTCCAGGTGCGTTTCCCTTCGCCGCCGGAGTGGATGCCGATCACGGCCCCCTCGATCTCGACCTCGGCGATGACGGGATTGTGCTTGAGGAGGCGGCCGCCGAACGTGTCGCGCCAAAACCGCACGGCCCGCTCCATGTCGGCCGCCCAGATCACGTACTTCACGCGCTCGACTTGCATGCGTCGCTCCTCGGGATGTGGTCAGCTTCCATGGGTGTAAGCGTAGCTCCCGCCGGTGGCTTCTGGTGCGCGTTCACCCCAAGAAGCCCCGGGCGGAAGCCCGGGGACTCCGGCCATGAAAACCATTCCATCGTCCATGCCGTAAGGCTCCAAGCAACCGGCGGCCGCCAAGCGCGGCACATCGCTGCCGGGACAAAAACCTTCCTGCCGTTTTCCGGCTTCCCGACGGGGGCTGCTTGGGCCGTTGCACCCACGGCCTACAGGGCCCGCCGATGGCGGCGTCGTGACCGGTTCCCACCGGCAGCGGGCCTGGTCGCGACCGGTGCGGTGGCGACGGCCGCCGCGGCACCGGCGCCGGCCTGCCCCCGATTGTCGCGTCCCTGCCGGCGGTTCCGCCCGCCACCGGAGCGGCCGCGGCGTCCCCGCGGCTGGTGGCCGCGCGAACCCGGCTCGGTCGGCGCGTCGGCCGGCTCGGATTCGCCGCCGACCGGCGGCGCGTTCCGCGGCGTGATCGGCTTCCGCAGCAGTTTCTCGATCGCCCGCAGCCGCAGCCGTTCTTCCGGGTCGCAGAAGCTCACGGCCTCGCCCGTCTGGCCGGCGCGGCCGGTGCGGCCGATGCGGTGCACGTAGGTCTCCGGCTCGTGCGGCAGTTCGTAGTTCACGACATGCGACACGCCGTCCACGTCGATGCCGCGGGCGGCGATGTCGGTGGCGATCAGCACCGGGGGCCGCGGCGCCTTGAAGGCGGCCAGGGCCCGCTCCCGCTGATTCTGCGACTTGTTGCCGTGGATCGCGGCCGCATCGATGCCCGCCTTGGCCAGGTCGCGCTGCAGCTTGTCGGCCCCGTGCTTGGTGCGGGTGAACACGATCACCCGATCCATCGGCTCGTTCCGCAGCAGCGACACCAGCGCCATCCGCTTCCCCGCCTTGGGCACGTGGAACACCGACTGGGCCACCGTCTCCGCCGGCGTCGCCTGCGGCGCGGTCTTCACCTCCAGCGGATCACGGAGCATCGTGTCGGCCAGCCTCCGCACCTCGTCGGGCAGCGTGGCCGAGAAAAACAGCGTCTGCCGGTCACGGGGCACAAGGCCCACGATCCGGCGGACGTCGTGGATGAATCCCATGTCGAGCATCCGGTCGGCCTCGTCGAGGACGAGGAACTCCACGCCGCGGAGGTCGGCGAGCCGCTGACCGACGAGGTCGAGGAGCCGCCCGGGCGTGGCCACGAGCACGTCGGTGCCGCGGTGCAGCGCGTCGGCCTGGGGCCGCTGCCCCACGCCGCCATACACGACCACGCTCGTGATCCCGGCGTGCCGGCCGTAGCCGCGGAAGCTTTCATGGATCTGGCTCGCCAGCTCACGGGTGGGGGCGAGCACCAGCGCCCGGCAGCCGCGTGAAGCCCGCTGCCGCGGGGCGGCGAGCATCCGTTCGATCAGCGGCAGGGCGAAGGCGGCCGTCTTGCCGGTGCCCGTCTGGGCGCAGCCGAAGAGGTCGCGGCCGGCGAGCACGTGGGGGATCGCCTTGGCCTGGATGGGCGTGGGCGTGGCATAGCCCTCGGCGTCGAGGCTGCGGAGGAGGGGCGTGGACAGACCGAGGGCGGCAAAGCTGGACATGAAAACACTGCATCCTGGGAAGGAAAGGGGCCCGGAAACCGGAAGCAGCACCACGGCGGCACGGCGATCCCACGATGGATCACTGCCTGCCAAGCGATCGGGCTTCCTGGAGGGGCCGGGCTCGAGCCCAGGGCCGAAGGAATGTCGCTTCGAGAGATGCGATCGCGACGGAAAAAGCCTCGACCATTGGTCGGGCGGGCCGTCATCATCGATTCCGAACGACCGAACTATAGCACGCCACCGCCGCGGCCGCAATGCGACTCCCGCGCCGGCCCCGCCGTGTCAGCCGGTCGACGCCGTCCGCCGCCGCACGTGCCGCGGCTGGATGACGTCGGTGGCCAGGCCGAGCCGCTCGAGCAGCAGGATGATGTAGTACGTGACGTCGATCTCCCACCACTTGTGCTGCACGCTGGCGCTGGCGGGGTCATGGTGGTGGTTGTTGTGCCAGCCCTCGCCGTTGGCGAACAGGCCCACGAGCCAGTTGTTGCGGCTGTCCTCGCCGGTCTCGTAGGTGCGGTAGCCGAAGAGGTGCGTGAGCGAGTTCACGCTCCACGTGATGTGCCACACGAGCACCGTGCGCACGTACACACCCCACACCAGCCAGCTCGCCGCCAGTTGCACGCCGTGCCGCCAGTCGCCGCCGGCCCAGCGGCCGACGAGCAGCCCCGCGAGGGCGAAGACCGTGGCATGGATGGTGTAGATGACGACGATCGACCACGGATTCCGCTCCAGGTAGCGGTAGTAGCCGTCGGCGAGGATGTCGCGGGAGTACCGCTCGAAAAACGCCCATGACCGCCGCTGCGGCACCCGCTCCATGAGCCAGCCCATGTGCGCCCAGACGACCCCGTCGCGCGGCGAGTGGGGATCCGGCTCCTCGTCGGAGTGCTGGTGGTGGAGCCGATGATTCGCCACCCAGCGGCAGGGCGTGTCTTCCAGGGAACACAGCGCGATCGTGGTCAGCGTCCGCTCCAGCCACCGCGGCACCTTGAGGCTGCGGTGCGACAGCAGCCGGTGGTAGCAGAGGTTGATGCCCAGCGTGCCGAAGACGTTCACGCCGATCACCGCCAGCGCGACGCCCGACCAGCTGAAGCACCACGGCACCAGCGCCAGGCAGGCCAGGACGTGCACCGTCGCGATCGGCACCAGGTATTCCCAGTGCACGCCGTGGGCGGACACCGGGCGCGTGCGGGCAATCGTGGCCATGATGAGCGCTCGGAGGGGACCGATCCGAAACCTGGTTCGACGTCGGTCGACATTATCCACAGATTTCCGCAAATGAAACCGGCGCATGCCGGGCAGCCGGCCGATTCGGCTGCACCGGGATGCCGGTCGCGCCGGTCAGGCAAGCAAATCCGCGGCTCGCCCGCCCCCCGTGGCGCAAGCCTCCCGGCTTGCGAATCCGCCCCCGCCTACAGCCCGACCTTCTTCCACGCGGCCCGGACCGCCTTCTTGGTCGCCGCGCCGAAGCGATCGCCGGCGATCTGGGCCGTGAGCTTCGCCATGTCAGAAAACTGACTGGTCCGCGACAACTGCAGCAGCGCCTCGTACCAGATCGCCCCCGGCGTCTCCCAGGCGGGGCCGCCGAGGGTCTGGGCGACGAGCACGAAGGCCCGGTTCGGAATCCCCGAGTTGAGATGCACGCCGCCGGAGTCGGCGGGGCCGGTGTAGATCCGCTCCATGTGGTCGGGCTGCGGGTCGCTGCCGAGCGCCGGGTCGTCGGCATACGCCGTGCCGGGATGCTCCATGTCGCGAATCGCCCGCCGCGTCTTCGCCGGCACGAGGATTTCCGCGCCCACCAGCCAGCTCGCCTTGTCGGCCGACTCCTTCCGGCGCCACTGCCGCACCAGCACGCCGAACACGTCGGCGAAATGCTCGTTGAGTGCGCCCGACTGCCCGCGATAGGCCAGGTTGCTCGTGAAGGCCTGCACGCCGTGCGTCAGCTCGTGGGCCACCACGTCGAGCGACCGCGTGAAGCACTGGAAGACCTCGCCGTCGCCGTCGCCGTAGGCCATCTGGGCGCCGTCCCAGAAGGCGTTGTTCATGGGCTGGAACCGATCGCGACCGTCGGCCTCGCCCACGTGGACGCTCGAGATCAGCGTCATGCCATCGTCGTCGAGCGAGTTGCGGGCGAACCGCTCCAAAAAGAAATCGAAGGTGTCGCCGGAATAGTCGTAGGCCTCGTTCACGCACGGATCCGCGGTCTTCGGGTCCCCCTCGGAGCGGACGAGCCTGCCCGGGAGCAGGTCTTTCTTGCGGGCGTCGTACACGAGCCGGTGCTTCCGGCCGGTGGGTGAGGCGGTGGCCAGCAGCGCCGGCATCTGCTGGGAGAAGGTGCGCACGGCCCGCACCGCACTCGCGCGTGCCAGATCCACGACCGCCCGTTCACGGAGCTGCGGATCGGCCGACCGGGCCATGTGCTCGACCATGTAGGGTGGCACGATGCACTGGATCGGACGGCGGGAGACCACACGCGGCACAGCCATGGTTCCTGGAAAGGTGCGCAAACTGCCACCGACCTCCCCAGTGGTACGGCCGGTGCTCAATCGATCGGTCATGCCGGCCGATCTGCTTGAGGGCTTTCCCCCTCCTTCGTCGCCCCTCTCCTGGAGCGTGCCGCCGATGCTGCGACTGATCTTGCGCCCGCTGGTCCGCGTGGCCGTCGCCGCGGCCGCCGCCTGGGCCCCGCCCGGGCCGGCCACTGCCGGGGAGGTCGCCGCCTGGCTCCGGCGCACCGTGGCGGCGCCGCTGCAGGCGGCCCATCGCCAACCGCCACCGCACGCGACCGACCCGTGCGTCGCGGACCTCGCCGCCCGGATCGCTTGGCTCGAGCACCACCTCGACGCCTCCGGCTCGATCGTCGCCCAGCAGCCCGACGTCTGGGGACAGAGCCGCCTCACGCGGCACCGCGTGGACTACGAACAGCAGATGCAGCGGCAGCTCGGAGCGTTCACGGAGCGCACCAGCGCCGCCATCCGCCGCAGCGATCAGGCCTTCACGGGGCTGGCGTTGGCCATGCAGTCGGCCTCCGGCCGCCGGCGGCTGACGACCGAGGTCGCGGTGCCCGAGGTGACCACGAGCAACAGCGTCGTCACCTCGATCCAGGGGCTCCTGCCCACGACGAACGAGGCCGTCGGCCGAACCGATCCCGTCGTCATCGCCCGCACCGCCCCGTTCGCCGCCGTGCCGAACCCGGCCGCCCTGCAATTTGACGATCAGACGTTGGCCTTGGAGCCGACCGTCCACCTCGACCAGCTCTCCCGCTATCTGAACCACCTCAATCAACTGCGCCGCATCAACGAAGGCGACGACTCCGCCGACGCCCCCGGCTACGCGCTCAACCTAGTGCGGATTCCCGTCTCGATCCTGCCCGGCAAACGCACCGAGCAGGGATACGGCGCCGAGATCACCGTCACCGCGGCGGCCCTGCTCGGCGACGATCTGCTGCCCGTCACCTTCCGGAGCCTCGTGATCAACGATCTGGTGGACATGATCGCACCGGCGCTGACATGGTGCGTGAACGACCCGGAGTGCGTCGCCTGGGCCGCCACGATCACCGGCGCCGCCCCCGCGGCCGCCGCCCCGGCCGAGGCCCGCGCGGCCTTCGCCGACTACGTGCGTTGCCGCTGGCCGATCCGCGTCTTCGCGCTCGATCCGGTCAGCGAGGAGCAGAACGTCGATGACGCCTACGCCCGGCGCCGTGAACTGCAGATTGCGATGGCCACGGCCGCCGCCACCGGCCGGCTCAACGCTCAGGCCATGGCCCGCTTCACACGCCGCCTGGAGCAGGACATGGCGGTGATCGCCCTCAACAAGACCGCCGTCGGCTTTTCGCACGGCTCCGACACCTTCGGCTGGCGGTTCTACCCGCGTGTGCAGACGCCTCCCGCCCGCGGCGGGCTGGCAACGCTCGGGGAGACGATCTGTGGCCCGACGAGCGGCGCCGATCTCGCCCGGCGGCGGCTCGAGCCGGGGCAGCGGGAATGCACGGCGCTGGTCGTCATGCCCGCCTTCGTTCCCTGCGTGACGCTCGACGTGCGCACGAAGTGGTTTTCCCTGGCCCATCCGGGCACGACCGAACCCGACGTCCGGCAGGCGGTCGCGATGGAACGGGCCGTGGAGACGCTGCACGCCAGTGTCGCGGCCTGCGGCCGCGGCGGCTGCCACGACGGCGAGGCCGCCCGACTGCTGCGCATCGCCGACCAGCTCCGGCATCGACTTCCGCTGCAGTCGCTCCAGGCGATGATCCCGCAGGAGAACACGGCCGGCGGCTTCGAGCTCTTCAATGCCGGCATCACCGACCTGGCTCCGGAGCTGCTCGGCTGGTACGGCGCGCCGGGCATCGACCCGGCCGGGAGCACGATGCTGTTCCTCGTCGGCAAGGGCTTCAGCGTGCTCGACACGCGGGTCATCGCCGGCGGCCGGCCGGCCCGCTTCCGGGCCCTGTCGCGCGATCTGATCGAGGTCGAGGTGCCCGCCGGTGCGGTGCCGATCATGCCCGCCGCCTGCCCCGCCGAGGCGGCCGCGGCGCACCGCCAGTCCGCCCTCCTGCTCGCGTCCGCGGCCGAGCCGCTGCCGCCGCCCGGCATGCCCGCCGCCCCCCGCGCAGGCTGTGGCTCCGCAACCGACTGCGGCCTCGACTGCAGCCGCCGCGAGTTCGTCAACATCCACCTCGCCACGCCCTACGGCGTGAGCGGCCACCTCCTCGTGCCGGTGGTGCAACGCGCCGGCGGCGGTGGCGGCAGGCCTGTCTTCGAGCCGACCTGCACGATCGGCCTGACGTTCGGCGTCACGAAGACCGCGTCCGTGCCGGCCGCCAAGGTGGACGAGTTCTTCACGGCGTCGTGCGACGCGATCACGATCCCGGTGCCGGAGTCGTTCATCCCGCCGGCCAAGGCCACGCTGCGGCTGCTGGTCCGCGACGCGGCCACCGGAGCGACGGCGGCCGCGTTTTCCTTTCCCGATCCGTTCTTCGACGCCCGCCGCGGCCGCTACGTGATCGCCGGCGGCGACCTGCGAAACTTCGTCGGCGACACCTCCCGGCCGGCCTCCGACAAGACGCTCCGCGGCGCGGTGAAGCCCTATCTCGACAGCCTGCTCCAACAGGGTGGGCTCGACGCCGACGGCGACGCCGTGGCCCTTACGGCGACGGCGGCGATCGTGGCCGGCGAGCACGAGGTGCCCGTGGGCGGAGCGCTCGCCGTCACCGCGACCCGCCGGGGCAAGGCGACGCCCGAAGCCCCGCCCGAGCCCGCCGTCATTGCGCCGTGACCTCCGGCCAGGTGCCGCCTCGTCGTGCGGATCACCGGCGCGTCCGCCTGCGTTCGAAGCGAATCAGGCAGCCGACCGGCGGAGTCTCTTTCACGGCGACGTCCCGGCCGGCGAGCACCGCGTTGATCGCGTCCTCGACGTGGCGTTTTTTCACGTCGGCAGGCTTGGTGGCGTCGTCGAAGGCGCCCATGTAGACGATCCGTCGCTCGCGGTCGAGCACGAAGAACTCCGGCGTCCGGACCGCCCCGAACGACTTCGCGACCTCCTGGGAGCCGTCGCACAGGTACGGAAACGAAAAGCCCCGCTCCACGGCCCGCCGCTTCATCGCCTCGAACGAGTCTTCCGGGATGAGGTTCGAGTTGATCGCGATCACCGCCACGCGGGCTCCCTTGCCGGCATGCTTCCGGGCCAGCTCGTCGATCCGCGTCTCGTAATCCACCGCGTAGGGGCAGCTGTTGCAGGTGAAGGCCACCACCACGGCGTCCCGGTCCGCGACGTCGTTCCACGAGTGGAGCCGGCCGTCGGTGCCGGGGAGATCCTTCCAGGCGGGCACGACGTCGCCGATGGCGCGGTCGGGATTGTAGGTGCCCGCGCTCGCCGCGACGGTGAGCACCAAGAATGAAAGCGTCAGGGCGGCGCAGGCGGTGCTCACTCCCGCTGCCCGGCCGGGGCAGACAGAGAACCGGGAGGTGGGGACGGCGGACGGCGCAGGACGGGCACTCGTGGGGGCTGGCACGGCGGCACCTGGCGATGCGTGGCGGATGGTTCGGCCGGACGCGGGCATCATACTCCGCGCCGGCGGACTGATCGGAGCCCCACCGCCGCGGAACATGGCCCGCCTCACGAGCGCTGCTCGGTGAAGGCGACGTCCTCCACGGGCACTGGTCAGGGATTGACCACGTGCCGGGGCGTGCCGGCCGCGAAGGCCCGCACGTTGTCGGCCGTCACGGCGATCAGTCGCCGCCGCGCCTCGCGCGTGGCCCAGGCGACGTGCGGCGTGATGATGCAGTTGCGCGCCGCGAGCAGAGGGTTCGAGGCCGGGGGGGGTTCCACGGAGAGCACGTCGAGGCCCGCGCCGGCCAGTCGGCCCGCATCGAGGGCCGCGGCGAGGGCCGCCTCGTCCACGAGCCCGCCGCGGGCCGTGTTCACCAGGAACGCGGTCGGCTTCATCGTCGCCAGCGTGGCCGCATTCACGAGCCGCTCCGTCTCCGCCGACAGCGGACAGTGAAGGCTGACGACGTCGCTCTCGCGGAGGAGTGTGTCGAGCGCGACGCACTCCGGGTCGCCGCCGTGGTTCCGCCGCCAGGCGAGGATCCGCATGCCGAACGCCCGCCCGATCGTCGCCACGGCCCGGCCGATCCGCCCGTAGCCCACGATGCCGAGCGTGCGACCGGCGAGCTCGACGAGCTCCCCTTCCCAAAAGCAGAAGTCGGGGCCGGCCGTCCAGCGGCCCGCACGCACGAGCGCCGCATGGTGGCCGACGCGATTGGTGAGCTCGAGGAGCAGCGCGAAGGTGGCCTGGGCCACGTTCGGCGTGCCGTACTCGGGCACGTTGCACACGGGGATGCCCCGCTCACGCGCGGCGTCGATGTCGACGATGTTGTAGCCCGTCGCCAGCACGCCGATGCACTTCAGATCCGGCAGCGCGGCGATCGTCTCGCGCGACAGCGGCGTCTTGTTGGTGAGCACGACGTCGGCTCCGGTCGCGCGGGCCACGACATCGCCGGCCGCCGTGCGGGCGTGAACCGCCAGATCCCCAAGCCTCTCGAGCGGCTCCCAGGAGAGGTCGCCGGGGTTCGTCGTGTGACCATCCAAAATGGTGATTCGCATCTACGGCTCCTGGAGCGAACGGACGGGGTGAAAACCGGGAAAACCAGCGTCTTTTTAGCCGACCCAAAAGATTCGGCACATTTGGCACGCCGCATGCATTTGTTTCCGCCCATCAGGACGAGGCCCGTAGCGGCTCAACCCTGGCACCAGGTCTTTCACCCGTTGTTCGAGGAGTTGTTGGTCATGGTCGTCTCTGCAGTCGGTCTCACTTCCGAGGAAGTGCGGCCGCGGCGTCAGTAGGTCGTTTTCCCGGCTCGTGAAGGTCGATCCGGCGGTTTCTGCCGTCCGGTTTTGTCCCCATCCCTGTTTTTCGCAATTTTCAAGGTTTTCCCCGTGTTGGACTGCCGTCAGAGTCGCGTTCGCAGCCGGTCGGCCCGCCCTGGGTCCGCCGTCCGCCCACGCCCGATCGACGGTTCCAAGGCCCTCCGGTCTCACCATTTTGGTGAGTCGGTCACCAATCTGGTGAGCGGCCCCTGGTTTGCAGTTTTTCACGGGCAAAACACGACTTTGCCGCAGTCGGCCGCGGCCTCCACCGCCCCGGCCACCCCCACCGTCCACGGGGTCGTTCAACCCCTGTCGTTCGTTCGTCGTTCGTCATTTTTCCGTCCGGCGGCTCCGGCCATCCGGCACTTTTCTGAAAGGAACTGTCTCATGAAGAGGAAGTCGTTCTTCATCCGCACCCTCGGCGCCGCCGCCACGCTCGCGGCCGTCACGCTCTGCTCCATCAATGCCCGGGCCGAGATCGTCTTCGGCAACCTCGGCGCGACGGGTACGGCCGCGTTGAGCGATACGACGACCGATTTTGGCCCGACAGCGGTCTCGACCTTGGCGTTGGCCCAGGGCTTCACGACAGGAACGTCGAACCTGACTGTTCAGTCGATCACCCTCGGTCTGTTCGGCGCTACCTCACCGAACACCGTGTCACGCACTGTGTCGCTGTACTCGAATGCGAGCGATGCTCCGGATGCGGTGCTGTTCACATCGACCGCGGTCAATGTGGGTGAGCAGAACAAGTACACCTTCAACTTCACGAACGCCGTCCTGTCTCCAAACACCAGCTACTGGATCGTTCCCGAGCAGGGATCGAGCTGGTATCTCAATTCCGCCGAGTCTCAGGCCACGGGCCTCAACGGTTCCGGGTACGCCTACCTGGGAACGCGGCGGCAGGCAATCAGCAATCCCGGTACCTGGGTCAGCTCCTCTCAGCCCTACAGCGTCTCGGTCGAGACGGTGCCCGAGCCGTCCAGCCTGGTGATGGCGGGCCTTGGTATCGGTGGAGTCGCGATGCTTCAGTGGACGCGGCGCCGCCGCTAGCTGCCCGTGGACAAAGCCCTCCATGGCCTTTGTCCACTTGGCCGACCGGTGGAAACGCCGAGGGTTTCCCCGGTCGGCAGTCCTCGCATCCTGCTCGGGCAGACTTGTTCCACAGTCCGCTAGGCCCGGGTGCATAGCTCCGTAGAAATCGACGACCCACTCGACTGACCTGCCCTGCGGGGCCGCGAGTGAACGACGCGGCCCCGGCCTGACACGATGAACACGACGAACGAGAGCCACGCCGGCGCAAGCCGGCGTGGCTTTTTTCATGCGCTGCTTGCCCCGCCCGGGGCCCGCCGCGAATGATTGCGGTCGGCCAGGACGCCGCGCATCTCCGCGAGGGCCACGTCCCGATGTCCTGCTCCGCCGCCATCGGCCCGCCGCACTGGCTCGCGAAGCCCGACTTCCAGGCCGTCATCGACGCTTTGGTCGCCGCAGGCCACCGCGTCGTCGGCCCACGCGTCGCCGCCGGCGCCATCGTGCTCGACGACGTGGCGTGTGTCGCCGACCTGCCCGCCGGCTGGCTCGACGACCAAGACGGCGGCAGCTACCGCCTGCGGCGTGACGAGGCGGCGGGCTGCTTCGACCACGTCGTCGGGCCCCACTCGCTCAAGAACTTCCTCTTTCCGGCGCGGGAGCCGGTCGCGACGTTCACCCGCGACGGCGACGGCTGGCACGAGCAGCCCATCATGCCCGATCCCGCGCCACTTGCCGTGCTCGGCGTCCGCGGCTGCGACCTCGCGGCCCTGGCGATCCAGGACGCCGTCTTCCTCCGCCCCGACGTCGCCGACCCCGCCTACCGCGCCCGCCGCGGGGGGCTGTTCATCGTGGCCGTCAACTGCCGCCGGGCCGCGGCCACCTGCTTCTGCCACTCGATGGAGTGCGGCCCCGCCGCCGGGCCGGGTTTCGATCTCGCCGTCACGGAAGTCGACGACCGCTTCGCGATCGAGGCGGGCACCGCGAAAGGCGCGGGCCTGCTCGCCGCCGTCGCCACGCGGGCCACGCTCACGCCCTGCACGCCCGCCGACGCGGCCACGGTGCGCGACGTTCCGCAGGCCCTCGGCCGCTGGATGCATTCGCGCCAGGCCATGCCCGGCATGGCCGCGCCGCGAGCGCTCGACACGACGGACATCCGCGATCTTCTCTTCGGCAACCTCGAGCATCCCCACTGGGCCGCGATCGCCGACCGCTGCCTCGCCTGCGCAAACTGCACGCTCGTCTGCCCGACCTGCTTCTGCCATTCCGTGGAGGACGTGCCCGACCTCTCCGGCGACCGGGCGACGCTCGAACGCCGCTGGGCCTCGTGCTTCACGCTCGACCACGCGCACATGCACGGCGGCGGCCCCCGCCCCACCACCGCCTCCCGCTACCGCCAGTGGCTCACGCACAAGCTCGCCGGCTGGATCGACCAGTTCGGCACCTCCGGCTGCACGGGCTGCGGCCGCTGCATCACGTGGTGTCCGGTGGGCATCGACCTCACGGCCGAGGTGGCGGCGATCCGAGCCGCGGATGCCCGGCCATGAACGTGTTCCTCGTCGCGCCGCCACCGCGGTCGCCTTGGGAGGGGAGGGCCGCGCGGCTCGTGGACGTCGCGGACGAGGCCCCCGGTGTCGCCACCTACCGGTTCGACTGTGGCAGGCCTCTGCGGTTCGCGCCCGGCCAGTTCAACATGCTCCACCTGCCCGGCATCGGCGCGGCCGCAATCTCGATCAGCTCCGCCCCCGACGCCGCCACCGTGGACCACACCGTCCGGGCCGTGGGCAACGTCACGCACGCGCTGGCCCGGCTCCGGCCCGGCGCGGGCGTCTTCCTCCGCGGCCCGTGGGGAACACCCTGGCCCCTCGACGCCCTGTGCGACCGCGACGTGGTGCTGGTGGCCGGCGGCGTCGGGCTGGCGTCGCTGCGCTCGGCAATCGTCGCGCTCGGCCGCCGCCGCGGCGACTTCGGCAGGATCCGGCTCCTCGTCGGGGGTCGCACGCCGGCCGACCTGCTCTACGCCCGCGAGTATCCGGCCTGGGTGCGGGCGGACGTCGACGTCCGCACGATCGTGGACCGCCCCGCCGCCGGCTGGCCGGGACCCACGGGCCTCGTCACCGACCTCCTCGCCGGCCTCGACTTCGATCCGCGCCGCACGAGCCTCCTGTGCTGCGGCCCCGAGCCGATGATGCGGGCCGTCGCCGCAGCCGGCCGCGACCGCGGCCTCGCCGCCACCGAGATCTTCCTGTCGCTCGAGCGAAACATGGCCTGCGCGGCCGGCCTCTGCGGCCTGTGCCAGTTCGGCCCGGCGTTCGTCTGCCGCGACGGCCCGGTGTTTTCC
Organism: uncultured Candidatus Kuenenia sp.; assembly: GCA_964545915.1. Taxonomy (GTDB): domain Bacteria; phylum Planctomycetota; class Planctomycetia; order Pirellulales; family UBA1268; genus QWPN01. The sequence goes on along the minus strand of CAZJHQ010000021.1, from coordinate 16,400 downwards.
CACGACCGCATCGCCCCGTTCCTCGCCGTGAGGCACCTGTGACCGCCCCGCCCCCTGCTCCATCGCGGCCGCGGCTCGCCGTCTTCAAGTTCGCATCGTGCGACGGCTGCCAACTGCAACTGCTCGACGCCCAGGGCCGCCTGCTCGAGATCGCCGACCGGTTCACGATCGACCACTTCCTCGAGGCCAGTTCCCGCGATCTGCCCGGTCCCTACGACGTCGGCCTCGTCGAGGGCTCGATCTCCACGCCCGCCGACGTGACGCGGATTCGGGAGATCCGCGGCCAATGTCGCTTCCTGGTGACGATCGGCGCCTGCGCCACGGCCGGTGGCATCCAGGCGCTGCGCAACTGGGCTTCCGTCACCGACTACGTCGCGGCCGTCTACGCCCGCCCGGAGTACGTGGCGACGCTCGCGACCAGCACGCCCATCGCCGCCCACGTGCCGGTGGACTTCGAGCTCCGCGGCTGTCCGATCGACGTGGGCCAGCTCGTGGAGCTGCTCACGGCGGTCGTCGTCGGCCGTCGGCCCCGGGTCACCCCCCACTGCGTGTGCGTGGAGTGCAAGGCCCGCGGCACGGTCTGCGTGGCGGTGGCCCGCGGGATCCCCTGCCTCGGTCCGGTGACACAGGCCGGCTGCGGCGGGCTCTGCCCGGCCCATGACCGCGAGTGCTTTGGCTGTTTCGGCCCCGGTCCCCAGCCGAACCTCGTGTCGCTGACGGGCTTTTACCAACACCACGGCACCCCGCGGGACCAGCTCGTGCGGCTCCTGCGGTCGGTCTCCGCCTGGGCCGACGACTTCCGCATGGAGAGCGACCGCCTGGAGGGCGCGGACGCCGCAGCCAAAGCGGAGGCCCAGCCGTGAGCGACGCGGCGTCACGCACCGCTCCCGTCCGCCGCATCGACGTCCGCGGGCTGGCCCGCGTCGAGGGTGCCGGGAGCCTGCGGGTGCGGATCGGGCCCGATGGCACGGTCGAGATCGTCGAGTTCGCGATCTTCGAGCCGCCGCGGTTCTTCGAGCGGCTCCTCGTGGGCCGGGAGGTCCGCGAGGTGCCCGACATCGTGGCGCGGATCTGCGGCATCTGCCCGGTTGCCTATCAGCTCGCGGCCTGCGGCGCCCTGGAGGCCGCTCTCGGTATCCGCCTCACGCCCGAGCTGGGGCTCCTCCGCCGCCTGCTGCTGGCCGCGGAGTGGATCCAGAGCCATGCCGTGCATGTCTTTCTCCTGCACGCGGCCGACTACCTGGGCCTCGACAGCGGCTTCGAGATTCCGGCGCGGCTGCCGGGCTTCGTGGAGAACGGCCTGCGAATGAAGGAGATCGGTTGCCGGCTGCTGGAGGTGCTCGGCGGCCGCGCGGTGCATCCGGTGAACGTCGCGGTGGGGGGGTTCCATCGCGCTCCCGATCCGGCGGCGATCCGCGGGCTGGTGCCCGACCTGGAATGGGGCCGGGACGCCGCGCTCGCCGCCCTCGACGTCGTCAGCAGGTTCGCCACGCCCGCGTTTCCGCAGGACTACGAGGGCGTCGCCGTCGCCCCGGCCACCGGCTCTCTCGCCGCCGACGCGGAGGCCGGCCCGCGGATCGTCTCCACGGCCGGCCTCGACATCCCCTGCGCCGCCTTCCCCACGCATTTCGTGGAGCGGCAGGTGCCGCATTCCACCGGCCTGCACTGCCTGCACACCGACCCGGGCGCGACGACCGGCGGCCGGCCATATCTTACCGGCCCGCTGGCGCGGCTGAACCTGTTTCGTGACCGCCTCCCACCGACGGCCCGCCGCGCGGCCGACGCCCACGTCGCCCACCCCTGCCGCGACACCTTCCAGAGCATCCGCGTGCGGCTCGTGGAGATCGCCGCCGCATTCGAGGACGCGGCCGAGATTGCCCGCGCGTGCCACGCGGCCGTCGCCCCCTGCCGCATCGACTTCACGCCGCGCGCGGGCACGGGCAGCCACGCCGTCGAGGCGCCCCGCGGCCTGCTCTGGCATCGCTACGACATCGACTCTGCCGGCCTGGTCACCGCGGCGACGATCGTGCCGCCGACGTCGCAAAACCTCGCCCGCATCGAGGCCGACCTGCGGGCCTTCCTGCCGGGCGTGCTCGACCTGCCCGATGCCGAGGCCGCCCGCCGCTGCGAACATCTGATCCGCAACTACGACCCGTGCATCAGCTGCGCGGCCCACTTCCTCACGCTCGCCGTCGATCGCCCGCCAGCCGGTCCATGCAGGCCGTGACCGCCGCTGCGCTTCGGCATCTCCACGACCAGGGCCTTCGTCAGCCCTGGATGATCGGGGTCCACCTCATCAAGCCAATGCCTGCGCCGTCCTGCGTCGCCGCGCCAACGACTCAAGTTCGCGACGCTCCGCGTCACTGACTTCCAGCCCCGCCATCGGCCGGCCGTTCGCCATCCGCCACCTCCTTGCAGGAAACACGGGTTCCTGCGAGGAATGCAGGCACGCCCGGCAGAGGGCGCAAGAGCAGTCAGCGAACGTCTGGCTCAGAACACGAGCTCCGCGTGGAAAAGCCCTCCATGGCCTCTTTCCACTCGATCGACCGCAGGAAACGCCGAGGGTTTCCCGGGTCGACCGCCATCGCATCCTGCCCGGGCAGGCTGGTCCACAGCCTGCTAGAAGTATCCCAGACGCGGTCTAAACTACGGTTGTTGCTTCGGAGCCCTTCATGTCATCCCCTCGTCCCGTGAACCCGGCCGGACCTGGCCGGCATGAACGAGCCGGCCGACGTCGGCTGGCCGCTCTCCTCGGCGCCTGCCTGACGGTCGCCATCTGTCGGCCATGGGCATGCCGCGCCGCCGATGCGCACGCACTTCCCGACGATCCCACGGCCGTCGTCATCATCCTCGACTCCGAGGGTGGATTCGGGGCACCGCCCGGCGGCGACAAGGACGACGTCGCCTTGTGCATCAAGGCCGACGGCACGGCCAGCATCCGCTCGCGGACGCCGCCGGAGCGAAAGACCTGGCGGATGAAGCCCGAGGAGCTCCAGGATCTGCTGCGGTTCCTGCTCGACGAGCAGAAGTTCTTCGCCCTCAAGCCGGCCGTCGGCCAGGCTCAGCCGGGGATCGCCGATGCCGGCGGATGGATGATCCGCATCGAGGCCGACGGCAAAACCCACACCGTCCGCGGCCCGATGGCGGACCACAGGCGGGCCAACGACGCCCGCAAACGGTTCGAACGCTGCCTGCGGCGGCTGCAGGGCACGATGACGGTCGTCGACCTCGGAGGCACCGACCGGGCGAACCGGTTCCTCGAGGCCGCGAACGCCGTGTTCGCGAAGGAGTGGCCGCGGGAGCCGCCGCTCACGCTCGCCGACATGGGGCTCGGCAGCGTGCTGGCGTCCGGCGCGGTCATCGTGCCGTTCAGCCGCGGCACGAAGATGCTGAACGCCAACGCCGGCGGGCTCGAAGGCCCGATCGAGTGCGTCGTCGTCAATCGCTGAGGCGCATCGCGACGCCCGCAGGCGTCGGGCGTGAGGCCCGCGGCGCGCCCGCGGCCGTCCTGCCACGATCACCCGTTCGGCAGGGGTGCGCCTGCCGCCACGAACAACTTGTCCGCACGGGAGCCTGCGGTCATTCCTCCGCCGGGAGCGGCGGCCCTGCCGACACGTCGCCGCCGATGGTGGCCAGCCGCCGGTTGTTCTCCTCGCCAGCGACGAACTCGACCAGCACGTCCGCAGGAATGGCCCGGGGCACGATCACCACCTCGTCGGCCGCCTGTTCCGCGGACGGTCGCACATCGACGACCAGCCGTCGGGGCATGTCCTTCGTCACGGCGCACAGCCGAATCTCGTGGACGCGGTAGCCTCCGCGTGGCGGCAGCAGGATCAGCGTCTGCATCGGCAGTTTCAGTCCCAGTCGCCGCACGAGGGCGTTCACCCGCACCCGCCGTTCACCCTCCACCATGGGTCCCACCGGCGTGGCGCTGCCGCCGCCCCCCGCGCCGCCGATGATTTCGATCTCCACTTCAGTGCCGTCCGGTTCGATCGTGAGAACCTTTCCTCCGCCCGCGCGGGCCACCCGGGCATCCTCGATAAACCCCGTACGCAGGCAGGCCTCGACCGCCTCGTCGATGTCGCGGACGACACCCCACGACGAACGCAGCGGCGCGAAGTCCGCCGCCTTCTTCGCCTCGACCCGGCGGAACTTGAGTTTCTCCCCCAGCGCGACGTCCGCCCCCCGCGCGAGCCCGAGTGGGGCGATCATCAACGCAAGCAAAACGCACGGAACGGGACTGATGAACATGGCGTTTTCCTTGATGAAACCGGTGCCCCTACGTGACGAGAACCTACCCCGAACGGCTGGCCGACGGCAAGACGCGCCGCGATCGCTATCCACTCTTTTTGGAAAAGCTGTCGCCTGTCGCCTGTCGCCTGTTGGGCGAGTTCGCGGCAGTTCCAACCGATCGTGAAAATCGCTGTGCGAGGCCCGGCCCTTGTGCCAGAGCTGGAGAAAGATTCTGCCGCCGGCGGCACGCACGGCCGACGTCACGCCCTGCCTGCCCGCCTGCATCGCATCGGCCGCGGCGACGCGAGAGCCCGCGGCTCGACACCATGCCCCCGTCCTCGTCACCGCGGCGACGATCGTGCCGCCAGCCGGTCCATGCAGGACGCCAGCGTCGTGAGCGCCGCCGCCTCGCGATCCGGAATCTCCACACCCAGGGCATTCGTCAGCCCGATGAGGAAGTTCTGAAAGTCCACCGAGTCGAGGTCGAGCGCGCGGCGCAGGGGAACGTCGGCCCCGAGGGCCGTGAGGTCGGCCTCCGGGGCGATGCCGCCCAGGACCGCCAGGGCTGCCGCCCGCACTTCCTCTCGCGTGGCCATCAGAGCTTCTCCGGTTCTTGCAGGAGGCGATCGACCGCGTCGAGAAACAGGCCGCCCCGATGGCCGTCGCTCACCCGGTGGTCGGCCGCGAGCGTCGCCGTGACCACCGGCCGCACGCAGAGGCCGCCGTTCACCGCCCACGGACGGTCCGTGATCCTGCCGAAGCCCACGATCGCCACCTGCGGCGGGTAGATCACGCCATACACGGCCTCCACGCCCCGGTCCCCTAGGCTGGTCACGGTAATCGTCGAGTCGGCCAGTTCGGAACTCTTCATCCGCCCCGCCCGGGCCCGCACCGTGAGTTCGCGAAGGGCGGTCATCAGCTCGGCGAGCGGCCGCCTGGCCGTGTCGTGGACCGCGAGGATCACCAGCCCGCCTCCACGCAGCGCGATCGCCACGCCGGCATGCACGGTCTCCCGAAGCACGACGCGTTCGCCGTCCCACACCGCGTTGAGCTCGGGCGCCTCGCGAACCGCGAGCGCCGCGGCCTTGAGCAGGAGCACCCCCGGCAGCAGCCGCTCGGCGACGGGCACGGCGGCGTTGCGATCGGCCAGCCAGGCCATGGCCCGCCCGAGGTCGATCGTGTTCGCCAGATAGTAATGGGGAATCTCCCGCTTCGATCGGGCCATCGCGGCCGCGATCGTCCGCCGCATCCGCTCCTGACGGTCGGCGGGCGGCGGCATGGCGGCAGACGGTGGTGCCGTGATCGCCGCCACACGCGGTTCGGCCGCCGTCCGCGCCGCGGCCTGCTCCACGTCGACGAGCGTGATCGCGCCGCCGCGGCCCGTGCCCGTCACGGCGGCTGGGTCGACGCGTAGTTCCCGCGCCCGCCGCCGTGCGGCCGGAGAGATCTTCAGTCGCTCGGCGGCGGCAAGGCCGGGAGCGTAGATCGGGGCCGGTGGGATCGGGGCCGGTGGGATCGGGGCAGGTGGGATTGGGGCAGGCACGGGCCGCTCCTCTCCCGTCTCGGGCAGACCGCGCGGTGGCGGCATCGGCAGGGCCGCGGCCGGTGCTGCATCGGCGCGGATCGTCGCCATCACCGTGCCCACCGGCACCTTCGCGCCGACGGGCACGACGATCGCTTCCAACACTCCCGCCGTGAACACCTCGACGTCGATGACCCCCTTCTCGGTATCCACCTCCGCGAGCGTGTCGCCACGTCGCAGCACGTCGCCGGGCTTCTTCAGCCAGGCCACGACGGTCCCGGCCTGCATGTCGGCCCCGAGCGTAGGCATGCGAAACTCCGCCATGACTCACTCCGCTCGTGGTGCCGCCGCGACAGCGGCGGTCTTGCTCTGCACCACGTCGCGGACCGCCGCCGCGATTCGCGCCGCACTCGGCAGCGCGGCGGTCTCGAGATGCTGCGCGTAGGGAATCGGCGCCTCCGCCGTGCAGACCCGCGCCACCGGCGCGTCGAGTTCGTAGAGCCGCTCCTCGGCGATCGTCGCCGAGATCTCCCCCCCCAGCCCGCAGGTTTTCCAGCCCTCGTCCACGACCACGGCCCGGTGCGTCCGCGTCACGGAATCGAGCACGCAGCCGAAGTCGAGCGGCCGCAGGCTCCGCAGATCGATGACCTCGGCGTCGATGCCCTCCCCTGCCAGGGCATCCGCCGCGGCCAGGCACTTGGGCAGCGACCCGCCATACGTGACGATCGTCGCATCGCGGCCCGGCCGGCGGATCGCCGCATGCCAGGGGTCGAAGCCGGCCGGCCGCGCGTCGATGTCGTCCTCCACCGGATACAGCAGCGCGTGCTCGAAGAGGATTACCGGATTCGGGTCGGCCAGCGCCGCGGCGAGCATCCAGCGGGCGTCGGCCACGGTCGCGGCGGCGAGCACCTTGAGCCCCGGCACGTGGGCATACCAGACTTCGAGGCTGTGCGAATGCTGGGCCGCCACCTGGCGGCCGGCTCCGGTCGCCATGCGGATCACGAGCGGCACGCTCATCTGGCCGCCGCTCATGTGCCGCAGCGTGGCGGCGTTGTTCACGATCTGATCGAGGGCCAGGAGGCTGAAGTTGACCGTCATGATCTCGACGATCGGCAAGAGCCCGGCGAGAGCCGCCCCGATCCCGGCTCCCACGAAGGCCGCTTCCGAGAGCGGCGCATCCCGCACCCGCTCCGCGCCGAACTCATCGAGCAGCCCCTTGCTGCACGCATAGGCGCCGCCGTAGCGGCCCACGTCCTCCCCCACGAGCACCACGCGGTCGTCGGCCGCGAGCGCCTCCCGCAATCCCTGCCGCACCCCCTCGCGGTACGTGATCCGGGTCATGTCTGCGGCTCCGGGCCCGACGGGGCGATCACGTCGCGCAACAGGTCGGCGACGGGCTCCATGGCGGCGGCCTGCGCCGCGGCGACTGCGGCGTCGATCTCGGCGGCGACCTCGGCCTCGACCGTGGCCAGGGCGGCATCATCGAGCCGCCCCCCGTCCTGGAGCCGGGCGATGAACAGCGCGAGCGGATCCCGCTGCTTCCAGCGCTCGACCTCTTCCCGCGGGCGGTAGAGCTCGGCGTCGTACATCGAATGGGCGCGGAACCGGTAGGTCCGCGCCTCGAGGAGGAACGGCCGCCCCGTGCCCCGCACCTGCTCCACGGCCCGGCGCACCGCCGCCTCGACGGCGAGCACGTCCATTCCGTCGACGACCGCGTGGGCCATCGCGTAGGCGTCGCCCTTGCGATGGATGTCGGTCATCGCCTGGTGCCGATCGAGCCGCGTGCCCATGGCATACAGGTTGTTCTCGCACAGGAAGAGCACGGGCAGGCTCCACAGCGCCGCCAGATTGAGCGACTCGTGAAACTCCCCCTCGGCCACCGCGCCGTCGCCGAAGAAGCAGGCCGTGACGTGCGGCCGCCCGAGGATCCGGTCGGCCAGCGCCAGGCCGCAGGCCAGCGGCAGCCCGCCGGCGACGATGGCATTGCCGCCGTAAAGCCGCCGCGCGGTGTCGAACAGGTGCATCGAGCCGCCGCGGCCGCGGCAGCAGCCGGTCGCCTTGCCGAACATCTCCGCCATCACGCTCGCCGCGGGCACGCCGCGGGCCAGGGCCTGGCCGTGCTCGCGGTAGGCGGCCACGATCCGGTCGTCGGGCTCGAGGGCCGCGACCGCCCCCACGGCGACGGCCTCCTGTCCGATCCCCAGATGGAGGAAGCCACGAATCAACCCCTGCTGGTAGCACTCGGCCGCCCGCTCCTCGAACCGGCGCACGAGCAGCATCTGCCGCAGGAGCGTCAGGCACCGCTCCCGGGCTGGCCCCGCCTCGGTCTCGGGCACGGCGGCGATCAGCGGCTCGCTCATGGCGTGGTGGCCCGCGGGTTCACCGCGGCGCCGTCCGGATTCTCCAGCGTGGAGAGATCCCCCTCCGGCAGTCCCAGTTCACGAGCCTTGAGCAGCCGCCGCATGATCTTGCCGCTCCGCGTCCGCGGCAGGGCCGGGAGAAACTCGAGTTCCTTCGGTGCGACCGCCGCCCCGAGCCGCCGCCGCGCCAGCGCCAGGATGCCGCGCCGTAGCGCCTCGTCGCCGGTGAATCCGGGCTTGAGGGACACGAAGGCCTTCACGATCTCGAACGCCGCCGGATCGGGCCGGCCGATCACGCCCGCCTCGGCCACGGCCTCGTGCTCGAGCAGCACGCTCTCCACCTCGAAGGGGCCGATCAGATGCCCCGCCGACTTGATGACGTCGTCGGCCCGGCCGACGAACCAGAAGTAGCCGTCCTCGTCCCGCCGGGCGAGGTCGCCCGTCAGGTACCAGCCGTCGGCGAAGCAGCCGCGATAGCGGGCCGGGTCGCCGAGATAGCCCCGAAACATCGACGGCCAGTCCGGCCGCAGCGCGATCTCGCCCTGCATGCCCGGTGGCAGCACGCGAACTCGGCCATCGGCACTTCGCTCCACGACCGCCGCCTCGATGCCCGGCAGCGGCAGCCCCATCGAGCCCGGGCGAATCTCGGTCGCGGGAAAGTTCGCGATCATGATCCCGCCGGTTTCGGTCTGCCACCAGTTGTCGTGAAACGGCAGCCCGAACGCCTTGCTTCCCCAGGCCACGGCCTCGGGGGCCAACGGCTCGCCGACGCTGGCCAGGAACCGCAGCCGGCTCGTGTCGTGCCGCCGCGCCACCTCGGCGCCCAGCCGCATCATCATCCGAATCGCCGTGGGGGCGGTGTACCACACGGTCACCCGCTCCCCGGCCACGATGGCGTACCAGCGTTCGGCGTCGAAGTCGCCCTCGTCGAGGATGCTCGTCACGCCGCAGGCGAGCGGGGCGATGATGCCGTAGGAGGTGCCGGTCACCCAGCCGGGATCGGCGGTGCACCAGAAGACGTCGTCGGGATGCAGGTCGAGCGCCAGCAGCCCGGTCGCATGGTGGGCCACGACCGCCTCGTGCACGTGCACGGCCGCCTTCGGCCGCCCGGTCGTGCCGCTGGTGAAGTGCAGCAGCGCCACGTCCTCGGGATCCGTGGCCCCGATCGTGAAGGCCGGCGCCGCCACGCGCAGCAGCGCATGAAAATCGAGCGTGCCGGCGGGCAGCTCGCCGGGTTCGTCGCGCACGAGGAGCACGTGCTCGAGCCCTTCCAGGCCGTCACGGATCGAGGCGATCTTCTGCCGATAGAGGCTCTGCGCGGTGACCAGCACTTTGGGCCGGCCGATCGCGACCCGGGCCCGCAGCGGCTCGGGGCCGAAGGCCGAGAACAGCGGCGCGAACACGGCCCGGGCCTTGAGCGTGCCGAGGGCCGCGATCACGAGTTCCGGCACGCGGCCCAGGCAGGCGAAGACGCGGTCGCCCGGCGCCACGCCGAGCCGCCCGAGCAGATTGGCGAACCGGTTCGTCGCCCGCGCAAGTCCGGCGAACGTGATCTCCTGCCGCGGGCCCGAGAGCGGCAGACAGCGGACCGCCACCTGCGGCCCACGGCCGGCCCGGACATGCCGATCGACCGCCTCGTGGGCGATGTTCAGACCGCGGCCGCCGGGCAGCCCGTCGAGCGCCATGCGGGCCTGCGCCCAGGAAAACTCCCGCCGGGCCCGCGCGTAGTCGGGCATGTTCGGCGCGACCGCAGGGATGGCATCGAGAGCCATGGACGGAACACCTCCCGCGGCCCGTCCATGCCGACATCAACCGGGGAACGCGTCATTATTCGCAGGCGGCGGCGCGGAGGAAAGGCGACGGGCAGTCCACGCAAGTGCCAGGAGGAGTTGCCCATGTCCCAGGAGCCGGCGTGGGCGGCCAGCGCAGCCTGGAGGGCGCAGCGCAGACGCCTCCGAGAGAGTGCAGGCCCGGAGGGCCGGAGCGAACGTCCGGCGATGGGACATGGGCAACCCCGACCCGCGAGCACATCCTTCATGACACAGCACCGGGGTCGCAGAGAAAGCCCCGGGTGGAAACCCGGGGACTCCGGGCATGACCGCCACCCCACCGTCCATGCCGCAAACGCCCCGCGCCACTGCTGTGCAACGTCCACATGCATGGCCCGCGGGATCGCAATTCGACCCGGTGTCCCCCGGCTCCCGCCGGGGGCTTTTTGTGGGAGCGTAGCGCGCGTGGTCCAAGAAGCCCCGGGTGGAAACCCGGGGACTCCGGGCATGACCGCCACCCCACCGTCCATGCCGCAAACGCCCCGCGCCACTGCTGTGCAACGTCCACATGCATGGCCCGCGGGATCGCAATTCGACCCGGTGTCCCCCGGCTCCCGCCGGGGGCTTTTTGTGGGAGCGTAGCGCGCGTGGTCCAAGAAGCCCCGGGTGGAAACCCGGGGACTCCGGGCATGACCGCCACCCCACCGTCCATGCCGCAAACGCCCCGCGCCACTGCTGTGCAACGTCCACATGCATGGCCCGCGGGATCGCTATGCGACCCGGTGTCCCCCGGCTCCCGCCGGGGGCTTTTTGTG
>CAZJHQ010000021.1:0-5601 GCA_964545915.1 uncultured Candidatus Kuenenia sp. | reverse complement strand
CAAACGCCCCGCACAACTGCTGTGCAACGTCCACATGCATGGCACGCGGGATCGCAATTCGACCCGGTGTCCCCCGGCTCCCGCCGGGGGCTTTTTGTGTGTCATGGCCGAGCAGGCGTGTCTTCGCCGCAGGAGGCGGCGACCGCGGCTCGGTGAACCCTTGGCGTTCACCGCAGCCGCGTCAGCCTGCGAGGGCCAGGATGGCCGAGCAGGCGTGTCTTCAACATATCCGCGGCAGCTGCTCGCCGATCGGCATGGGGACGATCCGCGTGCCGCCGAGCGCCGTTCGCATGGCGACGAGGCCCGGGTGGGTGGCGACGATCCGCCCGAGCCGCACGGCGCCGCGGCCATGCTCGTGGCCCCGCATCGCCGCCAGCACCGCGTCGGCACGGGTTTCGGGCACCACGGCGAGCAGCTTCCCCTCGTTGGCGACGAGCAGCGGATCGAGGCCGAGCAGTTCGCAGGCCGCGGCCACCGGCGGGGCCACGGGAATCGCCTCCTCGTCGATCTCGATCCCCACCCGCGCGAGCGTCGCGATCTCCGCGAGGCTCGTCGCCACCCCGCCGCGGGTCGGATCGCGAAGCATCTTCACGTCGCGGCAGACGGAGAGCATGGCGGCGACGAGCCCATGCAACGGGGCCGTGTCACTCGCGATCGGGGCGTCGAACTCGAGCCCGTCGCGCACGCTCATCACCGCCATGCCATGGTCGGCGAGCGTGCCGCTGACGAGCACGGCGTCACCGGGCCGCACCCGCTCGGGCCCGAGAGCCACTCCCGGCGGCACGAGCCCGATGCCGGAGGTGTTCACGTAGCAGCCGTCACCGTGACCACGTTCCACGACCTTCGTGTCGCCCGTCACGATCGCGACGCCGGCCCGCCGCGCCGCCCGCGCCATGCAGCCGGCGATCGCCGCGAGCTCGGCGACCGGAAACCCTTCCTCGATGATGAAGGCGGCGGTCAGCCACAGCGGCCGAGCCCCGCTCATGGCGAGGTCGTTGACGGTGCCGTTGACCGCCAGGTCGCCGATCGTGCCGCCGGGAAACGTCAGCGGGCGGACGACATAGGAGTCGGTGGAAACCGCCAGCCGGCCACCGGCGGCGAGCAGCGGAGCGGCGTCGAGCACACTCGAGTCGCCGAGCCGGTCGAGGACGGGATTCGCGAACGCCGGCAGGAACACCTGCGCGATCAGTTCGTGCGTCAGCGTCCCGCCCCCGCCGTGGCCGAGAATCACCCGTTCCCGCTCCCGCACGGGCGTCGGACACACGAGTCCCGACACGTCGATCGCAGCGCCGGCGTCAGCCATCGATCCCCCTCTTTTTCTCCGCTCGCCAGCGCGGCCGGCTTTCCTGCTGCGAAACGCACCGAAACAGCCGTGAGGGGCTACCCGCGCCCTGAGAGCCGGCGTTGCTGACCAGCGGAGCCATGGATGGCGGAGCGCAGGCAGCATCGAGAGAGCGGAGCCCGGGATGGGCGCAGCGACGGTCCGGCGCCGGGGCGTGGGCAGCCCCGAACTGCGCGACAGCCGGGCTTTGCCCGGCGGCCGGAAGCCGGGAGCCGACGGGATCGGCGGATGTTCGACGAGCGTGTGGCCCGGCCGCGGCCACAGCGAGGAGCCATCTGCCGTCGCGGCGGCGGTGCATCACCGCCGTGCATGCCACGCTCATGCCTGCAGCCACTGCCGTGCATCCCCCGCTCATGCCTGCGGCCTCCGCCCCGCATGCCAGTAGGCCGCGCAGGCGCCCTCCCCCGACACCATGGTCGCCCCCAGGGGCGTCCGCGGCGTGCACTCCTTGCCGAAGGCCGGGCAGCGGTCGGGCTTGATCGCCCCTTTGAGCACGTCGCCGCTCCGGCAGAGGGGCGACTCGGCCGCCGTCACGCCGGCGACGTCGAACCGCAGCTCCGCGTCGAGATCCCGATAGGCGGCCGCCAGCCGCCAGCCGCTCGCGGGAATCGTGCCGATGCCACGCCACGGTCGGTCCACCGTCTCGAAGACCTCCGCCAGCAGCGCCTGCGCCGCCTCGTTGCCGCTGTCGGTCACGGCCCGCGGATAGGCGTTCTCCACCTCATGACGCCCTGCCTCGAGCTGCACCACCGTGCGCAGGATGCCGTCGAGCAGGTCGAGCGGCTCGAATCCGGTGACGACGATCGGCACGCGAAACCGGGCCGCGAGCGGCGGATACTGCCCCATCCCCATCACGCTGCACACGTGCCCCGCCGCCAGGAACGCCTGCACCCGATTGCCCGGCGCCCGCATGATCGCCTCGATGGCCGGTGGCACGAGCACGTGCGCCACGACCAGCGAGAAGTTGCTCACGCCGCGGTCCCGGGCCAGCTTCGCCGCCATGGCGGTGGCGGGGGCGGTGGTCTCGAACCCGATCGCCAGAAACACGACTTCACGGTCCGGGTGCCGCGTTGCCACGGCCACGGCGTCGAGCGGCGAGTAGACCACGCGGACATCGGCTCCGGCGGCCTTGGCGGCGAACAGGTCGCCACGCGACCCGGGCACGCGGAGCATGTCGCCGAACGAGCAGAGGATCACGCCGGGGTGGCGGGCGATCGCGATCGCCCGGTCGAGCACTTCGACGGGCGTCACGCACACCGGGCAGCCGGGCCCGTGGATCATCTCCACCTCGGGTGGCAGCAACTGGTCGATCCCGGTGCGGACGAGGGCGTGCGTCTGACCGCCGCACACCTCCATGATGGCCCAGGGCCGGCGCACGACCCGGGCGATCACGGTGGCCAGCCGCCGGGCCCGGTCCGCGTCGCGATATTCGGCGCGGTGCTTCATGCGCGGAAGGGGGCAGCGGATGGGTCGTACGTGGCCCGGAGTTCGGCCAGTTCCGCCTCCAGCAGACCGATCTCCGCAAAACTGCGGAGCGTGGCCAGGGCCGCGGCCTCGTCGAGCCGGCCGATGGCGAAGCCGACGTGGACGATGGCGTAGTCGCCGACGGCGATCGCGGGCACGCATGCCAGGCACACGTCCTTGAGCACGCCGCCGAAGTTCAGGCGGCCCATCCGCACGCCCGCCTCGTCGCGGATCGATTCGACACGGCCTGGCACGGCAAGGCACATCACCCTCCCTCCGCCACGACGGGCAGCCGGATCTGGACGAGGTCGTGCGGTTCCCCGGCCGCGGCCGACGCCGCCGTGCGCACGATCCCGTGCATCGCGAGCAGCGGCCGCACCGCCGGTTCGGCGAGCAGTTCGAGCAGCAGTTCGAGGCCCCGGGGATCGGCCTTCAGCCGGCGGACGATCGCCACCAGGCCGGCACGATGAAAGGCCTCCACCGCCCGCTTCAATGCGATCGCCCGCTCCCGTCCGGCGGCGTCCAGTTCATCGACCGCCTCGACCTCGGCATCGACCCGGTCCGCCAGCCGCTCCAGCTCGTCCCCGGCCAGCGCCGACCCGTCCGCCTGTGCCATCGCTCACCCCTCCATATATAAGGATGCAGGTCGCGGCTTCGACCGCGGCTGCGTCGTCAGGATTGTCCAGTCACCAGCGGGGCCAATCGCGCGGCCAGCCGCTCGACGACGGCATCGATGGCCCGATCGACCGCCGGCGACAGCGCCGCCCCGACGTCGAACGCCGCTCCCTCGATCAAGATCGCGGTTACCCGGTCCGGGCGGCCCTCGCGGAGCAACCAGCGGGCGAACGCCAGGGCATGGTCCCAGCGAAATGCGTGGAGGTTGATGCCCGCCAGCGGCGGCACGTTCGCCACCTCGGCCCCCGGCACCTCGAAGATCGCCCCGGGCTCGGCCCCCGTCCGACAGGCGTCGACGAGGATCACCTCCGGCACGCCCCGCATCTGGAACACGACGTCCATGCCGCCGGTGCCCCCGTCGGCACACCGCACCCCCGCCGGCAGGCCGCGGTCCCAGAGCCGACGGACGAGCACCGGACCGGCCGCGTCATCACCGCGCAGCAGATTGCCGCAGCCGATCACGAGCACGCGGGTCGGCGTCATGGCATCAGCCTCCCGTGCCCAGAGGAAAGGCCGCACGTGTTCGCGGTCGACCAGCCGCCCGGCCGTGCCCGCGCCCTGCACGGCACGGAATGGTCGGGCCCGAGGAGCGTGTGCATCGCGCCCACCGATTCGGCCGTCAGGCACGGCGCGGCAGTCTCGACGGCGAAGGCGACGGACATCGGGACGCGTGCTCCGGCCGCGTCCTGGCGACGACCCGCGAATGGCCCCCTGCCACGCCGTCGGCACGATGGCGCGTCGCTCCCCTGCGACTGCGGCAACGATATTCGCGACACCGCCGCCGGGAAAACCGACCCCGGCCCGTAGAATCGTTTTCCGCTTCCACCGCAGGCACGCGCCGAACCTGATCTCGGGGCCGGACACTTGGCCGCCCCCGGGGCCGACGTCACCTCCGCGAGCCTGCCATGCACGAACTGTCCATTGCCGCCAGCATCGTCGAGCAAGCCACCGAACACTGCCGCCGCGCGGGGGGCACGCGGGTGACCACGCTCACGCTGCGGATCGGCCGGCTGGCCGGCGTTCACCCCGCGGCTCTCCGCTTCGGCTTCGATCTCGTCGCCGCCGACACGCCGCTGGCCGACGCCGCGCTCGCGATCGTGGACGTGCCGGTGCGGGTCTGGTGCCCCGCCTGTTCCGCCGAGGTCGAGCTGCCGGGCCTGCAGCGATTCGCATGCCCGGGCTGCGGCCTGCCCACCGGCGAGATCCGCGCGGGCCGGGAATTGGAGATCGAGTCGCTGACCCTCGAAGGCCAGGGCCAACCTTCCCGGGAGCCCGTGCGATGAGCATCCCCCGGATCCTCGAGGTGCGCACGCGCATCCTGAAGCGCAACGACGCGGTTGCCCGCGAACTGCGGCGCGATTTCGCCCGCCACGGCGTGCTCGTCGTGAACATGGTGTCGAGCCCGGGCACGGGCAAGACGGAGTTTCTGTTGCAGACGCTGCTGCGGCTGCGGGACCGCGGGGCGGCCGTGGCGGCGATCGTGGGCGACCTCGAAACCGACAACGACGCCCGTCGGCTGGCCGCCTCCGGGGCGCCGGTCCGTCAGATCAACACCCACGGTCTCTGCCACCTCGAGGCCGACATGATCCGCACGCATGTCGCGGACTGGGATCTCGCGGGGCTCGAATACCTGTTCATCGAGAACGTGGGCAACCTCGTCTGCCCGACGAGCTGGGACCTCGGCGAGTCGCTGCGGCTGGCGTTGCTCTCCGTGACCGAGGGCGAGGACAAGCCGCTCAAGTACCCCGCCCTCTTCAACACGGCCGACGTCGCGGCGCTCACCAAGCTCGACCTCGCCGCGGCCTGCGGCTTCGACGCCCCGCGCGCCCGGTCCAACATCGCCGCCGTGCGACCCGGCATGCCGATCGTGGAGACCTCGGCCCGCACCGGCGTGGGTCTCGACGCGTGGCTCGGCCTGCTGGCTGCCAGCCGTCACCGCCTCCTGGCCACCGCGCCGGAATGAAGATCGTAGGCTTCCCGAGACGCACGCCGCCAGGCGTCCGTCGTTCGATGGTAAGCGGAGGAGTTCAGCGGAGCGTTGCCGCTGCCGGGATCCGGTTGTGAATCGTGCGTTGACGACGCGTGAACAGGGGATCGGTCCTCCAAGAAGCCCCGGGTGG
>CAZJHQ010000020.1:48341-51508 GCA_964545915.1 uncultured Candidatus Kuenenia sp. | reverse complement strand
GGAAACCCGGGGACTCCGGGCATGAAAACCACCCCGCCGTCCATGCCGGATGACGCTGTCAGGCATGCCTGACAGGATCGATGCCGCTCCACTAAGATCATCCCTCATGTCACGCGACGCCATCCAACACCCGCTCACCCGCGACCGCGTCCACCAGGGCGACTGCCTCGACCTGCTCGCCCGGGTGCCGACCGGCACGGTCGATCTCGCCTTCGCCGACCCGCCCTTCAACATCGGCTACGACTACGACACCTACGACGACCGCCGCTCCGCCGATGAATACCTCGCCTGGTCGAACCGCTGGATGGCCGAGATCGTCCGCGTGCTCAAGGCATCGGGCACCTTCTGGCTGGCAATCGGCGACGAGTACGCCGCGGAGCTGAAGGTGCTCGCCACGCGCGAACTGGGCCTCACGTGCCGCAGCTGGGTCGTCTGGTACTACACCTTCGGCGTGAACTGCAAATACAAGTTCAGCCGCTCCCACGCCCACCTCTTCCACTTCGTGAAGGACCCGGTGAAGTTCACGTTCAACGTGGACGCGATCCGCGTGCCCAGCGCCCGCGAGCTGGTCTATGGCGACCGCCGCGCCAACGCCAAGGGGCGGCTGCCCGACGACACCTGGATCCTCCGGCCGCAGGACCTGCCCGAGGGCTTTGCAGCCGACGACGACACCTGGTACTTCCCCCGCGTCTGCGGCACGTTCAAGGAGCGGTCGGGCTGGCACGGCTGCCAGATGCCGGAGCAGCTCCTAGGGCGGATCATCCGCGCGTGCAGCGATCCGGGCGACGTGGTCCTCGACCCGTTCGGCGGCAGCGGCACGACACTCGCCGTAGCCAAGAAGCTCGGCCGCTCGTTCCTGGGGCTGGAGCTGTCGGAGGCCTACGCCGCGCGGATCGCCGCCCGGCTCGCCGCGATCACGGTCGGCGACCCGCTCGACGGCGCGCCCGAGCCCCTCAAGAGCGTGCCGGCCACGAAGGACGGCAGACGGATCGAGGACCGCAAGCCGCGGGCCGGAAGCCGCGCCGCGAAGAAGCCGGCGGCCAAAAAGCCGCGAAGTAAGAAGCCGCGAAGCAAGAAGCAGCAGACGCTGTTCTGAAGGCCGGCCGGTTCGGGCTTGGAGTCTGGCTGAAATCGCGCCGCCTGGAGGGGGCACCCCCAACGCACGGAAAACCACGCTGCACCGGTCTTGTTTCCGGCCTCCGGTTCGTGCTTGAATCCCTCGCGTCGTGACCGACCTTCGAACGCCTTCGGGAAGCCTGCCATGAAGTACGGACTGAACCTGCTGCTCTGGACCGACCGCATGCACGACGGCATGCTGCCCGTCGTCGAGAAGATCAAGGCCCTCGGGTACGACGGCGTCGAGATCCCGATCTTCGAACTCGACGAGCCGCTGCACCGCCGCTGGGGCACGACGTTCGACGGCCTCGGCCTGGAGCGGACGGCGGTCACCGTCCGCGGCCCCGGCGACAACCCGATCAGCCCGTCGGCCGCCGTCCGGGCCGCTGCCGTGGACGCCATGAAGCGGACGCTCGACTGCTGCCATGCGGCCGGCGTGACGACGCTCGTCGGCCCGACCCACTCCGCGATCGGCGAGTTCACCGGCAAGGGCCCGACGGACGACGAGTTCAAGTGGGGCGTGGACACGATGCGGCAGGTCGCCCACCACGCGGCCCAGGCGGGGATCACGATCGCCACCGAGTATCTCAACCGGTTTGAGAACTACTTCCTCACCTCGGTCGAGCAGACGGTGAAGTTCGTGCAGGCGGTGGACCATCCGGCCGTGCGGATGATGTACGACACGTTCCACGCCAACATCGAAGAGAAGAACCTCACCCAGGCGATCCAGGCCGCGGCCCCGTGGACGGTGCTCGTGCACGTCTCGGAGAACGACCGCAGCATCCCCGGCACCGGCCACGTCCACTGGGACGAGACCTTCGACGCGCTCCATGCCGTCGGCTACGACGGCTGGCTGGTGGTCGAGGCCTTCGGCCTGGCGCTGCCGAACATCGCCGCGGCCACGAAGATCTGGCGGAAGATGTTTCCCTCGGAGGACCAGCTCGCGACCGACGCGCTGGCGTTCATGAAGCGGCACGTGGCGAACCGCTGGCGCTAGTTGTCCGTGGAAAAAGCCCTCCATGGCCTTTTTCCACTTGATCGACCGCAGGCAACGCCAAGGGTTTCCTGGGTCGATGGCCATCGCATCCTGCTCGGGCAGACTTGTTCCACAGCTTGATAGCTGTCTGTGGACAAAGCCTTTCATGACCTTTGTCCCCCCTTGTTTTTCCAGTTGGCCGACCGGTCGAACAGTCGGGGTTTTCGACCGGTCGGCAACCGCCGCATCCTCACGGCGCTCAACTTCCGCTCGCGAGGGAGTCCACCAATGGCGAAACGCAAACCGCAGCCCGCTCCCGCGGAACCGTCGGCCACGTTCCAGGCCCCGGCTGATGGCGGCCTCTCGATCGACCGGCTCGCCCAGGCCTTCGCGGCGATGATGGGCACGCAGGATCCCTATGCGGCGCCCGCCGCCGCCCCCGCGGACGTGGTTCACGTCGACGCCTCGCCCGACCTCGACGACCAGTCCGCGTCGGCGGACGACGCCTGCCGCGTGAATCCGGCGTCGATCCTCGAAGCGCTGCTGTTCGTGGGCCTGCCGGGGGGCAGGCCGCTCTCGAGCCGCACCGTGGCCGGCCTGATGCGGGGCGTGCGGCCGCAGGAGATCGACGACCTCGCCGCGGAGCTCCGCCAGCGGTACGCGGCCGACAACTGCCCCTACGAAGTGGCGAGCGAGGATGCGGGCTGGGTGATGCGGCTGCGGCCCGAGTTCGCCCGCTTCGGCAGTGTGCTGGAGAGCCGGGCCCGGATGGTGCGGCTCGACCCCGAGGCGCTCGACGTGCTGGCGCTCGTGGCCTGGAACCAGCCGGTGCCCCGCGACCGGCTCGTGGAGCTCGGCTGCGACGCCCGCCCGGCGACGCTGCGGCAGCTCGTGCGCCGCGGCCTGCTCGAACTCCGCCACGACACGCAGGACGGCGAGCCGGCCTACCGCACGACACCGAAGTTTCTCGAGGTCTTCAAGCTCGAAAGCATCGCCGACCTCCCTGAGCCGAACGAGCCGCCGGGGTGATTCGTGGCTCGCTGCATGCGGCGCGGGTTCGAACCGGCAAAGCGCC
>CAZJHQ010000020.1:34113-48241 GCA_964545915.1 uncultured Candidatus Kuenenia sp. | reverse complement strand
CGCCGTCGTGCGGCATGGATGGCGGGATGGTTTTCACACCCGGTGTCCCCGGGTTGCCACCCGGGGCTTCTTGGGCGCGACCGTTCCACAAAAAGCCCCCGGCGGGAGCCGGGGGACTCCGGGTCGCACGCCTTCCCGCATGCCATGCGGGGTGGGTTCCAACCGGAGACGCGCCCGCCGTCGTGCGGCATGGATGGCGGGATGGTTTTCACACCCGGTGTCCCCGGGTTTCCACCTGGGGCTCCTTGGGCGCGACCATCCCACAAAAAGCCCCCGGCGGAAGCCGGGGGACTCCGGGTCCCACGCCTTCCCGCATGCCATGCTCTGCGGGCCTGAGTCGGAAACCGCAACGAACGGTCAATCGCCACCGAGCGTCGCCAGCGCCTCGGTTCGCGTCGCGATCACCCCGTCGAGCTGCAGGCCGCGGATCCGCGCGAGCGCGACGCCCACCGCCTTGCCCGGCGGCACACCGGCGGCGAGCAGGTCGTCGCCCGTGACGAGCGGCGGGGGATCGAGCTCGGCACGCGGCCGGGCGACTTGCGCGGTGATCCACGCGGCGGCCGCCGGTTCACCGTGGCCGCAAGCGGCCCGGGCCCGCAGCACGTCGGCAAGCGCCGCCGCCTGTTCGTGGGCGAGCCACGGCTGCACGCTCGACCATGGCCGCGAGCGGAGCGTCGCCGCCGCTTCGCCGCCGAGCGCAGCGACCGCGTCCCAGAGCCAGCCGGCGGTCTTCGTCTCATGATTGGAAAGCCGCAGCCGCCCACCCACCTGGCGAACCACGCCACCGTCCTGCCCGGCCGCGAGAATCGCGAGGGCCCGCGGCAGGTCCGGCTCGTCGAGGGCGGCCACGATCGCCGCCGCGGCCTGCCACCGCCCGCGGCCTGCCGCATCTCGCTGTCCGTGGACAAAGCCCTCCCTGGCCTTTGTCCACTCGGCCGACCGGTGGAAACGCCGAGGGTTTCCACGGTCGGCATTCCTCACATCCTGCTCGGGCAGGCTTGTTCCACAGTCTGCTCGGCCCGGCCCTGGGGCGAGTTCGGGCAGCACCTCGCGGGCGAGGCCTGTTTCATCGAGGAGTTCCAAGGCCCGCCGGCGGCCCGGCCGCGACACCATGGCCCGCAGCTCCGCGGCGATCCGTTCCGGGCTCACGCTCGTGACAAGGTGGGCCATCCTTTCGATCGCGGTCCGCGTCTCGTCATCGAGGGCGAAGCCGAAAAAGGCGGCGAACCGCACGGCCCGCAGCATCCGCAGGTGGTCCTCGCCGAATCGCATCGCCGGCACGCCGATGGCTCGCACGACGCCGGCGGCCAGGTCGTCCCGGCCACCGACGAAATCGTGCACCGCGCCCGTGAGCGGGTCGAGAAACAGCCCGTTGATCGTGAAATCCCGGCGTTGGGCGTCTTCGCGGGCTGAGCAGAATGTGACGCCTGCGGGATGGCGGCCGTCGGTGTACGGGGCGTCGGCCCGAAACGTGGCCACCTCCACCTGGCCGGCCCCTTTCGGCCCCAGGACCGTAATCACGCCAAACGCCGCCCCGACGGCCAGCGTCCGGCGGTGCCCGAACACCTGCCGCACCTGGTCGGGCCGGGCGGCGGTGGCGACGTCGTAGTCGGCCGGCGTCCGGCCCAGCAGGTCATCGCGGACGCAGCCGCCGGCCCAATAGGTTTCGTGCCCGGCCTGGCGGAGCCGCTCGACGACGGTCACGGCAAACTGCCTGGCCAGCGCCGGGTCGGAGGAAATCGCGGGCATGGAGGTGCTCGAAGCATTGACAGGGGGGGCCGAACGCCGATATTCTTAAGGAAGGTCGGGGTTTGGTGGCAGGGAAATTCTTTTCAATTTCCTGATATTCCTGCGGATTCAGACCCCGAAATTGTTTTGATTTCATGTGGTTCATTTCTTTTATGCCCGCAAGGGTGGAGGTTTCCATGTCTCTTTCCACACTGAATGCGAAGCGGCGGGGGTTCACCCTCGTCGAACTGCTGGTAGTGATCGCGATCATCGGCACGCTGATCGGTCTGCTCCTGCCCGCCGTGCAGGCCGCCCGTGAGGCAGCCAGGCGAAGTTCCTGTTCAAACAACATGCGGCAGGTCGGCCTGGCCGTGCTGAACTACGAGAGCACGAAGCAGAAACTGCCGGCGTTCACGGACCGCAACGAGTGGACGGGCGCTCCCGGCATCACGACCGGTTCAGCGGCCAACACCCCGGGCTACAGTTGGATCGTCCACTGCCTCCCCTACATGGAGGAAGTGGGCCTGTACAACGCGATCTCGACGAGCTCGGGGAAGTTTGCGAACAGTCCATTCGCGGCGACGACCTTGAACGTTGCATCCGGCTCCACGGGCCTGCAGGCTTCGGAGGTCGTGATCGGACCGCTCAAGTGCCCCTCGTTCGCGGGCACGGGTCTGAACGAGAACAGCAACGGCGGCGCCTCCGCGGGAGTTTCGTGGACGGATGACGGGTACTACTCAAACGGACGGACCGCGCTCACCAACTACAAGGCGAACGCCGGCACGCACCTTGTGGCATCGGGCTCACTCGCCAACAACGGCGCGTTCACCTACCCCACGAGGACCGGCACGGCGGCCAACGTTTCCCGACCCGACGGCATCTCGCTCGGCGGCCTTGCCGACGGGACTTCGAAGACGGTGCTCGCTGTCGAGACTCGTGAGCGCGGGTACGCGGGCTGGGTCGACGGAGCGTCGAGTTGGGTCACCGCGAGCAATCTGTCAGGGGCCGGAGCGAGCGGTCCACAGTATGCCAACGGCCGGTGGAGGAGCAACGCCACCGCCGAAGTCGTGCCGGCAGTTGTCGGCACGCCCGGCGTCGGCCTGAACTTCCCCGCCACAAACGCGACGACTGGCAAGTTCCTCACGTCGACCGCTTGGAGCCTCTACGGCGACGGCATGGGCCACGGTCCATCCAGCGACCATTCCGGAGGCATCGTGCTCCATGTGTTCGGCGACGGCCACGTGGGACAGATCACGACAGACGTGGATGGTACTTTGTACATGTCGGCCTTCAGCCGCGCTAGCAGCGAACCGGTGCAGTTCGACTGACGATGTCGGGGCGGATGCCGGTTCCGGCGTCTCCCCAGTCATGTAGATTCTTCGGGTGGCCGGGAGCAATCCCGGCCACCTTCATTTTCACTCCGTGAGCGTCGCATGCCACAGTCGGCCGAACCCATCGAGATCGAGCCCGCCGCTGTCCAAGCCCTTGGCGGCTCCGGAACCGCCGGCCCCGCCGCTGACTGGCTGCTCCTCGACTGCCGCACGCCCGAGGAGCACGCCACCGCGCGGATCGCCGGCGCCGTCCTGATCCCGATGCAGGAGCTCTCCGCCCGCGTCGATGAACTCGCCGTCTGGCGCGACAAGCCGATCATCGTCCACTGCCACCACGGCGTCCGCAGCCTGCGGGTGGCCCACTGGCTGCGGGAACGGGGGTTTTCCGGGGCCCGCAGCATGCGGGGCGGCATCGAGGCCTGGTCGGTCGAGATCGATCCTTCCGTTCCCCGCTACTGACAGGCTATTCTCTCTTCGGAGCGGCCTGGCCCCCGCCCCCCACCCACCTCGCCCCGGAGTGCGCCCCGATGAACGATTCCATGCCCCCCGTCTCCCGCCGCGACGCGATCAAGGCCGCCGGGGCCACCGCGGTGGCCGCCGCCGGCATGCGCGCCGCCCACGCCCAGTCGCCATCGGCTGATGTCATTCGCGTGGGCCTGATCGGCGCCGGCGGCCGGGGCACCGGAGCCATGCTGCAATCGCTCGGGGTGCCGGGCTCCAACGTCAAGCTCACGGCGATCGCCGACATCTCCGACAAGTCGATCGAAAGAGCCCTCAAGCAGGCCGAGTCGCACAAGGAGAAGGTCGACTGCCCGGAGGACCGCCGCTTCAAAGGCCTCGACGGCTACAAGCAGGTGCTCGACCACTGCGACCTCGTGATCCTGGCCACGCCCCCCGGTTTTCGCCCCTTCCACTTCGAGGCGGCCGTCAACGCGGGCAAGCACGTGTTCATGGAGAAGCCGGTGTGCGTCGACGCCTTCGGCGCCCGGCTCTGCCTGCAGGCGGCCAAGATGGCCGACGAGAAGAAGCTCAAGGTCGTCGTCGGCCTGCAGCGGCACTACGACGAGAAATACCTGGAGACGCTGGCCCGCGTCCGCGACGGCCTGGCGGGCGACATCGTCTCGGGCCAGGTCTACTGGAACGGCGACCGGCCCTGGTTCAAGAACCGCCAGGCGGAGATGAGCGAACTGCAGTACCAGCTGTACAACTGGTACCACTTCATGTGGCTGTCGGGCGACCACATCGCCGAGCAGCACGTCCACAACATCGACGTGGCCAACTGGTTCCTGGGCAAACTGCCCGTGTCGGCCTACGGCGTCGGCGGCCTGCAAAACCGCAAGCCCGACCAGCCCACCCAGATCTACGACCACCATACCGTGACGTTCACCTACCCCGGCGGCCTGAAGATCAACAGCCAGTGCCGGCAGTTTCCCGGCGGCGAGGGCCGCGTGGGCGAGGAGTTTCAGGGCACGAAGGGGATCGTGCGGATCGGGGAGATCACCGACTACGCCGGCACCGTGCTGTGGAAGTTCGAGGGCAAGGCCCCCAATTCCCTCCAGGTGGAGCACAACCGCCTGCACGACGCGATCCGCCGCGACACGCCGCTCAACGACGCCTACCACGGGGCGACGTCGAGCTTCTGCGCGGTGCTCGGCCGCTATGCCACCTACAGCGGCAAGCAGGTGGCCTACGACAAGGTGTTCGCGCTCGACGATCGCACCATGCCCGAGGGGCTCACCTGGGACGGCCCCGCTCCGGTGCTGCCGGAAGCCGACGGCCGGTATGCGTTGCCCACGCCCGCCACGTTCAAGATGTCTGCCGAGCGCAAGGAGCCCGTCTCGTGATCGTGGGCGTTCCCAAGGAGACGAAACGGGACGAATACCGCGTCGCGATGCTGCCGGTCGGCGTGGACGAACTCGTCCGCTCCGGCCATGAGGTCCTCGTGGAGCGCGGGGCGGGCACCGGTTCCGGGCTGCCCGACGAGGCCTACGCCGCCTGCGGGGCGACGCTCCTGGACACGGCCGCCGCCGTGTTCGGCCGGGCCGACATGATCGTCAAGGTGAAGGAGCCGCAGCGGCCGGAGCTGGCGCTGATTCGGCCGGGGCAGACGGTGTTCACCTTCTTCCACTTCGCGGCCGATCGCCAGCTCACCGAGGGATTCCTCGCCACCGGCGCCACCGCCGTGGCCTACGAAACGCTCCGCGACGACCGCGGCCGGCTGCCGCTGCTCGTGCCGATGAGCGAGGTAGCGGGGCGGATGAGCATCCAGGAGGGGGCGAAGTATCTGGAGCGGCCGCAGATGGGTCGCGGCATCCTCCTCGGCGGCGTGCCGGGCGTCGCTCCCGCCAACGTCCTCATCCTGGGCGCCGGCTCGGTGGGTGCCAACGCCGCCAAGGTGGCCGCCGGGTTCGGCGCCAACATCGCGCTCCTCGACACGAACCTCGAGCGGCTGCGGTATCTCGACGACGTCACGCCCCCCAACATCGACTGCCTCTACTCCGATCGCCACACGATCCGCGAGCGGCTCGGCTGGGCCGACCTGGTGGTGGGCAGCATCCTCATCCCCGGGGCCCGGGCGCCGCACCTCGTGGACCGCGACGACCTCAAGCTCATGAAGCCGGGCGCGGTGATCATCGACGTGGCGATCGACCAGGGGGGCTGCGTGGCCACCAGCCGGCCCACCACCCACGCCGACCCGACCTACGTGGTGGACGACGTGGTGCATTATTGCGTCACGAACATGCCGGGAGCCGTGGGCCGCACCAGCACCTACGCCCTGTGCAACGCCACCCTGCCCTACGTGCTGCAGCTCGCCGGCGCGGGGGTCGATCGCGCCGCAGCCGAGAGTGCCGCCATCCGCTCCGGGGTCAACGTCCTCCGGGGCCGGCTCGTGCAGCCGGCCGTGGCGGCCGCCTTCGGCCTGCCGTGCGAAAACCTGGCAGCATGAGCCGCCGATGATCCCCGCTTCCCTCCGCTGGTCCGGCGACGCCGCCGGACATCTCGAGATCCTCGACCAGACACTCCTGCCGGGACGGCTGGAGTGGATCGCCTGCGCCGATGTCGGCACGGTGGTCGAGGCGATCCGCAGCCTGCGGGTCCGGGGTGCGCCGGCGATCGGCATCGCCGGCGCCTACGGCCTGGCGGTGGCTGCCGGCGAGGCGGTCCGCGCCAAACTCGCGCCCGCTGCGGCCCGGGCCCACGTGCTCGCCCGCGGCGCGGAGTTGGCCACAGCCCGGCCGACCGCGGTGAACCTCCGCTGGGCCGTGGACCGGTGCCTGGAGGCGATCGCCCCGCTGCCCGGCGACACCGCCGCCGCCGCGCTCGGGACCGCGGTCCTGGCGGAGGCGCGAGCGATCCACGACGAGGACCGGCAGTTGTGCGCGGCGATCGGCCGCCACGGCGCTCCGCTCTTGCCCGACGGCGGCGTGCTCACGCACTGCAACACCGGGGCCTTGGCCACCGGCGGCGACGGCACGGCCCTCGGCGTGATCACCGCCGCCTGGGACCAGGGGCGAAAGCTCGAGGTGTTCGCCGACGAGACGCGGCCGCTGTTCCAGGGCGCACGGCTCACGGCCTGGGAACTGGTGCAGCGCGGCATCCCGGTCACGGTGCTGGCCGACGCCGCCGCCGGCCACCTGCTCCGCACCGGCCGCATCCGGGCCTGCATCGTCGGCGCCGACCGGATCACCGCCCGCGGCGACACGGCCAACAAGATCGGCACCTACGCCCTGGCGGTGCTGGCGCACGCCCACGACGTGCCCTTCTACGTGGCGGCGCCGTCGAGCACGTTCGACCTGACGCTCGACGACGGGGCCGACATCCCCATCGAGGAGCGGGGGGCGGACGAGGTGCTGCGGCCCCTCGGGGTGCAGGCGGCGCCCGCCGAAGCCCGGGCCTACAATCCCGCCTTCGACGTCACCCCGGCGCGGCTGATCCGCGGGATCGTGACCGAGCGGGGCGTGATCGCGCCGGTGACCCGCGAAAACGTCCTGGCGATGCTGCGGGAAGAGGCGAGGTAGAATCGCTGCCGGAAAGCAGCCCGCATGTCGCCCCTCGCCACCGCCCCTCCCGACGCCACCGCGAATCCGTTCCCCGGCTACGCCGCCCCGCCGGGCTCCTACGACGAGCTCCGCGGCGCTGACGGGGCCGCCCGGCCGCACTGGCGCCGGCTCGTGGAGCGGCTGGGGGGCTGGGAGCCCGCGGAGCTCGTCGATCGCTGGGAGCGGGCCAGACGGCTGATCCGTGACAACGGCGTCACCTACAACCTCCACGACGAGTCTTCCGGCGAACAGCGGCCATGGGTGCTCGACCCGATTCCCCTGGTCATCGCCGCCGACGAGTGGAGCCGGCTCGAAGTCGGGATCAACCAGCGGGCCCGGGTCCTCGACGCCCTGCTCGCCGACCTCTACGGTCCCCAGCAGGTGATCGAGGAGGGCCTCGTGCCCGCCGCGCTGGTCCACGCGCATCCCGGGTTCCTGCGGTGCTGCCACGGGCTGTCGATGCCCGGCGGCCGGTGGCTGCATCTCTACGCCGCGGTCGTGGCCCGTAATCACGACGGCAAGTGGCTGGCGCTCGGCGACCGCACCGGCGTGCCCCACGGCCTCGGCTATGCGCTGGAAAACCGGCTCGTCGTGTCGCGGCTGCTGCCGGACGTCTTTCAGGAGTGCAACGTCGAGCGGCTGGCACCGTTTTTCATCGGCCTGCGGAGCATGCTCCGCGACCTCGCGGCCGGTCGTGAGGCCCCGCGGATCGCGCTGCAGAGCCCCGGCCCCCGCTCCGCGACCTACTTCGAAGACGCCTACCTCGCCCGCTACCTCGGCTACACGCTCGTGGAAGGGGGCGACCTCGCCGTTCGCGACGATCGGGTGGCCCTGAAGACGCTCGGCGGGCTCGTGCCGATCGACGTGCTGCTGCGCCGCGTGGCCGACCGCGAGTGCGACCCGCTGGAGCTCGAAGGCACGGCGCTCGAAGGCACGCCCGGGCTCGTGCAGGCCGTCCGCCGCGGCCGCCTGGCGACGGCCAACGCCCTGGGCAGCGGACTGGTCGAGTCGCCGGGCTTCGCGGAGTTCCTGCCGGCGGTGGCCCAACGGCTCCTCGGCGAGGAGTTGATCCTGACCGGGCCCCGCTCCTGGTGGTGCGGCACGGCGGCGAATCTCGAACATGTGCTCGATGCGTTCGACCGGCTCGTGATCGAGCCGGTCGCTCCCCGCCGCGGCATGAAGCGGGCCGTGCCGGCGTTGCTCGACCCGCCGGCGCGGGCGGCACTCGCGGCCGAAATCCGCCGCGAGCCCGAAAAATGGGTGGGCCGCGAGATGGTGGAGCGGTCGACCGCGCCCTGCTGGAGCGGCGGGGCGATCGTGCCGGCCGCGGTGCTGATGCGCTGCTTCGCGGTCGCGACCCCGTACGGCTACCAGTCGATGCGTGGCGGCCTGGCGCGGATGGCGGTCGGCCGTTCGGCCCGCGAGGAGCTGCTGCTCTCCAGCCAGGGATCGAAGGACGTGTGGGTGCTCGCGGAGGGACCGGTGCCCGCGGTCTCGCTCCTGCCGGCCCCGGGGCAGCCCGTGCCGCTGCGGCGCAGCGGCAACGACCTGCCCAGCCGCGTGGCCGATCACCTGTTCTGGCTGGGGCGGCACGTGGAGCGGGCCGAGGGCACGGCTCGCCTCCTGCGGGCCGTCGCGGCCCGCATGGCTTCCGAGGTCAACCGCGAGTCGGCCATCGAGGCCGCGATGCTGCTGGCCGCCACAGTGACGCCGCCCCAGGTCCGGCCGGCCTGGCTGGAGCCCGGCCGGCGCGACACGCCGTGGGAGATCGCCGCCGAGATCCAGGGGCTCGTGTCCGACGAGTCGCGGCCCGGCAGCGTGCGGTCGTCCGTCGCCAGCCTGTGGCGGATGGCCTCCGTGGTCCGCGACCGGATTTCGATCGACTCCTGGAAGATCCTCGCCCGGGTGCGGCGCGACTGTTACGGGGAACGGAGTGCTTCGTCCGGCAGCGGCCCCGCCGACGTGCTCTCGCTGCTCGACACGCTGATCCTCGATCTCTCGGCGTTCGCCGGCCTGGGGATGGAGAGCATGACCCGCGGGCCGGGCTGGCGGTTTCTCGACATGGGCCGCCGCATCGAGCGGTCGCTGGCGGCGATCCAACTGCTCCAGGGCACGTTCGTCGCCCCCCCGCCGGGGCCGCCCCCCGACCCGCAGCGGCTCGGCGAGGTGCTCCTCGAGATCGCCGACAGCTCGATGACCTACCGCAACCGCTATCCCGGCACGATCGAGGCGGAACCGCTCATCGATCTCCTGGTGATCGACGAGACGAACCCGCGAAGCATCGCCTTCCAGGTGGCCGCCCTCGCCGACCACGTCGCGCACCTCCCCCGGGAGGGATCGTCGCCGGTGCTCGCCGCCGAACAGCGGGCGGTGATGGCGGCGCTCGGCATGCTGCGGCTGGCGGACGTGTCGCAGCTGGCCACCGTCGACGTCGCCGGTGGCCGCGGGCACCTCGGCGGCATGCTGTCCACCCTCGACGACGCGATGCGGACCTGCGCCGCCAGCGTCACCCACCACTATCTCGTCCACGCCACGCCACGCCGGCGGCTCGGCGAGGGCACGGAGGTGCCCGATGCCCGCGCGTAAATCATCGTCGTCCCCGCCCCGCACGGTCCTGATCCCGAAGGTCGTGATCGTGGGCCGTCCGAACGTCGGCAAGTCGACCCTCTTCAACTGGCTCGTCGAGAAGCGGATCGCCATCGAGGATCCGACGGCGGGCGTGACCCGTGACCGGCTCGTGCAGCGCCTGATGCTCGAGGACCGTGTCATCGACCTCGTCGACACCGGCGGCATGGGCTTCGATGATCCCGACGGCCTGACGGCCAAAATCGACGCCCAGATCGAGTCGGGGCTCGGCGCCGCGGCGGTCGTGCTCTTCGTGGTGGACGTCCGCACCGGGCTCGTGCCCGCCGACGTCGAGGTGGCCCGCCGCGTGCGCCGGTCGGGCGCCCCGGTGCTGCTGGTGGCCAACAAGGCCGACGACCCGAAGTTCGACCCCGAGGCCCATGACTTCGACGCCCTCGGCTTCGGGCCCCCGCTGGCCGTCAGCGCCCGGCAGCACCGCAACCGCGGCGACCTCGTCGCGGCGATCGTCGAGCGGCTGCCGGAGGCCTGGCCCGACGAGCCCGACGTCGTCGACCTGCCCGAGATGAAGCTCGCCATCGTGGGCCGCCGCAACGTCGGCAAGAGCACGTTCGTCAACGCATTGGCCCGCGAGGAGCGGGTGATCACCAGCCCCGTGGCCGGCACCACCCGTGACAGCGTGGACGTGCGGTTCGAGGTGGACGGCCACTCGTTCCTGGCGATCGACACGCCCGGCCTGCGGCGGACGAAGAGCCGCACCACCGACCTCGACTTCTACTCCACCCATCGGGCCCAGCGCAGCATCCGCCGCGCCGACGTGGTGCTGCTGTTCTTCGACGCCACGGAGCCGGTGGGCAAGGTCGACAAGCAGCTCGCCGAGACGATCACCGAGGAGGCGAAGCCCGTGGTGTTCGTCGTCAACAAGTGGGATCTCTACGCGGCCGACGTCCGCCGCAAGGAGTGGGCCGACTATCTCCGCGAGCAGTTCCGGATGATGCCCTGGGCGCCGGTGGCCTTCGCGACGGCGAAGTCGGGCCGCAACGTAAAGGCGGTGATCGACGTCGCCCAGCGACTGTTCCGCCAGAGCCGCACCCGGGTGCCCACGGCCCGGCTCAACGCCGTGCTCCGCGCGGCGGTCGAGACCAACCAGCCCCCCGCCGACACCCGCGGCCGCCCGGTGCGGCTCTACTACGCGACCCAGGTCGAGGCGGCGCCCCCCACGATCGTGATCTCGACGAGCGCGCCGCGGAGCGTGTCGGAGCCCTACAAGCGGTATCTGCTCAACACGTTCCGCAAGGCGCTGCCGTTCCACGAGGTGCCGATCCGACTCCTGCTGCGGGGCAAGTCGGCCGAGCCGAACGACGAGTAGCCGGGGCAGGCGCGTGTGCCGCCAACAAGCCCCGCGCCGGGGGCTTTTGTGGGTGCATCGTGCGTGCTCCGCCAAGAAGCCCCGGGTGGAAACCCGGGGACTCCGGGCCTGAACGCCATCCCACCCCCCACGCCGTTTGAACTCATGCGCCTCGGCTGTGCCGGGCCTTCTTGCATGGCAACCGGGAAGCCACGCCACCCGGAGTCCCCCGGCTTCCGCCGGGGGCTTCTTGGGGCGGCACTCCTAGAAGACTGTCGAACAATCCTGCCCGAGCAGGATGCGAGAAATGCCGACCGTGGAAACCCTCTGCGTTTCCACCGGTCGGCCAAGTGGACAAAGGCCAGGAGGGCTTTGTCCACGGACAGCAAGAAGCCCCGGGTGGAAACCCGGGGACTCCGGGCCTGAACGCCATCCCGCCCCCTATTCGACGAGCCCACGCACGAGCTCGACCTGCCGCGGCGTGAAGGGCACAGCACCGGCGAGCAGGTCGGGCGCGTCCGTCTCCTCGGGCACGACCGCCGCCACGATGCGGCGGGCGAGTTCGTCGATCCCCGCGCCGGTCGCGGCCGACGTGCAGACGGGCCCGTTGGCAGCATCGGTCACCGGCGGCACGAGGTCGGCCTTCGAGAGCACGAGCAACTCCCGTGGACCGATGGCCGGGGCCTCCTGCTCCTCCGGGGCCGGCACGACGCGGAGCACGAGGTCGGCCGTGGCGGCGGTGGCGACCGCCCGGGCGATGCCCTCGGCTTCGACGGCACCGGCCGGCCACTCCCGGATGCCCGCGGTGTCGATCAGATCGACCTCCCAGCCGTCGAGCACGATCCGGGTCTCCACGAGGTCCCGCGTGGTGCCGGGCAGCGGCGACACGAGCGCGCGGGCGTGACCGGCGAGCGCGTTGACCAGGCTGCTCTTGCCCGCATTGACGTTCCCAGCGACGACGATCCGCCACGGCCGCGTCAGCCGCAGCCCCACCCGCGATGCCCGCAGGAGCCGCTCGACGACGGCCCGGGCCGCCTCCGTCTCGCCCGCCGCAACGAGTCCCGCGATCCGCGTTACCTCGGCGTCGAACGCCCCGGCCAATTGCCGGCAGAGGATCCGAGCGGCCTTGGGGCCGCCGGCGCGCGGCAGCGCCTCACGGACCTCAATACAGACCTTGCCGGCGTCGTGCTCCACGTCCACCAGCCATTCCCGCCACCCGATCTCGCGGGCTCCGCGGCCCACGAGGCTGGCGACGATCGCGGCCGCCGCCGCCAGCCCGCCGTGACAGTGCACCTCGAGCCAATCGGCGGCGTGGCGGACGACGACCACCTCCTCACCGCCGGCCCCTCCCCAGCGTCCAAAGGCGATCGCGCCATCCATCCGTCCCGCCACCGCCCGCCCGCCGCGGGCCGCGAACACCGCATCCACCATGTGCGCGGCGTCCGCCCCCGCCACCCCGACGACCGCCAATGCACCGCGGCCCGGCGGGGTCAGCAGCGCAACCACGACCCCCTGCTCTCTTCCGGGCGTGCCGGTGCCAAGAGAATTCATCTTCGCATTATTCATGTCCGCGCCAGTTACGTCATCGCTGTCCACATCAATGCGTGGTAGGGGGGGCGGGTCGGCGTGAGGATGCGGAGCGTGGCGTGCAGCCGCCAGCGACGCAACTCATCCCGCCCGCCCGCCGGGTTGGGCGAAGCAGGCTCGCCGCCTATCATCCCACCATCCCAGGCACCGTCACCCCGGAACCCCTCCCCATGGCCGACTGGCTCGAACCCGGCTCCCAGGCCCCTGACTTCACGCTCCCCGCCCACGACGGCACGAAGGTCAAACTGTCGAGCCTGCGGGGCCAGCCCGTGGTGCTCTATTTCTACCCCAAGGACGACACCCCCGGCTGCACCCGCGAGGCCTGCGGCTTCCGCGACGCCAAGGCGAAGCTGGCCAAGCACGGTGCCGTCGTGCTCGGCGTCAGCCCCGACGGTCCGGAGAGCCACGCGAAGTTTCGCACCAAGTATTCCCTGCCGTTCACCCTGCTGTGCGACGTCGACCACAAGGTGGCCGAGAAGTACGGCGCCTGGCGGGAGAAGAACATGTATGGCAAGAAATCGATGGGCATCGCCCGCAGCACGTTCATCATCGACGCCGACGGACGGGTGGCAAAGGTCTTCAAGGCGGTGAAGGTCGATGGGCACGCCGAGCAGGTCCTGGCGTCCCTCGGTGAAAATCGACGCTAGCTGTCCGTGGACAAAGCCATCCATGGCCTTTGGCCCCTTGGCCGACCGGTGCAGCCGTCACGATCGGCACCACGTGGCCCAAAGATCGGCTTCCCGCCACTCATGCCCGCTGCCGCCCGGCGCCGCTGGCCCTGCCCGGCGCATACTTGCTGGCTGCCGGCTGGGTGCCGCGTGGCCTGTCCAGAGTCGTCGTGCCCATGTCGAACTTCCTCGCCCGTTGTGCTGCGATCGGCCTCGTGGGGGGCGGATTCGCGGCCACCGGCGACCTCGGCTGGCTGGCCGCACGGGGCATGCGGCTGGTGAACGCCCGCACGATCCCGTCGGAAGAAACGCCGGCCGACGTGGCGGCCGTCTCCGCGGCGGCCCCGGCGGTTTCGGCGGTTTCGCCGGCCACGCCCCCGCTGCCCCCCTCTGCGTCCGACCCGTTTCGGAGCCTGCCGGCCGCCCGGCCCGCGATGCAGCCCGCCGCCGATCCTTCACCCCCGACGGATGGGCCCACGCGGCTCGACCTGGCGACGCTCCGCCCCGGCGAGCGGGTCACGATCTGGATCGGCCGACCAACCATGGCCCGGCAGCCTTGGATCGCGTTCGACGTCGTCGATCCGGCGGCGGGCGAGGCCTTGCTGTTCACGCCCGGCATGGCGGCTCGCCGGGTCAAGATCCGCGCCGCCCGCGGCAGCCAGCCCTCCATCGTGGCCAAGGGCGACGGGATTGTCGTCACGCCGCTCGGCCCCGCGCATCACGATCAGGCCGGCGGTGAACCCCTCGGCCCGATCACCGCGCTGGCCATCGGGCGGTAGGCCGAGCCGTTTTTGCGGCTCACCACGCGTGACCGCCACAAAACGCCCCCGGCGGAAGCCGGGG
>CAZJHQ010000020.1:28531-34013 GCA_964545915.1 uncultured Candidatus Kuenenia sp. | reverse complement strand
AGAATGGTGCACGCGAACCTGCGGCATCGTGCCGCAGTTCGCTTGGCGGGCCGCCGCCGGCTGACAATCAACCCAGCCCTCCGGGCCTGGCGCTCACCCAAAAAGCCCCCGGCGGAAGCCGGGGAGAATGGTGCACGCGAACCTGCGGCATCGTGCCGCAGTTCGCTTGGCGGGCCGCCACCCGCTCACAGTCAACCCGGCCCTCCGGGCCTGGCGCCTCCACAAAAAGCCCCCGGCGGAAGCCGGGGGACTCCGGGTGGAATCTCTTCCCGCGTGCCATGCGATGCGGGTTTGACCCGGGCAATTACGCGCCGTCGTGCGGCATGGATGCCGGGATGGCCTTCACGCCCGGAGTCCCCGGGTTTCCACCCGGGGCTTCTTGGAACCGTGGATGCCCTGTTCAACGGCTCGTCAGAACCCGGTTCGCAGCTGGCCTTCGCAGCTGCACGCTCTGTCGAGCCACTCCGCGGAACGTCAACTCGCAAGCCTGGAGGCTTACGCCACGACCCGCCCGCCGGATCCCTGAAAATGCCTAGGCGTCTTCGTGGGTCGCCTCGGCGGCCTCCCGCTCCTTCGACCAGCCGACCCGCTTCTTCGAGAGTCCGATCTTCCGCTCGTCGGTGTCCACCCGAAGAATCTTCACCTCCAGCGGATCGCCGACCTTCACCACGTCCTCGGCGTTCTCGATCTTGTCCTCCGAGAGCTCGGAGATGTGGAGCAGGCCCTCGAGGCCGTCCTCCAGCCCCACGAACACGCCGAAGTTGGTGATCTTCGTGACCGTGCCCTTTACGACGTCGCCCGACTTGTACCGCTTGGGGATGTCGGTGGTCCAAGGATCGTCGGCCATCTGCTTGAGGCCTAGGGCGATCCGGCGGCGCTGCTGGTCCACCGACAGGACCTTGCACTCCACCTCCTGCCCCTTCTCGAGCATTTCGCTGGGGTGGGTCACCTTGCGGGTCCACGACATGTCGGTGACATGGAGCAGGCCGTCGATGCCGTCGTCGATCTCGACGAAGGCTCCGTAGTTGGTGAGATTCCGCACCACGCCCTTGACCACCGCGCCCGGCGGATAGTCGCCGGCGACCTTCTCCCAGGGATTCTGCTGGGTCTGCTTCATGCCCAGCGAGATCTCCTGCTTCTCCTTGTTGATGGCGAGCACCACCACCTCGACCTCGTCACCCGGCTTGACGAGCTCCGACGGGTGGCTGACCCGCTTCGTCCAGCTCATCTCGCTGATGTGCACGAGCCCCTCGACGCCGTCCTCGAGCTTCACGAAGGCGCCGTAGCTCATCACGTTCACGACCGTGCCCATGCAGACGGTGCCGACCGGATACTTGTCGGCCACCTTGGCCCACGGGCTCGCGGTCCGCTGCTTCATGCCGAGGGCGATCTTCTCGCGCTCGCGGTCGATGTGCAGCACCTGCACCTCGATCTCCTGGTCGATCTGCACCATCTCGCTGGGATGGCCGATCCGCGCCCACGACATGTCGGTGATGTGGAGCAGGCCGTCGATGCCGCCGAGATCGACGAACGCGCCGAAATCAGCGATGTTCTTCACGATGCCGCGCCGCACCTGGCCGACCTCGAGCGTCTCCATGAGCTGCTTCTTCCGCTCCGCCCGCTCCTGCTCGATCAGCGCCCGCCGCGAGACGACGATGTTCCGCCGGGCCTCGTCGATCTTCAGCACGAGGCACTGGATGCAGCGGCCACAGTAGTCACCGATGTCGGCCGGGCGGCGGATGTCCACCTGGCTGGCGGGCAGGAACACGTTCACGCCCGAGATATCCACGAGCAGGCCGCCCTTGATCTTCCGCGTGACGAAGCCCGTGACCACGTCGTTCTCGTGGACGCTCTCCATGACGCGGAGCCAATCCTCGATCCGCCGCGCCTTCCGCTTCGAGAGGGTGATCAGGCCGCGCTGCTCCTCGAGCGAGCCGTCCTCGAACTCCTCGAGCAGGACCTTGACGGTGTCGCCGACCTGCGGCGGGGGCTCCGTCTCGTCCCACTCGTTCCGCGGAATGTGCCCCTCGCTCTTGTAGCCGACGTCGACGAGCACGAACTCGTCGTCCACCCGCAGCACCTTCCCCTCGAGCACCGAGTTCACCGCCAGCGTGGCCGCCCCGACCGAATACTCGCCCTCCACGGCGCCGGCCATGGCCAGTTCGAGTTCCTGATCGAGTTCGTCGCCGAGTTCCAGTTCACGAATGAGGTTGCGGTTGACCATGCGTCGGGGGGTTTCGGGAAAGCGGGTTGGGGGAGGGGGGTTGCGCGGGCCACGATCGGTCGAGCCTCGCAGTGTAGCAGCGGCCGCGAGGCCTCACAATCGAGCGTTTTTACCCCCGGCCCCGCAGCCTTCCCGACCCGCAGGCCATCCGGCCCAGGCATCTCAGCCCGACCGGCAAGCCGATGTCTTTTCTGGTCGTCATGCTGGGCTCGTGGCTGACCGGCCTGGAAGCCTGATGGCGGACGTGATGGCCTTCATACCCGGAGTCCCCGGCTCCCCCCGGGGGCATGCTGTGAATCGACTCTGCCACCGGCCGCTGGTGCTCCTGACTCTGCTTGGTGCCGCGCTGGCCGCAGCGCCGTCGCGGGCGCAGTTCCTCGACGCCGAGGCGACCGCCTCCGGCCCCGGCCTCGGCGACGTCCGCACGCTCAAGTATCGGGTCGGGCTCGTGGTCACGGCGGAAGGCGGCCCCTGCTCCGGGCTCTACGCCACGCTGCCGGTGCCCGAGGAGTGGCCCGAGCAGAAGGTGCGGGTCGTCGCGGAGGACGTCTCGCCGACCGTGCGCAACCTCCGCTACCGCACGCTTCCCGGGGGCGTGAAGCAGATGGTGGTGGAGATTCCGGAACTGCCCGCCGGCAAACAGGCCCGCGCCGTGGTGACCTTCGAACTCGACCGGGCCGCGATCGTCGCCCCGCCCGACACCGCCGGCCTGCGGATTCCGGAGAAGCCGGACCGGGCCCTCAAGGCCCACCTCGGCACGAGCCCCTACATCGAGACCCGCGATCCCAAGATCGTGGCCCTGGCCAAGACGGCCGGCAAGGACCTCGACGGCTGGCGGAAGGTCGAGGCGCTCTACGACACCGTCCGCGACAAGGTCGAGTATCGCAACGGCGAACTGAAGGGCGCCCGACGGGCGCTGGCCGACGGCTGGGGCGACTGCGAGGAACTGACGTGCCTGTTCATCGCCGTGGCCAGGGCGGAGGGCATTCCCGCCCGCACCGTATGGGTCGAGGGGCACTGCTACCCGGAGTTTTATCTCGTCGATGCGACGGGCAAGGGCTGGTGGTTCCCCTGCCAGGCAGCCGGCACGCGGGCCTTCGGGGCGATGCCCGACCAGCTGCCGATCCTGCAGAAGGGGGACAACTTCCGCGACCCCGACCGCCCGGGCAAGTCGCTGCGGTACGTCTCCGAGTTCCTCAAGGGCGCGACCGTGAAGGGCGCCGGCGAACCCCGGGTGGAATGGATCCGCGAAGGAGCCTGATCCGGCTCACTCCGCCGCCACCGGCAGCCCGAGGGGCACCGCCTCGTCACCGATCGGACGGCCGAACTGATCGCGGGCGACCGGCGTGAACCAGCGCGGCGCGATCGGCAGGCCGGCATCCTTCCACGCCGCCTCGAGCCGGTCGCCGGCAAGCCGCACGATCTTCTCACGGCCGCGGCCGGCGAGCGTCGCCCGATCGGCCCACGGCGTGACCGGGCCTTCGAAGCCCGCGGCCTTGGCGTGGCGGAGCACAGCCGCCGCGTCGATGACTCCCGTCTCGCCGGGCATCAACCGTTGTGCGTGCCCGAGCGCCGCGGCCGCGCCCTCGCGGGGCGCGTCCGAGAGCCGAACTTCGACCAGCCGCCCCCGCGGCGTCCGCTCGATGATCTCGACCGGCTCGCCGGTGACGTGCAACGCCCAGGCGTCGGCGACCGCGCCGATCCGCTCGTGCGCCACGCTGACGAGGCCGATCAGGCCCTCATAGGTGGAGATGAACTGATTCGCCTTGCCCTCGCGGGCCTCGGCCTCGGGGCGGATCGTCAGGCCGAGCATGATGCCGCGCGGAGCGAGCAGATCACCGATCGTGTGCAGCCGCGTGCGATGGAGTTCGAAGAAGTCCTTGAAGGAATGCTCGTCGGAGGCCGGCGCGATCGCGGCCACGGCCCGCGTCGCCTCGGTGGCCTCGGCCAATTCGAGGAATCGCGGCAGCGCCTTCATCTCGCGGTCGAACGTCGCCTCGTCGCCGGCCAAATCGACCGGCAGATGGAACACTCCCGCCTTGAGCCGCGCACTCACCATCAGCCGCCGGGCGTGGGGCACGCCGAACGTGTCGGCCTGCTGCTGGAAATCGAGGATGTCGATGTCCATCGCGTCGAACCCGAACGAGAGCGCCAGTTCGATGAGCTCGCTGGGACGACCGGAAAGGGGCAGGCCGACGGTGCTGAGATTGCGGAACATCCGGGGATAGGCTCCTGGTTCGGGAAAACGGCGAGCCGGGTAGTATTACCTGACGCCGTCTGTTTTTGAAGCGGGCGCCGCCAGGTCGAGGCCCCTATGTCGATTCTCGAGGCCGTCACGCTGGGCGTCATCCAGGGTTTGACGGAATTTCTGCCGATCTCCAGCACGGCCCACCTCCGGGTCGTTCCCGCCTTGCTGGGCTGGGACGACCCCGGCGCCGCCTTCTCGGCGGTCATCCAGGTCGGCACCCTGGCGGCCGTCTGCGTGGCCATGCGGGGGGACATCGCCGCGATCCTCTGCGACTCCCTCGCCAGCCTCCGCTCCGGGCGGCTGCCCGCCACGCCGGCCGCCCGCGCGGGGCTGTTCATCGTCGTCGGCACCGTGCCGATCGTGGTCGCGGGCCTGCTGTGCAAGGATTTCATCAAAGGGCCGCTACGATCGCTCGAAGCCGTGATCACGGCGCTCCTGTCGGCCACGGTGGCGATGATGGCGGCCGAGTGGCTCCACCGCCGACGTGGCCTCCTCGGCGACACGGGCCGTGACGGGCTCGAAGCCCTGGGCTGGGCCGACTGTTTCGTGATGGGCTGCGCCCAGGCGCTGGCCCTCCTTCCCGGCACGTCGCGCAGCGGAATCACGATCGCTGCCGGGATGCTCGGCGGCCTCGACCGCCGCACCGCGGCCCGGTTCTCGTTCCTCCTCTCGCTGCCGGCGATCGCCGCGGCCGCGCTGCTGGAGCTCGTCGAGGAACGCCACGCCCTGCTCGGCTCGCGGGAGGCGGTGGAGGCGGCCGTATGGGGCACGCTCACGGCCGCCATCGTGGGCTACGCCGCCATCCGCTGGCTCCTGCGGATCCTGACGAGCCACACGCTCTGGCCGTTCATCGCCTACCGGATCGCCCTGGCCGGCCTGCTGGCCTGGGCGCTGCTGTCAGGCCTGGTGCCGGCGACCGCAGCTCCGGGGGAGGCGTCGTCATTGCTTCCTCATTCCGCCCCCGTGGCGCAAGCCTCCAGGCCTGCGAATGCGGGTTGAGAGACCACGGG
>CAZJHQ010000020.1:23708-28431 GCA_964545915.1 uncultured Candidatus Kuenenia sp. | reverse complement strand
CCGCCCCCGCGCCCTTGAAGCCCGAGGCGCGAGCCGAGGGAATGCGGATCGGTTTCCGGTGGATCGAACCATATTCCCTCAGCTTACGCTTCGGGCTTCCCGGCAACCGGACACGGTGATCCAAGGCCGCCGCCCCCGTGGCGCAAGCCTCCAGGCCTGCGAATGCGGGTTGAGAGACCACGGGCCATCGTGGTTCCATCATGGCTCCGCCCCCGCGCCCTTGAAGCCCGAGGCGCGAGCCGAGGGAATGCGGATCGGTTTTCGGTGGATCGATCGGGTAGCATGAGGGCATGCATGACGCACCCCGCCGCGCGTCCGCGGACGCCGCTCCCTCGCCCTCACGCCGCAGCCTCTTTCGCTGGCTCCCCTTGCCGCTCGCCGCCGTCACGCTCGCCGGCTTCGGCGGCGGCTGGCACTGGCTCCTCGATCTCACGAGCCACTTCCGCTGGTACTGGCTGCTGCTGGCCCTGGTCTGCCTCGCGGCCTCGTGGCGGCGGGCCGGGCGGGTTGCGCTCGCCTGCCTCACCGTGGCCGTGCTCGGCAACGTGTGGCCGCTGCTGCCCTACTGGGTCGCGCCTGCCGGCGGCACCGTGACCGCCGCGCAACCTGCCGCGGCCCGGCCGGATGCCGTCTCGCTCGTGTCGATCAACGTTCTCACGAGCAACGCCGACAAGCCGGCCGTGCTCGCCTACCTTCGCTCCCGGGATCCCGACATCATCGTCGCTCTTGAAATCGACACCGCCTGGGCCGCGGCCCTCGCCGGCCTCGCCGATCGTTGGCCGCATGCCGTGGTTCAGCCGCGGGACGACAACTTCGGCATCGCCCTGCTGGCGAAGCAGCCGCCGCGCGAGCATCGGGTGCGGGATTTCGGCGACGCCGGCGTGCCCTCGGTCGTGGCCACCTTCACCAAACCCGCGGGCGACTACACGGTGATCGCCACGCACCCCGTGCCGCCGAAGGGACCGGCCTACGCCCGCGACCGCGACGCCCAACTCCGCGCGATCGCCGAGTTCGTGGCCGCAGCGCCGCTGCCGTGCGTGGTGGCCGGCGACTTGAACGCCACACCCTGGTCGGCGGCATTCCGTGACCTTGTCGCGCGCAGCGGCCTCCGCGACACGGCCCTCGGCCGCGGCGTGCAGGCGACGTGGAACGCCCGTGTCTGGGCCCCGCGGATTCCGATCGACCACATCCTCGCCCCGCCGGGCACCGAGGTTCTCCGTCGCGCCGTCGGCCCCGACGTCGGCTCGGACCATTTCCCCGTCGAGGCGGAACTCCGCCTGCCCGCGCGGTGACCGGCATCAGCGGCCGGGCGTGAGCGCGGC
The DNA here is from genome assembly GCA_964545915.1 of uncultured Candidatus Kuenenia sp. Lineage (GTDB taxonomy): Bacteria > Planctomycetota > Planctomycetia > Pirellulales > UBA1268 > QWPN01. The sequence goes on along the minus strand of CAZJHQ010000020.1, from coordinate 27,109 downwards.
CAAGTCCATCCCCAGCCGCTTGGCCTTCTTGTAGAGCGTGGTGCGGTTGATGCCCAGCGCCCGGGCCGCGGCGTCGCGCCGCCAGTTCGATCGCTCGAGCGCCTCGAGGATCAACTGCCGCTCCGGCACCGCCATCGCCGCCTTGAGCGGCGGAGCGCCGCGCCGGCCGCCGTCTCCGGAGCCCATCGGCCCGCGGCCGATCACGGTGGGGGGCAGGTCGCAAACATCCACGAGCGATCCGCGACCGAGAAACGCGGCCCGTCCCACCGCGTGCTCCAGCTCGCGCACGTTGCCCGGCCAGCCGTGGCCCACGAGAGCCTCCAGGGCGGCGGGCGTGAAGCCTTCGACCCGCCTGCCGGCCTTCGCGGCCGCGGCGGCGAGGAAGTGGGCGGCGAGGAAGGGAATGTCGCTCGGCCGGCTCCGCAGCGGCGGCATTTCCACGGTCACCACGTTGATCCGCCAGTAGAGGTCGGCGCGAAAGCGGCCATCGGCCACCAGTTGCTCGAGGCTCTCATGCGTGGCGAGGATCACGCGGGCATCGACGGCGTGGGTGCGGCATCCGCCGACCGGCTCGAACGCCATGTCCTGGAGCACGCGGAGCAGCTTGACCTGCATGGCGGGCGTGGCCGTGGCGATCTCGTCGAGGAAGATCGTGCCGCCGTCGGCCTGGAGGAACCGCCCCTCGCGATCGGCGGTGGCGCCGGTGAACGCGCCGGCCACGTGGCCGAAGAGCTCGCTTTCCAACAATGTCTCGCTCAAGGCGCCGCAGGCCACCTCGACGAACCGGCCGGCCCGACCGCTGGCCCGGTGGATCTCCCGGGCGAGCAGCGACTTGCCGGTGCCGCTCTCCCCCGTGACCAGCACCGTGGCGGGCGTGGTGGCGATCCGGCCCACCACCTCGAGCACACGGCGGATCGCCGGATGGGAGCCGAGGACCGTCGAGGCCACTGGCGCACCGGCGGCCCGGGCAGCCGCGGCCGACCTGGCCTGATCGATGGCGGCGAGCAGATCGGCATCCTGCACGGGGCTGGCCACGGCGGCATCGCCGATGACCGCGGGAGACGCCGCGGCGGGCAGGAGCACGAGCAGCCCGGCACCACCGGCCGCAGCGGCCACCCGCTGGGTGTCGGCCATGGCCCCGTCGAGGATGATCACGTCACACGTGCCGCGGCCCAGGGCTTGCACCGCCTCTGCGGCGGTGCCGGCGGCCGAGGCGTGGTGGCCGAGGCCGCAGAGCCACTGGGCGAGATGCGACGCCTTGCGTCGATCGTCGTCCACGACGAGCAGACGCATGGTGGCCGAGGCGTGGAACGAGTTGTCGATCATGAGGAGCTCCCGCGACGGAGGCGCGGGACACGCCTCCACGAATCTTTAGGTCGCGAAACAGCGACGGCAAAGTCGCCCCAGGGCGACAAGTCACCGGATTCGGCAGGGTCGCGGCCGCGCGACCATCACGACCGTCACGACTCCCCGTGGCGCATGCCTCCCGGCATGCGAATCCGGGTCGACCTCCAGCCCGCCGGCGGCGTCAGGGCTTGGGGGCGTCGTCGTGGTTCACGTCGCCCAGATTGACGGCATCGGCGATCCGATCCGCCGCCGGCCCGAGGAGGATCTCGCGGTTCTCGAACAGCGCCTCGGGGTCCTGGTCGAGCATCCGAATCCGCCGCTTGCGGAACGAGAAGAACGCGACCACGGCCAGGGCGACCAGGGACGCGAGGATGACGATGACCGTCAGGCCCTTCTCCGCCGACTGGATCAGCCCCGTGATCCGGTCCCCGAACAGGTAGGCGAGGCCGAAGAATCCGCCGATCACGACCGTGGCGCAGATGAAGTCGGCGAGGAGGAACCAGCGGTACTTCACCCGGAGGATGCCGGCCGTGAGGTAGAAGGGGCTGCGGAGGCCGACGAGGAAGCGGGCCACGAAGAAGGCCTTGATGCCGTGTTTCTTGAGGAGGTCCTCGATCGTCTTCTCGCGTTCGGGCGTGAGAAAGCCCGACCACCAGGGATGCTCCTTGAGGATCCTCGCCCCGAAGAAGCGGCCGATGGCATACATCAGGCTGTCGCCGAGCAACGCCCCCACCATGCAGGCCGGCAGGGCGTAGTACCACTTCAACGCCCCGGCCTTGCTGGCCACGCCGGCAGCGACGATCGGCACCTCTTCGGGAACCGGCAGGCCGATGCCCGTGAGCGCGAGGAAGAGAACGATCCCCAGGTAGGAGGTCTGCTCGAGCCAGTCCAGCATGGGGATGATGGCGAGGGGGTGGGGTGAAAAGCCGCAAGTCTACACGGCGCCCGCCGTTCAGCCACGCTCGAGCATTTCGACGGCGGCCTGCGGCTCCCACGTCACATCCCCGGCGGCGAGGTTGGCCGTGGCCACGGCCACGCGGCCCGGCGCGGCCGCGGGGAGCACGAGAATGGCCGCCACGTCGCCGGCGGCGGGCGCGACCGCTTCCAGGCCGGCCGGGCCGAGCACGTACAGCGCCGTCGCCAGGGCGTCGGCCGTGGCGGCGTCGGGCGCCAGCACCGTCGCCGACAGCACCCCTTCTGCTGGCCGCCCCGTCCGCGGATCGAGAAGGTGGCCAAGTTTGCGGCCCCGGTCCACGAAGAACTGCGTGCCCGACCCGCTCGTCCCCAGCGCCCGATCGGCGAGCGTGAGCGTCGCCAGCCGCAGCCCCGGGAGCAGCGGGTGCCGGAGGCCGACCTTCCAGCCACGGCGGTCCGGCCCCCCGCCCCCCTGCGTGCCGCGGGCCCGCACGCTGCTGGAGCCGCCATGGATCAGCACGCTGTCCACGCCGCGGTCCATGAGCCAGTCCACGGCCCGATCGACAGCCCAGCCCTTGCCGATCGCCCCGGGGTTGATCTCCACGCCGGGCTGCGTGAACCGCACGCGGCGTGTCTCCGGGTCGAGTTCCACGTGCCGCATGCCGGAGGCGGCCAGGGCCGCGGCCTGCACCTCGGCGGCGGGCGTGCGTCCCTGCCGCTGGAGAAATCCCCAGGCCTTCACCAGCGCCCCGGCCGCAATGTCGAACCCGCCGCGGGTGCGGTCGTGGAGTTCGCGGGCCCGCGTGAGCAGTGCGAACACCTCATGCGACACCGGCTGCCAGCCGGAGGCGGCCGTGGCGTTGAGGATCGCCAGGTCGCTCGTGTCACGGTAGACGCTGAAGGCGTTTTCGATCTCGTCCACGAGGTCGAGCGCCGCGCAGGCCAAGGCCGTGGCGTCGGGCACCTCGCCGACGTTGAATACCACCTCGAACCGGCAGGCCATCGCCTCCCGGCCGATCACGAGCGAATGAATGTCGGCGTCGCTGGGCATGGTGTCATCGTACGATTTGGCTCGCGCGATCGACACAAAAAGCCCCCGGCGGAAGCCGGGGAGAATGGTGCACGCGAACCTGCGGCTT
>CAZJHQ010000020.1:0-23608 GCA_964545915.1 uncultured Candidatus Kuenenia sp. | reverse complement strand
AACCCGGCCCTCCGGGCCTGACGCTCTCACAAAAAGCCCCCGGCGGAAGCCGGGGAGAATGGTGCACGCGAACCTGCGGCTTCGTGCCGCAGTTCGCTGGGCGGGCCGCCGCCCGCTCACAGTCAACCCGGCCCTCCGGGCCTGACGCTCTCACAAAAAGCCCCCGGCGGAAGCCGGGGGACTCCGGGTGGCCTAACTTCCCGCGTGCCATGCCCAAGGACATCACCGACGAACCGCGTACCCTCGGACGGCATGGACGGCGGGCTGGTTTTCATGCCCGGTGTCCCCGGGTTTCCACCCGGGGCTTCTTGGGCCATGACAGCCCCACAAAAAGCCCCCGGCGGAAGCCGGGGGACTCCGGGTCGCACACCTTCCCGCGTGCCATGCCCAAGAACATCACCGACGAATCGCGTGCCGTCGTGGCCTCTGCTCCGCGGCTGTCAGCGCGGCGCCAACCCGCGATCGAAGGCGTCTTGATCGCGACGGAAAACGGCCAGCTCACGCTCGAACTCAGGCAGCGAGATCGAGTAGACGGGCCGCTCGTCGGTGTGCGAGTGGCAGTGGGCGACGAGCATCCGGTAAAGAAACTTGAACAGCTGCCGGGGCACCCGCAGGCTGCGCAGGCCGTCGATCAGCCGCCGCTGCTCGACGGCGGGCTCGAAGAGCTGCGCCAGCGTGGCCGGCGGCGTCCCCACGCTCGCCGCCTTCACCCGGGCCGAGGCGATGTCGTAGAGGGTCTCGCCCGACCACTCCAGCGAGGGCACGAGGTTCTGCTTGTCGAGCCGGGCCCGCTGGTTGAACTCCTCCGTTTCGCGCTCGATGAATCGGTACAGCTCGCCAGGGAGGAGGAGCTTGAAGCCGAGGCCGGGCGACTTGAGAAACTTGTTGTCGAACAGCGGCCAGATCACCTGCCGCATCCGCTCGGCCGCGCCGTTGATGAGGTGCGGCTCGTCGAGCCGGTCGACGATCACCACCATGCCGGTGTAGCCGAGCGCCTTGAGCACGCCCTGCAGCTTGCCGAACAGCTCGTAGCGGTCGTCGCTGCGGGCGAAGGCCGGCAGCGGCTGACCGGCGAGGTCGACCTCCGGCATGCGGGCCAGCGCCCGCGCGAGCTGGCCGACGGTGCGGTTGCCGGTCCGCATCGAGTGGACGATCCGCCAGGCCTTCCAGCCACCGCGGACCTGCCGCCACACGAACGGCAGCCAGGCGGCGACGAGGGCCGCCCATGGCCACCACTGCCGCGTCCAATCGAGGCTGCCCTTGAAGATGGAAAAGCCCAAGGCCGCGACGACGGCGACCGTCGCCAGGGCCGCCAGCGCCCGGGGCCACAGCCCGCGCCACGCCCGATAGCCGATCCGGCCGCGCAGCCGCCGCCACCGCGCCGGGAAGGTTTCGGCCAGCGACTGGTCGTAGCAGGCCGCCAGGAGTGCGAGGTCACGGGCCTGCGGGGGCGTGAGCTTCGCCGGCCGCGTTGCCGCCGCGTTGACGCTGGTCACCAACTGCGTGACGGCCAGGGTGAGGATCGCATCCATGTGATCCCAGAGTTTCCACTGGGCGAGCACCTTCTCGACCGGACGATTCGGCCCCACCCGGCTCACGAAGCGATCCAGGAACGGGTTGAAGTCGTCGTACAGCACGACGAAGGTGCGGGCCTCGGGATGCGCGGCCGCATGCCGCTCGAACTGCCGCACCATCTGCAGCTTGAGGGCCGTCTTGCCGGAGCCCTTCTCACCGAACACGATCGCCGTGCTCGGATCGGCGGGATCGCCGTAAATCTTGTCCCAGGCCGGGTGAAACGTGGTCTCCAGGCAGGTCCGCTTGAACACCGTGTCGTTCTGGGCGTCTTCCTCGGCGAACGGGTTGCCCGCGATGCCGTGGTGCTCGAGGAACTCGTGGACTTTCATCGCGTGCGGTGTTCCCGGGGCCGGTTCACTTCCCCGCGGCCACCATGCCCTCCACCATCGTGCGGAAGCCGTCGGCGTGGGCGGCGACCGTCTTCGCGGGGCCGTAGAACTTGAGGAAGTGGTTGCCGCGGTCGGGCGTCTCCACGATCGCCGCCAGCATCCGATAGTCGGGCCGGTCCACGGCGCGGCCGCCGGCGAAGGGGCCGCCGGGCGAGTCTTTGTAGGTGCCCGGGATGTCCACGAGCGTCACCTTGCAGCCGGCCAGATCGAGCTTCTTGGTCGTGGCCTTGGTCTTGGTCTCGCTGCCATCGGGCTGCGTGAACTGTCCGTACCAGCGGTCGATGTTGGCCTGCACGGTGCCGCCGGCCCCCATCACGGTCATGCGGCCCGGCTGGGCGGGCGCGCCGTCCGCGGCGGCACCCTCCGACGGGATCGCGAACTCCGTCTCCACGATCCCCGACTTCGGCTGCACCCGTTGCCACCCGGCCGGCGCCCGCAGTGAGAAACCGCCGTCGGCGATCGTGAACACGCGGGTCTCCGGCCCCGCCTCGGTCGCGGGAGCCTGGGCCGACGCCGGTCCCGCCGTCAGGCCCACGGCCATGACAACCATGAGGCACGGCAGCGAGACGGCAACGAGCAGATGGGGTCGATGCACGATCATGGCGCAAACTCCTCGGGAATGAAGGGGGGTGCTCAGACGAGACTGTAGCACAGCGGCCCGGCGCGGGGAGAAACGGCGGAAAACCGGCCCGTTCACCGCCGCAGGCACTCGGGGAAAACGCCGGCAATCGGCCGCCATTCGGACCAGTCCGCCCGCCAGACCAGTTCGTCACCCGTCGCCCGTCCGGCATCGAGCCACGCCTGCATGGCGTCGGCCTGCATCGGCTCCGAGGCCGTGCCCCCCGGCACCGCGAGGCACCACGCCAGGTCGGGACGCTCGGCGATCAGGGGATGGCGGCGCACCTCCTCGACGACGAGTTCGGCATCTTCCTCCGCGGGTTCGCGCCGCGCGTCGTTCACGGGCCCGTTCGCCCCGGGCCGCGCCGGCGCCGACTCACTGTTCAGCAGGAGTGCCCGCGGCAGCCGCGCGGCGATCGTGGCATCGAGCGACATGATCTTCGCCTCGGGCAGCGGCGTGGCGCCGACACCGGACGCTGGGGGCTCGACCGACGCCGACGGAATCCGAAACCGGGCACCACAGGTGGGGCACACCCCCTTCTTTCCCGCCAGGCTGTCCTTGACCTTGATCCGGTGGCCCTGGGGACAAAACGAGACGATGCCCATGAATGCAGCCCCGGGGGCGATGCGACGGTGACCGGCTCCTACCGACGCCTGATCATCACGCCGACAGCCATCGCTCCGCAAGGGGCCGGCCGAACCTTGTGAAACAGACTCATGGGCCGTAGTCTCTCCGATCGCTCGGCGGTGAACATCCCGCCCGCGAGGACCTTCGGGAGCAGGCTGGCCATGGCACGACGCGACGCACACCCGGATCCGGAACAGGACGGCCAGGAGGAGGACCGCGGCCCGCTGGAGATCGCGTTGGTGGGCGACCTCACCGAGAGCGAGAGCGATCTCACCGATCGGCTGCTCGGCGTGGCTCCCGGCGGCGAGTGCACGATCTACTTCGACTCGCCCGGCGGCAGCCCCTACTGCGCGATGTCACTGGTGTCCTTGCTGCGGATCCGCGACGTGCGGGCCACGGCCATCGTCACCGGCGAGTGCTCGTCGGCCGCCCTGTGGCCCTTTGCGGCCTGCCGGCGCCGGCTGGTCACCCCGTACAGCGTGTTCCTCTTCCATCCGATGAAGTGGCAGAGCGAGGAGCACATCGGCATCAAGGAGGCGGCCGAGTGGTCGCGGCACTTCGCCGACCTCGAGCGCGACATGGACGTGCTGCTGACGCAGCTCTTCGGCCGTTCCGCCGAGCTCATCGAGCGGTGGATCGCCACGCACCGCTACGTGACCGGCAAGGAGATGGCGGAGGCCGGGCTGGCCGAACTGATCCCCCTGCAGCCGCTCCGCGGCCTCGTGCCCGGGAGCGGCGGTTCCTGACCGTCGTCCCCTTTGGAGCGGCGGTCTCTGACCGTCGTCAGCCGCGGTAGTCGCCGTGGCAGGCGTCGCACGACTTCTTGAGCGTGCCGACGGCCGTGCGGGCACCGTCGTAATCCTTCTTGCGAGCGGCGTCGCGAGCGGCGATGCCGGCGTCCCGCATCGCGGCCGCGTAGCCGCGGTAGGTGTCGTCGTCGTGAAACTCGAAGTCCTTGCGCTGGATCGCCTCGCCGATCGCGGCCACGATCTCCGCCTCGTGGACGACCCGCTCGAGCTTCCTGTCGAAGTCGCTCTTGCTGGCCACCGCCGCGGCCAGCGCCTCGTCGGCCGATTCCAGTCGCGACATCAGCGCCGGGCGGGCCGCCACCTGGCTCCACTGGAAATCCTCGTCGCGGTCCGGCTTGCCCTGCGGCGCCCCGCCGTCGAGCATCGCCTCGAGGTCCGCCAGACGGGCCTTCGATTCGGCGAACGACTGGTCGGTGCCGGTCTTGCAGTTGAACCCCGCGCGGGCGAAGAGGTCGCGGGCCGTGGCGGCGTCCTTCTTCCAGCGGATATCCAGGTCGTAGGCGGCGATCACGCCGAAGGCCAACGCCACCGAACTGAAGGCCTCGCGGGCCTTGTCGTAGCCGCCCCCCTTGAAGTCGGTGGGTCGGGCCGCCGCGGTGGCGATCACCCCCTTCATGCCCTTGATTTCGTCGGTGAGCGTCTCTTCCGAGACCAACGCCGACCATTTGAAGCCCGATCCGCCCCCGCCGTTCCCGGCCGCCGCCGGATCCGCCGCGGCCGCCGGCCCCGCCGCTGCCGCCGGACCGCCAGAACCGCGGGACATCGCCTTGAAGTCGGGCCGTTCGCCCTGCAGTCCGGTGAAGGCATCTTCGAGAAACGTGCCGGAGACCGACGCCGCATCCCAGGCCGGCGGGGGTGCCGCCCGCCGCACAGGCTTTGAGCGAGCTGCCTGCCCGGGCGCGGATGAGGCGGTCAGGACGAGAATCAAAACCGCCAGGCCAACAGCCTGTGGAACAAGTCTGCCCGAGCAGGATGCGACGGCCAGCGACCCAGGAAACCCTCGGCGTTTCCTGCGGTCGCTCAAGTGGAAAAAGGCCATGGAGGGCTTTTTCCACGGGCAGACCGAGCAGGATGCGACGGCCAGCGACCCAGGAAACCCTCGGCGTTTCCTGCGGTCGCTCAAGTGGAAAAAGGCCATGGAGGGCTTTTTCCACGGGCAGCCAAGGAGGGCGTTGGACCGGGGAGACTGGTGCTCGAGTGCCATGGCGTCATGGTACCCGAAATCGGCATCCAGACTCCTCTTGACCGGCCCATCCACACCCGTCACTTTCCCGCCCCCGGTCGATCCGCCCCACCGGGCGTCCGCGTTCTCGTTCAGGAGATCCGTCAGCATGGCCGCGAACAGCCGAACCCCGCGATTCCCCTCGGTAGCCACGTCATCCCTGTGGGCCGCCAGCCTGCTCGCGGGGCTTTGCGTGACGGTGCTGCTGATGCAGCCGGGGTGCTCAGGCGGCGCCGGCGCGACAGCCAAGGCCGAGCCGGCAAAGGCCACCGTCGTGACTTTTCTGGAGGCGATCAAGCGGGGCGACGACGCCGCCGCCCGTGGCCTTCTGACGAAGCTGGCCCGCCTCAAGACCGAGGAACTGGGGATTTCCGTGGCCCCGCCGGTGGCGGACACGGCCACCTATTCCGTCCGCGAAGCGGAAGTCGTCGGCGAGGCGGAGGATCTCGTGCATGTCGGCACGACCTGGACCGACGTGGATGGCGACGGTTTCAAGACCACGGAAAACGTGGTCTGGGTCGTGCGGCTCGATCCGGAGGGCTGGCGGGTCGTCGGCATGGCGATGCGGGTGTTCGAGGACATGGCGCCGCTGCTGCTGAACTTCGAAGACCCCGAAGACATGCTGGCCAAGCAGGAAATGGTGGCCCAGGAAATCAAAAAGCGGTCCCAGCAGGCCGAAAAGGACGCAGCGGCACGTACGGCACGCGGCGCATCCCCCGCGAAAGTCCAGTAGCCGGACATCCACAGGCAGCACAGGCCTCATAATCGCCATTCTCGGCCCAAATACCCCATCTTCTTGACACAGATGGTGGCAATGCTAGCCTAACTGCCTAGTTTTCCTGGGCGGTAAATCCTCTCCAGGCGACGCATCTTTTCCGAAAGATCGCTCCGCTTGCAGGATGCGGACGCCTGGGTCGATTCCCGGCGGTTCCGAACAACAAGGCTTGCTGCGGTCCGGTGGCCGTCCCGGATCGGGTTTGAATTCGTGACGGCTTCGAAGGACGCACGACGCGTTCAGTTTCCCCAAGTGGAGGTCTGTGATGAAGCGGTTCCTCGGTTTTGCAGTTGCGATGTTCTTCGCGCTCGTCGCCATCGCCCTCGTCGGCGGTGACTCGGGCGCGGTGGCCGGTCACGGCTGCCACGGCGGCCGTCGGTGCCACGGTGGTCTGCTCGCCCGGCATCATGCCAAGAAGTGCCACGGTGGTCTGCTGGCCCGTCACAAGGCCCGGAAGTGCCACGGCGCCGAGGCCGCTGCGGCCGACTGCGGCTCGTGCGGTGAGGCCGCTGCGGCCGCCGATTGCGGCTCGTGCGGTGAGGCTGCTGCGGCCGCCGATTGCGGCTCGTGCGGTGAGGCTGCTGCCGTTGAGGGCGGCTGCTCGGGCTGCGGCGAGGCTGCCGCAGTCGAGGGTGGCTGCGTCGGCGGTGCCTGCGGTGGTGCTGGCGTGATCTCCGAGGGCGTGCCGACCGAGGCTGCTCCGGCTGCTCCGGCTGCTCCGGCCGCTCCGGCCGCCCCCGCTGCTCCGGCGAAGACCTGATTTCGGACCGCTGCCCGTCTTGCAGCGTCGCTGCAAGACGGGTGACCGACTGAAACACGGCCGGGCCTTCCTTCAAGGAAGGCCCGGCTTTTTTCATGGCCCCGCTGTCGGCGGCTGGGGCGCGGGCTCCGGCTCGGGTGACGGAATGAGCCGCCGCAGGAGGCGGCCGCGGCGGGGAGGCGGCTGCTCCGGGTTTGCCTCCTCCGCTGCCCGGCGCTCGGCCCTGCGCTTCGCGACCTCGTCGAGCACCCCGCCGACGAGATCGACGATCGCTGCGGCCGTGGGATCGCCCGCTGCGACGGCGGTGCCGGAGGCCTGGGCACCAGGCGTCTGGTCACCGGGCTTCCACCCGGGAGCGGGCGGCGGGCTGGCGTTCGCCGCCGCGGGGGGCGCCGGAGCCGGCGGGGCGCCGTTGCGCATGCGATCCAGCAGATCGGCGACGACGTCGCCGGCCGCGGCCTTGATCGAGCCGTCGAAGTTCACCTGCGGCTGGCCGAGCACGCCTCCGATCCCGATCGAAACACGCTTGCCGGCGAGGGCCGCGAGGAGCGGCCGATCCTGGGGGAGGTCGACCGGTATCGGCAGGGCCAATTTCAGATCGAGCGACTTGTCCTCGATGCCCACCGAGCCACTGGAATGGACGTCGAGCCGCTGGCCGGGCTTCGCGAGCGGCACGCCGAACTCGAGCCCCTCATGCCGCACGCGGCCGTCCGCCATCCGAAAGGCGACGTGCGATTCATCGGCGATCCGGATCGCCGGCGGCGGCGGCAGACGCACGGGAAGCGATTCGATGAGCCGGGTCACGAGCGGCCCCGGGCCGAGCACCACCTCGTGCATCGCCAGCACGCCGGCGACGGTGCCGCCCGCGGGCTGACCGACGGGCAGCCGGGCACCGTCGAGCCGCAGCGAGAAGCGGCCACTCGTCCGCGTGGCGTCGGCGAGCACTGGAGCGATGTAGGCCAGCACACCCTGGGCGACGCCCGGCTCCATGCGTGCGTCCGCGAGCAGCTGCACCGGCTCGATCACCCACTCGCTCCCCCCTCCATCTGTGGCCGGCCCGAGTGCCGCCCGAACGTTGATCGGATCGCTGACCCATGGGTCCTGCGTCCAGGGGCCGGCGATGCGCACGATGGCGTCGGCCACTTCAAGTCGCAGCCGCACCGGGCTGCGCCGCGGCCGCGCCGTGGCGGAACCGGCGGTGGCCGGCGGCGGCACGAACAGGCCCTCGAAGTTCGACTTCCGATGCGCGTCGTAGACGACGTCCGCCTCCAATCCTTCGATGCGCACCCGGCCGACGTCACCCGCCGAGAGCAGGACCTGCGCCAGACCGTGGCTGACCTCGATCTTCCGGATCCGGATCGGCGGCTTCCCTCCCGCACGCGGCACGACCGCGACGTTCTCGAGCACGAGCGGCCCCGTCCAGCCGAGGCGGACCGCGTCGATCCGCACGTCCCCGTGCAGCTCGGGAACCACGCCGGCGATGAGCCGCGAAATCCGCGCCGGGCTGGAGAGCAGCCAGGGCAAAGCCGCGCCGCCAAGCACCACGGCGATGGCGAGCGTGCCCAGCAGCATGCGGACCTGCGACGAAAAAAACCCGCGCGGCCGGGGGGCCGACGGGGACTGCGGCTGTGGCATGGTGGTGATCGCTCCTCCGAGCCCGTGAAACCGCCGCCGTCCGGCCGGTCACCATGGTGTGGCCGCGGCCCGCGGCGAGCTGCCTGCCGATTCTACGCGGCCACTGCCGCGCCCGCTGCTTGAAGGGCGGGCCGGTGTGCTAGACTGCAGCGGTTCCGCGGGCGTAGCTCAGTTGGTAGAGCGCTAGCTTCCCAAGCTGGATGTCGAGGGTTCGAGTCCCTTCGCCCGCTCTTCTTCTTTCGCCGGAATCACGTGGAAAACACGGGCGATTGTCGGCTTCTTCGCGCGGGCAGATTTTTTGCCCGATGGACTGCGAGGCCCTGCGGAACCCTCCAAAGCACCCCCGTTCCCTGAAGTTGGTACAACAATTGGTACAACGGGCTCGTTGACCTCGGCGGCATTGGTCGAACCCACAGCCTCCAGCATCGGGGGCGTGGCGGGCAGCAAGTTGACCGCCTTCGTGACGTCGAGGTGCTTCTCGTCGGCGTAGGTTTTCAGCACGAGGTCGAGCGACGAGACCCGCATCGCCGCCATGGCCGTCCGCGGATCGACGCCGGCGACGGCCAGCTGGGTGTTGAACGTGGTGCGCATGGCATGCACGTCGAGCCGGCGGCCCCGCTCATCGACCTTGGGAATCCCGGCTGCCGCAAGGTCCCGGTCAAGAATCCTGATCAGGCCCGCCGGGATCTGAACCAGCCGGTCATCGGCGGCCAACACCCTGCCCTGCGCCGCGAGCCGCCGACGCCGGTCTGCCAACCAGTCCCGCACGTGGCCGGCGACGTCGGGCCGCAGGGGGATCGTGGATCGCTTGCCGTTCTTCGCGTGGACACCCCGGAGGGTCACCGCGGGCGCGTCGTCGGTCAGGTCTACGTCGGCCACGGTGAGCGACGCGAGTTCGCCCTTCCGCATCCCGGTGGTCAGGAGCAGCTCGTACGTGAGCGCCCGCTCCCAGCCCTGCAGCTCCAGATGCTCCGCCCTTTCCGGCTGGAGCACTGATCGCCCACGCGCAGCCGCCTCGGCGATCGTGTCGACCGTGAGGGGGGACTTCTGCCACGTGGCCCGCGATTTGGTGGCCCGTGAGCGGCCCGGCGACCGAACCGTGGACCGACCGTGCTCCGCCAGCGGCCGGAGTCGGGCGATCCGGAGCAGGCGGCCCAGTTCGCCGGCCGTCATGGCCCGGCGGCGGCGCCGGACATCGTCGCTCTCGTCAAGCTTCTTCAGCCGATCAAACGGGTTCTCGATCAGCCGCCCCGATTCGACGAGCCAGTTGCCGAAAGCCGTCAAGGCGATGAGCTTCGCATTGATCGTCCGCGGCCCCGGGGCTTTACGGATGCGGACAGTGCCGTCTTTTTTCGTGATCGTCTCGTCGGGTCGACGGAGACTTTCGCTGGCCCAATCGAGAACCTTCTGGCGGTCGAGGTCACGGAGTGTTTTGAATCCGCATGCCTCGGTGATGTCGCCCAGTCCACGACGCACGTTGTCGACGTGCGTCTTCGACACGTTGGGGTGGGCGCCCTTCCCGCGGCTGTTCGCCAGCACCTTGAGATATGCGTCTATGTGTTCCTCGATTGGCGTCGAGAGGTGTTCGGTGGCCTCGGCCTCGCGGGGCGAGAGCATTCCCGCCCGTACCTTCTCGGACCGCGCTTCGAGATCGGCGAGTACCTGCTTGGCGGCGTCCCGAGTCCGGCAGCCGGTCGCAACCTTGCGAACCACACCGGCCCCATCCCGAAACTTGGCCGTGAAGGTCGCCGCCTCCACGATGATGCCCGGGCGGCTCGCCTTCGGCCCGGCGGTGCGGGCCCTCTTGCGCTTGCCCGACGCATCGCGCCACTCTGCCCATTGCTCGCCGCCGCGCGTCACGATCGTGGCGCCGGCCGGCAGCGGCCGCGTGACCTTGGCTCTGAAAACTGACCCCATGTCTGACTCCTTTTTTCTGTCGTCCCCCAGCGTACTCCGCTCGGGTCATTTCCGGCCGCCGATACGCACGTGCCGAACGACGGGGCACCCGGCGGCGATCCAATCGTCCACCACATGCCGGTTCCAACGCCGCAAGCCGCCCAACTGAATCGGCGGCGGGCATCGGCCTGCGTCGGCCATCCGGCGAATGTGCTTGAGGGAACACCCCAGCTTGGCCGCGAACTCCTTGACGTCTATCAGCGGCTTCTCGGCCGCCGGCTTTGCACCAGCACTGCCGCGGACGCGGACCCATGCGGCTCCCACAAGCTGGTTCACTTCGCCGGCAGGCCGCACGGGTGCCGGCGGGTTGATGTCGAGCGGCACGAGCGTGGCTGGCCGCGTAGCGATAGCGGCCGTCTGTTCAGATTCGTAGTTCTGCATGGACAAGTCTCCGTGATGGAATGTGATCGAGGGAAAAGTGATGGTGATCGACGGTCAACCTTGGGGATGCCAGCGGATCGTCACGGTCGGTATGCGCGTCATGTCGATACCGCGGGGGTGGCCTTTCCTTCACGACGCCCCCGCCGGCGTGGCTTCGGGATCTCGAACAGCCGGAACGCGCCCGCCTGCTCGTCCAACCACTCGCCCTGCTCCTGCTGGACCAGCCATCGGCACGCCTCCCGCAGGTCCTCGCGGCCGTGGTCGGCGAAGGGTTCACGGGCGGCCAGCGCATCGATTTTGATCGCGGCGGTTCCCCCGTAGCGCACGTACCTGACGAGCCGCTCGATAAGGCGGATCCCCCTCTGTGCCCCATTGGCCATCGCCACGAGCGCCTGCAAGGCCGGGTCGTCACCGGCATCGCTCACCAGCCCGACGGGTGCCCCTTCAGGAACGGCATGGCCGCCCCGCAGTTCGGGACGCCAGATGAGCCACCGACCGAAGAAGAACAACGTCGCCGCGGCCGCCGCTTGGGCGTCGTCGGCGTCGATGTCGCCGAACGGGCCCTGCTCCCCAAACTCGCCTGCGGCCCACCGGAAGCACCGATGCAACAGGGCGAGCTTGACGGCATGCTGGACGAGCTTCTTCACGATCCCCCGTTGCGGCTCCGGAACACCGAGCAAGGCGACGAGTTCGTTGAGACGACGCATCAGCTGCCGGCATACATCAACGGCCGCCGACGTGAACCGAGCCTCCACTTGCCCGCCCATCGTGTCCGACGCCAGTTCCTCGATGTGCAGCATGCGATTGATCGCAGTGGCCCACGCAGCGTTCAAGGCCGGGTCATCGACGTCCCGCGGCCATTCGGCTTGCCGAACGTGCTGCTCGCCGACCAGCAGTACCCGGTCGAGGCAGCCGTCGTCACCACGTGAACCGTACATGCACTTCATGACGTCGGGCTGAATGCCGCCCAAGATGCACACGTACGGCGCCGCGAGTGTTGTAGATAGCCCGCTCGCCGATGCCCGCTGCTGCCGTCGACGTCGCCCGTCGTAGAGCTCGCACCACATCTGCCGGTCGGTGCCGCCGGTATTACGGATGAACAGCGTGCTGATCTCGTCTGGATTCGCGAGCAACTGACGCCGGTTACGTTCGAGCAGGACGAGCACCCCCGCCCCCGTGAAGTCGTTCACGATCACGCATGGCGCCGGCCGCTCGGCGACGCGACGGCGCACCCCGCCGTCGCCTTCGTTTTCCTCCTCCTCGTCGTAGTCCTCCTCGCCATCCTCAATCGCCGACTGCTCGCACAGGGCTTCTTCATGCCGCACAAGCGGGGCGAGAACCCTTTCCGCCAACGAAGACTTTCCGTTTCCCTTGTAGCCGACGATCGCCATGAACAGATTCGCACGTATCCGCCATCCGTTTTGCACGTATGCGGAGACATCCGCGCCCGACGCAGTCCCGCCCCCGGCGAGCATGTACGCGATAGCGTATTCGTCAGGGGTGTCGGTCGCCTCGGAAAGCGACCGTCGGTACTGTTCGAGCTGGGCGGGGAAAAATTCAGGGAACGTCGCGGGCAGGCCGAGGTGGCCGAGGAACTCGTGGAGAGACATGTGTATCCGCGTCTGAGCGCGGCTCCAAGGATGGATGGTCGGGGAAACGATGACTGGGCTGATGAGGGGCGCGGCATCACTGGTCGAACTGCCGCTGCTCCTCGACGATGATCTGCTTGAGCAGCCGGCGCAGTTCGCGATGGTCCGCGATGGCGAACGGTCGCTTGAGCCGCTCCCACCGCTCGCGGATTTCCGGCTCCGTCGGCGCGGGCTCGTCGACCTCGACCCGTGACGCTTCGAAAAACAACTCGGCTTCGGGGCGTGCCGATTCCTTCTTGGCGGTCTTCCTGCTGCCCGGGGATCGCTTCGCTGGCACGACGTCCCGGAGGCGCTTCTGCCCCGCGGCGACCGCGACGATCTCGACGCTGCTGATCTCGCCGGCCTCGACGCCGTCGGCGAGGGCCACGGCTTGGCGGGCCTTGTGCAGGCCGATTTTGCACATGGCGGCGAACTGCCCCACGGTGCTCGCCGCGTCCTTCTCCCGGCTGGTGCGATCGGCGGCAGAAGACTCTCCCGGTGGCGAAGAAATCTCCGCCGCCGAGCCTCGCCGGCCGAACCGGGTTGCCGCCTGCCGCTCCTGTCGGCCTTGCCGGATGATCGGCACGAATTGGGCGCCAAGGGCCGCTCGCTGGTCATCCGTAAGGTGGCGGCGGTGGACGTTGACCGAGAAGATGTGACCCGCCACCGTCTCGCCGCCGGTCGGCTGCCACTCGACCGTGGGCAGTTCGACCTCAATGCCGCGCCGGCGCAGCTCCTCGACCGCACGCACGCGGTTGCGGCCGTCGATCAGGAGGCCCTCGTTCAACTCGACGGGCGTGACCGTGCGGGCAGTCCCGATTGCGTCGACAAGTTCGTCGAACTCGCTGCCGACCAGCAACGGGAATAGGCTTGCCAGCGGGTGGACTTTGAACCCGCCGATCTCCTCCATCTCCGCGTCGGCGGGGCCACCGCCTGCGATCGCGCCCACAACCTGAGCAATCGGTCGCAACTCTATATGACCACTCGCGTGGGGCGAGCAATCGGCAGCCGCGGCGATCAATCCTTCTTCAATATCCGGCATGACGTCGAGATCCATTGTGAAACCTTTCTGCCGCACGCGGCGGCGTTGAAGTAGTTGTCTTCATGACCGCGTGGCCATGAATCCATTCAACGGAGTATCGAGAGGCCGGCGGCGTGGGTCTTCGACCATGTTCTTTCCAACCTCGTGTGAAGGTTGGAACAGAGGCGTTCCAAGTCGGCGCGCCCGGCGGCTCGCCCTAGAAGCTGGAGGGCGGGGCCACGAGCATGGTCAGTCCCGTGTAGACCGTCTTGCCGCGATGCTCGCCCGCCGAGGGCCTGTGCTTGTTGAACCCGCGTCGTAGCAAGTCGTTGCCGAGGCGCTTCGCGTTCCACGCCCGGGGGTTCTCGCCGCGCTTCTCAAGCCACTCGTGGTAGGCCGCCATAAAATCGTTGAACCTGACGGAGCCGCCCCCGGTGCCGCAGCACTCCTCCAGAAAAGTCCCGAGCGTGTCCTGTTCGGCCACGTATTGATCCGTCGCGGCTGCAACAGCCACGGCCGTAGGCACGCCGTTGTCGAGATAGTCCCGCATGCCCGCGAGGCACCAGTTCAGAATTGCAGCTCGGTGCTGCTCGGATTCCAGCCGTGGCTTCAGGGTTGGGTCCTGATTGGCGCCCTCGAATCGTGCCGCCCACGGGACGATCTTCAGCCGGCGCCTGATGCCATCGTCGGTGCCGTTGATCGTGGGCGGGTCGTTGAAACTGACGTGCACGTGCCACGTCGGGTCCAACATCCAGAAGTCCTCCTTCATCCGCCGGGCCGCCACCTTGTCCCCGCCCGTGATCGACTTCACGAAACTCTCGCGCAGCCGCTGGCCGCCCTCGCACTCGATGGCCGTGACGAGCCGCTTGCCGTAGAGCATCGCGATTTCAGTCGGGTGGCCCTCTCCCTTCTTCATCATCAGGAAATTGGCCGGCGCCGCGACGGCGTAGTCCCCGAGCATGTTG
This sequence comes from uncultured Candidatus Kuenenia sp., assembly GCA_964545915.1. Classification (GTDB taxonomy): domain Bacteria; phylum Planctomycetota; class Planctomycetia; order Pirellulales; family UBA1268; genus QWPN01. Next base: position 9,246 of record CAZJHQ010000020.1, on the reverse strand, counting down.
GCGAGCGCCCCAAGGAACGTGCTCTTGCCGTTGGCTCCGCGGCCGTAATGGCACCACAGAAACTGCGGGCTGACGTCGGCGGAGAGAGCGAGCCCGGCCGAGACCTGAAGGAACCGCACGAGTTCCGGGTCGCCCAGCATGCACTGGTTCACGAACAGCAGCCATTCCTCGCTCGTCGCCCGCGGATCGAAGTCCACGGCGGCGAGCTGCGTGATGAGGTTCGCCGGCTCATGGGGAAGCAGTGAGCCGGTGCGCAGGTCGATCGTGCCGTTGCAGACGTTGAACAGATACCGGTGCCGGTCGAGTTGATCGTGCGATATCCGGATTGGCCGCTGGCTCTTGGTAAGCGTGACGATGTTCTGGATGTGGTTGGCACCGCCGCAGGACTGGATGAACTGAAGCGCCTGCTTGGTCCTCTCTTCGTGAGGGAGCGCCGCGTACTCGACCCACAAGGTGTCGCGGAGGTCTTGGGCCGCCCGGACGGCACAGGCGCCGTCGTCCATGGCCCAACGGCGACCGTCCCAGTAGATGAACTTCTTCCAGTCCTCGACGTACTTGATGCGCTCGCATATCTCAGCAGCCAGTCGGCGGGCGAAGCCGATGTCGTCCAGCGTCACGTCACGGCACAGGTCGAGCGAACCGTCGCCGTTCGATTCGCCCGGAGCCGACAGCGGCGTGATGTCGATGGCCGGTTCCCGGCGACGCCAGTTGTAGAAGTCGTCCGGGCCGCCGTCACGGTAGGCGTTGTCGATCGTCCGCTGGAGGTATGTGCGGTGCGACGTCCATTTCTCGCGGCGCAGGCCGCTCTGCATTGCGATGTCCCGGACGAACGCTTGTTGTCCCTGTCCGCATAGCCACGCCAGCGAGCCGATCAGGGCCATGTCTGCCCGGGAGGCATCACCGTCATACGCATCGAGTTCACCACCCCACAGGGATGGGAAGTTCGGGCATATCCGGTGCCCAAGTTCGATGATCTCCGCTGCGGACGCTGGCGGAGGCGGTGGAGGGTCGGGCCACGCTGTGCTGTGCGCCGACGCCTGCCCTACCGGCCTCGTGCACGCCCGCTCGGCTTCGATGCGAGCGATGAGTTCGTCGAGTTCATCCTGCCGCGGTTCGATGGTCCCCGACAGCCAGAAACCAAGGGTATGACCAGAGACGGTGAAGTATCGCCCGCGCCCATAGACCTCGATGTTCCCGGAGCGTTTGCCTTCGGGGACCTCACCGTGGACCAGAATATGGACACCGGTTCTCGATACGCTGAACTCCGCATAACTCGCGAACTCGTTGACTATTGCGTTGGCCTCGCGATTCAGGCCAAACTCGCCAACAGCGTTGTCGATATCGACGCCCGCCCAGCCGTCACCCAGCGCGAAGCCGAGGCCGTCGCAGTGCCCTTCCTGCACGGCGGCAAGCGCGGTCTCGAAGTCGCACCACGTCGCCGGGTTCGTGCTACTGGCCTTGCGGTTGGGGTGCGCTCCCTGCCGCGGTTCCTTGGTGAACTCGACCGTGCCGTCGCGCTTGGTCTTCTGCACGGCCTTGAAACCGAGCCACCGATTGGCCGACTTCATTTCCGCGGGGATACCGGCGGGGTTCGGGCGTAATAACTGGTTGATGTTGGTGAGCATGTCGTGGTCCTTTTCGAGCCTGTGTGCGGGGCTTCCGAGCCGCCGCAAACCGACATCTAGTGGACTCACGACAAGTCACAGGGTCTTCGACAACTTTGATTCCAACATGGCCATGAGGTTGGAAAGACTTCGTTCCAACCTCTATAGGCGCAGCGGCAACCCGGTGCTGGCGAGCCGTGGTGCACCCGGGTTCACGACACGACAGGCGGGGGCAGACCGAAGAGCCCGGATGAGCGGCCTGTCGGGGTGGTTTGCACGCGATTGCACGCGATGCGAACCATTTTCCGGTTAACTCTCTATGGCGATTGCCTAGGCGCTAACCGGAAAACACTATTTATCGTGTGCAATCGTGTGCAGACGGATCACGATCGCCGTCTGCGCTGCCGTGTGGAGCGGTTCTCGGGCGTGACGCGGCCATCAAGTTCGAGGCCCCGGATTTCGGCTAGGTCCGGCCAGCCGTCAAAAATTTCCCGCCCATCGTCCGTGAGCACATAGCCTTCCTCACGGCCTGACTCTCGCGTGACCGTTGCCCTGACCAACTCCTCTTCACGAAGGCGGTCCATCCGGTTGTTGAACGTCCGTCTGGCGGGCTGCATCGTGACATCAAAGGTCCCGTCAGGCCGTGGATTCTGGCGATGGTTCTCTTCCAGATGATGCGGTATCTCTGTCAGAAAGACCAAGAAGACGTCGCCGGTCGTGCACGTCTGGAACCTTCTGTGATTGAGTAGGACGTCGAGCACCCGGCCGATGATGCTCAGGTACGGCATGTCTCCACGGTCCAATCGCAACAGTTGCCACCTGTTGCGGGCCAACATTCTCTGGTTGTTGTCGGTTCCGCTCACCGTTGCGCGTGCCGAAACCTCCTGCACAGTGACCGAGAAGGCATTTACAGCGGCATTGATATCGAAGTGGAGGTATTCAACGGCCCCGAGCAGTCCTTCAGCTCCCCACGTGACGACAGCAGCGGAGAGCAGTTCCGCCTCGTTGAGTTCCAGTGCCGCTGCTCCGGTCACCTCCTTCTTGGCGGCTTTCTTTGCCGCCTTCTTTTTCTTCTTGGCCATGTGCGCCGCCTACGCTCGCTGCTCGGGAAGGTGCTGCGCGAGTTCTTTCAGCGTCTTGCGGAGCCGCCTGATCTCCTTCGGCTCCGGGCCGCCTGTATCGTCCTTGTGCGAGCCGAGCCTTGCAGCGATCCGGGCCGCTGACACTTCCTTGGGGGTCATTTCCCGCCGCCCAACCATGCCGCCCGTGAGTATCCCCAGCGTGAGCGCCCCGAAAACAGCCCCCGGAACCTGCCCTGCTGCTCCGCCCTTCACGCCCGGGCCAACTTTCATCTCGACCGCCGCGCTGACCTTGCCCACCAGTTCCGCGAGCGTGTCCTGCACATTGGCCGTGAAGCTGCTCAATTCCATGCCGTGCAGCCCGATGTTTTTCTGGGCAAAGTTCACGGCCTTCATCACGGGCGTCCTGATTTTTTTGCCGTCATTGAGCAGCTTGTCGCGGGCTTCGGCCTTCTTCTTTGTCGTGCCCTCGAACCAGACGATCTTGGCCGCCCGGTATGCCTTTTCGAGCCGGGCCTCAAGCTCGTCGCGATGGGTGTCTACCTCGTCATCGCTGCCGGATTCGATGCCCTTGAGCAGCAGTATTCCGAGCAGGCTCAACTGGGCGGCGTGGGGAACTACCGGCAGGCGGGTCTTCACGGTCCAGAAGTCGCGGTCCTGCTCGGTTACGCGCTGCAGTTCCGCCAAGACGGCCCTGAAAAAGTCCGTGTGCCGCGCCAAAGAACGCCTGCTACCTGCCATGGCTCGCCGCTCGCTCTCCAAATATCCAAACCGGCCGACGAGACTACCAGCGCGCCGGCAGCTCTTCAGCACAGGGAACCCGGGCCCGCTGAAAGGCCGAAAACGCTGGATCCAAATATCATTATCGCGCTTCCACTAGCCTAGCGCATACGCTCCCGAGCGCAAGCTCCGGCCCCCAAGCCAACTACCAGCCAGATTCAGCAGAGGGTATTGAGCACCACACGCCCCAAGTGGCGATTACCCGGGACCACCTGCCTGCCAAAGTGCTCACCGTGGCTATTCGCAGGCCCCCTCGTTTTCCCCGCGAGATACGCAGGTCGTGTTTCCCAGCCAACGCAGCCAGAGCCCCAAAAACTTCCGCGACAAACCATAAACAATTGGCTGCGGTCTCTGTCGCGGCTCAAAAACATTGCCGGTGTCTCCCCAAGCCGTCCCCCCGCCAGATACAGCACGGGGTATAGAACGCCACACAGCCCAAGTGCCCATAACTCGAAGCACCTGTCGGCCAACCTAATCACCGTGGCCAATCCAGCGTCCCCTCGTTTTTCCCGAGAAATACGCAGGTCCAATTTTCTGGCCAGAGCATCCCGAGCCCAAAAACACTCCGTGACAACTCACAAACAATCGGCTGTGGGCGTTGTAGCTGGCCCGAGAACTTTCCAATTCCATGCCGAGCCCATCCAGCCAACCCCGAAACCTCATCTTCGGGGCTCGCCAACAGCTCGCGAAGCCTGCTGAAATACATGCCGCTCAAGGCCGGCCAGTGCGCTAAACTAGAGCCTTCACTCGGCAAGGAGGCTGACCCCATGGCGTATGAACCAACCACCGATCTCGAATTCAAAGCTTTGCGAGCGGCCCTGAGCACGCTTCGCAGCAAGCTCCCTCGGAAACAACGAGCGTGTTTCGGCGCGAGCAAGCCGGGCCAATCACCGAGAAAGAGATCGCGGTACTCGGGGCTCGCTGCAAGGCTCGAAAAGGCGTTGAAGAAGGGGCCGTAGCGAGCCCTTGGGCGTGCAGGCTCAGTCTTTCTCGCCCATGGTCTTCGCGATGAGTTCCCGGGCTTCTTCCCACTTTCGCTGGACCGTTCTGCGTGACAGCCCGAGTGTTTTTGCCACGGCGTTCTGGTCGAGCCCTACGTAGTACGCGCACCTGAAGACCTCGGGGGGCTCTTCCGGGGCCAACTATCGATACCGCCTACAGTATGATTCGCCAGTGTCTAAACGACGCGAGAACCGTGCTCCGTAGGTGTTTGCATGCTAAGCAAAGTCTCGTTGACGGACATCCCACTTTCCTGCTTGCAAGCGGTTCCGCATTTGTCACGCACGCTTCCGGCCGAGCACATCGTGGCGTCGTCTACATTCTATGTCGGTAAGCAGTGGGAAATATGGATGCCAGTTGGTGATACTCTCGTGCCGATGCCCGCCACTCCCGTAGATGCGATGTACTTTGGCGAGGGGCCCGCACGACCATGCGACCAGCTCGTCGCGATCTTCAATCTTGTTGCGCAACGCACGTTGAGGCGCGGAGGGATCCTTAGTTGCTTCAATGGGTTGGCCGATGACTTTCAGGGACTCGCGGCGAGCATCTCGAAGGTTGACTTCTTTCACCGTCATCGAACAGAGTCCGACTGCGAGCTGTCGCGGTTTGTTCAAACTGAGATCGAGCACATGCTTACGCGAGCCCGATCTATGTATGACCTCGTGAACGAACTGCTTGCCGAGCATCTAGCGAAGCATCTGCTTGATACCGACATGCAGCGACCAAGCCAGTTGCCCAAGAGCTTTGCAGCCGTGGCTTTGAAGGGCACGGCAATCGTTCCCGCCCAGCAGATTGCCTCTCGGTACAACATCCCCGAGGTATTCGCGGAGTGCTACTGTCGGCATGCACCCGAGATGCAGAGTCTGCGAGAGATGCGGGACGCTGTGGTTCATGGAGGGCGTTCATTACAGTTCGTATTCTCCTGCGAGCGGGGTTTCGCCGTCCATAGGACTGCAGTGCAGAACATCGGCTTCTACACATGGCCGCATGGCTGTGAGACGGAGACTGATCTCCTGCCTCTTCGCCCTCTTCTCCTCAGGATCGTCCTAGTCGTCCTAGCGATGATGGATGACTTTGCCGTCACAATCGCCTCCCACCTAAGGCAGCGTGAGGACGCCGCTCCGGGTCTTCGGCTCTATTCGCGTGGTCCCCACTACGCGGCGCTCAAGGATTCGCACAGTGCTGTGGCGAACGGCAGATGGGATAGAGAGCCGAGCGGCTCGGCCTAGTCTGGATCAGAGTTATTGAGGTCGCGGTGCCGGGCGTCCCTAATGTCCGCAGCAGCGCCGGTACGGCTTTCCACTTCCGCAATGGCATGAAGCCCTTCCCCGCCTGCGGCGAGCACGTCGCTGCAGATCAGCGACGGGGTATTCGCGGCTCTGAATTGCCGTCCGTCTTGTGACGGCCAAGAGTCCATTCTTCTCGTGCAGCGCACGGGCTTCCGCCTCGTCTTCGGGAGTCCACTTTGTCCCATCGAGGAGCATGAGGTCCTCAGACCGCGCACCATGCCATGCCTCGTCCTCCGTGGCGATGCCAACAACAAAACGGGCCGCAGGGAACTTGTGCTTGGCGACAAGGCAGTAGCCTCGCAGCAACTGAACGCGCTTCTCTCGATTCGTCTGCTCGTCCGACGTTTCGTCACGCCGGATCGCAAGGAACACGTAGACGACGCTATCTGTTTGAACCGGATCTGGAACCTCCAAACGCACCGCCCATGGCTCCCGCCTCGCACGCCGGATCGCCACCCTCAAGCACGATGCAAGCGACCTCCGCCTCACACGATTCTCGGATGCTAGAAGTCGAAGCACGACCTCGCTTTCATTCAGCGACTGCGGGGCTGGAAAAAAGTGGCGACCTGACAGGACGCTTTCGCTTACAGCGTCGATCAGCTTGTCCCAGAGGTAGCTGGGGGCGTCGGCATCCTTTTTAGCGGCGAAGTGGGCGGATGAGATGTGGTTGTCCCAGTGCCCCTCCAGCACGGAAAGATGCGCGGGCGCGGGAGGCAGTCCGAAATGGTGCTGACGCCCATCGTGGTGCCTCAGGTAATGCGCGAGCAATTCCTCCTCGCCTGCGGCGCTCACTGGCTGTTGTGTGAGCAGTGCTTTGCGCGCACTCAGATACTGCACGAAGTCAGGTGCGGTATCTAGGTGCTTCAGGACGGTGTCCAGCGAGAAGTCATCGAGAACGTGGACGAACGGACCGCCCTCAAAAACATGCCCAATCACAAATGGCCTGACGCCGGCTAGCGGTTCGTAGTGTGCATCACCAATAGCGAACGTACTGATGATTAGGCTACCGCTTCCACCATGATGAGCACTGCAACGTTCCGCCGCGCCATGAGCGACCACGACGAGGTGAACTCGGACGTCGTCGGTGGGGAGCGAGATGGGAATCACTCGCTCACATGAGCGGTCGGTGAAAACACGCGCGGGGTGAGATGCAATCCACCGCCGCGCTCCCACTGCCTGCTTCGCTGCCGCGTGAATCGCCCTTTTGTACCAGCGAGACCAGTCAAGGCAGAGGTCGCCGGTATTCGGAAACCCAACATGCTTGTCGGAGAATATCACTATATCTTGACCGAATACCACCAAGAGGTCGCACAGTTCTTTAGCTGCAAAGCCGTGTTCGGCAGAGCCACGTTGATGGAATGGATTCGGCCAGCACCACAGTCGGAGAACCGCTCGCCGGGCGAGTGCGACCAAGTACTTCTCAGATGGTGTTGTACCGTCGCGCATCGACGCGTTGCCTGTGAAGAACACTCGTGGTGGCCTAAGCCCAAGGTAGCGTCTAGGAGTACACTGGATATCTAAAAAAAGCGGCACAGGCATTACCCCGTGCCGCCTGTTTCTCGGCCAACGCGTCAGCCCATCCACGCCCGACACGCCGCTCGATAGCCGCATGTCGCACAGTTCATCGTGCTCGGCGCCGGATAGAACACACCGCTCTCGATTGCCCGCCAGACCCGCTCCACGCCCGCCAAGGTGCGTTTCACGGCTCTGGGCTCGACCCCGCGGACATGCTCCTCGATGACCGGCTCTTTGGTCTTCGTCAGAACCAGAAACCGGGTCGCGATCCTCTTCCCCGGGCTGATCACGCTGGCCAAGTGCGAGTACAGCAACAACTGCTCGCCTGAATCCTCGACCTGCTCCTGACTCCATTTCCCGCGACTGGTCTTGATGTCGGTCACCACCAGCGTGTCGGCGTCCTCGGTGAGCAGGTCCACGCGGCCATACAAATCCGGCACGCCCTCCATCAACACGCCGCGCAGCTCTTCCTCGACGCCCAGCACCCGCCCCTGAACGCTCGCCGCTGGGCTGTTCAGAAACGCCGTGAGCATCTTCGAGGCCAGAGCATCCAGCGAGGCCCGTGTCTCCGTGCTGCCGAACTGGATCGCGTCCGGGTCGTGCGGCAGCCATGCACTGCGATATGCGAACAGCAGGGCATCGAGGTCGGGCTTGGGGTCGCCTGCGAGATGAGCCTGATAGTGCTGCTCGACGGCCGTGTGAATGCCGGTGCCGAACACGAGCGCACTGGACACACTCTCCTCGGGCAGGTCGTCGATGTACCGGAACTTGTATTTTAGCGGGCAGGTCCGGAACGTGGAGAGTGCCGACCAACTCACGTAGTCCCGGCCGGTGAGTCTCTTGGCGATCTCGTTGGCGGGATTCGTGGGCGTGATTACCGGCAGCAGCTCAGCACCAGCGATCATCGAGCACCCCCAGACGTCGCGTAGGCCCCGTTGCCGTTCTGGTGGCCGTTGGTGCTGGGGCTGCTGGTTCCCTCGTCGCTCTTCAGTTCGTCGATCAACGCGGAAGCCTCCTTGATGCCCAGCGCGTCTGCCGAGGTGAGGCCGTAGCGCTCGCGAAGCAGGGTCACGAGGTCGATTCTCCGGCGGCTGCAGATGGCCCTGATCGCCCGGACCTGCGAAGCCGTGGCAGGACGGGGGCTGGGCGGGTTCGAGAACTGCGTGGCCGGGAGCCTGTTCACGCTGGCCCCTTGGATGGCCGGACTGGTGCGCACCTCGATCACTTCCTGCGGCTGGGCGTGGGGCTGGCTGGCGTCGTGCTGGTCTTCACTGGTCAACCGGGCTATCTGATCCTCGACGGCCTGTTCGCAGGACGCATAGGCCCTCTGGACGACGATCTGGAAGCCCTCGTGATCTTGGAGGAGGCTGGAATCGAGTTCGGCCTCGATGGTGCAGGAGGCCGAGGCGCTGGAATAGCCGGGCAGGCCGACTTTTCGAGAGACGCCTGCATGGAGTTTCAACATGGGAGGAGGTCCTGTGGGGTTGGTGGGGCGGCAGTACGGCGGCGCAGAAATCATCGCCACCGTGAAATCGCCGGGATTCAGATATCTGGGGTGACAAAGCGACGGGCGTGGGTGCAGGGAGGCTTGGGCACCTCCGCCACACTCCACGCCCGTCACTTGTTGGGGTCGCGGGAGTTCTCCGAGCCGGTCAGCAGGTCACGCCGCTCGGGCCGCCTGCTTCGTCGTGCTGGCCCTCATCTCGACCTTGGCATTCCGGCGGGCCTGCTGCGCGTGGGTGTAGAACGGCGACCGGAAGCCGCCGTCACCGAGCACCGCGTCCCAGTCGACCGTGCCCGTTTCCGGGAGATCGACCAGCAGCACGTCCAGCAGGCACTCCGGCTCCAGATCAGAGCCAGAGTCTTCGGGGCCGGTCAGCACGAAGCCGCGGCGCCGAATCTCGTGGGAGTCTTCGCCGGTCTTCTGGGCCACGGCGTCGATCAGTTCGAGGTCACTCATGGGTTCTCGATCTCCTGAAA